>NZ_JBIMEZ010000001.1:0-698668 GCF_051262695.1 Aeromicrobium sp. CF3.5
ACTTTCGAAATCGCGTCGTCCACGACATGTGGCTTTCGGACCCAGTCAGAAGCGACTGGGAGCCGCCTCGATGGAACACCTTCCACCGTTTGAACGACTTGCAGGAGAGTTACAACACGGCGACTTCCCAAGACCTCACGACCGTTGTTGACACTCACACCCATCTGACGCGAACCTGCGTGCGCATTTCCGGCCTCTTCATGGCACTTCATGCAACCTGGCCGCTCAGTCGCGACCTGGTGAGGAAGGCACCGGGCGAAGACGACTTCGCGCGATACGTCGCCCTCATGACAGACCGCTTCGTTCTCCACGCCAATGGAGACTTCGACATCACCTGAGCGATGCCTCTGCCCCCACGGGCCCGCTGTGGAATGACCCAGATCACCGCGCCACAACTCGCTGCTCGGTCAGAACAGAGCTGATTTCATCGATTCCCTGGGAGCCGATCTCAACCCTGATCGGTCAGCCACCCAAACGCATCGCGTCTCACGTCCTCTGGGATGTCGAGGATGTCCAGGCTCGTCACGATCAATGCGTGGAGTGCGACGACCCAACTGCGTGCGAGTTCAGCATTGTCGCCCGCTGATAGCGAGAGGCTGGGAATGAGGTGCGCTCGATGAAGCGGATTGCGGCACCGTTCCATGGCGTGCAGTTCGACGGACCACCACTCTGAGTGCGCGACGCCGCTCTCCAGTTGGTATGCGTGCCGGTACAGATCGATCAAACCGGACTCCTCAGCCATCTGACGAAGGCTCTTTCCATCTGCGAAGGTGCTGCTGATGTCAACCGCGCGATAGTCGAAGATGTCGTCGTTATGGCTGACTTCGCGCAAACGGTCCACGGACTCGCTGTGCCCGTTTATGCGCAGGCTTGTGGGCAGTTCTTCGGCAATGAGGGCATAGAGCTTGGCCTTCCCCGCGCCGTACGACTTGTACTTGGAGTAGATGGAGGCTTGATCCTGCTGATACATCCATGCAAGGAGGATGCGGTTCTCGACGAGTGTGCGACCGACATGCGCCCCATGTTCTGAGCACCAGAGGTCGGGCGCACTGAGTGCGGCAGCAACGTCACGCCCAGCTTTCATCACCAGTCCGGTGTTGACCTCTTCACGGTCCGGGTCATACAGGCGCGACGGACTTTTGTCGATCGCTTCGACGTAATTCGACAGAAGATCCAGCGCACGCTCCCGGAGTGTCGACCCGGAAAGTTTGTCATCTTCCGCGGTTGCGGAGTCGGTCGATGCGTCGGCCACTTCATCTTGCGATGCCGGCTGGTCTGCTTCCGGAGCATCCTTCTTGCGAATGCACGGTGTCGTCATCGAGTTGACCCCCCAGAATATCTTGGCCCATTTGACGGCATGCTCGTACTTGCCGGGATCGAAAGCCTCCTGAGCGCCTTTCGACGCACCCCATGACGCCCGCACGACGGTGTCGGCCTGCGCCCGCTTCTCGAAGTTCGTCGGGTAGTCGTGAAGAAGATCAATCGTCGTGTGATCTGTACTGAACGTGCCAGCCTGGACGGCGGCCCAGATCGAAATGCACTTGATGACGGCCTCGCGATGCCCATCGGTCATGCAGTCATAAACTGCCTTCACGAGCAAATTTCCGCCGACATTCGTCAGCACGCTTGGATCGGACGACCCCAGGACCTGTCCGGGCCGTTCCGGGTACAACCGTAGTGCCTCGGTCACGGTGTCACTGAGCAGGCCAAACTTACGCGCGTGAGTTCGAACGGACTCAGCAATATCGGGAACCGCATCAATCAGTCGGTCTAGGCTTGTCATCCGACCGTCGAGACCGCTAGCAAGGTCGCTTCGATTCGCGTCGGGAAATTCGTCAAGAAGCGCCCGCTGCCATCGCACGAAATTCTCACCAGCTGACGTCCCGTTCTCCGCCAGTACGAGCGCCGGCCAGAGAAGGTCGGGCAAGTCATCGCGGACCCAATCTCCAATGCTGAGTGCTCCTGTCGCCATGAGCGGTGACGAGAAGACCCGCTTGCGTCGTACATGCCCGGCTAAGGGGCCAGACTTCACATTGGGTCGGGGGACGGTCACAATGCACGATGCTATTCCCGGCCGCCGACAGTTCGTCGGACATGACGGGCGCTTGACCCGCCGATCCGCGACGACGGATGCGTCGATCTCTCAACCTCTAGGGCTTCCGTGAACTTGAGCGGTCGATTGACGCACCGCCATGCCGTCAGGTGCTCCGGGTCGGACCGTCCGCGAGAATCCCTTCGTCAATGCTTCCGCGGATGACGCCTCTGAGCTGTCGGATGAAATGCTCAGCGTCGCTGGTGAATTGCCACAACGAGACGTCATGAGTCATGGATGGGCGACTTCTAACTCGTCTGTGGCGGTCATAGTCCCCGTGAAGGAGCCCTCCGTAGATCAGGTCTTCGATAATCTCCGGCGCGATGCGAGGCACACCTGAGCCCTCATCTACCCTGATCGCAAGACCGAGTCCTCGGAATCCCTCGCGGTATCCCTCCACGTTCTGGACAAGGGACTGATCTGTTAAGCACCGTTCGACTGCGTCGAGCACGGTAGGCACGTAGACGTGGTCCGACTTCGTCAGCATGAACTTTCGCAGTGCCATCGCGCGGACGACGCGAGGCCAATGATCGGGCGCCGGTTCCGGGGACAAGGGGACGAGTTGTAGATCCATGTCGACCACGGGAAGTGCGACTGCCAAGTCGTCATATTGGTCCGCCAGGTCACAGAACAACACGAGTCGGGCGAAGTCGCTTGGTGGGCCGCTCACGTCACCCACCCTAATGATCCTAAACGGCTACGTGGCTGCATCACGATTGCGCGAATACAGGTTCCAAGCTCGCGGGGGGATCGACGCGACCGCCCAGGTCGCTAGGTTCTCGCGTACTGAACCGGTCAGTCGCGGCTGGACGCCGCGATGGCATCCCCGATGCCGTACGCGCCTATCTCGAGGAGCTTGTCGAGGACATCGAGCAACGCTGCTCGTTCTGCAGGAGACTTCGACTGTGCCAGGCCGCGCACGACCAGATCGCTGACGTACATGGTGTCGCCTGCGGCCGCGGTGCTCATGTCGCCAGCCTCGGCACCAAAGACGTTGATGAACTGCTGTGCCGCCTTGAGGGCGAGGTCGTCGACCCGGTCGGGAGCGTGCTGGAGGGTGATGAACAGCTGCGGGGTCGCTTCACCGTACGCTGGGGAGGCGATGAGGTCGCTCAGTAGCGCAGCAAATGGTCGCAGCGCGTTGTCCCGGAGGCGGCCGGCGATCCTAGCGACAGCCTCGAGTACCTCGGGCTCGGGGTCGTGCATCAACTTCTGGAGCGTTTCGATGGCTAAAGCCTGGTTGGACGTCGTGTTGATGTTGTTCGCGCACGCCGATGCAACACCGCTTCGTACCTCGGCGTCGAGGGTCAGCGCTCGCGTGAGCAGATCGTGCAGAGCCCACTCGAGCGCGGCGTACCCAGCGAGCTCACCGCCGACGCTCCTGACGTTGGCCTCCTCGGAGTCGAGCATCCGGGTGATGACGGGCTCGATGACCTCTGGGTTGATGGTGCCGATTGCCTGCATCAGCCGCGCGACGTGAGGCGCTGCCAGAAGGGTGTCGTCGGTGTCGATGAGGACGTTGAACGCTGCGATGGCGTCCGGTCGGGCGTTTCGTAGCGACGCGCCGATGGTGTGGGCGACGCACGCGCGGACCGACCTGACCGGGTCGGCGGCGAGATCTGCGAGGTGTGGGCGGACGAGTTCCGTGCGCTCGCCGGCCGACTCGCGGATGATGAGGTCGCCGAGCATTTCAGCGAGGGCGCCCCGGGCGGTGTTGATGCCGTTCTCGTGAAGGTCGGCGATCTGGTTACCGTCTGCGACCTGCCGGGTGATGCGGGGGTCGTCGTCGTCTGGGTCAGAGCCGTGCAGCGCACGATGGAGGATGAGCTCTACGAGGTCGAGTGGCACGGCTCGCTGGTGCCGTTGCAGGGCCCACCCGAGCCAGCGGTCAGTCTCAGGTTGCTCGAACGCACCGAGGTGGCGCACGGCGTCGAACAGCACCTCCAGATCCGCAGGTAAGAACTCGGACTCGCCTAGTCCCATCAGCATGGTGCTGGTGTAGGCATCGTCGAGGGCCGGGGTCATCGAGAGCGCCAGGCGTCCGAAGCGGACCGGGTCGGCGGCGATGTGTTCGCGGAACACTGAAGAAAGCTCACGGGAGCCGCCAACACCGGTGTCCCAGTTGGTTACGTCGGCGTTGTGCTTGGCCACCGCCTGTAGCCACTGCTCGTCGGTCATCAGTTCGGCAGCCTTGGAGCTGATGGGGGATGCGACCCCGCCGCCGGTCATGCCGGTCGGGGCGGGCGGTTCGTTCTCCTCGAACTTACGCCTGTACTCGCCGAGCCGCCGGGTGCCTTCGGGACTCAGGCGCGCCTCGTCGAGCGCAGAGAGGAACATGAATGCCGTACTCCCGCGGGTCCGGGACTTCTCGTACGGGTTCTTAAGGTCGCGGAACGCCACCTCGAGTTGACGGTGCTTCTCGTCATCGACGTGCGGAGCGATGGAGCGGAGCAGCTCGCGCGCCACCCACCTACCCCCACTGAACGAGTACCCGCTCTTGTGCCGGGCGCCGCCTTGAAGGAGAAGGTCGGCGGCCCAGTCAGCGAACACAACCGCCCCGGCTGTCATGGCGCGGTACAGCAGGTACTGCGACGACTCGTACGGGTCCGTCTCGAGCACCTCCAGCCACGGTCGAACGGTCTCCGGTTCGTTCGTGGCGAGATGCTCCAGCGCCAGCGCGGTGGCCTCCGCAAGCGCGTCGTCGAACTCACGGTCGAACATTGAGGAGCCCGCCATCCGGTGTGAAAAGTGCTCGTCGCGGACCAAGCCGTCATCGGCAGCTGGCCGAGCCGTCGCTGCCATCACCGTCCGCATGTACGGCAACGCCATCTCGACGAACGCGAGCGGCTCAGCGGCTGCGCTGTCGCGCACGATCTCGGAGACGTAGTGGTCGCGATCCTGCAGCGCAGCCACTTGCCCGAACTCATCGAGGGCCAGAGCGTCCGGGCGGCCGACCAGGTACGCGTTCAGGAGCTCGATGGCCCACAGCGGCTGGCTCTCCCCGATCTGGTGGACACTGATCCACAACTCGCGGTCGGGGCCGTCGTACATCCCGGCCCGGACCCCAGCGAGGAGGAGGTCGAACATGTCCCGGCTTGACTCGACGTCGCCGAAACGGACCGTCCACCTCAACCAACCGGGATAGTCCGGGGCACTCTGCCGGCTCTTGAGTAGTCCTGCGACTGACGCCGGGTCGTCGCGCACCTGGGAACCCATGAACAGCGCACCTAGGTCCCTGTTCTTGGCGTCGGGCCCGTCGAGCCACCCCTCGAGGATGCCGTCGGCGCTGAATCGGGTGAACCACTGTGGGCGTCGGAACTGCTGCCAGAGCCGCTCGATGTAAGAAGGCCCGGTGGCCGCGACCCGCAGGACCATCGCGGCCTCTTCGGCGGTCGGGGCTGGCAGGCTCGCGATGACGGCGATGACGGTGTCCTTGACGTGGAACCGGACGCTTTCACGTACCAGGAGCGCCTCGCACTCCTCAAGGAACCGGTCGTGGTCACGTTCATGCAGGTACTGCAAGATCTGGCGAACTTGAGCACGCCGGAACAGTTCCTGCTCCCGATGGCTCAAGAACTCCACCAGGGACTCGGACCGCAGGACCCACTGTCGTGCGAACGCGTAGTCGAAGAACGCCTCGTGGAAGAAAGCCACGCGGCCGCCGTCCTCGGCGAGAACGTGCTCGGAGATGAGGATGTGGGCGTCCCGGTTGAGCTCTCCGGTGTCGAGCACCTCGATCGGCACCGACAGCGTCTGCCGGTCGCTCGCGGCGGTAGCGACCCGCTCGACCACCTCGTTGAACCGCACGTTCCGTTCCTGAAGCGTCTGCCGTTTCCGATTCCAGAACGCCTCGAACAGCGACCCACGGGAACGGAACGCCAGCGCATCCGGCTGCGAAGCGACCCCGGAGAGCAGGACGAGGTGCAACGGGCGGCGCAGCAGGCGACGCTGACCGGGAGTCAACACGGTCGGGTCGAGCCCCATGCGTGAAATGGCCCCGTCCACAGCCGCGTCGAGGAAGTCACCCACCTCGACCCGCGTGACGTGATGCCGCGACGTCAGTGACGCGATGCGGTGGTCGTTGTCCAAGTCGAACCCACGGCATGCGAGGACCACCGACACGTTCGGAAGCAGCAGCGCCTCCTCGACCAGGTCGGCGACTGCGTCGAAGTTCTCCGGCATTCGCCCAGAAGCCAAGCTGACCGCGTCCAACTGGTCGACCAGCAGGTACCCGTGCCCGTTGCCCGCAACCAGCGACAGCGCCGCAACGGGCGACATGCCCAGACCGAGCTCGTCACTCAGTGCTGCGGTCGTGGCGAAGGCGCCGAGACGATCCAACCGGAAGGCTAGGACGGTGCCTCCGGCCTCCTCAAGCGCGGAAGCTGTCTGCTCGAGCACCGCCGACTTTCCATCGCCCGCGGTCCCGACCAGCAAGCTGAACCTGCCGTTGTTCATTGAATCGGCGAGCTCAGTCGCCTCGTCCCGAGAAATCGGCGGGTCCAGAAGTTCGCGCCGAACGCTGCGCCGCCAACGAGCGGTGACGCCCGCTACCTTCGTCTGGACCGAGGATCGCGAACCGGCAGGCCGGCGGCAAATTCCGTGCGGCTCGAGCGCAGCCAGAAAGTCGTCGCCGTTCACCGAGTGACCCATGTTCGAGTCGAGAACGTCACCCAGAGCCAAGGTCATCAAGTGCCCGGTTGCCCCGGTCAGCATCATCTCCGCAATGAGCGCGTTGTCCTTGCGGGTGATGCGCTCCTGATGCACCTCGAAGAACATGCCGCGCAACGTCGCATACGCGGTCTTCTCGCTTCCCAACACCGTTGTCGCGGTCAGGTCGTCGAAAGCTTGGCGCAACTCCTTGCTCGTTTCCAACGCCTGGTTGAAGCTGGCAAGGTCCGAGGCACTCCGTGCCCGGTCGCTCAACTCGACGAGCGGACCGCACGAGGTCATCGAGATGAAGTAGAAATCGCGGCCAGCAGCAACGTGGTCCGCGGCGGCCTTGAACACACCCCTGCTCGCGAGCACCGGGATGGTCCACGCCGGGTTGGTGCTGTACTGACGCTTCACCTGGTGAACCTGAATTGCAGCACCCTCAACGAAAGTGAACTCTGACCCCTTCGCGAGCTCAGGGTCGAGCTCCTCCAGGGTCATCGCACGGGTGTCGCTCTGCAAGCAGTAGAGGGCATGACGGACCGCCCAGATCCCCTCGTAGCGGTTCCCCATCTTGTCCGCTGCGCCGCCCGGCATCGGTGCCAACTGCCCGTCCCCTTCTCGCGTCGGCTCGCACCACCGACTCGACCTGCAACCCGAACCCTTCCAGAACACAGTGACAGGTCAAGTGGGAACTCGACCGTCGAGCGTTCGTGCGGCGCGCAGAGGTCGCGTTCTCGCCTAGTCGGTTTCCGTCGGTCCCGGGAGGAGTTGCGTCATAGTGGGCGAAATGACCCATGTCGCTGCGACCAAACATGACTTACTGAAAGTCCCGACTCCGGTGCGGATACACAACCTCAATCCGCTCGAGCTTGTCGGCCACGAGGTTGGTGACGCCGTCGTTGCGCTCGAGGCGGCCGCGGATGACCATGCCGGCCGAGGTGCGAGCGATGACGCGGTACTTGGTCCACATCGACTGTGAGCAGACGACGTTGAGCATGCCGGTCTCGTCCTCGAGGTTGAGGAACGTGACGCCGCTGGCGGTGCCGGGGCGTTGGCGGTGGGTGATGAGACCGCCCACGCGCACGCGAGTGGCGTGCTCGACGCGGGCCAACGCCTCGATGGAGTGGATGCCGGCCGCGTCGAGGCGGGGACGCAGGTGCTCGACCGGGTGTCTGTCCGGCGAGATGTGGGTGGCCCACAAGTCGGCCGTGGTGATCTCGACATCGCTCATGCCCGGCAACATGGGCGGCGGCGCCTGCACCTGCGTGCCCTCGAGCTGGTCGGCGCGCTCGACGTAGCCGGCGTTCCACAACGCCTGGCGGCGACTCAGCCCGAAGGCGTCGAACGTGCCCGCCGTGGCCAGCGCCTCCATCTGCGCGACTGTGAGCTCGGCCCGGCGCGACACGTCGGCCATGTCGACGAACGGGCGCTCCGCTCGCGCGGCCACCACACGCTCGGCGGCCTCGAGCCCCATGCCCTGCACCTCGTCGAGCCCCAGCCGCACCGCGAACCGGCCGTCGCGGCGGTGCTCCGGCGTGGGATCAGGCGTGCCGGGCACGAACTTGCCCGGGTGCGGCTGCTCGAACGACAGGCACGAGTCGAGGCCGGTGGGCCCGGGTTCGGCATCGGGCAACAGCTCGAGATCGGCCTGGGCTCGCGAGTGCATGACGTCGGGTCGCAGCACACGCACCCCGTGGCGTCGGGCGTCGCCGACCAACGACTGCGGCGAGTAGAAACCCATGGGCTGGTTGCGCAGCAACGCCGCGAGGAACGCACCCGGATAGTGCAGCTTGAGCCAGCTGCTGGCGTACACCAGCAGCGCGAAGCTGAGCGCGTGGCTCTCGGCGAAGCCGAAGTTGGCGAACGACTGGATCTTCAGGTAGATCGCGTCGGACTCCTCCTGGTTCAGCCCGTGCCGCGCCATGCCGGCGTACAGCTGGGTGCGCAGCTTCTCGATGCGCTCGATGCCGCGCTTGGACCCCATGGCTCGGCGCAGCAGGTCGGCGTCGTCACCAGAGCAGTCGCCGATCGCGATGGCCATCTGCATCAGCTGCTCCTGGAACAGCGGCACCCCCTTGGTGCGCTCGAGCACCGGCTCGAGCACCGGATGCGGATACGTGATGGGTTCTTGTCCCGTGGCCCGCCGGATGTACGGGTGCACCGCCCCACCCTGGATGGGACCGGGCCGGATCAGCGCGATCTCGACCGCCAGGTCGTAGTACTCGCGCGGCTGCAACCGCGGCAGCGTGCCGATCTGGGCGCGACTCTCGACCTGGAACACCCCGATCGAGTCAGCCCGGCACAGCATGTCGAACACCCCCGCCTCGTCGGCCGGGATGGTGTGCAGCTCCCACCGCTCGCCGGTGTGCTCGGCCACGATCCGCAGCGCGTGGTCGATGGCGCCGAGCATGCCGAGGCCCAGCAGGTCGAACTTGACCAGCCCCATGTACTCGCTGGCGTCCTTGTCCCACTGCACGATGGTGCGCTTGTCCATGCGACCGCGCTCGATCGGCACGACCTCGCCGATGGGTCGTTCGGTGAGGATCATGCCGCCGGAGTGGATGCCCAGGTGGCGTGGCGACCCGATCAGCTGCTCGGCCAGCTCGACCACCGGGTCGGGTGCCTCGCAGACCTCGCGGTCGATGGACCGGCCCCACCCGTCGATCTGCTTGCTCCACGCATCCTGCTGTCCGACCGAGTGCCCCAGCGCCTTGGCGGCGTCGCGGATCGCCGACCGGGGCCGGTACGTGATGACATTGGCGACCTGCGCCGCGTTGTGCCGCCCATAGGTGTCATAGACCCACTGGATCACCTCCTCGCGACGCGCGGAGTCAAAATCGACGTCGATGTCTGGCTCCTCCTCGCGCGTGGTGGCCAGGAACCGCGCGAACGGCAGGTCGTACCGGATCGAGTCGACCGCCGTGATGCCCAGGGCGTAGCAGAGCGCGGAGTTGGCCGAGGATCCCCGACCCTGACAGAGGATGCCGCGCTGGCGGGCGAACTGCACGATGTCGTGCACGATCAGGAAGTAGCCCGGAAAGTCCTTGGCCTCGATGACCGCCAGCTCGGCCTCGATGCGCTCGCGCGCCGCCTCGCGGTTGTGCCCGTAGCGCTGCTCGATGCCCCGATCGGCCAGCACCCGCAACCAGCTCATGGCCGTGTGACCGGCGGGGATGCCCCGGCGCGGGAGGCGCGGCGTGGCGGCGCGCAGGTCGAAGGTGCAGGCCTCGGCGATCTCGACGCTGCGTGCCACCGCCCCGGGATACCGGGCGAACCGTGCCTGCATCTCGGCGCCCGATCGCAGGTGCGCAGCCCCCGAGGCCGGCAGCCACCCGTCGACCTCGGCCAGGCTGCGACGGGCCCGGACCGCCGACAGCGCTGCGGCCAACCGGTGGTCGGAGGGCCGGGCGTGGTGGACGTTGTTGGTGGCCACCACCGGCAGCCCGTGGTCGGCGGCCAACCGTGCCAGCAGGTCGTTGGTGGCCGAGTCGCGCGGATGGCCGTGGTCGGTCAGCTCGACGACGACGGAGTCGAGGCCGAAACGAGACGTGAGGTCGTCGAGCGCCGCGGCCGCCGCCACCGGTCCCCCGCTCGCCAGCGCCTGGCGCACCGATCCTTTACGGCACCCGGTCAGCACCACCCAGTGACCCCGGCCGCGCTCGCCCAGCTCGTCGAGATCGTGGTCGGGGCGACCCTTCTCATCGCCGCGCAGGTGCGCGTCGGTCATGGCCGCGGCCAGGCGGTGATAGCCCTCGACGCCCCGGGCCAGCACCAGCAGGTGCGAACCCTCGGGATCGGCGATGCCGTTCTGGGGCCGGGTGAGTCCCAACGACAGCTCGGCGCCGTGCACCGTGTGCAGCGGACGGTTCTCCGTGGCGTGCTCGGCCGCCGCCTCGGCGAACAGCGGCGCACCCGCGAAGCCGTCGTGATCGGTGACCGCGAGCCCGGCCAACCCCAGCCGCACCGCCTCGGTGACCAGCGCCGCCGGATCGCTGGCGCCGTCGAGGAACGAGTACGAGCTGTGACAGTGCAGCTCGGCATAGGGCACCACCGGACCGGTCGGCCCCTGCACCGAAGGCGCCTCGTACTCGATGCGCCGCTGGCTGATGGGCACATCGCCGGGATCGGGGCGCCCCGACAACCTCCGCTCCAGCTCGCGCCACGAGATGTCGGGGTTGTTCCAGCCCATTACCTCTGGCCCATCAGTCGTACCTCGTCAGTCATATTGGGCTTCGGTGTGCCACTGGCCGTTCTCGACGATCATGAGCCAGGCGCTGCCGTCGACGCCGACGACCTGGAAACGCGCGATGCGCCGCGCGGCAGCCTGGTCCCACCACTGGTCGTCGACCGGCCACGGACCGGCCCACGACGCGACCGGCAGCCACTCCGACCCCACGGCCGGCCGGAACCGGGCGAGGTCACCGGTGACGACACCGCGACCCGTGACCCCGACCGAGCTGCCCTCGGCGCCCACGACCCACGCCTCCTGCGGACGCTCGAACACCGTGGCCGGCGCCGGTGGTGGCACCTGACCGGGCCACGGCGAGACCGCCGCTCGCGCTGCGACCGACTTCTCGCCCCACGGCACCAGCAGATGCCGCTCGGCCGGGCCTCGGCCTCCCTGCACCGCGACCGACACGACCGACTCGTGACCCACCAACCCCTGCACCCGCGCCACACCGCGCTCGACCTGCTCGTCGAGACCGCCGCCGAAGAGACTGTCGGCGTGATCGCCCAACGGTTCGACGACCTCGGGCACCAGGCGCACCGCGTCGACCGGAGCGCCCACGGCGCCCCGCTCTCCAGGTCGTTCTGGCGCCAGCTGCCACCGCACCCGGTCGACCAGGTCGGTGGCGCTGAACCAGCGCGGGTGCACCCACCGGCGTGTGCTGGCCACCGAGCCGTCGGTGTCGATCTCGATGCGCACCGCCGTGCACACCGCGGCACGGTCGGCGAGAGCGGTCACGAACGACTCAGCCGTGGTGCGCAGGCTGAAGGCGATCTGGTCGATGCGGTCCAGCGGCGGCTCGAAGGCCACCGTGGCCGTGAGCTCGGGCGGCACGGTGCGCCGGCTGACGCCGCGTCCCGCCTGGCCCGACGACAGCCGGTGCAGCAGCGCGCCGTGCGACCCGAAACGGGTGTGCACGTCGGCAGCCGGCAGCGCCGCGAAATGGCCCAGCGTGGTCAGGCCCATGCGGCGCAGCAGGCTGACGGTGCTGCTCTGCGCGCCATCGCCGCCGGTGTCGAGGACGTCGATCGGCAGGTCGCGCAGGAACGCGGCCGATCCGCCGGCCGGAACCACCACGCTGTCCTGCGCCGGCGCGCGCCGAGCCGCCTGCTCGGCGACGAACAGGCCGTCGGCCACCCCGATGCGGATGTCCCAGACCCCGAGCGCGACCAACCGTTCGGCGATGACGGCCCCGGCCTCGGCCTCGCCGCCGTAGAACCGACTGGGCACGTGCAACGCGCACAGGCCCGGTCGCAGCGGAGCCACCCCGGGGGTGAGCTGCTCGAGCTCGAGGAGGATCTCCTCGAAGGCCCGTGCGTCGGCGTCGGGCTGGTGGTCGTGCAGCACGAGGTCGGGACACCGGGACTGCGCGTCGCGGCGCCGCATGCCGCGACGCACACCCTCGGCCCGGGCCGACTGCGAGCACGCCAACACCGCCCCCTTGGACAGCACCGCGACCGGGCCACCGCCCGCTCCCAACTGAGCAGCGACCGACACGACCGGCCAGTCGGGCGCCCACAGCACCAGCGTGCGACTCATCCGACACCTCGCAGCGGCACGGGGACCTCGACCGGAGCCGTCTCGACGCGCCGGACCACCTGGTCGACGTCGGGCAACCACAGGCGCCGGGTCGCGGCCACCGAGGCTCTACTCATTGCGCCCGAGCCCGGCGCGCCCCGATGCACCTCGACCGTGGCCTGCCGTGCCTGCAGGTGACCGTGCCCGCGCCCCACCCCGGTCCAGCGGACGTCGGTGAGCGACAACCGCGCGTCGGCACGAGGCCAGCTGCCCCGCACCAGCAGGACGCCACCGCGCTTGCGCAGACGCGCGGCGACGCGGCTGGCGTCAGTCTCGCTGACCCCTGTTCGACTGGCCGAAGCAGGCGGCGAGACGACGACCACGCCCAGCACGTCGATGAGGGCGGCGGTGACCTCGAGCCAGGAATCTTGCGGATCGGGGACCAGCACGCACCGGTCGAGACGAACCCCCAGCGCGCCCAACGCCTCCAGGCCCCACACCGAGGAACCCACCACGCCGCACCACGCACCCTCGCCCGACGGGCCGGCCATCAGCAGGCCGGTGAGGGTGGCGGAGTCGGTGGTGTAGATTCCGCCGGTCTGCAGCTGCACCAACCCCGACAGGGCTGGATGGGTGGCCACCGGCTGAGCCGCCGGACGTCCCTCGAGGCGCTGCACACGCTCGCGCAGCTCAGCCAGGGACGGGGATGTGGTCACTCCTCATCATCGAACACCTGTTCGAACAAAGTCAACATCGACGTCCACCCCGTGTGTCATGTATCAGGACACCGGTGACAGTTCTGTATCAGGACATCGGTGACACTGTGGGCGGTCTTGGTGGTGACACTTGGTCCGCGAGGCTCTGGCGGTGTCTGCCAATGAGCCCATTGATCCCCGTGTCCGTCTCGCGATCTCGCAGTGGCCCAAGGATGCGCCTCGCGGGGCGGTGTCGACGTTCTGCGTCGAGCACGGCATCTCGCGCAAGTCGTTCTACGAGCTGCGCAAGCGTGTCGAAGTCGACGGGCCGGCTGCGGTGCTTGAGCCCAAGTCCAGGCGTCCGCGGTCGAGCCCGTCGAAGCTGACCGATGAGATCAAGGAGCAGGCGTTGCAGGTGAGGGCCGCTTTGGAGGCTTCCGGGCTGGACCACGGGCCGATCAGCGTGCACGACAAGATGCGCTCAATGGGGTTAGATCAGGTGACCTCGATCGCAGCGTTGGCGCGGATTTTCCGCGAGGCCGGTGTCGCCCGTCGTGAGCCGAAGAAGAAACCCCGCTCGGCATGGCGCCGGTTCGTCTATCCGGCACCGAACGCGTGCTGGCAGCTCGATGCCACCGAGTACGTGCTCACGGGTGGCCGCAAGTGCGTGATCTTCCAGTTGATCGACGACCACTCTCGGCTCGCGGTTGCTTCTCATGTCGCCGGCGGTGAGACCGCCGAGGGTGCACTCGTGGTGGTCAAGCAGGGCATTACCGCCCACGGCGTCCCGCAGCGGCTGCTGTCCGACAACGGTTTGGCTCTCAACCCCAGCAGGCGTGGCTGGGAAGGCCAGCTCGTGATCTACGTGACCTCGCTAGGGGTCGAGGCCATCACCGGCAAGCCCTACAAACCGACCACCCAGGGCAAGAACGAACGCTTCCACCAGACCCTGTTCCGCTACCTCGACAAGCAGCCACTCGCCGACACGCTCGAAGAACTGCAAGCCCAGGTCGACCAGTTCGACCACATCTACAACAGCGAACGACCCCACCAGGGTCTCCCCGGCCGTGTCACACCCCAGACGGCGTGGAACGCCACAGTGAAGGCCCAAGCGCCTCGGCCCAGACCAGGTCGGCCATCGTTCGACCAGCCCGCCGCCAAGCGACATCGGTCAACGATTGCACCCAGAGACCTACCCGTCGGCACCCTCATCAAGAAGCTGACGACAGCTGGCACTTTCATGCTGGCTGGAGTCCACTACAAAGTCGACGGACGCTACGGCTATCAGGAGGTCCTGGTCATCACCAACGGCAACCAGATCACCGTCGCCGACCTGGACGGCGAGATCCTCATCGAACACACCAAGCCCGCACCAGGGGTCAAGTACGTCGGCAACGGCAGACCCCGCGGAGGACGCCCAAACACCTCCGAACCGTCACCGATGTCCTGAGACATCAACTGTCACCGATGTCCTGATACAGAACTGTCACCGATGTCCTGAGACATCACAGACGTCCACCCCGTGGGCAGTCAGGCTGCCCCGTTCAGGCTTCGGCCGACAGCTCGATGGACCCGCCGGGGATGGCGTCGAGCAGCTTGCGCGTGTAGGGCTGGCTCGGGTTGTCGAAGACCTCCGAGACCGACGCGTGCTCCACCACCTTGCCGTCCTGCATCACCAGGACGTCATCGCCGATCTGGCGCACCACCGCGAGGTCGTGCGTGATGAACAGGTAGCTCAGACCCAGCTCGGACTGCAGGTCGTTGAGCAGCTCGAGGATCTGCGCCTGCACCAGCACGTCGAGCGCCGAGACGGCCTCGTCGCAGATGACGACCTCGGGATCGAGCGCCAGCGCACGAGCGATGGCCACGCGTTGACGCTGTCCGCCCGACAGCTCACCGGGGAAGCGGCCCATGACCGTGGTGGGCAACGAGACCTTGTCGAGCAGGTCGCGCACCTTGGCTTCGCGCTCCTTGGTGCTGCCGATGCTGTGCGTGCGCAGCGGCTCCTCGATCGACTGGTAGATCGAGTACAGCGGATCCAGCGAGGCGTACGGGTTCTGGAACACCGGCTGCATGGCTCGGCGCAGGCGCAGTCGGTCGGACTTGCCTGCGTAGGAGCGCACGTCGGTGCCCTCGAACTCCACCGAGCCCGATGTGGGCTCCAGCAGGCCGAGCACCATGCGCGCCACCGTGGACTTGCCCGAACCGGACTCTCCCACGATCGCCGTGGTGGTGCCGCGCGGCAACCGGAACGAGACCTGGTCGACCGCGGTGAAGTCGACCTTCTGCCACGGCTTGGCGCCGCGCAGCTTGAAGACCTTGGTGAGGTCCTTGACCACCAGCACGTCCGAGCCACCGACCTTGGCCGTGTCCGCCTCGGCCGCCGGAGTGCGCTCGCGCGCCGAGGACAGGCGCTGCGAAGCGATCGACGGGGCCTTGGCGACGAGCCGCTGGGTGTAGGGGTGCTGGGGATCGTTGAGGATGTCCAACGCCGGCCCCGACTCGACGATGTTGCCCCGGTACATCACGACGAGGTGATCGGCGCGCTCGGCGGCCAGGCCCAGGTCGTGGGTGATCAGCATGACCGCGACGCCGAGATTTTCGGTCAGCGTGTCGAGGTGGTCGAGGATCTGCTTCTGCACCGTGACGTCGAGCGCCGAGGTGGGCTCGTCGGCGATCAGCAGCTTGGGACGCGCCGCCAGGCCCATCGCGATGAGAGCGCGCTGACGCATGCCGCCGGAGAACTCGTGCGGGTACTGGCGGGCGCGACGCTCGGCATCGGGCAGCCCGGCCTCCTCGAGCAGCTCGACGACACGCTGGTCGGCCTCGTCGCCGCTGCACACGTCGTTGGCGATCAGGGCTTCCTTGATCTGTTTGCCCACCCGCCACAACGGGTTGAGGTTCGACATGGGGTCCTGCGGGACCAGCCCGATCGACGAACCGCGCAGCGCCATCACCTGGTTGCGCGACGCGTCGTTGATCGGCTCGCCCTCGAAGCGGATCTCACCGCTGATCACGTGACCGGATCCCGGCAGCAGCCCGATGATCGAGTGCGCGAGGGTGGACTTGCCCGATCCGGACTCCCCCACGATGGCCACGGTCTGCCCGGGATAGATGGTCAGGCTGGCGCCGTCGACGGCGGTCAGCACCGACTTCTTCTCGCCCGTGAAGCCGACCTTCAGGTCGGTGATCTCCAGCAGGGGCTCGGTGGACGCTTCGTGCGTGAACGCGGTCATGACTTCTTCGCCTTCGGATCGAGGGCCTCGCGCACGGCCTCACCAAGCAGGACGAACCCGAGCACGGTGACGGCCAGCGCGGTGGCTGGAACGTACATGACGACCAGATTCTGACCCGACCGCACCAAGGTCTGCGCATCGGACAGGTCGTTGCCCCACGAGACGATGTTCTGCGGCAGACCAAGACCCAGGAACGACAAGGCCGACTCGGACACGATGAAGATGCCGAGCGTGATCGTGGCCGTCACGATGACCGGCGACAGGGCGTTGGGCACGATATGGCGGCGCAGGTTGGCCAGCTTGGAGGCGCCGATGGCCGTGGCCGCGTCGACGAACTCCAGGTTCTTGACCTCGAGCACGGCACCACGCATCTGGCGGGTGATTTGCGGCCAGGCGAACAGCGCGAGCGCCATCACCACGACGATCACCGCAGTCCAGAAGGTGCGATTGGGGATCAGGTTGTTGATCACCGACAGAACGGTGATCGCGGCCAGCAGCAACGGGATCGAGAAGAAGATGTCGCTGATGCGCGAGATCAAGGTGTCGACGATGCCGCCGTAGAAACCGGCGATGGCTCCGGTGACGATGCCCAGCAGCACCGTGACGAGCGTGGCGAGCACCCCCACGGCCACCGAGGCGCGTGCCCCGTAGACCGTGCGTGCCCAGATGTCGGCTCCCTGGAAGTTGTAGCCGAAGGGGTGACCTTCGCTCGGCGGCGCGAACTGGTTGCCGAGCGAGGCCTGGTTGGGATCGGCGCTCGTGAACAGCGACGGGAACGCCACCATGACGGCGAGCACGACCAGGATCACCGTGGCCAGCCAGAACAGCGGCGAACGGCGCAGACGCTTCCACGCCTCGCGCCACTGGCTCTCGGGCACGGCATCGACGTCGACGACGTCGATCTCGCGCAGCGGAGTGTCCTCGATCGAGGCGACGAAGCGCTCCTGGCCGCGGCGACCGGACGTGCGCCCAGAGGTACGCGCAGAGTTCGCGCTGGAGTCAGACATAGCGGATCCTCGGGTCGAGAACGGCGTAGATCAGGTCGACGATCAGGCTCATGAACACGTAGATCATCACGAACACCGACACGACGGCCACGGTCAGAGGCGTGTCACCTCGGGTCACCGCGCCGAACGCGAGGTTGCCCACGCCCTGGACGTTGAAGATGCCCTCGGTGATGATGGCGCCAGCCATCAGCGCGCCGAGGTTGATGCCGATGTAGGTGACGACCGGCACCAACGAGTTGCGCAGCACGTGGTTGCGGATCACCAGCACGTTGCCCAGGCCCTTGGCCCGAGCCGTGCGGACGTGGTCGGCGGTGAGGTTGTTGGCCACCGACGTGCGCGCGAGTCGTGTGGTGGTGGCGATGTTGGCGATCGCGAGCACGAACGCCGGCAGAAGCAGGTCGACGATCGTGTAGCTGCCGCCGACCGTGGGTGAGACGATCGCCCACTTCACCCCGAACAGGTACTGCAGCACGAAGCCGAGCACGAAGATCGGGATCGACAGCAGGATCAGTGACAGCACCAGCACGACCGAGTCGAACACGCCGTTGCGGCGCAGACCGGCGATGGTGCCGACGACCACGCCGATGACGGCGTCGATCGCCAGGGCCATCAGCGCCAGCGTCGCGGTGACCGGGAGGGCGTTGGCGATCTTCTCGAAGACCGGCTGGCCGTCGAGGCCCACCAGGTCGGGGTTGAAGGTCACGATGTCGCGCAGGAAGTACAGCCACTGCACGCCGATGAAGTCGTTGAGGTGGTACTGGTCGCGCAGCGCCTCGCGGACTGCGTCGGAGATGGGCTTGTTACCGGCCAGACCAAGGATCGGATCGCCGGGTCGCAGCTTGGTGAGCGCGAAGATCAGCAATGTCGCCCCGAGAAAGACGGGGATGGTCTGTAGCAGACGCTTGGCGACGTACCACCACACGCGAGCCTCCATGGATGTCGAAGGGTCAAAAAAGCACCTGCCACGTGGTCACGCGACATCGTGCACTGTACGCCGCACGACAACGGGGGGCAGCCCGAGGCGGGCTGCCCCCCGTTGTCGTGGCGGGTCGAGCTACTTCGTCAGCGCGTAGTAGTCCGGCTTGGCCTTCCAGTTGAACTCGAAGCCCTCCAGGTCCGTCGTGGTGACGGCCGTTGCGTTCTGGTACCACAGCGGGATGGCGGGCAGATCCTCGAGCAGGATCGCCTGGGCCTGACCGATCAGGTCGTACCGCTCGTCGCCCTCGGCCGTGGCGGCCTCGGAGACCAGCTGGTCGAACTCCTCGTTGCTGTAGTCGCCGTCGTTCGAGCCGGCTCCGGTGCCGTAGATCGGACCGAGGTAGTTCAGCATCGACGGGTAGTCAGCCTGCCAACCGGTGCGGAACGGGGTCTCGATGGAACGGTCGGTGACGACCGTGCGCAGCTCGTCGAAGGTCGGGTAGACCTTGGGAGCGGCCTCGATGCCCAGCACGTTGGAGATCTGGTTGGTCACGGCCTCGGAGAACTCCTTGTTGCCGGCGCCGTCGTTGTTGTAGGCCAGCTCGAAGCTGCCGTCCCACTCGTCGATGGCGTCAGCCTGGGCCCACAGGTCCTTGGCCTCTTCCTCGTTGAACTCCAGGACGTCATTGCCTTCGACGTCCTCGGTCCAACCGTCCAGCACCGGGGAGGTGAAGTCCGACGCGGGCGTGCGCGCGCCGTTGAAGACCTTCTCGGTGATCTCTTCGCGGTTGATCGCCTGCGAGATCGCGGCGCGCCGCAGGTTGCCCTCTTCGTCGTCGCCGAAGTGGTCGAGACGCTCGGGGATCGTGAACGAGGAGAAGCTCGAGCCGGGCTGGTTGTATGCCGTGACCGCGCTGTCGCTCTCGAACGTGGTCAGCGCGCTCGGCGGGACCTGGTCCAGGACGTCGAGGTTGCCCGACTGCACGTCGGTGTAGGCCGAGTCGACCGAGTTGTAGAACTTGAAGACCAGGCCGGCGTTCTGAGCCTTGTGAACTCCCTCGTAGTCGGGGTTCGGCTCCAGTGAGATCTGCTTGTTCTTCTCCCAGCCGGCGTCGGTCAGCATGTAAGGGCCGTTGCCGATCGGGGCATCGCCGTACTCGGTGGTGATCTTGCCGTCGGCGTCGTAGGCGCTCTCGGGGACCGGCATGTACGCGGAGTAGCCGAGGCGCAGGTTGAAGTCCGACTCCGGCTCCTTCAGCGTGATCGTGAAGGTCGACTCGTCGACGACCTCCAGGCCGGAGACGGTGTCGGCGCCATCGGTGGTGTTGCCGACCTCGTCGGTACCCTCGATGGGGTAGAAGAAGTAGTTGTTGAGCTGCTTGTTGTCCGGGTTGGCGCCGTAGTTCCAGGCCTTGACGAACGACTCGGCGGTCACGTCGGAACCGTCGGTGAACTTCCAGGGCTTGAGCTTGACGGTCCAGACCGTGCTGTCCTCGTTGGGCTCGACCGACTCGGCCACCTCGTTGGACACCGATCCGTCGGAGTTGTAGGCCACGACTCCGGAGAAGAGGTTGTCGAGCGGGTCTCCGCCACCGACCTCGTTGGTCGCGGTGGGGATCAACGGGTTCTGGGGGTTGGTGCCGTAGACCGAGATGACCTGGTCGCTGCCACTGCCGCCGCCGTCTCCGCCGCCGCCGCAAGCAGCCAGCGTGAGGCTGGATGCGGCGAGCAATGCGATACCCGCAAGGCGTGTGCGCCGAGTGAGTTGCATAGGGGTTCCTCCTGAGGTGTCAAAAAGGTGTGCGCGCTGTCACGCGCCCCCTATGAATATCACCTGTTCACTCGTCTGGGGTAGAGGCCTACTGCTCCGTAACCGAAGTGTCACCAAATTGGTCAATGGCTGACTGGAACCACCGTTGCTGGCCCCATCGAACCGTGCGGACACGCCACGACGGGCGCCACCTGGTGGTGACGCCCGTCGAAGGGGGAGGTGCCGACTTGCAAGCAGTCAGCCCTTGCTTACTGGGCTGACCTGCAAGCAGTCAGCCCTTGCTTACTGGGCTGACCTGCAAGCAGTCAGCCCTTGCGCTTCTTGACCTCGTCGGTCGCCTGCGGCAGGACCGTCTTCAGGTCGCCGACGACGCCGAAGTCGACCAGCTCGAAGATCGGAGCCTCGTCGTCCTTGTTGACCGCGACGATCGTCTTGGACGTCTGCATGCCGGCGCGGTGCTGGATCGCACCGGAGATGCCGTTGGCGACGTACAGCTGCGGCGAGACCGTCTTGCCGGTCTGGCCGACCTGGAAGCTGTGCGGGTACCAGCCCGAGTCGACCGCAGCGCGGCTCGCGCCGACCGCAGCGCCGAGGCTGTCGGCGAAGCCCTCGACCTCGGTGAAGTCACCACCGGTGCCACGACCGCCCGAGACCACGATGGCAGCCTCGGTCAGCTCAGGACGTCCTGAGGACTCCTTGGGCTTGCTCGCAGTGATCTTCGCCGTCTTGGCCGCGGCGGAGATCTCGGCGGTCATCGCCTCGACTGCGCCCGCGCCCGAGGCGGCCTCGGGGGTGATGGAGTTCGGCTTGACGGTGATGACCGGGGCACCCTGGGTGACCTGCGACTGCACCGTGAAGTTGCCAGCGAAGACCGACTGCGTGGTGGTGATGGTGTCGCCGTCGACCGAGACGTCGACCGCGTCGCTGATCCAGCCCGACGAGGTCTTCAGGGCCACGCGGGCGCTGATCTCCTTGCCTTCGGTGCTGGCGCCGACGAGCACGGCAGCCGGGCTCTTGTCGGCCACCAGCTGGGCCAGCGCCTCGGCCTTGGGGGCGACCAGGTACTCGGCGTACGCGGCGTCGTCGTAGGTGTAGATCTTCTCGGCGCCGTACTCACCGAGCACGGTGGTGTCGCAGTCGCCGAAGACGACCGCAGACGGCTCGCCGATCGAACGGGCGATCGTCAGCAGCTCCAAGGAAGGCTTGGTCACCTTGCCGTCGGGGGCATCGATCAGTACCAGTACTTCAGACATGTCTCAGCCCTTCTCAGACGAACTTCTTGGAGGCGAGGAACTCGGCGAGCTTGGTGCCGCCGTCTCCCTCGTCGGTGACGATCTCGCCGGCGGTGCGCGGCGGGCGGGGCTCGTACGACTCGACCTTGGTCCAGGCGTTGTCGAGGCCGACATCGCCGGCATCGACACCCAGGTCGGACAACGTCCACTCCTGGACGTCCTTCTTCTTGGCCGCCATGATGCCCTTGAACGACGGGTAGCGGGCCTCACCGGTCTGATCGGTCACGCTGACCAGCAGCTTGCCCGAGGCCTCGATCTCCTGGGTGGCGGTGTCGCCATCGCGACGGATCTTGACGGTGTCACCGTCGACCGTGATCTCGGAGGCGTAGGTGACAGCCGGCAGGCCGAGACGCTCGGCGACCAGGGTCGGCACGACGCCGAGTCCACCGTCGGTGGACGCCATGCCGAAGAAGACCATGTCGTAGTCGAGCTTCTCGATGGCCTTGGCCAGCACGAGCGAGGTGGCGAACGCGTCCGAACCGGCGATCGAGTCGTCCTGCACGTGGACGCCGGCGTGGGCGCCCATCTGCAATGCCTTGCGCACGGCGTCGGCGGCGTCGGCGGGGCCGACGGTCAGGACCGTGACCTCTCCCTCTCCGGCCTCGACGACCTGCAGCGCCTGCTCGACCGCGTACTCGTCGAGCTCGGACAGCAAGCCGTCCACGCCCTCACGATCGACGGTGTTGTCCGCGCTGAAGGTGCGGTTCGCGGTGGCGTCCGGCACATACTTGACAGCGACAACGATCTTGGTCACGAGGGACCCTCCTGTTGGTCAGATGACTGATGTCGGGGCCCACTCTGCCACTGTCGGAGCCGACAGACCGAGCAGCCCTTCTTCATCACGATGTTACCTACTGGTAGCAGTGGGCGCGATGAGTCGAGGCATGGGATCGGTCACACGTGGTCGATGATCAGCGCTCGTGGCGACGCGCCACCGAGGGAAGGAAGAGTCCGATCGCCAGGTAGATCATCGATCCGATCCCCCGCGCGAACAGATCGTTGCGGGCCTCGGCGTTCTCGCCGGAGAAGGAGAACAGACCACTCAGCGGGCCCACCAGCGCGTCGCAGACGTCAGAGACCGCGCCCGCGAACGCCGCATCGACGTCGACCTCGATCGCGGCCAGGAGAGCGCCGACAGCCAGCACGACCGAGCACAGCAGACCGAGCGCTCCGAGCCCGACCAGCAGGACGCCGATCTTCTCGTTGGTCGTGGACTTCTTCTTCTGTGCCACAGGCAGGGCCGGCGGCGGCTCGACGATCGAGTCGTCGGGTGTCCGGTCTGCGCGATGTCCTGGCTCGCGCTCGGGGGCGGCTTCCTCGGTCAGAGCTGTCTGCTCGTCATCGCTGATGTCTTCGTTGTCACCGATGTCTTCGTTGCTGGTGGGCGCACCGCTGGTGTCAGCCTCAGGCGTGTCAGGCTCGGCCACCACGTCGGTGTGCTCGGGCATTGCTGCGATCAGCGCAGTCTGCTCATCCCCGTCGACGTCCCCGTCGACGTCATCGGTGCCGGTCTCGGTCGGGGTCGGCTCCTCGACGTCGGGAGCGACAGCGGCCGCCTGCTGAGCGGCATCCCGTTCTGCCTTGACGGCATCCCGTTCTGCCTTGGCAGCCTCGCGCTCGACCTTGGCCGCGTCACGTTTTTGTGTCCGCTGCTGCTTGGCCTCGGCGCGCGCGGCGGTGCGCTCAGCCTTGACGCGACGGCGTTCGTCGCGACGCTGCTCGCGATCATCGGCCTTGGTGTCACCGGGTGTGGTCTCCTCCGGCGCAGGCGTCGCGGCCTGAGTCGCCGCAGCCTCTGCTGCCGCCTCGTGGGCGGCCACGGCAGGAGTGGCCTCGGCCAGAGCCGCGGCCCGTTCGGCATCGTTCGCGGCTCGCGCCGCCTTGAGGGCCTGCTCGAAGCGTTCCCGATCCGACTGCAGAGCAGTCCTCGGGGCTGATGCCACCGACGGGGCCGGGGATGGTTGGTTCAGCTCATCGTCGACGGATGACTCTTTTTTTGGTCGGGGCGGCAAGTGCCCCGGACTCGTCGTTCACCTCCTCGGGCTGCTTCTCGGAGTCACCGTTGGGAGTCTCGCGCTCGTCCACGTACTCCTCGGCCGTCGGTGGTGGCGCGGCGAGGGACGTCTGGTTCGAGGGGTAGTGAGCCGCGGAGATGTGGGACTGTGCCACGCGGTCGGCCTCGGCCTCGGCAGCCGCGATCCACTCCATGGCGGTCCGCTCTGCCTCCTGCAGCTTCTCCTCCGCTGCACGGCGGGCAGCGGCAACGGCCTGCGACATGCGGTCCTGAGCCTCGATCTTGGTCTGCTCCGACACGCGCCGGGCCTCCGCCTCTGCTGACGCAGCCCGATCGCGAGCCTGGCGATCGGCCTGCTCCGCGATCTTGCGGGCCTCCGCCTCGGCTGAGGCGATCCGCTCTGCGGCTTCCTTGTCAGCCTTGGCCAGCGCATCTTCGACCCGCCGGTGCGACGCATCCGCCTCCTGGGCGATGCGTTGGTCGGCCTCGACCTTGGCCCGCTCGGCAGCGGCCTCGGAGTCCGCGGCGTTGGCCGCGACCCGCTCGGCCTCGACCTGGGCGGCGCGCACCTTGGACTCGGCTTCCTTCTCGGCCTCCGCCAGCTTGCGAGCGGCCTCCTCACGTTCTGCGGCGGCGGCAGCCACCACCGAACGAGCCTCCTCGTTGGCCCCTTCGACCATCGCCTTGGCTTCGTCGCGCTCACGCTCGAGTCCGGCCGCCGCCTCGTCATGGCGCTGCTGGGCTTCATTCGCCATGCGATCGGCGTCGGCCTTGGCCGCCACCAGCTTCTCCTCGGCTGCGCGTTCGGCGTCGGCGACGCGCACGGCGATGGCGACACGCTCGGAGGCGGTCTCCTGGGCAAACTTCTCGGCCTCGGCACGCGCAGCATCGACGTGCTGTCCGGCCTTCTTCTCGGCCTCGGCCACGATGCGCTCGGACTCGGCCTTGACCTCGGACAGCCGGGCGTTGGCTTCCTCGCGTTCTGCAGCCAGCTGGGCGAGCGCGGCTTCACGGTCGGCCTGCGCCGAGGCCGACACCTTCTCTGCCTGCTCGCGTGCCACGGCCACGTGCTCGGCGGCCTTCTTCTCGGCCTCCCGCACGATCTCATCGGACTCGGCCCGTACTTCGGCGAGTCGCGTCTCGGCCTCCTCGCGCTCAGCGGCAAGCCGCTGCTGCGCCTCATCGCGATCGGCGGCAGCCTGCGTGGCAACCTTGTCGGCCTCGGCCCGGGCCGCGGCAACATGCTCGGCCGCCTTCTGGTCCGCCTCCCGCACCACCTGCTCGCTCTGGGCCTTGACCTCCGCGAGTCGGTTGTCCGCATCGCGACGCTCGCGGGCCAGCTGCGCCTCTGCGGCGTCGCGATCGGCCGCGGCCGAAGCAGCAACACGTTGCGCCTCAGCCGTGGCCTGTTCGATGCGGCGCTGTGCGTCGGACTCCGCTGCCTCCAGACGGCGGCCTGCAGCGATCTCGGCTGCCTCCTCCGCCTCCCTCAGCTTCTGCTCGGCGATCGCACGCGTCTGCTGGTCGGACTCCTCGGTCAGCCGCTTGGCCTCCGTGGTCGCCTCGTCGATGCGCCGCTGCGCCTGACGCTCGGCCTCGGCACGAGCGGCTTCCACCCGTTCATCGGCCTCGCGCTGCAGCTCGGCGATCTTGGTGTTGGCCGCGGCCCGTTCACGCTCGATCTCCTCCGCAACACGGTCAGCCTCGGCCCGAGCGGCACCCACACGCTCCGCGGCGACCTCCTCGGCCGCCCTGAGCTTCTGGCTCGCCAGCTCACGCTGGGCCGCCTCGTCCGCCGACAGACGCGCCGCCACGTCGGCACGTTCGCGAGCCGCGTCCTCCATGAGACGAGCTGCCTCGGCCCGCGCGGCCGCAACGCGGCCCTGCGCGGCGGCACTGGCCGCAGCCAACTTCTCGGCGAAGGACACCGACGAGGTGATGGTGGGTTCGGGTGCTGCGGGCTCCCTGGCCGGAGGTTCGTCGACCTGGAGCTGCTCGACTGGTGCTTCCTCGATGGGTGCGTCGTCAGTCGGTGCCTCGTCAGTCTGCGCTGCTCCTTCCTGCGTCACGTCTGCCTGCACCACTCCTGCGTCGGGCTCCTCGGGTTCGATCCCTTCGTCGAGCTCGTCCGCCGTCGCCACCGGCTCGCCGGACGGTTCGGGCTCCGCGGCTGGCTCCGGCTCCGGTGCCGGCTCCGGCTCGGGCACCGACTCGGGTTCGGGCTCGGGCACCGACTCGGGTTCGGGCTCCGGCGTGAACTCAGCCGAGAGGTCGTCCGACTCGGCTGGACCCGCCTGACCCGCAGGTGCTGGGTCATCGGCCAGCTGGGAGGCCGTCATGATCCCGCCGAAACGGCTCGTATCAGCCGCCGGAGATGGGCGTGGCGGCTCCTCGACCGGCCGCTCAGCCGATGCGGGGGACTGCTCGTTCTCGGCGTTCAGATCGTCGGCGAAGGACGAGACGTTCGGCGGCTCTTCACGCAACGGCTGGTCCTGCGCTTCGACAGGCGCTGGCCAGGCCGGCAGGTCGAAAGCCGCTGTGGCCTCGCGCACGTGCTCCTCGGTCACGTCGGCCGAGGCGTCGACGCGTCGACCGTCCGTCACGGTGTCGTCCGTCACGGTGTCGTGGGGTGCCGTCTCATCGGCAGCAGAGTGCTCGACCGCGGGGGAATCGTCGGTGACCGGGCGCCGCGCGTCAGCGAGCTTCTCGGTCAGCGACTTCTCCTCGACCGGCTCGGGAGCATCGTCCTGGCGGCGCTTGCCGCGTTCCTTCGAGCTGCTGCGACCCTTCGCGGCGGCTCGCTCCTCACGCCGCCGTTCAGCAGCCTTCTGTCGAGCCATCCGGGCCGAGGCGCGTCGCTCGCGCGGGCTCAGCTCGCCGGATTCGCCGTCGCGGCCCTCGTCGACGGACTCGGCCACCTCCGACGCTTCGGGCTCGCGCATGGTCTCGGCAGCCGCCTGCAGCGGATCGAAGCGACGAGAACCGGACGAACTGCTGGACTGGGAGTCCGACATGTTTCCACCTTTGAAGCGCTGTCTTATCGGTGCGGTCAGTATGCCTCATGTAAGCGCCGTCACACCGGCTCATCGCGAAACGGGCCTGCCGAGGTCCTGGGACGTCCCAGGACCTCGATTTCCTCACCGACCCGTGAACGAGGCCTTGCCCGGACCGTTCTCCACGAAGGACTGCATGCCGGCGGCCTGGTCGTCGGTGGCGAACAAGGCGCTGAACTCGAGACGCTCGATCTCGAGCCCCGTAGCCAGGTCGACCTCCAGGCCACGGTCGATCGCAGACTTCGCTGCCCGCAGCGCGAGGGCAGGTCCGCCGGTGAACTGCTGGGCCCAGCGCACAGCTTCGGGGTAGACCTCGTCGGCCGGCAGGACACGATCGACCAGGCCAATGGTCAGCGCCTCATCGGCGCCGACGAATCGACCCGTGTAGATGAGGTCCTTGGCCTTGGCCGGGCCGACCAGGCGCGCGAGACGCTGTGTTCCGCCCGCGCCGGGGATGACACCGAGCAGCACCTCGGGCTGGCCGAGCTTGGCCTGGTCGGAGACGAATCGCACATCCGTCGCGAGCGCGACCTCGAGGCCGCCACCCAGGGCAAAGCCGGTGATCGCGCTGATGGTGGGCTTGCCGATGGCAGCCAGCGCCTTGGTGAAGTTCTGCAGCAGGTGCGAGTGGCGAGCCATGTCCTGGTAGGACATCTGGCCCATCTCCACGATGTCGGCGCCAGCGGCGAAGACCCGCTCGCCTCCGTAGACGACCACCGCACCGATGTCGGCACGCTCGTCCGCCTCGATCGAGACCTCGATCAGCTCGCGTTGGAGCTGGGCGTCGAGTGCGTTCATCTTGGGACGATCCAGTCGAATGGTTCCGACCCCGTCGTCGACCTGCAGTGAAACGAATTCGGGCATGTGTCCTCCACGTTGATAGATCACGTCGAGCATAGGACCGCCCCGACCGGACCGATACCGTGGTCTCATGAGCGATACTGCGGATCTGACTGGTCACACCGTCGTCGTCACCGGCGCCAACTCCGGCATCGGCCTCGAGGCCGCCCGAACCTTCGCCGCACGTGGGGCGCACGTCGTCCTGGCGGTCCGCGACATCGCCAAGGGCCGCGCGGCCGCCGCCACGATCAACGGCTCGACCGAGGTGCGCGAGCTCGACCTGGCCGACCTGTCGTCGGTGCGCTCGTTCGCCGAGGACTGGGACAGGCCGATCCGCACGCTGGTCAACAACGCGGGCATCATGATGGTCGCCGAGGGCCGCACCGCAGACGGTTTCGAGCGCCAGATCGGTACCAACCACCTCGGTCACTTCGCACTCACCAACCTGCTGCTCCCCCACGTCACCGACCGGGTCGTCACGATCTCCTCGGGACTGCACCACGGACCCCAGGTGCGTCTGGACAATCTCGATCTCGACGGCGCCTACACGCCCTCGCGTGCCTACCAGCAGTCCAAGCTCGCCAACTTGCTGTTCACCCTCGAGCTGCAGCGGCGCCTGCGTGAGTCGGGTTCGGCAGTCGTCGCCCACGCCGCCCACCCGGGGTACTCGGCGACGAACCTGCAGTCCCACCATGCGAATCCCCTGATGAACAAGCTGATGTGGATCGCGAACAAGGTCGTGGCCACCAGTGCCGAGTTCGGCTCGCGGCCCACCGTGCACGCCGCGACCGCCGACCTGCCACCAGCCAGCTACATCGGGCCGACCAGGCTCGGTGGCACGCGCGGCGCGCCCGGACCCAACCCCCGGTCGACACAGGCACAGAGCTCCGACGTCGCGCGTGACCTCTGGGACATCTCCGAGCAGCGCACCGGCACCACCTTCCCCCTGGTCGTCCGGTGAGCGCCCCCGTGGAGGCCAAGCCGATCGACACCTGGCTCACCGACATGGACGGAGTGCTGGTCCACGAGGACACTGCGATTCCCGGCGCCGCCGAGTTCATCTCCCGGCTCAGTGCCAGCGGTCTCAAGTTCCTGGTCCTGACCAACAACTCGATCTTCACGCCGCGAGACCTGCGCGCCCGACTGCGCGCCGCCGGCATCGACGTGCCCGAGTCCGCCATCTGGACCTCGGCCCTGGCCACAGCCAGATTCCTGGCCGAGCAACGCCCCGACGGCACTGCCTACGTGATCGGCGAGGCCGGCATGACCACCGCGCTGCACGATGTCGGCTACACCATGACCACCACCGCGCCGGACTACGTCGTGCTCGGCGAGACGCGCACGTACTCCTTCGAGGCCATCACGCGCGCCATCCAGCTGATCGAGAAGGGCTCGCGGTTCATCGCGACCAATCCCGACGTCACGGGCCCCTCCCCCGGGGGCTCCCTGCCGGCCACCGGATCGGTCGCCGCCCTGATCACCAAGGCGACCGGGGTCGAGCCCTACTTCATCGGCAAGCCCAATCCGCTCATGATGCGCAGTGCGCTCAACCAGATCGAGGCGCACTCGGAGACCACCGTGATGATCGGCGACCGCATGGACACCGACGTGCTGTCAGGACTCGAAGCGGGCCTGCGCACCTTCCTGGTCCTCAGCGGTTCGACTCCCGCCTCGGCCGTCGAGCGCTTTCCGTTCCGACCGTCCGCGATCTACGACTCCATCGCGGACATCGTGCCGCTCGTCCCCTGACCTCGGGCGCACCAGGAACAGCGGTGCGGCCAGAGCCAGGACGACACCGGCGAGGATCAGCGCCGCGCCCGAGCCCCAGCCCGCGGCGATGGCACCGAGCATGATCGCCCCGACAGAGCCCGCAGGCTGCGCAGCCATGGAGGCCAGGGACAGCACCGTGGCACGGTGGGCTGAGCCGACCTGCTCGTGCAGCAGCGTCTCGTACAGCACGCCCGCGGCCGAGTGGACGGCGTAGGTCGCGAGGAACGCCCCGATCAGGCCGACCGGCCCAAAGGCGAGTCCCATGCCCACGACCGTGGCGCCCTGGACGAGCCGGAGCGCCACCGAGACCGGCGCGGCACCCCAGGCCCGGGCGAGGGCGGGCACGGCCAGTGACCCCAGTGCCGAGCAGAGCCAGGCACCGGCCAGAGCTGGCCCGAGAACGGCAGCGGCGTCCTCCCGGTCGCCCAGCAGCTCCGACAACCGCACAGGCATGAGGATCTCGAAGCCCGACATGCCAAAGCCCCAGAAGAGCTCCACAGCGACCAGGGCCGCCAGCACCCGGGACCGGACCAGCAGCGCTGCCCCCTCGGCCACCGTGCGTGGGGTGCGTCGTATCGAGGTCAGCAGGCGAGGGCCGTCTGCGGGACGGTCCTCGTCCATCCACAGGAGTGTGGCGATCAGCTGCACGCCGGCCAGGAGCGCGGCCGCCCAGTACGGAGCGGCGAGCAACCACGATCGGTCGATCGGGGCCCAGGCGATGAGCGCCGCGGCCAACAGCGAGCCGACGGCCAGGGAGGAGCCCGTCACGGCCGAGGCTCCCGACAACCCCCGGGTCACCGCCACCGAGGGCGCCTCGACCTCCGCGTGCACCCGGTCGACGAACCAGGCGTTCAGGGGGCCGCTGTCCAGAGCACGGAAGACGCCCATCGTCGCAATCGCGACCGCGAACCACAGCACGTCCTGAGCGAGGGCGAACGCCACGTACGCCACCAGGGCGATCACCGCCGAGGCGAGCACGACCGGGCGTCGGCCGATGGAGTCGGAGAACCCGCCGGTCGGCAGCTCGAGGGCGAGCACGACGAGGCCCTGCACGGCGAAGACTCCTCCCAGCTGTTGCAGGGACAATCCTCGATCCAGCGGGAGCAGCGTGAGAACAGGAAGGATCAATCCGGTCGGCAGCCACCGCAGCGCCGTGAGCAGCCAGAACCGATGGACCAGACTCATGCGCGCGTTGCGGGCAGCGCGAGTACGTGCACCGCCGCGGTCAGCGGACCCGAGCGACCCGCGTAGCGACTCACGACCTCCCCGATCTCGTCCATCATCTGGTCGATCTCATCGGGCTCCAGGCGCACCAGGTAGTCGGAGTGTCCGAGCCCGGGGTCGTTCTCGGTCCACGCGTTCAGGCCCTCGAGCAGGTACTCCTGCTGCCGCCGTCGCACCGCGTCCAGGTAGATGTGTCCCCCCGGCAGGGCAGCCAGCGACGTCGGCAGTCGCGTCGAGTCCTGCAGGGCCCGCCATCGACGCTCGCGGCCCGACGGCTGCTCGGTGTCGTCGCCGACGAAGCCGAAGCGTTCGAGCTGGCGCAGGTGATATGACGTGGACCCGCTCGACTGCTCGATCCGGCGACCGAGCTCGGAGGCCGTGGCGGGACCGTGCGTCCGCAGCGCTGCGAGCAGCGACATCCGGATGGGGTGCGACACGGCCTTGAGGGTGTCGAGATCCTCGACCTGCTTCGACGTGAACGACATGCATCGATCGTAAACCGCAAAGATCTTTTTGCAAACACTTCTTTGCAGTCCTGCTCGGTTACGAGATCGTCAGCTCCTTCGCCTTCGGATCCCACGTGATCTCGTGCGCGCCCTGCTCGATCGCGCGCACCATGGTGTCGACCACGACCTGACCAGCCAGCGGATCGGGCAGCTTCGGGGCGGTGCCGGCCAACGGGTGATCGGACAGACCGGTGTCCAGGTGGGGTGGGCGCACGTCCAGGACCGCGAACTGACGCCGGTTCTCGCGGCGAAGGACGTCCAGCCAGGCCGACAGGGCGCTCTTCGATGCCGAGTACTCGGCCATCTGGTTGGTCGGCAGGTCCGCCAGGATGGCGGACAGCACGGCGACGAACCCGTCGTGGTCGTCTCGCTCGGCCAGGTGGGGAGCGGCGGCGCGCACCAGGGACATCGGACCCAGCGTGTTGACGGCGAACAGCTCTTCGGCGACGGCCGGATCGGTCTCGACCGCTGGCCCGAAGGCTGGCACGCCCGTGGCGACGACAAGTCCGTCCAGACCACCGAGCTGGTCGACGGCGGAGGCCACGGCCGCAGCGCAGGCCTGGTCGTCGACGACGTCGAGGCGAATCGGTTCGGTGCCGACCGCTGCAGCGATCGTGGCCAGCCTGCCCTCGTCACGTCCTGTGACGACGACGCGGGCGCCGCGATCGACGAGCGCCGTCGCCATCATTGCGCCCAGCACTCCGGTTCCACCGACGACCAGCACCCGTGCTCCCGACAGCTCCATCAGCGAGGCCCCTCATCCACGAGTCCGGTCCGAACCGTGACTCCACGCTAGCGCCGGATGCGCGGCTCGGCAGGTCTCGCCTACGGTGGACGCGTGAGCAGCAGCCTGCGCGACGAGGACCTCGTCCTGGAGCCAACTTCGGGATCGGATCAGTTGATCGGCTTCGCCGTCGAGCACGCCGGCGAGCGGGTCGGCACCCTCGCGTTCCGTCGCGAGAGCGCGCGCACCGTGTCCATTCGCTGGAACATGGGTGAGCACGCTCTGGCGCTGGCCGTGCGTGTCTTGCGACTGGCCATCCCCCACGCCTTCGACGAGCTCGACGCCACGCGGGTCGAGGCGCGCATCCCGGTTGATCGCACTGACGACGTCCGCGCCGCGTCGATCTCCGGGCTTCGCCGCGAAGGCATCCTGCGCGGCGCCGGCTCGGATCCTGATCGCGCCCTCATGGCCCGCCTCGTCGACGATCCGCCCACCGGCGGGCGCGACGGATTCATCGCGATCCTGAACGCGGGCCTGCCCACCAAGCGCGCGATCGGTCAGGGACTGCTGCGCGACCAGCAGGGACGGGTGCTGCTGTGCGAGCTCACCTACAAGCGCGAGTGGGACCTGCCCGGCGGCGTGGTCGAGGTGGGCGAGTCCCCGGCGCTGGGCCTGGTGCGCGAGCTGCGCGAGGAGCTGGACATCGAGGCCGAGATCCGCGGGCTCGTGACCGTCAACTGGTTGCCGGCCTGGCGCGGCTGGGATGACGCCTGCATCTTCTTGTTCGACCTCGGCACGGTCGACGCTGCGATCACCGAGTCGATGTCGTTGCAGCCGACCGAGATCAAGGCCGTCCACTGGTGCGACCCCGCCACGATCCGCGAGAAGGCCACCGCCGCCACCGTCGCACTGCTCGAGGGACTCAGCGACGGCGACAACCGCCCCTACCGCGAGGCGCCCGAAGGGCCCTGACCCCCAACTTTTGTAGCCTTTGGCAGGCGAGAAGCACATCTGAACCTGCGTACCGCTACAAAAGTTGGGGCGTCTTGCTCAGCCGACGTCGCCGCTGACGACGCCGCCGAATTGTCCGAGCGCGCGCGGCTTGTCGTTGCCTCCGGGCAGGTAGACCAGGATCTGGTGGTAGTAGCTCAGGACTCCCGACCCCTGCACGCCGTCGGCCAGGAAGGCCTGCTGTGGCGATCCGGGCGGCCAGGTGACCTGCAGTCCGTCCTCGACCGTGTAGCTGTCGGTACGCAGCAGGGTCACGAACGCGAGGGCCCCGCCATCACTGGTGCGCAGCGTGTACTGCACGTCCTCGGCCTCCCACTCCTGGGAGAACCCCACGCCATCGAGCGACGCGTTGACCGCCGCGGCCTCGCGCATCTGGTCGATGAACGAGTCCTCCTCGATCGTGTCGGCCTCCGCAGCGGTCGGGTCGGTGAGCGTGCGGACGTAGGCCTCGGCCGCTTCGTCGATCGACATCGCCATCCCAGCGCCGTCCGCCGGACTGACCCGCCGAGCTGCACCGTCGGACATGCGGATCGAGGGCAGGCTCGTGTCGGCGAGTGTCTCTGGCGTCGAGACCAGCAACCACGGTTCGACTGCTGAGGCCCGCTCGAAGATCTGCACCCGCTGCACCCCACGTGCGCCGTCGCGCACCACGGAGTAGTACCAGAGCGGGTACTTCTCGAACCGGGGCGTCTTGATGTCCAGGACCTCGATGTCGCCGGTCGTCTCCTCACGGGTGGTGCTGAGCCGCTGGGCCACCTCGAAGGAACCAGCATCGATGGCCAGCGTCGCTCCGGTCTCGATCGTCGACAACGGCTTGGGATCCAGCAGCTCGATCGCAGCATTGCGGACCTCGCGATAACGGGTGTAGACACCCAGCACGTCGTCGTCGGAGGCCGCGATCTTGTCGATCGTCTCGACCTCGCGCTCGCGCGGCACGGCGCATCCGGCCAGCACGAGTCCCAGCACGAGACCGAGCACGCTCAGGCGCCTCACTGGTGTCATCGGGACTCGCCCTCCTCGCCGGCGCCCGCAGGGCCCACGTCGTCGTCCTCCACGATCTCGAACTCGTCCAACTCATCCTCGGAGACCTCGTGCTCGACACCATCCTCGTCGACGAAGACGTACATCACCCTCGCCGCCGGCTCAGTGGGCTCGGGCACGAGCTCGGGAGGAGGCGGCATCTCGTCGTCCGTCACGACGAAGCCCCCGGCCTCGATTTCATCCGCGGTGAGCTCGCGCTCGACTCCGTCGTCGTCCCCCACGACGTAGACGATCCCCTCGTCGGTCTCCACCAGCTCGTCGAGCACGCCACCGTCGGCGGGGCGCCGGCGCACCACGAGACCGACCAGCACTCCCCCCAGACCCAGCAGCAGCAGCCCGATGCCACGGGTGAAGCCACCCTGAATCCCGTAAGCCAAGGTGACCTGGAGGCCCGACAGATTCGAGGCGCCGATCGAGACGATCGCCAGCGACACCGGCTCCTCGGGCAGGCGCAGGCTGATGCTGGCTCCCCCCAGACCGGCAGAGTCGGCGAGCCACCAGTCCAGCGACGTCGGGGCAGCCTGCACGCTCGGACGCCCGTCGACGACCCGGGTCGTGGGGTCCCACGGGGTGTCGAACCCGGTGACCTCGACCCGCTCGGCGCCGTCGACCAGACTCTCGACGTCGACACTGTTGCCGATGCCCAGGAACATCGGCTTCTGAGCCGGGAGCTCGGCCAGGATGTCGACCTGGGCATCAGTCCAGCGGATCACCCGCGGGCCCGTGACGACGACCGAGCCCTCCACGTCGACCGGATGGGGACCGGTCACGATGCGGTTGTCGGGTCCGAGCACGACCATGAGCGCGACGCCAGCCAGAGCGAGGACGACGCCGATCGCCGAGATCGCCCACCCCGTCGCCGTCTTCATGGTGAGCCGACCCTACCGGCCACCGGCGCCGCTACCGGTCAGAACAGGGCCCGCGCCAGGGCGCGTCGAGCCGTGCCGACCCGCGGGTCGGTCAGGCCGACCACCGTGAACAGCTCGATGAGCCGCTCGCGCACCGGTTCGCGCTCGTCTGCGGGCAATCGGCCGATGAGTCCGATCAGGCGGTCGAAGGCATCGTCGACATGCCCGCCGGACACGTCGAGATCGGCGATCAGCATCTGGGCCTCGACGTCGTCGGGCGCATCGGCGGCAGCCGCCCGCGCGGCCTGCAGATCGGCGCCGGACGCACGTGACATCAGGCGAACCCCGGCGAGCCGCTCGGACACCTCGTCGTCGGCGGGGTACTGCGCGCGGATCTTCTCGTACTCGGCGACGGCCCGGTCGAGGTCGCCCTCGGCGAAGGCAGCATCCGCCTCGGCGAATCGTGGGTCGTCGGCCGGTTCGTCCGGTTCGCCCTCGGGCGAGACCTCGGGCGCTGCGCCGACGGGGGCAGCAACACCGGTGACACCGTGCTGAACGGCAAGACTGAGCAGCTCATCGAACAGCGAGCGGACCTCCGCCTCGTCGGCGGTGCCCTGCATCAGCGGGACAGGCTGACCCTTGACCAGCCCGAACAGGGCCGGCACAGCCTGCACCTGCAGGGCCTGGCCCACCGACGGGTTGGCGTCGACGTCGACGCGAGCGAACAGGATCTTGCCCTGGTGACCGTTGACGATCGCCGCGACGGTGTCGTTGAACGCAGCGCTCTCCGGCGACCGTGGGGACCACAGGCTCAGCACCACGATGTGCGACATCGAGGACTGCACGACGTCCTGGAAGTTCGCCTCGGAGACGTCCAGCACCCACGATCCACCCCCTCCGGACATGGGCGCCGCGGCGCCGGGAGGTTGCTGGCCGGCCGGAGGCTGCTTGAGTGCGGACAGGTCCATGGCTCCGTGACGCGAGAAAGTCATACCTGCAGTGTAGGAAGCGGACTCACTCGCTGAGGAATTGGTCCGAGCTGCCCCGCAGTCCGCTCCCCTGCACGACTCGTTGGATGGTCAGGTCGCGTCCGTCCGGATCACCGATGAAACGGATGTCGCGGAGCCCCTGCGACTGAGCGGCCGACTCGAAGACGAAGTGGCCGTAACCGAGGATCCGGCCGAGGAACGGCTTCTCCACCGTGATGTCCAGGATGCGGCGCAGTGGCATCGTGGCGATCCGCACCGAGAAGACGCCACTGGCACGAAAGACGCGCATGTTGGTGATGACGAAGACGTCGCGGTGCTCGCGCGCCATCACGTAGAGCGCGTGGACCCCGAGGGCACAAGCCGCGATGATGAAGAACCATCCCAGCGATATCGGCCCGAAGACCGCGGCGACCCACAGCGCGGCGACGACCAGAAGCTCGGTCGATGCCTGCCAGTACACGATCGGGTGGTGGCGCACGAGATCGACGACGTGCTCGCCCTGCTCGGACAGCAGATGCCGCTCGACCTGTTGCTCGGGCAGGCGGTTCAGCACCGACTGCAGCATCGGTCTACCCCTACGCGACGAGCTCGTTGACGAAGACGCCAACCTGGGCGAAGCCATCCATCACCGCGCCGGCCGCATTGGACACGGCATCGGCCGCGCCTGCGGGGGCGGTGAGCAGATAGAACACGGCGAATCCGAGGATGAGCACCGCGACAACCTTCTTGAGCACGACATCATTGTGTCCCACGCGTCACGTCAGTCACTGCAACCTCGTTGTCCTGCGTGTCGTGTCGCTCCAGACCCGCCACCAGGGCATCTGCGGCTGCAAACGGATCATTGGTCCCCGCCAGGACCTGTTCGGCCAGGCTTTCCAGATCCGCGTGACCAGACACGTGCGCTAACCGTTCCTGCACGGCGGCCACGGCGAGTGCCTCGATCTCGCGGCGCGCACCAGACAGACGGCGACGCTGCAGGCCGCCGCTGTCTCGCAGATGGGCTCGGTGCGCATCGATCTGCTCGACGAGCGCGTCCAGGCCGTCACCGGTGGTGGCGACCGTCATGGCGATGGGCGGCTTCCAGCCGTCGCGCCCCGCGCTCATCGCCAGCACGCTCCGCAGCTCGCGACGCGTCGACTCCGCGCCGTCGCGGTCGGCCTTGTTGATGCAGAAGATGTCGCCGATCTCGAGGATGCCCGCCTTGGCGGCCTGGATGCCGTCACCCATGCCCGGTGCCAGCAGCACCAGTGTGGTGTCGGCGATTCCGGCGATCTCGACCTCGGACTGGCCCACGCCGACGGTCTCGACCAGCACGATGTCGCACCCGGCCGCGTCGAAGACGCGCAGGGCCTGGGGGGCCGAGGTCGACAGTCCGCCCAGATGCCCACGACTGGCCATCGAGCGGATGTACACCCCGGCGTCGGTGGCATGATCCTGCATGCGGATGCGGTCGCCGAGCAGCGCACCGCCGGTGAATGGCGAGGTGGGATCGACGGCCAGCACACCCACCGTGCGGCCGACCTCACGCAGGCGGGACACCAAGGCCGAGGTCGACGTCGACTTGCCCACGCCAGGCGAGCCCGTGAGGCCGACAACGTGCGCTCGGCCAGCCGTGGGCGCCAGCGCAGCACTCACCTCGCGCAGCAGCGCCGACCGATCCTCGACCAGCGAGATCAGCCGCGCCACCGCGCGGGCGGACCCGTCCCGCGCGCCGGCGACCAGGGTCTCGACGTCGTCGGGGCGGGTCACGGTGGCCTCTAGGCCTTCGGCACGCGGATGATCAGGGCGTCGCCCTGACCGCCGCCACCGCACAGGGCGGCCGCACCGATGCCACCACCGCGACGCTTCAACTCCAGCGCCAGGTGCAGGGCGATGCGGGCGCCGCTGGCACCGATGGGGTGACCCAGAGCGATCGCACCGCCGTTGACGTTGATGATGTCCTCGCTGACACCGAGCTCCTTGGCGCTGGCGATGCCCACGGCCGCGAACGCCTCGTTGATCTCGATCAGGTCGAGATCGGCGGGCGTGATGCCTTCCTTCTCACACGCCAGCGCGATTGCGTTGGCCGGCTGGTTCTGCAGGCTGGAGTCCGGTCCCGCGACGACGCCAGCCGCGCCGATCTCGGCGATCCACGTCAGGCCGAGCTCGACGGCCTTGTCCTTGCTCATCACGATCACGGCAGCGGCACCGTCGGAGATCTGACTGGCGGAGCCAGCCGTGATGGTTCCGTTCTTGTCGAACGCCGGACGCAGCTTGCCCAACGACTCGGTGGTCGTGTCGCCCCGCACCCCCTCGTCCTGTCCCACGACGACCGGATCGCCCTTGCGCTGCGGAATCTCGACCGGCACGATCTCCTCGTCGAACAGGCCGTTCTTCTGGGCCTCGGCGGCTCGCTGGTGCGACCGGGCGCTGAATGCGTCCTGCTCCTCGCGGGTGAACTTCTGCTGGTCGGCGTTGATCTGCTCGGTCAGACCGCCCATGGCCTGGTCGGTCAGCGCGTCCCACAGTCCGTCGTAGGCCATGTGGTCGGTCAGCTTGGTGTCGCCGTACTTGGTGCCTTCGCGCGACCCGAGCAGCATGTGCGGCGCCTGCGTCATGGACTCCTGTCCACCGGCGACGACGATCTCGTGCTCACCGGCGCGGATCAGCTGGTCGGCCAGAGCAATGGCGTTGATGCCCGACAGACACACCTTGTTGATGGTCAACGCGGGCACGTTCAGCGGGATGCCGCCCTTGTGCGCCGCCTGGCGAGCGGGGATCTGGCCGGCTCCTGCGGTGAGCACCTGTCCCATGATGACGTAGTCGACCTGGTCGCCGGACACGCCGGACTTGCTCAGCGCACCCTGGATGGCCAGACCACCGAGGTCAGAACCGGAGAGGGTCTTGAACCCTCCGAGCAGGCGTCCGATGGGGGTGCGGGCTCCGGCGACGATGACGGACTGGGTCATGAGTGCTCCTGAAAACGACGTTGGACGTGAACAAAGACGTGAGTCGAACTGTACCCAGCGGTAACTGTCACAGGCACCCACCGGCACACTTCAGCCGTCCAACTAGTTTGACTCCCTGACTAGTGACGAATAGGTTCTAGTCATGAGCTCCGACAACCTGCCGACCGAGTGGCTCCGAGCCGTGCTGCCGCTGGCCACCCTTGCGATCGTGGCCGAGGAGGAGACCTACGGCTACGCGGTGGGCCAACGGCTCCAGGCAGCCGGACTGGGCACCATCAAGGGCGGAACGCTCTATCCGATCCTGAATCGACTGGAAGCAGACGAGCTGCTGACCTCGTCCTGGCGCGAAGGCGTCGGCGGGCCGGGCCGCAAGTTCTTCGCCGTCACCGAACAGGGCCGAGCCCACCTCGACGCACGCGCCGCAGCGTGGGCGTCCTTCACCGAGCGGGCCGCCGGCCTGCTCCCCCACACCAGGAGTGCGACATGAGCGAACGATCCGACGAGACCACCCTCGCCAGCTATCGCCAGGAGCTGATCCTGGCCCTTCGACTCAAGAACGTCCCCGGCGATCGCATCGGCGAGATCGTCGCGGAGGTCGAGAGCCACGTCGCCGACACGGGCGAGCACCCGACCGAGGCCTTCGGCATCCCCCGTGACTACGCGGCCACCCTGACGACCGAGCACCGGACGGGGCCGTGGTGGTTCACCACGCTCACCGTGATCTGGTCGTTCGCCGCCGGCTGGCTGGTCGCCCAGGGCCTGTTCGCGGTACTGCTCGACGACCTGTACCTGGGCCGCTCCGGATGGCTCTGGATCGTCCTCGGCCTGGCGATCGGCGTGCCGGGAGCCCTCGCGGTGCGACGTCGGTCGACGCGCGTGGCCGACCCCCGCACGGGCGAGGACATGGTGACGGGGAAGCCCTGGGCGATCGGGATCCTCGTGGGCACACCGATCGCGATCGTGCTGGTATCCGTCGCTGCGATCCATCTATTCGCCTGACCCGACCACCACCTCGGCGCTTCCTGGCCTACGCTCATTCGCATGTCTGATGCACTCGTCCCCGAACACCTGCTCCTGGCCGTCGATCACGTGGGCATCGCGGTGCCCGATCTCGATGACGCCCTCGAGTTCTACGCCTCCACCTTCGGTCTGCACGCGGTGCACGAGGAGGTCAACGAGGAGCAAGGGGTGCGTGAGGCCATGCTGGCGGTCGGCGACCAGTCCCAGGGACCGCAGGGCACCCGCATCCAGCTGCTCGCGCCACTGAGCGAGGAGTCGACCATCGCGAAGTTCATCGCGCGCAATGGTCAGGGCATCCAGCAGCTGGCCTATCGCGTCGCCGACATCGAGGCGGTCTCGCAGATCTTGCGTGACCGCGGCGTCCGTCTGCTGTACGACGCACCCCGTCGCGGAACCTCCGACAGCCGGGTCAACTTCGTGCATCCCAAGGATGCTGGCGGCGTGCTCGTCGAGCTGGTCGAGCCTGCACATTGAGGCTTGGATCACACCGAACGCCGTAGCCCGCTCGGTTACGGATAGGTAACATCGCCGGGACACCTCAGGAGGTCCCACTGTGCAGAACATTCTCGACGCGATCCTCGCCGGCGACACGCCCGCCGAGGACTTCGGTTCCATCGCCCTGCCCGACTCGTACAAGGCCATCACCGTCCACAAGGACGACGTCGACATGTTCGAGGGAGTACCCAGCAAGGAGAAGGACCCGCGCAAGAGCCTGCACCTCGACGACGTCGCCATCCCCGAACTCGCGCCCGGCGAGGCCCTCGTGGCCGTCATGGCCAGCGCGATCAACTACAACACGGTCTGGACGTCGATCTTCGAGCCCGTCTCGACCTTCTCGTTCCTCGAGCGGTACGGCCGCCTGTCCGAGTACACCAAGCGCCACGATCTGCCGTACCACGTCGTCGGCTCGGACCTGGCCGGCGTCGTGCTGCGCACCGGTCCCGGCGTCAACCTGTGGAAGCCGGGCCGCGAGGTCGTGGCCCACTGCCTGTCGGTCGAGCTGGAGAGCCCCGACGGTCACGACGACACGATGATGGATCCCCAGCAGCGCATCTGGGGATTCGAGACCAACTTCGGCGGACTGGCCCACCTGGCGATCGTGAAGGCCAACCAGCTGATGCCCAAGCCGGACCACCTCACCTGGGAAGAGGCGGCGAGCCCCGGTCTGGTCAACTCCACCGCGTACCGCCAGCTGGTGTCCAAGAACGGCGCCAACATGAAGCAGGGCGACGTCGTGCTGATCTGGGGCGCCTCTGGTGGGCTCGGTTCATACGCCACCCAGATGGCACTGAACGGTGGAGCCATCCCGGTGTGCGTCGTCTCCTCGCCGGAGAAGGCCGAGATCGTACGGTCGCTCGGCGCCGAGCACGTCATCGACCGCTCGGCCGAGAACTACGCATTCTGGAAGGACGAGAACAACCAGGATCCCAAGGAGTGGCAGAGGTTCGGCAAGAAGATCCGCGAGCTGACCGGCGGCGAGGACCCGGACATCGTCTTCGAGCACCCGGGCCGCGAGACCTTCGGCGCCTCGGTCTACGTCGCGCGCAAGGGCGGCACGATCATCACCTGCGCGTCGACCTCGGGCTACATGCACCAGTACGACAACCGCTACTTGTGGATGAACCTGAAGAACATCAAGAGCTCGCACTTCGCGAACTACCGCGAGGCGTTCGAGGCCAACCGCCTGATCGACAAGGGACTCATCCATCCCACCGTCTCCAAGGTGTACCCGTTGGCCGAGACCGGGCAGGCGGCGCTCGACGTGCACCGCAACTCTCACCAGGGCAAGGTCGGCGTCCTGTGCCTGGCGCCCGAAGAGGGCCTGGGCGTCCGCGACCCCGAGAAGCGGGCGATCCACCTCGACGCCATCAACCGCTTCCGCGGGGTCTGAGCGGGTTCTCGGCGGTGGTGGGGGCCGGTATGCTGACGATCGTCCCTCTCCACTCGACGACCTTGGATGCTCATGTCTGATCAGCTCGCCAAATCCGTCCTCGATGCCGCCCGCAAGTCGGCCGACGCCTCGTTCCCGCTCGCACGTCGCGGCGGGTACGACAGCGATGCCGTCGACACATGGGCCCGCACGCAGACCGCCGAGCTGAAGCGTGCTGCCCAGGCACTCAGGACCGCCGAGGACGAGAACGCGAACCTGCGCGAGCTGATCGAGAAGCTCAAGGACCGCGTGGAAGCCGTCGAGAAGCCGACCTACACAGGTCTGGGCAATCACGCCGCCCAGCTGCTCGGTCTTGCCGAGCAGGAGGCCGAGGACGTGCGCAGTCGCGCCGCGCGCGATTCCGAGGAGATGGTGCGCAACGCTCAGGACGAGGCCACCGTCATGCTCGCCGGGGCTCGCAAGTCTGCCGAGGGCGCCAAGGCGCAGGCCACGGCGGAGATCGACGACCGTCGCACCACGCTGCTCGAGGAGGCCGAGGCACTGCACGCCGATGCCAAGGCGCACTCCGAGGACCTCCGGGCCCACGCCGAGCGGGAGGCGGCCCAGCTCAAGCTCGGCGCCGAGCAGGAATCACAGAACATGCGCCTGGGGGCCACCCGCGAGGTCGAGCAGGCCCGCGCCGCAGCCGACCGTGAGGTCACCGAGGCCCGCCGTGTGCTGGCGGTCGAGCGAGAGCGGCTCGCCCGAGAAGCCACGGAGGCGCACCAGTCAGCCACCCAGCAGACCCAGCAGCTGGTCTCTGATGCCGAGTCACGCGCAGCGGCCGCTGACACCCGCGCTCGCGACATCATGGCTCAGGCCACGAAGTCGCGGGACGCGGCCAGCGTGGAGTCCACCCGCCTCATCGAGGCGGCGAAGAAGGACGCAGCGCAGCTGATCAGCGGAGCCCGGGCCGACGCCGAGCACTCCCGGGCCAGCGCGGCCACCGACACCGAGCGTCAGACGCGATCGCTGCGCTCGGAGGTCGAGGAGCTGCAACGCAGGCGCGACGGCATCGTGGCTCAGATGGGCCAGCTGCGCGACATCGTCTCGACCTTCACCACCGACACCTCGGGTGAGACCTCCGGAGCCAAGCACGCGACCCCAGGCAAGCAGGCGCCGGACAAGCAGGCTCAGGACAAGCAGGCCCCGGTCCAGCAAGTCCAGGACGAGCAGGCCCAGACCAAGCAAGACCCGTCTGCGGCCGCGGCCAAGGATGGCACGGCGAACGACAGGTAGTCCGCTCAGGCGGGACCCCTCAGGACAGGCCGCGCCGCCAGCAGTCGGTGTGCCAGTGGCGTCGCTCGTCGATGGCCTCGGCGCTGAGCAATGCCTTCTGGACCGGCCACACGAGCACGTGCCCCACGCCCGGGCGCACCGGTCGGTGGCATCCGGGGCAGGTGTACTCGCGCTGCGACCCCGCCAACGGGCGCACGTTCCACTCCCCCGAGGCGCGTACCTCGACGTGGTCGGAGGACCCCGCCCGCGCAGGCGGCCGCTCCGTGGGGCGGCGGCTGTGTCGACGGGGCACCCGACCATCCTAGGGACGCTCAGTAGGCGTGGAAGCCCTCGCCGGTCTTGCGGCCCAGTCGCCCCTGCGCCACGGCGCTCTCCAGGGCCGGGGCCGGCTGCCAACCAGCGTGTCCGAAGGTCGAGACGAGCGAGCGCTGGATCGCCAGCGACACGTCGGTGCCCACGACATCGAGCAGCTGGAACGGTCCCAGCGGCAGCTGGGTGGCCTTCATCGCGTCGTCGATCTCGGTCAGGGAGGCGCCACCGGCCTCGTTCAGCTTGATCGCGTCGTTGAGGTACGGAAACAGCAGTGCGTTCACGATGAACCCGGCGCGATCTCCACACGAGACCGGATGCTTGCCGGTGGCCAGGCACAGGGCCCGCACCGTCGCGTCGACCTCGACGGAGGTGTCGTCGGCCGTGACGACCTCGACCAGCTTCATGACCGCCGCAGGATTGAAGAAGTGCATGCCGATGACGTCCTGCGGACGTCCGGTGGCTGCCGCGCAGGCGTTGATCGACAGTGACGAGGTCGTCGTCGCGAGGATCGCGCCCGGCTTGGCGATCCGGTCCAGATCGGCGAACAGCTCGAGCTTGATCGCCAGATCCTCGGCGATGGCCTCGACGATGATGTCGGCGTCGGCCAGCGCCTCGCGCTCCGTGGCGCCGGTCAGACGACCCAGCACGCTCGACTTGACGTCCTCATCGATCTTGCCGCGTGCGATCGCCTTGTCGAGGCTCTTGGTGATGGCTGCGATGACGCCATCGACCTTGTCCGTGCTGCGGCCGACGAAGGTGACGTCGTAGCCGGCCTTGGCGAACACCTCGACCATTCCCGAGGCCATGGTGCCGGTGCCCACGACGCCGACCCGTTCGATCGTGTGCGCGAACGCGGGCTCGGCCTGGTCGGCATCGGCCCCGGCCGCCGCGAAGGTTCCACCGTTGCTGGCCTGCGCCGTCAGCACGGCCGCGGCCTGGTGCAGCTCGTCGCCGGTGCGGGCGAACAGATCGTCCAGACCCGATGCCACGGCCTTGGCGCCGAGCGCGTCGACCAGCGCCAAGGGGCCGATCGGGTAGCCGCAACCAAAACGCATCGCCGCATCGATGTCGGGTGCGGTCGCGTAGCCGCTCTCGTACATCGTGGCAGCGTGGTTGAGGTAGGGCAGCAACAGCGTGCGCGCGATGTCAGCGTCTGCTCCGGTGCCGTTGAACTGGTCGACGATCTCCTGCATGGCTACTCCTGAGTAGGTTCGGGCTCGTGACACACTAACGTGACCTCCCGTCGAGAGAAGCGAGATGCCATGAACACGCGTATGACCGTCGCCACATGGGCCGTAGTTGCGGCATCGGCCACCGCTCTCTCCGCCTGTGGCGGGTCCGACGGCGCCGATCAGGCCGACCCGAGCAGCCCCTCGACGACGTCGACCGCCTCTCCGACACCTTCTCCCAGCGCCACCCCATCCGTCGACTCGTCCACGGACGGAGCCATCGCGATCCGCGGCGACTGGGAGGCACCCGACGCAGAGTGGATCGTGCACTTCCAGGAGGACGGCTCGTACTCCGAGGACTTCCAGGGCGTCACTGACTTTCGGGTCGGCAAGTACGAGGTCGAGGGCGAGACCGTGCGCCTGATCGGCGACGACGGCAACACCGACGAAGGCACTGTGTCCGGTTCGGGCGACGACCTGCAGATCGAGTTCAATCTCGGCACCCTGACGAGGCAGTAGTGCGACTGGTCATCGCTCGCTGCCAGGTCGACTACGCCGGCCGGCTCGCAGCTCACCTGCCCCTCGCCACCCGGGTCATCATGGTCAAGAACGACGGCTCGGTGCTGATCCACTCCGATGGTGGCTCCTACAAGCCGCTGAACTGGATGAGCCCGCCGTGCACGCTGCGCGAGGGCACAGTGTCCGACGGTTCTGGCGACGACGGCGTCATCGAGTGGACCGTGTCGGCCACCAAGAGCGACGACACCCTGCGCATCCGACTCGAAGAGATCCTCAGCGACACCTCGCACGATCTCGGCGTCGATCCGGGTCTGCGCAAGGACGGTGTCGAGAAGCACCTGCAGGAGCTGCTCGCCGAGCACACCACCACCTTGGGCGACGGCATGACGCTGGTACGCCGCGAGTACATGACCGCCATCGGGCCGGTCGACCTGCTCTGCAAGGACGAGTCCAACTCCTCGGTCGCGGTCGAGATCAAGCGTCGCGGCGACATCGACGGCGTCGAGCAGCTGACCCGGTACCTCGAGCTGATGAACCGCGACCCCGGCCTGCGTCCCGTCCGTGGCATCTTCGCCGCGCAGGAGATCAAGCCCCAGGCGCGCGTGCTGGCCGAGGATCGCGGCATCAGCTGCGTCGTGGTCAACTACGACGAGCTGCGCGGAATCGACGACCCGAGCCTGCGGCTGTTCTAGCGTCCACAGCAGATCCGCCGGATGCTGGCGCATCTCGGTTCGGCCTCGCACCTTGGGCCACATGACCCACGACGCCGACATCGAGCTCCGAGTCGCTCGCCTGGAGAACGACCGCGACGCGATCTACGAGCTGATCGATGACTTTCGGAGCGAGACCCGTACCCGCTTCGACCAGGTCGATCGAAAGTTTGGCCAGGTCGAAGGCAGACTCGGCTCGGTCGAAGGCAGACTCGGCCAGGTCGAAGGCAGACTCGGCTCGGTCGAGGTCAAGATCGACCGGATCGAGAGCACTCTCGGTGAGGTGCTGCGGCGACTTCCCGAACCCACCTGATCGCCCGGGCCTGATCGGTGGAAGTACCTGCCCTGCGCGGCAAGAGCGCTATGCTGTGCGGTTGGCGCGACTCCGACACAGGTGTGGTTCTCGCGGTGGCCCACGATCCGCTGATTCCCTTGATCTCGACTGTACCGACGGACGGCGGCCACGCCAGTGCCCTCGACTACATCACGCGGCAGAACCAGCGCGTCATCGATGGTGTCGGCTGGGCCTTCGCCGTCGTGCCTGCCGAGAGCGAGCGATCCGTCGGTTTCGTCGGCGTGTTCTGGCGCGGACTCACGACCCGGGCGGTGCGACTCGCGGCCGACTGGGCGCTCGAGCAGCCCGGACTGATGAGACTCGAGGCCTACATCGAGCCGTGGAACACCGGATCGATCCGGGTCGTCGAAGGGGCGGGGTTCGAGCACGAGGGGTTGATGAAGTCCTTCGCCCCCGTCGGCGACCGTCGTATGGACGCCTTGCTCTATGCCCGACTCGCCGCCTGACTCACAGCATCGGCACGTCGAAGACCTCGGTGCCGAGAGCATCCCAGCGGTCGATCTCGCAACCGTTCTCGCGGCTGAAGGTGGCATCGACGTCGGCGCCCCGGTAGGTCCCGGTGATCGTGGCGGTCTGCGGGCCGCCGAAGATCTCGGTGCACACCTGGTCACCAGGGGTGGGCTCGAAGGCCACCTCACCGCCGGCCTCCACGAGCGCCGCGCAGGCAGCCTCGGCGTTGGGGTGGTCTCCCCCCACCGGATCGCACCGCAGGTCCAGGACATTCGGGGCTGCGCCCTCGTCCGTCACCACGGTGATCGTCAATGACGTCTCGGTCGACGCGTCCGGGGTCGGCGCTACATCGGCGGACGGCTCCCCACCAGATCCGCACGCGCTGAGCACGACCATCGCGACGAGAGCCAGCAGCGCTCTACGCACCGGCGATGGGCGGGGCCGTGGGGTCGGCGCTCTCGCCAGCGTCCTCGCGGGCGACCCAGTCCTCGATCCGTTCGTAGTCGTCCTTGGAGCGTGTGACGACGGCCAGGAGGTCACTCATCTTCGAGACCTCCTCGACCTGCTCCCTGATGAACCACTGCATGAACTGATCGGAGGCGAAGTCGTTGTTCTCGCGGGCGATTCGGGTCAGCTCGTTGATCTGCTCGGTGACCTGCTTCTCCTGGGCGAGCGCCGCCGCGACGGGCTCGATCACGTCGGCGAAGTCGGCCCGCGGGGCCGCGAGCGCCGGGATGAGGGGCACCTCGTCGGCGTCGAGGAGGTACTGCACCATCATCATGGCGTGATCGCGCTCCTCGTGCGCCTGCTGGTAGAACAGGGCGGCCGTTTGCGGCATCGTCAGCGCGTCGTAGTAGGTCGCGATCGCGATGTACTGCTGGTGGGCTCCGAACTCGTGGCCGAGTTGTTCGTTGAGCTTGCTGACGAATGCTGGGGCTGCCATGAGTGAATCGTGCCACAGGCGTGAAGTAAGGCGAGGCTCACCTCCGACTGGTAGTCTAGGGGCGTGCCGAAGATGCCCAAGAAGAAGTGCTGCAGCGACAAACCTGCCTGCAAGCGCTGTCCTCTCGTCATGATGAAGAAGGGCACACTTCCCCCCGGTTACACCGTCAAGAAGCGCAAGCTGGTCAAGATCGACAAGAAGTCGAAGCCCAAGACCAAGATCGCCGCCTGACCCGCTCGGTAGCCTCGGTGTCATGACCGACATCACGGCCCAGTCCCAGCGGCTCCTCGACCTGCACGCAGCGCCCGACCTGCTCAAGGTCGTCAACGTGTGGGACGCCATCAGCGCTCGCGTCGTGACGGACGTCGATGGCATCGAGGCACTCGCCACCGCCAGCCACTCGATCGCTGCGTCCTACGGGTACGAGGACGGCGAGCACATCCCCGCCGACCTGATGATCGAGGCCGCCGGTCGGATCGTCGCAGCCACCTCGCTGCCCGTCACGGCTGACCTGGAGGCCGGCTACGGCGACCCCGGCGAGACCACCCGCAAGTCCATCGGCGTCGGGATCGTGGGCGCCAACCTCGAGGACCAGATGAAGCCGCTGGCCGAAGCCGTGGCCGCCGTCGAGGCGGTGCTGGCTGCCGGCCAGGCCGAGGGCATCGACTTCGTGCTGAACGCCCGCACCGATGCCTTCGTGAAAGCAGGTGACCGACCGCACGCCGACGTGCTCGCCGATGCGATCGAACGCGGATCGGCCTATATCGCTGCAGGCGCTCCCCTCGTGTTCGTTCCCGGCGGACTGTCCGAGGACGACATCTCCGCGATCGTCGACGTGTGGGGTCCGCAGAAGCTGACCCTGATCGGCGCCCCCGGCACCGTACCTCTGGCGCGCATGGCCCAGCTCGGCGTGGCCCGGGTGTCCTACGGCCCGTTCGCGCAGTCCGTCGCCCTGATGGCCCTGCAGGACCTCGCCAGCGACGTGGTCGCCGGCGGCGGCCTCCCCCCGCACTTCCGCATGCTCAACTGAGCCGCGTCGGAGTGATGGTTCCCCAGGTTACGTAGGAACGCCATCACTCCACCGGGCAAATTCGCCAGGTGGAGTGACACGAAACCCACTGAACCTGGGGAACCATCACCGCCGAGCTCAGGCCTCGAGGATCGCGACGACGCCCTGGCCGCCGGCGGCGCAGATCGAGATGAGGGCGCGGCCCGAGCCGTTCTCGTGCAGCAGCTTGGCGGCGTTCGCCACGATGCGGGCGCCGGTGGCGGCGAACGGGTGGGCTGCTGCGAGGGACGAGCCCTTCACGTTGAGCTTGCTGCAGTCGATCGCGCCCAGCGGCACGTCGAGGCCCAGCTTGTCCGTGCAGAACGTGGGGTCCTCCCAGGCGGCGAGCGTCGTGAGCACCTGCGAGGCGAAGGCCTCGTGGATCTCGTAGAACTCGAAGTCCTGCAGGGTCAGGCCCTGACGAGCCAGCATCCGCGGCACCGCGTAGACGGGTGCCATCAGCAGGCCCTCGCCTCCGTTGACGTAGTCGACCGCGGCCGTCTCGTAGTCGGCCAGGTAGGCCAGCGGCTGCCACCCACGCTTGGCCGCCTCCTCGTCGGAGGCCAGCAGCACGGTGGAGGCTCCGTCGGACAACGGGGTCGAGTTCGCGGCGGTCATCGTCGCGGCCGGGTCCTTCTTGCCGAAGGCCGGCTTGAGCTTGGCCAGCTTCTCCATCGAGGAGTCGGCGCGCATGTTGGTGTCCTTCGTGACGCCACGGAACGGCGTCACGAGGTCGTCCTGCCACCCCTGCTCGTAGGAAGCAGCGAGGTTGCGGTGCGACGCGACCGCCAGCTCGTCCTGCGCCTCGCGCGTGATGCCCCACTGCTTGGTGGTCAGCGCCTGGCTGTCCCCCATCGACAGTCCGGTGCGCGGCTCGGAGTTCTGCGGCTGATCCGGCACCAGGTGGCCCGGGCGAATCTTGGCGAAGGCGGCCAGGCGGCCCTTGTTGTCCTTGGCCCGATTCGCCTCCAGCAGGATCCTGCGCAGCTTGTCGCCGACCGCCAACGGGGCGTCGGAGGTGGTGTCGGTGCCGCCGGCGATGCCGAAGTCGAGCTTGCCGAGCGCAATCTTGTTGGCCACCTGGATGGTCGCCTGGATGCCGGTGTCGCAGGCCTGCTGGATGTCGTACGCCGGAGTGTCGGGCGACAGGGCCGAGCCCAGCACCGACTCGCGGGCGAGGTTGAAGTCACGGCTGTGCTTGAGCACCGCGCCAGCGACGAACTCGCCGGCACGCTCGCCGCGCAGGTCGAACCGATCGACCAAGCCATCGAGTGCGGCGGTGAGCATCTCCTGGTTGGAGATGTCGGTGTAGACCGAGTTGGACCGGGCGAACGGGATGCGGTTGCCGCCGATCACGGCGACCCGGCGAATGCCCCCGGTGTCGGGCGTCGAGGCCGAGGCGGCCTCGGTGGCCGCACTCTTCGTCGCGGGGGTCGCCTTCGCTGTGCTCTTCTTCGGGGTGCTCTTCTTCGCGGGGGTCGTCTGGGGGGTGGACTCAGCCATGGGGGCTCCTCGGTGCGGGGTGAGACTACGGTGAGCGTGACGTGACACACGCCTCGTCCAGCCCTGTGGACTGGGTCTGTCCGACGAGGCTACAGTCAGGAAGAGATTTCAGATACCGATGGTATTCGAGAGTTAGGACACACCGTGTCAGACAACTACCAGTCCTTCGCCCACAACCCGATCGGCAAGTTCCTCGTCAAGAACCTGGGCCTGCCGAACCCGCCGTTCCTCGAGCGGTTCTCTGCGGGCGATCCGCTGGTCGATGGCACCGTCCTGCACGGAGCGGCTGCCGGCACCTCGCTGGGCAAGAATGTCGCCGCGGCGCTCAAGGCGGCCGGCATCGAGTCCACGACCGTGTCGGCGCCCAGCAAGAAGTACAAGGGCCTGGTGTTCGACGCCACCGGAATCGACTCGGCCGAGGGTCTGGTCGCCCTGCAGGAGTTCTTCACTCCGGTACTGCGCCAGCTCAAGAGCTGCGGACGCATCGTGGTCATCGGCAGTGCCGTCGACGAGGCAGCCACCGAGCGCGCCGCGATCGCCCAGCGAGCCCTGGAGGGATTCACCCGTTCGTTGGGCAAGGAGATCGACGGTGGCTCCACGGCCAACCTCATCTACGTGTCGAAGGGGGCCGAGAAGACTCTCGGATCGACGCTCGGCTTCTTCCTGTCCGCCAAGTCGGCCTACGTCTCGGCCCAGGTGACACGCGTCGGTGCCACAGGCATCACCTCGGCGCCCACCGTCAAGGACCTGACCAAGCCTCTCGCCGGCAAGGTCGCGCTCGTGACGGGCGCATCGCGTGGCCTCGGCGAGGCCGACATGCGCACCTTGGCGCGCGACGGCGCGACCGTCATCGGCCTCGACGTCCCTGCGCTCGCCGACGACCTCAAGGCACTCACCACCGAGCTCGGCGGTGAGTACATCGTCGGCGACATCACGGCACCTGAGGCTCCCGCCGACATCGCCGCGCACATCAAGAAGAAGCACGGCGGCGTCGACATCATCGTGCACAACGCCGGCATCACCCGCGACAAGCGCCTGCGCAACATGGCCCCGGAGAACTGGCAGCTGGTGGTGGACATCTCGGTGGGCGCCCCCCAGCGCATCACCGATCACCTGCTCGACGCGGGTCTGATCAACTCCGGCGGACTCGTCGTCGGCATCGCCTCGATCGCCGGCATCGCCGGAAACAACGGCCAGACCAACTACGCATCGGCCAAGGCCGGCGTGATCGGCTGGATCCAGTCGCTCGCCGAGCGCGCGGCCAAGGACGGCATCCGGGCCAACGTCATCGCACCCGGTTTCATGGAGACCGAGATGGTCACGACCATCCCCCTCGGCATCCGTGAGGCCGGCCGGCGCATGAACTCGATGTCGCAGGGCGGTCTGCCCGTCGACGTGGCCGAGACGATCGCCTGGCTGGCCCAGCCGGGCTCTGCCGCCGTCAGCGGCAACGTGATCGGCGTCAACGGCCAGATGCTGATCGGCGCCTCGTGAGTGCCACGACGCGCACCTTCGACCGAGCACCGTCGACGCTGCCGCTGATGCTCAAGGCGGTGCTGCCGGCGCTGCCGGTGGTCGGCGGCCTGCCGGGCATCCGACACCAGCGCGGCAACGAGCCCGACCTGGTGCTCGAGCGCCGCGGCGTCACCACCGATCCGGCGCACCTCGGCGCGTACCGAGAGGTCTGCGGGTTCGAGCCGTCCACGACGCTGCCTGCGACCTACCCGCACATGGCCGCCTTCGCCCTGCACCTGGCGCTGATGACCGACACGGCCTTCCCATTCGCCCCGATGGGGTTGGTCCACCTGCGCAACACGATCACCCAGGTGCGCCCCATCTCACCGGACGAGACGTTCGACGTCGCGGTCCGTGCGGCCGACCTGCGCCCCCACCCCAAGGGACAGCTGATCGACCTCCGCACCGATGTCACGATCGACGGCGAGAGTGTCTGGCGCGAGAGCACCGCGTTGTTCTCCCGTGGCAAGGGTGGCGGGCCCGAGCAGGCAGCAGCACCCCTCGAGGGCGTCGACCCTCCCCCGGCTGCCGTCCAATGGAAGCTCAACGGTGATCTCGGGCGTCGCTACGGCGCGGTCTCCGGCGATCGCAACCCGATCCACCTGCACCCGCTGACGGCCAAGGCCTTCGGCTTCCCGTCCAACATCGCCCACGGCATGTGGACCAAGGCCCATTGTCTCGCCGCCCTGGACGCCAGGCTACCCGACGGCTTCACGGTCGACGTCGAGTTCAAGAAGCCGATCTTCCTGCCCGGCACCGTCGTGTTCGGACAAGCCGGAGGACCCAAGGCCGGCATCACCTTCGGTGTCGTCGGCACGAAGAAGCCGGTCCCCCACCTGGTGGGTCGCGTCACGCCGCTGACGTAGTTCGCGACCGAGCGTCACCCTCTGCAAGAATTTCGTCCATGCACGGTCGACGACGCTTCATCCTGACCTGGCTCGTCGCAGTCCTGGCGCTCACCACGGCGGCGTGCACGACCTCCACGCCCGCGACACCCACGGCCGAGCCGACCTCGAGCACGGGGGCATCGGCTGCGATCGATGCGCTCCAGTCGCTGGAGACCCGGTTCGATGCCCGGGTCGGCGTCGTCGCCGTCGACACCGGCGACGACACCACCTTCGAGTACCGACCGGACACCCGCTTCGGCTACGCATCGAGCCTGAAGGTGTTCATCGCGGCCGAGTTCCTGCGCGTGGTGGCCCCGGGCGATCGCACGGAGACGGTTCGCTGGAGCGGCGAGGACGTGACCGCGGCCGGGTACTCACCGGTCACGGCGGACAACACCGAGGAGGGGCTCCCGCTCGACCAGCTGGCCGAGGCGGCCGTGCGGGACAGTGACAACACCGCGACCAACCTGATCCTCGAACGCATCGGTGGCCCCGCAGGCCTCGACGCCGCCCTGGAGCGGATCGGCGACGACACGACGGAGGTCGTCAACACAGAACCCGATCTCAACGACGTCGATCCGGGATCGACCGACGACACCACGACGCCTGCAGCCTTCACTGCGAACCTGGAGGCCTATCTCGACGGTTCGGTGCTGGAGGATCGCGACCGCGCCACCCTGCTCGACTGGATGAGCGACAACGCCACCGGCGACACCCTCGTCCGAGCGGGAGCGCCGACAGGCTGGGTCGTCGCCGACAAGTCCGGAGGAGCTGGCGCGATGCGCAACGACGTCGCCGTCGTCACGCCTCCACGCAGGGACCCCATCATCATCACCGTTCTCACCACCAGGACAGACCCAGCGGCCGAATACGACGACGAGCTCGTGGCCCGCGCCGCCGCGGTGGTGCTCGACGAGCTGCGCTGACCCTCGAGAACTCTCAGCGGCGCTTGCGCTTCTCGCGCGGCCTCTGCGTCAGGTGGATCGGAGAACCGACGAACCCGAACGTCTCGCGCAGGCGACGTTCGATGTAGCGCATGTAGGACGCCTCGAGCTTGCCGGAGGTGAACAGCACGAAGGTCGGGGGCGCGGTGCTGGCCTGGGTGCCGAACATGATCTTGGGCTGCTTGCCGCCGCGCACCGGGTGCGGGTGCTCGGCGACCAGACGACCCAGGAAGGCGTTGAGCGCACCCGTGGGTACGCGGGTCTCCCAGCCCTCCAGCGACGCGTCGAGAGCCTTGACGAGCCGGTCGACGTGCCATCCGGTGCGGGCAGTGATGTTGATGCGCGGCGCCCACTGTACCTGCACCAGCTCGCGCTCGATCTCACGATCGAGGTAGTAGCGGCGCTCCTCATCGACCAGGTCCCACTTGTTGAACGCGATGACCAGCGCGCGACCGGTCTCGGACACCGAGGACACGATGCGCAGGTCCTGCTCGGTCAGCGGGACGCTGGCGTCGATGATCAGCACGCCAACTTCGGCGCGCTCGATCGCCGATGAGGTGCGAAGACTCGCGTAGTACTCGTGGCCCGATGCGTCGCGCACGCGACGCCGGATTCCGGCCGTGTCGATGAAGGTCCAGATCCGGCCGCCCAGCTCGACGATCTCGTCGACCGGGTCGACGGTGGTGCCGGACGCGTCGTCGACCACGACCCGCTCCTCGCCGGCCAACCGGTTCAGCAGGCTGGACTTGCCGACATTGGGCTTGCCGACGATCGCGACCCGTCGGGGCCCCAGCTCGGGCTCCCAGTCCTCGGGAGGCGCGTCGGGCAGGGCCTCGAGGATCGAGTCGAGCATGTCGCCGCTGCCTCGTCCGTGCAACGCCGAGACAGGGATCGGCTCGCCCAGTCCCAGGTTCCACAACGTGGCGGCCTGCGCCTCGCCGCGCTGGTCGTCGACCTTGTTGGCTGCGAGCACGACCGGCTTGTTGGCCGCGCGAAGGATGCGCACGACCTTCTCGTCGACGTCGGTGATGCCCACCGTGGCATCGACCACGAACAGGACCGCGTCAGCGATCTGGATGGCGATCTCGGCCTGCGCGGCGATCCGCTCGGCCATGCCCTTGGCATTGGGGTCCCAGCCGCCGGTGTCGACGACCGTGAAGGTGCGTCCGTTCCAGACCGCCTCGTAGGAGACGCGGTCGCGGGTCACGCCCGGGACGTCCTCGACCACGGCTTCGCGGCGACCGATGATGCGGTTGACCAGCGTCGACTTGCCGACGTTGGGGCGGCCGATGACCGCCAGGACAGGTTGGTGTTCAGACATCCCAGGCTCCCGCCGGAAGAGGACCGGGAAGCTCACGGCCGACGGCCGTCTTGGCCCGGGCCAGGTGGTCAGTGAGGTGTGCGTGGATCGTGTCGGTGGCTGCACCGAGTCGATCGGGTGTGCGAGGCCACGGCGCGGCGTCGAGCTGGATCGGCGCGCCGAACACGAGGTCGATCCGTGCCCCGGCCGCCGGACGCGACGACGAGTCCTCGTCGCGCTCGCGGGTGCCGAAGATCGCCAACGGCACGATCGGCGCACCTGTGGCCAGGGCCAGGTAGGCGACGCCGGACTTGATGGTGCTCAGCTCGCCGTCGCCGCGAAGTCCTTCGGGGAAGATGCCGACCGCCTGGTCGGCCTCCAGGGCGCGCACGGCTCGACGAATCGCGCCGGAGTCGACCCTGTTGCGCGCCACCTTGATCTGCGCGAGAGCGCGCAGCAGGTGACGGTGGCCTCCGGCGAACTCCTCCTCCTTGACCATCATGTGCAGGGGTCGAGGCGACCGGCCGACCAGCGCCGGTCCGTCGGCCCAGCCCAGGTGGTTGGCGGCGATGATGACCCGCCCCTGGCCCGGAACGTGCTGCTCGTCGTGCAGCTGGATGTCCCAACGGCGCAGGAACAGCGGCCCCAGCGTGGCGCGCGCGGTGGCGAGTCCCACCTCGGACAGTCCGCGGCTCATCGAGCCGCCTCGAGTGATGCGTGGGCGATGTCGACGATGGCCTGGACGACGTCGTCGAGGCTCAGGTGGGTGCTGTCGATCTGGACGGCGCCCGTGGCCTTCAGGAGCGGTGAGGTCGCTCGGGTGGAGTCGATCTGGTCGCGTCGGACCAAGGACCGCTCGGTGGCGCTGGCGTCGGTGGCACCCGTCTCGGCGGCCCTGCGAACGGCCCGTGCTCCGGGATCGGCGACGAGGTAGATCTTCACCGCAGCGTCCGGCACGACGACGCTGCCGATGTCGCGACCTTCGACCACGATGCCGTCACTGCCGGCGATGATGTCGCGCTGCCGGGCGACCAGCAGGTGGCGCACGGCCGGGACGGTCGCCACGGGGCTGACCGCTGCCGTGACCTCTTCACCGCGGATCGGCACGGAGACGTCCTGGCCATCGACGTAGATGGTGGGACTCGCGGGGTCTGTTCCCGAGGCCAGGGTGACGGTGTGAGCTGCTGTCGCGACGGCCTCCGCGTCGGTGACATCGACCTTCGCCTGCAGGAGGGCCCACGTCATGGCGCGATACATGGCCCCGGTGTCCAGGTATGCCAGTCCGAGTCGAGCCGCGACTGCTCTGGACGTGCTCGACTTGCCCGATCCTGACGGTCCATCGATCGCGACGACCCTAGACGTGCTCACGGTGTGCTCCAGCTCCTGACACGGTTCAGCGGTACGCGGTCCATCCACGTGACGTCAACGCCTCCACCAGTGTCTCACCGAGCCCCGGGGCGACCGAAATCTCGGCCAGGCCGACGGGTCGACCGAGATCGTGATCGAGGCGCAGATCCTCGATGTTGACCCCCGCTTCGCCGGTGTGCGCCATGAGCCTGGACAGCTCGCCCGGGCGGTCGGCGAGCTGCACGAAGACGCTGTCGAGGCGTGACGGTGCACTGCCGTGCTTGCCCGGGATCAGCTGGGTCCCCCGGCGGCCGGACTCGAGCACCTCTCCCAGCACCGCGTCGAGCTGGGCGTCGTCGCCCGTCTCGAGCACTCCGATGACCCGGTCGAGGTCAGCGCGCACCTCTGCCAGCACCGACCGCACGTCGGCAGCGTTGTCACCGAGGATCTGGCGCCACAACGCCATGTCGCTGCCCGCGATGCGGGTGACGTCACGCAGCCCGGCCCCCGAGAGAGCCAGGTGGTTGTCGGGGGCGTCGTTGAGCCGAGCCGCCGTCAGGGTGGCCATCACCTGCGGCACGTGCGAGACGACGGCGACGGCACGGTCGTGGGCACTGGCGTTCATGATGATGGGCACAGCACCGACCTGGAGCGCGAGATCGACCACCGCGTCGAGTGCCTCGGGCCGGGTGGCTGCCGTGGGCGTCACCGCCCACGGCCGCCCCTCGAACAGCTGGGCGTTGGCTGCCCCCGGGCCCGAGAGCTCGCTGCCGGCCATGGGGTGGCCGCCGGCGTACCGGCCGGCACCGGTCGGGACTGCATGCGACTGCTCGACGATGGCGTCCTGGATGCGGGACTTCACACTCGTGACATCGGTGACCAGGGCCTGCGGCCAGCGATGCAGCGCCTCGACGACCACCGCTCCCGCGTGCACAGGCGGCACGGCCACCACGACGAAGCGCGGCTCGTCGTCCGACGACAGCCCGACCCCAGCACCCTGCGAGACCGCCTCGGCCAGATGGGCGTCGGAGGTGTCATCGAGCAACACCTCCGTGCCGTGCGCGGCCAGCGCGAGCGCCACCGACGTGCCGATCAGGCCGCAGCCGATGACCAGCACAGGAGCAGGAGGAAGCGTCACGGCGTCACGCTGTCCAAGAGCTCGCCCAGCTCGCCGCGCGACAGGTCGCGCAGCTGTCCGACGCCCAGGCCCCCGAGTCGCAGCGGCCCGAACGAGGTGCGCGTCAGCTCGACCACCGGATGGCCCACGTGGTCCAGGATGCGGCGCACGATCCGATTGCGTCCCATGTGGATGTCCATCTCGATCATCGAGCGCCCGCGGCCGCGACTCTTGACCTCGAAACGGTCGACGCGCGCCGGTCCGTCGTCGAGGGTGATGCCCGCACGCAGCTGGGTCGCGACCCGGTCGGAGACAGCACCCTCGACGAGGGCCACGTAGGTCTTGGAGATCTCGAACGACGGGTGGGCCAGGTGGTGGGCCAGCTCTCCGTCGTTGGTCAGCAGCAGCAGTCCGGACGTGTCGGTGTCGAGTCGTCCGACGTGGAACAGCCGATCGGTGCGTCGCTCGAGCACCCCCGACAAGTCGGGCCGGCCGTTCTCGTCCGACATCGTCGACACCACGCCCGTGGGCTTGTTGAGCACCACGTAGGCGTGGTCGCTGGGCGGTGGGAGCCGTGCACCGTCCACCCGGATCACGGCGACCGCCGGATCGACGCGCACCCCCATCTCGGTCGCGATCTCGCCGTCGACCTCCACCCGACCGTCCGCCATGAGCTGCTCGCACCGACGACGACTGGCGACACCGGCCGCCGCGAGCACCTTCTGCAGACGGATCTCAGGCATCGTCGTCACTCTCTGCATCTGGGGGGTCACGGTCTGGGGTGTCACCGTCTGGGGTGTCACCGTCTGGGGTCGGGGCGGCGTGCGCGAACTCATCAGAACCGTACGCGTCGGGGTCGTCGACCTCGGGGAGCAGGGGCGCCAGGGCGGGCAGCTCGTCGATGCCGCCCAGGCCCATCCGCTCCAGGAAGTACGACGTGGTGCGGTACAGCAGCGCGCCGCTCTCGGCGTCGGTGCCGTGCTCCTCGATCAGGCCGCGGGTCACCAGCGTGCGGACCACTCCGTCGACGTTGACGCCTCGGATCGCCGAGATCCGCGAGCGGCTGATCGGCTGGCGATAGGCCACCACTGCCACGGTCTCCAGCGCGGCCTGCGTCAGTCGAGCCTGCTGTCCCTCGAGGATGAAGCGCTCGACCGCCGAGGCGAACTCCGCCCGGGAGAAGAACCGCCAGCCACCGGCGACCGGACGCAGATCGAAACCGCGCCCCTGCTGGAGGTACTCGGCGGACAGGTCGGCCAAAGCTCGTTCGACCTCTGCAGGAGGATGTCCCACGGCCTGCGCCAGGGTGAGGTGATCCAAGGGCTGGTCGGCGACCATCAGCACAGCCTCCAGCGCCGGGCGAAGCTCGAGGATCTCCAGCTCGAGCTCGTGCGGGCCGGTCGGCACCTGCTGGGGATCGTGGTTCTCGGAATTGCTCATTGATCGGGCTCCTCGACGGTGGGTGGCTCGTCCACGGGGATCTCGTCCACGGGAAGCTCGCCGGGGGGCGCATCGAACTCATCGCCCACATCGAGATCGCCCGCTTCTGAACCGGTCCAGCGCACCAGGAGATCACCCAGCGGCGTGGCCTGCTCGAAGGACAGGGCGCCCTCGCGGAACAGCTCGAGCAGGGACAGGAAGCGTGCAACGCGCGTCATCAGGTCGGGAGCGTCCGCCGTCAGGGCGCGGAACGACATCTCGCCGTTGCGGCGCAGCCGATCGACCACGAGGTGGGCCTGCTCGCGCACGCTGACCTGAGGTGCGTGCAGATGGGCCAACGACACCATGGGGACCGGCTTGTCAGCGAAGGCGGCCGCCGCGAGGCGGGCCAGCTCATCCGGTCCGGCCGAGATGATGACCTCGGGCAGCAGCTCGGCGAATCGCGGCTCGAGCTGAGCGATCCGCGGGTGGCGGCGCGCCTCGGCCTCGAGCCGCGCACCGAAGGTGGCCGCCACCTGCTTGAACGCGCGGTACTGCATGAGCCGCGCGAACAACAGGTCACGCGCCTCCAGCAGCGCGAGATCCTCCTCGTCCTCCACGGCGGCCTGGGGCAGCAGGCGAGAGGCCTTCAGGTCCAGGAGGGTCGAGGCGACGAGAAGGAAGTTCGTGGTCTGGTCCAGATCGTCGTCGAGTCCGCGCACGTAGGCGATGAACTCGGTGGTCACTGAGGACAGAGCCACCTCGGTGATGTCCAGCTCGTGCTTGGAGATCAGCTGCAGGAGCAGGTCGAACGGTCCCTCGAAGTTGGCGAGGTTGACCGAGAAGCCCGCCGACCCGCTCTGGTCAGCGGCGGTGACGGTCACGTCTCGCTCAACCGCCGAGCCACCTGGCTGTCGACGCCGTGCTCCTCGAGGTCCGCCAGCGCCAACGCCACCGCAGCCCGCACGAATCGGCCGCGATCGACCGTGCGGCCCAGCGCGACGCGCAGCTGCAGGCGCGCGTGCTCCACGGCGAGGAGCTCGTCGGCCGTGACGTAGATCGTCATCTTCTCGTCGTGCTTGACCCGACCGCTCTCGGTGGAGGAGTCGCGATCGACCGGCCGCAGTCGCCGTGTCGCGTCATCTGTCGTCGCTGCCTCCGCCGCGGGGGCGTCGGTCAGTCCCTCGCGGGCGGTGGCACGGAAGAGCTCGTCGGCGCCGGGCATGCTCACGCGTCGGGGCATCGCGACAGCACCTCTCGGGTCAGCTCACGGTAGGACGCAGCGCCCGGTGAGTTCGGCGCGTACACGGTGATCGGCTCGCCGGCGACCGTCGCGTCGGAGAACTTCACGGTGCGGCGGATGACGGTGTGGAAGACGAGGTCGCCCCAGCCCTCGACCAGGGACTGCAGCACTTCCTTGCCGTGCAGCGTGCGACTGTCGTACATCGTGCCGAGCAGACCGATGATGGACAGCTCGTCGTTGGTGCGCTCACGCACCCGCTCGATGGTGTCCTTCAGCAGCGCCACCCCCCGCAGGGCGAAGTACTCGCACTCCAGTGGGATGATCACCCCGTGCGCCGCGGTGAGCGCGTTGACCGCGAGCAGCCCGAGCGAGGGCTGGCAGTCGATCAAGATGACGTCGTAGTCGAACCGCACGGGCTTGAGCACCCGCGCCAATGCCTGTTCTCGGCCCACCTCGGTCACGAGGCGCATCTCGGCGGCGGACAGGTCAATATTGGCCGGCACCAGATCGAGTCCCTTGACCGACGTGGACATGACCAGGTCCTTGACACCGATCTCGCGATCGATCAGGGCGTGATAGATGCTCTGGTCGAGATCGTGGGCGTTGAAGCCCAGACCGACGGTCAGGGACCCCTGCGGGTCGAAGTCGACCAGCAGCACCCGTCGACCAGCTTCGACCAGTGCCGCACCGAGGCTGATCGTGGTCGTGGTCTTGCCCACGCCACCCTTCTGGTTGCACATGGCGATGATGACCGCCGGCGCTCCCGGCGCACGCGGCGCGGGATCGGGGAAGTGTGGTGTCGACCGGCCCGTGGGCCCTGTCGTGAGGTCCATCTGCTCCCCTGACGTAGACGATTTGTCGATATTGAGCATACCGTCCGGCGCGCCCGTCACCGTGACGCGCGCGGGTGGGCGGTCGCGTAGATCTCGCGCAGCTTCTCCACCGTGACCAGGGTGTAGATCTGGGTCGTGGTGACCGATGCGTGTCCCAGCAGCTCCTGGACCACACGGACGTCTGCTCCCCCATCGAGCAGATGGGTGGCGAAGGAGTGTCGCAAGGTGTGCGGCGACACGTCAGAGGTGACTCCGGCCCGGCTGGCGGCACGATTCAGGACGGTCCACGCGCTCTGGCGGGACAGACGACCGCCTCGGGCGTTCAGGAACAACGCCGCTCCTGAGCCGGAACCCGATGCGGTGACCAGCGCAGGTCGCGAGGCGGTCAGGTAGTCACGCACCGCGGCCGAGGCGTACGAGCCGAGGGGCACGATGCGTTGCTTGCCCCCCTTGCCGCGCAGGAGCACGGAGCCCTGCTCGACACCCGCGCCGGAGACCTCCCCGAGATCGAGGTCGTCGATGTCGAGCCCGACCGCCTCGGAGATGCGGGCGCCGGTGCCGTAGAGCACCTCGAGCAGGGTCTGGTCGCGCGCCGACAGCGTGGTCCCCGGCCCGGCCGCAGCCTCCAGGATCGACTCGACCTGCTCGACCGTCAATGCCTTGGGCAGTCGCGACGGTGGTCGCGGCGGCTTGACCGCCGTGGTCACGTCGGTCGTGAGCACCTGCTCCCTCAGCAGGAACCGGTGCAGGCCCCGAACCGCGACCACGGCACGAGCGGCACTCGCGGTACCGAGCGGCACATGGTCCTCGTCGCCGGTGCGCAGGGCACCGAGGAAGGCCGCCACGTCCTGCTCTCCGACGGCCTCCGGCTCGATGATGTCGTGCGCGTGCAGAAATTGGAGATAGCGCCGCAGATCGCGGCGGTACGAGCGCAACGTGTTCTCGGCCAGCCCGCGCTCCACGGCGAGGTGGCTGAGGTAGTCCTGGACAGCGCGCTCGGTCCCCGTCACGTGCGTCGGGCGTGCACTCCGAGGATGGCCGCGACAGCCATGGAGTCGGTGATGCGACCGTCGAGCACCGCAGCCACCGCGTCGGCGAAGGGCATCCACCAGTGCGCCATGTCGGCCTCCTCGGCGTGCCGCTCCGTGCGGTCGTCGAGCGGTACCGGCGACAGGTCCGTGGCCACGTAGAGGTCCCACTGCTCCGAGGAATAACCGGGAGACGCGAACAGCGTCAGCTCGTGCGACCACGTCGCTGCCGTGACGTCGGCCTCCTCGGCCAGCTCTCGCGCGGCGGCAACGAGGGGTGGTTCGCCGACGACGTCGAGCGTGCCTGCGGGGATCTCGAGCAGACGACGCCCCACCGGATGGCGGTACTGCGCGATCAGCAGCAGCCGATCGTCCTCGTCGAGCGCCACGACTCCCACGGCGCCATGCGGCCGCACCACGGCTCGCAGGTGTTCGGCTCCCCCGGGATCGGCGACCGTGTCGACGGTGACGCTGAGGTAGTCGCTGTCGTAGACGACCTCGGTCGAGGCCACCGGCCAGGCAGCAGCCTCGTCGGTGAGGATCTCGGTCTCGACGATCCGTCCCGGCAGCCGGGGGTGCTCGGTCATGCCGGGTCGTCGACGGGAAGCCGCGTCTGGCGCTGACGATCGATCGCGGCCGCCGCGAGTCCGGCGAACAGCGGGTGCGGAGCGGTGGGTCGCGACCGCAGCTCGGGGTGCGCCTGCGTCGCGACGTAGAACGGGTGCACGTCGCGCGGCAGCTCGACGAACTCGACGAGCTGAGCGTCCGGCGAGGTGCCGCTGAAGACGAGTCCGGCGGACTCGATCCGCTCCCGGTAGGCGTTGTTGACCTCGTAGCGGTGCCGGTGACGTTCCTGCACCTTGTCCGCGCCGTACAGCTCGGCCACGATGCTGCCGGTGGTGAGCGAGGCCGGGTAGAGGCCGAGTCGCATGGTGCCACCCAGGTCACCGGCCCCATCGACGATGTCGAGCTGCTCGGCCATCGTCGCGATGACCGGGTCCGAGGCCGTGGGGTCGAACTCCGACGAGCTCGCTCCTTCGATGCCGGCGACGTGCCGGGCGTACTCGATGACCATGCACTGCAGGCCGAGACACAGACCAAGCACCGGGATGCCCTGCTCGCGGGCGTACCGCAGGGCCCCGACCTTGCCCTCGATGCCGCGCACGCCGAACCCGCCGGGCACGCAGATGCCGTCGACGTCGCCCAGGTACGCAGCGGCCCCCGCCTCGGTGGCGCACTCGTCGGACGGCACCCACTGCAGCGTGATGCGGGCGTCGTGGGCGAAGCCACCGGCACGCAGCGCCTCGGCCACCGAGAGGTAGGCGTCAGGCAGATCGACGTACTTGCCCACCAGGGCGATCGTGATGTTCTCGGCCGGCTGGTGGACCCGACGCAGGAGCGCATCCCACTCGGTCCAGTCGACGTCGCGGAACGGCAGATCGAGTCGGCGCACCACATAGGCGTCGAGGCCCTCGCTGTGCAGGACCTTGGGGATGTCGTAGATCGACGGGGCGTCGGTCGCGGTCACGACCGCCTCGGGCTCGACGTCGCACATCAGGGAGATCTTGCGCTTGACGTTCTCGGGGATCTCTCGATCGGACCGGCACACGATGGCGTCGGGCTGGATGCCGATCGACCGCAGCGCTGCCACCGAGTGCTGGGTGGGCTTGGTCTTGAGCTCGCCGGACGGGCCGATGTAGGGCACGAGCGAGACGTGCAGGAAGAAGACGTGACCGCGGCCGATCTCGTGACGCACCTGACGCGCCGACTCCAGGAACGGCTGGCTCTCGATGTCGCCGACCGTGCCGCCGATCTCGTGGATCACGACGTCGACGTCGGGTCCACCCATCGAGACCATCCGGTCCTTGATCTCGTTGGTGATGTGCGGGATCACCTGGACGGTGTCTCCCAGGTAGTCGCCGCGGCGCTCACGGGCGATCACCTCGGAGTACACCTGGCCGGTGGTGACGTTGGCTCGTCCGACCAGATCCTCGTCGAGGAACCGTTCGTAGTGGCCGATGTCGAGATCGGTCTCGGCGCCGTCGTTGGTGACGAACACCTCGCCGTGCTGGAACGGATTCATCGTCCCGGGATCGACGTTGAGGTACGGGTCCAGCTTCTGCATCGTGACCCGCAGCCCGCGCGACTTGAGCAACCGACCGAGGCTCGACGCCGTCAGCCCCTTGCCCAGCGACGATGCGACGCCGCCCGTGACGAAGACGTGTTTGGTAACCGCGCTACCTGCCAAGATGACTCCCGTGGTCGAAGGCCGATGTGGCTGCCGGCGATCTGTTCGCCGTGTCGTGCTCCACGGAACTCCAACCTACCGTGCTGCTCGGGCCGAGTGATCAGGAGTCGTCACTGGGGACCGCGCCGTCGGCACTGCGCGAGGTTCCCCAGGCGCCCGCGTCGCCGCCAGCCTCCTGGGCCAGGGCGAGCGCGGCCACGATCCGCCCTGCCGGGGAGTCGGACACGTCAAGGGTCGACACGGTGCCGGCCAGGTCGTCGCCACGGAGTGCGGCGACGAAGCCGCCCGGGCGTGAGGCCGAGGCGGGCCCGGCCACGAGGACGCCCGAGCTCGCGGTGTCCAGGGCTGCGGTGATGCCCGCCAGGCTGACGCCCTGGTCCTCAGACGTCGAGCTGCGTGGACCCGTGACGACCACGGTCAACGTGGCGCGGGCGGACGGCTCACCCTCCAGCGTGATCAGGTCGCCCTCGACGAAGGCGGCACGCAGCGTGGTGGCGTCGTCATCGACGTCGGCCGCCTCGTCGGAGACCAGCGCACGGGCCAGCGCAGCGCCGATGCGCTGGTAGCTGTCACCCTCGGCGTCGATGCCGTCGACGCCCTCGCCGACCTGCTGCGCGACGCCCTCGGCGAACTGCCGGCCCGCCGGGTCCAACAGCTTGGAGGTGAGCTCGGCCTGACCGACGACCTCGCCGCCGGCCTGCTCGACGGCACCGCTGATGCCGCTGATGTCCTCGGCCCCCGCGCCGGGCGTGGTGAGGATCAGGACGGTCTGGTCAGCCAGCTGGTCGTTGAGCAGAGCGGGTTCGACGCGACCGGCGAACCCGGACTCGAACGACTCGACGGCCGGATCGGCGGATGCGGCCTGATCGGCGTCCTCACCCGCGTTGTCGGTGGTGTCGAGGAATCCCGCCCCGAGGACGACGCCTGCTGCCAGTGCGAGCAGAGCCGCCGCGAGGGAGACGACGTGGTAGCGAAAGTTGATCACGAGTTGGTTCCCCATTCAGGCGACGTGCCGGCACTCCAGGTGCCGACACGGCCGATCGAGTTGATGGTGTCGCCGAGGCCGATGGTGTCGGTGATGCGTGCGAACCAGTCCTGGCCCATCGGGGTCACGGTGATGGCGACCGCGACGGCCACCAGTCCCACGACGACGAGCAGGACCAGGGGCCACCAGGACATCTGGCGGACGGTCAGATGATCGACGGCCTTCGCGTCGACGATCTTGGAGCTGGCGCGAAGCTTGGCGACCAGTAGACGCGATGCCTCGGCTGCGGGCCGCTCGAGCAGCTCGATGAGCGTCGGTGGGCCACCGACGTGCACGATCACGCTGGCCTCGTTGGTGTCGGCCAGCACGATCGCGAGGTCGTCGTCCGAACCGGTCGACACGAAGGTCACGATCTCCTTGCCGTGACGCTCCAGCCGCTCGTGACCCTCGACAGTTCCCGATGCTGTGGTGACGACCACCTCGCCGCTGCTGCGGATGGCGCGATCGGACAGGTTCTGGACCGCACCGACCAGCAGGTCGGGTGTGTAGCCGGCGGCGATGAGGACATCGGCACCGGACCCGGCGCCGATCAGGACCGGATCGTTGCCCGCGATGAATCGACGCAGCGACGCCAGGTCGGCTGCGTCGTCGAATCCGTGGGAGACCACGACCGCGGGCCGGCGGCGCACGCGCGTCCGCAAGTGCGGGATCCGGGCGTCGTCGAGCAGCATCGCCTGCTCGTGCTGGATGTGGTCGGAGGCGTTCGCGGTGAGGCTGTCCAGGCGGTTGACGAGACCGGACTCGGCCTCGGCCAGCACCGACCGGCTGAGATCGCCGTCCAGCAGCTGGCCCTCGAGGACGACCTCGGCGTCGCGCAGGACCCGTCCTTCGTCGAGCTGGACGGTCTCGCCGTTCTTCAGCCGCGACCACGCGTCGTCGTTGGGCAGGTCGATCAGCACGACGCCGGCCGAGTCCAGGATGCTGGGTCCGCGGTTGGGCACCCGTCCGGACGCTGACAACCCGATGTTCAGGACGGCCCGCACGCCGTGGTCGACCAGGGATCGAGCCTGCCGTGCATTGAGATCGGGCATCTGCACCACGGCGATGTCGCCCGAGCGCAGTGCCCCGAGCTCGCTGGGCCGCCGGACGAACCGCACAGGTCCCACCAACGCTCCCGGCGCAACGGGTTGCTTGCTGTTTCTACGAAGTCTGGCCATCGGGGCCATCGTCCCCCGAGTCGGCCGGCGTTCTGCCACGCTGGCGCGGCGTGTCGGCAGCTATTGCGTCTCAGTCCGCGTGTCCGGCGAGCTGCAACAGCTCGCGCGCATGCGCCTGAGCGCTCGCCGAGTCGTCCTGTCCCGCCAGCATCCGCGCCAGCTCGTCGACCCGCTCGCCGTCACCGAGCCGGACCACCGAGCTGCGCGTCACGGCACCGTCATCGTCCTTGTCCACGACGAAGTGGTGGTGAGCAAATGCTGCGACCTGGGGCAGGTGGGTGACCGCGATGACCTGGGCGTGCTCCGCGAGACGGGCCAGGCGGCGCCCGACCTCGACGGCGGCGCGACCACCGATTCCGGCATCGACCTCGTCGAAGACCAGGGTCGGTACGGTCGAGCGATCGGCGAGGACGACCTCGAGTGCCAGCATGAGACGCGACAGCTCGCCGCCGCTGGCTCCCTTGTTCAGGGGCCGCAGACCCGCACCACTGTTGGCCGCGAACAGCAGTTCGACATCGTCGATGCCGTACGGGCCGGGCACTGCTTCCTCGGGTGTGGAGACGCGAGCCTCGAGGTGGGCCGACGGCATCGACAGCTGGGCCAGCTCACCGTCGACGAGGCCGGACAGACGACCTGCGGCCTCCTGGCGCAGGCGCGACAGCTCCTCGGCCTGCTGCCGCACCTGCGGCTCGAGCTCGGCACACTCGGCCTGCAGCTGCTCGATCACCGAGTCGTCGTCGACCAGCTCGGCCAGCCGCTTGGCGCTCGTGGCCGCCCAGTCCAGGACGTCGTCCAGGGTGGGACCGTACTTGCGTTGCAGGCCTGCGATCTGCGCTCGCCGGTCCTGCACGTCGGCGAGCCGCTCGGGGTCCAGCTCGATGCTCGTCGCGTAGACCGACAGCTCCGCCGCCACCTCGTCGAGCAGGATGACCAGCTCGTCGGTGCGGCCTGCCAGTGCGTCGAGCTCGGGGTCGTGTCCCGCGACGTCGCGCAGCGCCGAGATGGCGCTGCCGACGACGTCGCGCGCCGCGCCGACTCCCACCTCGTCGGAATCACCGGCCAGTGCACCGTGGGCGATCTCGGCAGCGCGGGCCAGGGCCTCGGCGTGAGCGAGTCGCTGCTCGTCGGCGAGCAGGGCGGTGTCCTCGTCTGCCTGGGGTTCGACCGCAGCGACCTCGTCGACGCCGTGGCGCAGGACGTCGAGCTCGCGAGCTCGTTCACGAGCATGGCTGCGCAGCTCGTCGAGTCGTCGCCCCGCCTCGCGCCACCGATGGTGGACGGGCTGGTAGGTCGACATCGCGTCGGCCAGGTCACTACCTGCGAACCGATCGAGAGCGGCTCGCTGTTCGGCTGCGCGCAGCAGCCGGTGCTGATCGGACTGTCCGTGGACGGCGACGAGCTCGTCGGTGACCTCGGCGAGCAACGCCGCCGGCACCGTCGCTCCCCCGGCCACCGCACGCGATCGTCCCTGCGCCGACAGCACGCGTCCGATGATGACGACGTCGTCATCGACCCGACCTCCAGCACCGTCGACCACGGTGGCAGCAGTGGACCCGGGAGGAAGCGAGATGGTGGCCTCGACCCGAGCCTGGTCGGCCCCATGACGAACCAGTCCGAGATCGGCCCGATCACCGCGCAACAGACCCAGCGCCGTCACGACCATCGTCTTGCCCGCGCCGGTCTCGCCGGTGATGACACTGAAACCAGCCTCGAGCTCGAGCTCGGCCGAGTCGATGACGCCCAGCGAGGTCAGCTGCAGGTGCTGCCACATCAGTGGTCCTCGTCTCGTCTCGCGGCACCGCCGCGCCACCCGGCGACAGGCAGGTCGAACTTGCGGACCAGTCGATCGGCGAACGACCCAGAGCTCAGTCGGGCGAGGCGGACCACGCTGGCGCCCCGGACGACCTCGACCCGTGCACCGATCGGCAGATCTGCGGCCCGGCGCCCGTCGCACCACAGCACACCTGTGCTCTGGTGGCCCACGATCTCGATGGCCAGCGTGGAGTCGGGCGAGACCACCATGGGGCGGGCGAACAGCGCGTGGGCGCTGATCGGCACCATCAGCAGGGCCGAGACACCGGGCCAGACGATCGGACCGCCGGCACTGAAGTTGTACGCGGTCGAGCCTGTGGGCGTCGCGCAGACCACGCCGTCGCATCCCCAGCGCGAGACAGGTCGATCGTCGATCTCCACGACCACCTCGAGCATGCGCTCACGAGCAGCCTTCTCCACCGACGCCTCGTTGAGGGCCCAGTTGGTGGCCACGACCTCACCGCCGACCATCACCGAGACGTCGACGGTGAGGCGCTCGTCGATCGTGTACGTGCGATCGATGACGCCACGGACCACCGCGTTGACGTCCTCGGCGTTGGCCTCGGCGAGGAAACCCACATGGCCCAGGTTGACGCCCAGCACCGGGATCTCGGTGCCTCGGCACGACTCGGCCGCGCGCAAGATGGTGCCATCACCGCCGAACACGACCGCGAGCTCACACTCCGATGGTGGAGTCTGGACCTGGCGGGTGCCCATCAGACCTGCTGCCTGGAGCACGGCAGCATCCGACTCGAGGACGCAGACCTCGATGCCCTCGGACTGGATGGCGTGCGCGAAGTCGACGGCCACGCGGGCCGCCTCGGTGCGCACGCCGTGCACCAGCATCAGCACTGCTCTCATGCGGGCTCTCGATTCGTGGGTGAGTCGGCGGTGAGGGGTCCGGCGGCGACGACCGCGTCAGCGGCCGATGGGTCGGGTGCAGGCGCGTCGGTCCGCAACCAGCAGAAGTACTCCACGTTGCCTGCCGGGCCCGGCAGAGGACTCGGGGCCAACGCTCGCGTGCCCCACCCGAACGTCTGCGCGCTCTCGCACACTCCGTGCACCGCCTCGGCGTGCAGCGACGGATCACGCACGACTCCGTTCTTGCCCAGGCGCTCGCGGCCCACCTCGAACTGTGGTTTGACCATCAGCACGATGTCCCCGCCCAGCATCTGGGTTCCCTCGGTGCTCGAGGGCTCGCACAGGCTCGTCAGCGCGCCCATCACCACCGTCAGGGAGATGAAGGACAGGTCACTGACCACGAGTGACACGGTGCCGTCGATGTCGTCCGGGGTCAGGTGTCGGACGTTGGTGCGGTCCACCACGTGCACCCGGTCGTCGCTGGCCAGGGACCAGACCAGCTGGCCGTAGCCAACGTCGACCGCCACGACCTGCGCCGCCCCCCGACTCAGCAGGACATCGGTGAAGCCACCGGTCGAGGCACCTGCGTCAAGGCACCGGCGCCCTGCCACCTGCAGGCCCTGGGGTTCGAAGACCTCCAGGGCGCCGAGCAGCTTGTGCGCGCCGCGCGAGGCCCAGGAGGGTTCGTGGGACTCCTTGACCACGATCGCCTGATCGGTCGTCACTCCCGTCGCGGCCTTGCTCGCGCGGGTGCCGGCCACGCGGACGAGACCGTCGTCGATCAAGGTGGCGGCGTGGTCGCGCGACCGGGCGAGCCCGCGGCGCACCAGCTCGGCGTCGAGACGAAGTCGTCGGGTCATGCGAGGTGCCCGGGCGCCACGGTCACTCCCGCTGCCCTTCGTCCGACGTGGGTGGAGTGCCCGCGAGAGAGTCGCGCAGCACGCGGTGCACGTGCTCGAACGCGGCCGGGTGCTCGGCGACGTCCAGGTCATCCAACGATTCGGTCGTCCGAAGTGCCTCATCCACGCGGGAATCACCCGTGGACACCGACACGTCGCCCTGGTCGCTGTGCGCGTCCTCCGCAGGAGACTGACTCATGCGTCCAGTGTCCCACCCGGTGCGACGTCGCGGCCGGAGCCGTCCCGCATCGACCACGCCAGCGCGACGGCGGCGCGCAGGGTCCGGGTCGTGTGGATTCCCGTGTCGTCGTCCCGTTCGGCGTGGTCGAGGGCCTGCACCACGTCGTCGGAGTCCACCTCGACAGTGACTGTGCCGCAGGTGGCCGTGTCGCCGACGACGTGCACCGGCTCGTGCTCGTGGCCCAGTCCACGCAGGTCGTGGCTGACGAAGTCGGGCCGGTGCCCGGGTGGGGTGGCGAAGATGTCCGAGAGCGTGCTGACTCCGGTCAGGACGACCATGCTGGCGACGCCGGCGTTGATCGCGCCGTCGATGTCGGTGTCGAGCCGATCGCCCACCATGAGCGGACGGTCAGCGCCGAGCCGAGCGAGGGTCACTTCGAACAGTGGACGCTCCGGCTTGCCGGCCACCACCGGCCGGCGGCCCGTGGCGGTGGCCACGGCCTGGACCAGGGCGCCGTTGCCCGGAGCCACTCCTCGAGGGGTCGGGATGGTCAGATCGGTGTTGCTGGCGTACCACGGCAGCCCGGTGGCCACGGCGTACGAGGCCTCGGCCAGGTCGCGCCACCCCAGATCTGCGTGGAACCCCTGCACCACGGCGACGGGCCCGTCATCGAGGGACTCCACACACCGCAGCCCACACTCCTCCAGCGGACGACGAAGGCCCGGACCACCGATCACGAGAACAGCCGACCCCTGCGGCAGGTCCGCAGCCATGAGACGCGCCACCGCCTGGGCTGACGTCACCACGTCGGAATCGGCCAGGGCGGGAAGGTCCAGCTCGCGCAGGTGCTGTGCGATGTCCGTGGCCGGTCGTGAGGCGTTGTTGGTGAGGTAGGCCAGTCGGGCCCCGGCCTCCCGCGCCGATGACAAGGCGTCGACGACACCATCGATCACCTGCGGCCCGAGGTACACCACACCGTCGAGGTCGAGCATCACGAGATCGTGCTGGTTCTCCAAGGGTCCGCTCGAGACGTCGAGATCGGTCGCAGGACTCATGCAGTGAGGTTATCGACGCGCGGACTCAAGCGTCGTGACCGAGGTCAGATCAACTGTGACACGACTGATCGGACCGGCCGCACCGCGCGAGAACTGGCGACGCAGCGTGCCGTGCACCTGGACGACATCACCGGGCGACAGACGAGCCACGCGCCGCCGCAACCGAACAGTCCAGGCACTGCACTCAAAGGTGTCGACCAGCTGCTTGGAACGACGACGTGCGGCCGCGGACCGGTCGACGATGATGCGGATCGAGACGACCTCGTCTCCGCTGGGCAACGTACGCGACTGTGGGAGTGCCGACACGCGGCCGACCAGCTCCACACGATTTAGGTGGCGAAACACGGACTCACTCATGGAACCACTGTCGCCGCACGTCGAGCACGGCGAACTCGCCGATGATCGGCCTGTGGACAGACCGACGCTCACGTCGGCCTGTGGATCTTCAGGCCCCGAGCTCCTTGAGACGATCGGCGGCATCGGTGAAGGACTCGTTGTCGACGGCCACCGTGCGGTGGAACCACTCGAGCGCCTCCTCGGTGCGGCCGGCGTCCAGCAGCGCATCGGCGTAGGCGTAGCGCAGTCGGGCCACCCAGGGTGCTCGACTGGGCGTGTGTAGTGCTTCTGTCTCCAGCAGCCGTACAGCAGCTTCGGGTTGACCGAGATCGCGCCTGGCCCCGGCCACCACGATCGACAGCTCGACACCTCCGGCATCGTCGAGCTTCATGCGCAGCTCAGGCGTGTCGTAGGCGATGGCCTTCTCGGGACGGCGCAGTGCTCGCTCGCAGTCGGCCATCATGGCCGCGTACATCTGATTGCCCGACATGCGCCGTGCGGCGCGGAACTCCGACAGAGCCTCCGTCCACTTGCCAGCGGAATAGGCCGTCTCGCCGCACGCCTCGCGCACCAGGGCCGAGCGCGTCGCTCGAGCCCGCGCCGCCAACGCGTGCTTGTAGGCCTGTTCGGGATCCTCGACCATCAACAGACCCGCCATCACGAGGTGCCTGGCGACCTTGTCGGCCAGCTTCTCGGGCAGGCCCTGCAGCTGCTGCCTGGCGTACTTGTCCAGGTCGCTGGCGCTGATGTCGTCCGGAATGGGCGGACCGTCGTAGATCTGCTGCTCAGCGGTGCGCTCCTCAGGTGTGGGGCGTCGACGCGAGTCGGGGCGCCCTCGACCACCGGTCGGGCGATCACCCCGGCCACGATCATCGCGGCCTCGGTCGTCACGCCGACGGTCGTCGCGGCCACGATCATCACGACCTCGACCGCTGCCTCCCCGGTCGTCTCGGCCGGCCGGCTTGCCGTCACGCCCGCCGCTGCCTCGCCCTGATGCTGGCGGGCGACCGCCGTCGCGGCGATTGCTCGATCCGCCCCCACGGGGCCTGTTCGACTCAGCCATCAGGCAGGTCCTTTCGTGTCAGTGCCCCACACGCTGCCATCGCGGCAGTCGCAGGGGAAATGCAGCGAGGCCGCTCCCGAAGGAGCGGCCTCGCGCAAATGATTGTCCGGCGACGTCCTACTCTCCCACACCGTCTCCAGTGCAGTACCATCGGCGCAAAGAGGCTTGACTTCCGGGTTCGGAATGTAGCCGGGTATTTCCCTCTTGCCATGGTCGCCGAAACTCTATGGAGATATCAAAAGCCGTTCCTCTCAGACGGAGCCGACGAATTCGTCGAACCCCACCTGAGGAGAGGCCCTTAGGCCTCGAACAGGCTCCCGACCGTATCTCGGGAACCTCACAGTGGACGCGCGGTAATCTTTGTAAGAAACAAGCCCTCGGCCTATTAGTACCGGTCAGCTCCATGCATTGCTGCACTTCTACTTCCGGCCTATCAACCCAGTGGTCTGCTGGGGGCCTTACCTGGTAAACCAGTGAGAAACCTCATCTTGGAACGTGCTTCCCGCTTAGATGCTTTCAGCGGTTATCACTTCCGAACGTAGCTAATCAGCGGTGCTCTTGGCAGAACAACTGACACACCAGAGGTTCGTCCATCCCGGTCCTCTCGTACTAGGGACAGCCTTCCTCAAGTTTCTTACGCGCGCGGCGGATAGGGACCGAACTGTCTCACGACGTTCTAAACCCAGCTCGCGTGCCGCTTTAATGGGCGAACAGCCCAACCCTTGGGACCTGCTACGGCCCCAGGATGCGACGAGCCGACATCGAGGTGCCAAACCATCCCGTCGATATGGACTCTTGGGGAAGATCAGCCTGTTATCCCCGGGGTACCTTTTATCCGTTGAGCGACGCCGCTTCCACAAGCCAGCGCCGGGTCACTAGTCCCGACTTTCGTCCCTGCTCGAGTTGTCACTCTCACAGTCAAGCTCCCTTGTGCACTTACACTCGAAACCTGATTGCCAACCAGGCTGAGGGAACCTTTGGGCGCCTCCGTTACTTTTTGGGAGGCAACCGCCCCAGTTAAACTACCCATCAGGCACTGTCCCTGATCCGGATAACGGACCTAGGTTAGATATCTAGTTCAGCCAGAGTGGTATTTCAACGATGACTCCACATGAACTGGCGTCCACGCTTCACAGTCTCCCACCTATCCTACACAAGATGAACCAAACACCAATACCAAACTATAGTAAAGGTCCCGGGGTCTTTCCGTCCTGCCGCGCGTAACGAGCATCTTTACTCGTACTGCAATTTCGCCGAGTCCATGGTTGAGACAGCGCCCAAGTCGTTACTCCATTCGTGCAGGTCGGAACTTACCCGACAAGGAATTTCGCTACCTTAGGATGGTTATAGTTACCACCGCCGTTTACTGGGGCTTAAGTTCTGTGCTTCGCTTGCGCTGACACGTCCCCTTAACCTTCCAGCACCGGGCAGGAGTCAGTCCGTATACGGCGTCTTTCGACTTAGCACGGACCTGTGTTTTTAGTAAACAGTCGCTTGGGCCTGGTCTCTGCGGCCTTCATCGCTTCGTGAGGCAAGCTCACTAACAAATCCGGCCCCCCTTCTCCCGAAGTTACGGGGGCATTTTGCCGAGTTCCTTAACCATGGTTCACTCGATCACCTTAGTATTCTCTACTTGACCACCTGAGTCGGTTTGGGGTACGGGCGGCTCAGAACCTCGCTAGATGCTTTTCTCGGCAGCATGGGATCACTCACTTCGACTAAAACGTCTCGCCATCAGATCTCAGACATGTAGATGGCGGATTTGCCTACCATCAGTCCTACTTCCTTGGCCGCGGACTACCATCGCCGCGGTTGAGCTACCCTCCTGCGTCACACCATTGCTTGCCTACTACTGGTTCGGGTCGTGCGCTCTGCCTCTCCATGCCCTCCGAAGAGGACTTAAGGAAAGGTTTCGGGCACTTAGCATCACCAGATTCAGCATGGGCGGTTCAGTGCCGGTACGGGAATATCAGCCCGTTGTCCATCGACTACGCCTGTCGGCCTCGCCTTAGGTCCCGACTTACCCAGGGAAGATTAGCTTGACCCTGGAACCCTTGGTCATTCGGTGGAGGAGTTTCTCACTCCTCATTCGCTACTCATGCCTGCATTCTCACTCGTGTGGCGTCCACGGCTGGTTCACACCGCCGCTTCACTCGCCACACGACGCTCCCCTACCGATCCATACGCCTGGACAACAGTCGAAACTGCCATCGGGCTATTGCATGAATCCCATAGCTTCGGTGGATCACTTGAGCCCCGCTAAATTGTCGGCGCGGAATTACTTGACCAGTGAGCTATTACGCACTCTTTAAAGGGTGGCTGCTTCTAAGCCAACCTCCTGGTTGTCTGTGCGACTCCACATCCTTTTCCACTTAGTGATCTCTTTGGGACCTTAGCTGATGGTCTGGGCTGTTTCCCTCTCGACTATGAAGCTTATCCCCCACAGTCTCACTGCTGCGCTCTCACTTACCGGCATTCGGAGTTTGGTTGAATTCAGTAAGCTTGTAGGCCCCCTAGTCCATCCAGTGCTCTACCTCCGGCAAGAAACACGCAACGCTGCACCTAAATGCATTTCGGGGAGAACCAGCTATCACGGAGTTTGATTGGCCTTTCACCCCTATCCACAGGTCATCCCCCCAGTTTTTAACCTAGGTGGGTTCGGTCCTCCACGCGGTCTTACCCGCGCTTCAACCTGCCCATGGATAGATCACTCCGCTTCGGGTCTAGATGGTGCAACTCAGGCGCCCTATTCGGACTCGCTTTCGCTACGGCTACGGCTCTCGCCTTAACCTCGCTACACCACGCTAACTCGCAGGCTCATTCTTCAAAAGGCACGCCGTCACAGTTCACAAGGAACTGCTCCGACGGATTGTATGCACATGGTTTCAGGTACTATTTCACTCCCCTCACGGGGTACTTTTCACCTTTCCCTCACGGTACTTGTCCGCTATCGGTCATCGAGGAGTATTTAGGCTTAACGGGTGGTCCCGCCAGATTCACACCGAATTTCAGGGGTTCGGTGTTACTCGGGGTGACAGAAAAGAGCCATGAGCTTACGTGTACGGGGATATCACCCTCTATGTCGCGACTTTCCAGTCGGCTTCCACTTCACTCATGGTTTATAACTCTTTGCTGATTCGGCAGAATCAACGATCTGGCCCCACAACCCCCCAGGTACAACGCCTGCCGGCTATCACATACAAGGGGTTTAGCCTAGGTCCGGTTTCGCTCGCCACTACTACCGGAATCACGGTTGTTTTCTCTTCCTGTGGGTACTGAGATGTTTCACTTCCCCACGTTCCCTCCTGCTGCCCTATGTGTTCAGACAGAGGTACCTGGACTTTACTCCAGGTGGGTTTCCCCATTCGGACATCCCCGGATCACAGGTTGGTTGTCACCTTCCCGGGGCTTTTCGCAGACTCCAACGTCCTTCATCGGCTCTCGATGCCAAGGCATCCACCATGTGCACTTAGTAGCTTGTTATTACTACAAAGATGCTCGCGTCCACTGTGAAGTTCTCAAAATACGGGCGGTCCCATGCTCATGCTCCCGGCGACGGGAGTGGTGCATGGTCCGAGAGATCAAGTAACTGATCCCTCAGGACCCAACAGTGTGCCTGAAGCGAGACTTCCCATCAACTGCGGTTCCGTCCTCCGAAGAGGTGTACTGACAATATCTGAGTCATCTCGCACCAAATAATCGACGATCCACTAGTGAGCTGGCCTGCGTACGAACATTCGCCGTACAAACAAGCCAATGGACAACCTCATCTTGCGATGGGCTGCCAAGTGCTCCTTAGAAAGGAGGTGATCCAGCCGCACCTTCCGGTACGGCTACCTTGTTACGACTTCGTCCCAATCGCCAGCCCCACCTTCGACGGCTCCCTCCCACAAGGGGTTAGGCCACCGGCTTCGGGTGTTGCCGACTTTCATGACGTGACGGGCGGTGTGTACAAGGCCCGGGAACGTATTCACCGCAGCGTTGCTGATCTGCGATTACTAGCGACTCCGACTTCATGGGGTCGAGTTGCAGACCCCAATCCGAACTGAGACCGGCTTTTTGGGATTCGCTCCACCTTGCGGTTTCGCAGCCCTTTGTACCGGCCATTGTAGCATGCTTGAAGCCCTGGACATAAGGGGCATGAAGACTTGACGTCATCCCCACCTTCCTCCGAGTTGACCCCGGCAGTCTCCTATGAGTCCCCACCATTACGTGCTGGCAACATAGAACGAGGGTTGCGCTCGTTGCGGGACTTAACCCAACATCTCACGACACGAGCTGACGACAGCCATGCACCACCTGTATACCGACCACAAGGGGGGCTACATCTCTGCAGCTTTCCGGTATATGTCAAACCCAGGTAAGGTTCTTCGCGTTGCATCGAATTAATCAGCATGCTCCGCCGCTTGTGCGGGCCCCCGTCAATTCCTTTGAGTTTTAGCCTTGCGGCCGTACTCCCCAGGCGGGGCGCTTAATGCGTTAGCTGCGGCACGGAGACCGTGGAAGGTCCCCACACCTAGCGCCCAACGTTTACGGCATGGACTACCAGGGTATCTAATCCTGTTCGCTCCCCATGCTTTCGCTCCTCAGCGTCAGGTAATGCCCAGAGAACCGCCTTCGCCACCGGTGTTCCTCCTGATATCTGCGCATTCCACCGCTACACCAGGAATTCCGTTCTCCCCTGCATACCTCTAGTCTGCCCGTATCGGAAGCACGCTCAGGGTTGAGCCCTGAGTTTTCACTCCCGACGCGACAAACCGCCTACGAGCCCTTTACGCCCAATAATTCCGGACAACGCTCGGACCCTACGTATTACCGCGGCTGCTGGCACGTAGTTGGCCGGTCCTTCTTCTGCGGGTACCGTCACTTTCGCTTCGTCCCCGCTGAAAGAGGTTTACAACCCGAAGGCCGTCATCCCTCACGCGGCGTTGCTGGATCAGGCTTTCGCCCATTGTCCAATATTCCCCACTGCTGCCTCCCGTAGGAGTCTGGGCCGTGTCTCAGTCCCAGTGTGGCCGGTCACCCTCTCAGGCCGGCTACCCGTCAATGCCTTGGTGAGCCATTACCTCACCAACAAGCTGATAGGCCGCGAGCTCATCCTTCTCCGCCGGAGCTTTCCACCTCCGATCATGTGAAAGGAGGTCATATTCGGCATTAGACGCAGTTTCCCGCGCTTATTCCAAAGAGAAGGGCAGATTGCTCACGTGTTACTCACCCGTTCGCCGCTCGTGTACTCCCGAAGGAGCCTTACCGCTCGACTTGCATGTGTTAAGCACGCCGCCAGCGTTCGTCCTGAGCCAGGATCAAACTCTCCGTTGAAAGTGCAGGCTCAAGGCCTGCTCAACTTCAGTTGATCCCGACAAACTATTTGCTGACAAATAAATTGTCGGAATTGATTACCATCGAGATCAGCGAGCCGAAGCTCACTGACGGGTCTCGACGGGGTATTACTAATTAATCTCGTCGACTTTTGGCACACTGTTGAGTTCTCAAGGATCAGACGCACACCTCAGCTTGAGCCTTGCGGCCGGCTGCTTCGGGGCAACTCGTCTAACTTACACGGTTCGTTTTCACCGGTCAAACCCGGGTCGGTCACCGTGCGCATCCCCCGTTGTCAGCGATCCGTATCCGGAAGAAAACTTCCTGGCGTTGATCGTTTCGGTCGAGATGGATGCCAGCCCGAGCGACCTGCCTTTCGGCCTTTCGCTCCGCCGTGCTGTGCAACAAGAAGAACATTACGGATGCGATTCGCCGCCGTCAAATCCGTGCCCTGTGGCGGCCGTCACATTGGCTTGCGCTCTCCGAATTTGCCTGAAACGACGGTCAGAAGTTTCTCGCCTGTTGGGTTGCCACGCACACGCCGGACACCGACCGTTTGCCCTTGCGCAACACGGCCCACGAGCCGTGCAGAAGTAGTTCTCCCTGCAACCGCAGATCTGGATCGGTGACCCGCTCGTTGTTGAGGTACGCGCCGCCTTCCGCGACCGCTCGACGGGCCGCGGAACGACTGGGCGCCAGCCCGGATGCGACGAGCGCATCAACGATGCTCGGCGCCTCGTCGACATCGACGGCACCCGCTTCGCGCAGCGCAGCAACGAGCACGTCCTCGGGGAGGTCGATGAGCTCGGCTCGCCCAAAGAGTGCCTGAGCGGCCAGCTCGGCACTCGCGGTCTGGTCGGCCCCGTGCACGAGCGTGGTCATCTCCGCGGCCAGGCGTCGTTGTGCGAGCCGAAGTCCGGGCTTTTGCTCGTGCTCGATCATGAGTGCCTCGATCTCGGCGACCGGCACGAAGGTGAACTGCAGCAGGTACTCGCCCACCTTGGCGTCCTCCGCCTGGATCCACGACTGGTGGAAGGCATAGGGACTCGTGCGTTCGGGGTCCAGCCAGACCGTTCCGCTCTCGGTCTTGCCGAACTTGGTGCCGTCTGCCTTGGTCACCAACGGGGTCGCGAGGGCGTGCACCTTGGCACCCTCTGCCCGTCGGATCAGCTCGACACCGGCCGTGATGTTGCCCCACTGGTCACTGCCCCCGGTCTGCAGGATGCAGCCGTGTCGACGGTGCAGCTCCAGGTAGTCCATCGACTGAAGCAGCACGTAACTGAACTCGGTGTAGCTGATGCCGGACTCGAGTCGGCTGCTGACGACATCGCGAGCCAGCATCCGATTGACCGGGAAGTGCTTCCCGATGTCGCGCAGGAAGTCGATCGTGCTCAGTCCTTGCGTCCAGTCGAGGTTGTTGACCATGACGGCACCGTGGGGACCGTCGAAGTCCACGAACGCGGCCACCTGGCTCTGGATCCGTTCCACCCACGCCGCCACGGTGTCGGTCGAGTTCATCACTCGCTCCCCCGCCTCCTTGGGGTCGCCGATCAGGCCCGTGGAACCCCCGACCAGCATCAACGGCCGATGGCCGGCCAGCTGCAGTCGGCGCGCCGTGAGGATCTGCAACAGGTTGCCGATGTGCAGGCTGGGCGCGGTCGGGTCGAAGCCCACGTAGTACGTGATCGGCCCCTCGTCGAGTGCCGCTCTGAGTGCGTCGGCGTCGGTCGAGTGCGCGATCAGACTGCGCTTTTCCAGGTCGTCGAGGACATGAGTCACACCGGCGACCTTATCGGTCGCCCCCTCGATCGGTGACGCGTCTCAGGTCAGGGCTTGACCGCCACGACGGGGACCTGGGAGTCCAGCAGGATGGACTGGGCGACGCTGCCCATGAGCATCTTGCCCACCGGGCTGCGGGGCCGAACACCGATGACGAGCAGCGACGCTCCGGCTTGCTCCACCTCGAACAGCACGGCGTCGGAGACGTTCTCGCCGGTGACCTGTCGAACCTCGAGGGCCACACCATCGGCCTTGAGTGCCTCGGTCAAGTCCTGGATGTGGTCGCCGCGCGCATGGCCACCGTCAAGACGCGGATCTGCGCGATTGACATTGACGATCAGCAGCGTGTCGTGCTGGGTGCGAGCATGAGCGGCGGCCCAAGCCAGAGCGGCACGACCGTATTCGTCAGGGCGGCAGGCAACAGCGATTGTCATGACAAGACCATAGTCCTTCTGAGTTCTTTTGCAGAAAGGAATGACCCCGGACGGCCCGGCGTTGACCCCGCTATGAGTGCCCCTGTGAAGGTCGACATCTGGTCCGACATCGCCTGCCCCTGGTGCTTCGTGGGCAAGCGTCGCTTCGAGCGGGCTGTCGCCGCATTCGCCGATGACGGCGGGGAGGTCGAGATCGAGTTCCACTCCTACGAGCTCTCCCCCAGTACTCCGGTCGAGTTCGCCGGTCGGTCCGAGGAGTTCCTGGCTCAGCACCTGCGAGTCCCGGTCGAACAGGCCCGGCAGATGAATGCACAGATGACAGATCTGGCCGCCGCCGAAGGGTTGTCGTACGACTTCGATGCGCTCCAGCACACCAACACGGTGCTGGCCCACCAGCTGCTGCACTTCGCCAAGGCGCACGGACGCCAGCTGGACCTGAAGGAACGCCTCTTGGCCGCGTACTTCGAGCAGGGCCGACACGTCGGCCGGATCGCCGATCTGGCCGACCTGGCGGCCGAGATCGGCCTGGACCGCGACGAAGCGGTGCAGGCACTGACCGATCAGACCTATGCCGCTGACGTCGAGGCCGACCGTGACCAGGCCGTCGAGTACGGCATCGGCGGAGTTCCGTCCTACGTGCTCGACGGCCGCTTCGCCGTCTCAGGAGCTCAGGAACCAGCCGTGTTCGAACAGGCCCTGCGCAAGGCCGCCGGTTCGGTGTCGTCATGACGCGTCCGCTCGAGATGGTCGGCCCCGGCGCGCCCGTGTGCGAGGACGGCGTGTGCGCCGTCTCGGCTGAGCCTGCGGAGAGTTCCACCATGGGTGGCGCGACGGTCGCTCAGTCGATGCCCCACTCGGAACGGAACTGATCCGGTCCCAGCTCGATCAGATCGATGCGGACCTGCTCGAGGAGGGCCAGCGACACCGTGGGTGGCCCACCCGCCACCCGTAACTCCTCGGCCGAGTCGCTGCGGCGTCGGACCACCACGTCGGCAGCGCTGGTCAGCTCCAGCAGTCCGCCGGTCATGGCGCACCACAGGTCCAGTGCCGAGCACACCACGCGACCGACCAGCCCGCGCGGTGGCGGCTCGAGAGCCGACGTGTAGACCTCATCGGCTGTCGTCGGTTCGTATGTGGCGGTCATGAGGCCAGCGTAGGTGCGCCTGGCCCACATCGCCTGCCCTCAGATCAATTGGCTCAGGGCGCGCGCGGACTGCGGCGGTACGCCGAGACGGTGGGGTCATCCGTGACCCAGAACCGCCACGCCACGTCCGCGGCCCGCGAGACCCCGACCCGTGGACCGGCGGTGATCGTGGGCCGCACCTCGGGGGCCGGGCCGAGCGTCACTCCCCCGGGTTCGCCCACCGGTGTGCCCAGGTCATCGCCGGTGATGCCCAGCGCCCGTGCGAGGTTGCCCGGTCCGCGCGCGAGCTGGCGGTTCGCGACGTCGCCGCGACGCTCGCGGGCCAGCTCGACGCCCGACACCACTGCGCCCGCGCGAATCAGGACTGCGGCGGCCTGCTCGGTGGGGCCGGTCACCACGTTGGCGCACCAGTGCATGCCGTAGGAGCGATACACGTACAGGTGCCAGGGCGGCCCGTACATGGGCTCGGAACGCCGAGTCCGGGTGAACGCGTGCGACGCCGGGTCGTCGACACCCCCGTAGGCCTCGACCTCGGTGATGCGGACTGCCACCCCGTGACCGGTGAAGATGCGCCCGAGCAACGACGTGGCTCGCACCTGCACCGGACCCTCGGCGGTCATCGGCCCTCAGTACCTCAGCTGACCGACTCGATACGGACCTCGTTGACGGGGGCTGTTCCGTCGGGGCCCGTGCCCTCGGCGCCGATGTCCTCGGCGATCTTCAGGCCCGCGTCGTCGACGGTGCCGAACACCGTGTACAGCGGATCGAGCTGTGCACCCTCGAGCACGATGAAGAACTGCGACCCGTTCGTGTCAGGGCCTGAGTTGGCCATCGCGAGCGTGCCCGCCGGGTAGGTCTCGGACCCGGTGACCTCGTCGGCGAAGGCGTACCCGGGGCCGCCGGTTCCGGTGGCCGTCGGATCGCCGCACTGGAGCACGAAGTTGGGGACCACCCGGTGGCACACGGTGTCGTCGAAGAAGCCCTGCTCGGCCAGCGACACGAAGGAGTTGACCGCGCACGGGGCGGCGTCGGGGGTCAGGGCGACCTTGATGTCCCCGCGGTTGGTGGCGATCGTCAGCTCATCTCCACCCGCCGGTTCGCTGGGAGGCAGATCGACCGGCTTGGCGCCGTCGCCGGTCTCGGTGTACTGACAGCCGCTCGGTTCGGCCGCTGCCGGCTCCTCCTCGTCGGATCCACACGCGGCGAGGGCGAAGGTCATCAGGGCAGCGGCAGGCAGGGCCAGCAGTCGTGTTCGCATGCGACCGAGAGTATCGATGGCACCATGACGGTGTGAACGTGACCGTGCTCTGGACGGCGGAGCCGGAACGACTGCGGCAGATGACCCTCGCTGCGGCGGCCGACATCACCGGGGTCGACCTCGAAGACCTGCGTCTCGTCCGCGCCTGTCCGCAGTGCGGCAGCGCGTCGCACGGGCGTCCGATCGTGCTGGGTGGCCCCACCGTTCACGTGAGTCTGAGCCGTTGCCACGACCGCGGCGTGTCTGTGCTCGCTGCGGAGGGGCCTGTGGGAGTCGACGTCGAGCCGGTGCGGCCGCCGGCTGGCCTCACTCCGCGTCGGGTCGCGCACTGGGTTCGGGTCGAGGCCCTGCTGAAGCTGACCGGAGACGGCCTCACCGTGGATCCAGAGGCTGTCGACACCGCCGATGTGGCCGGCCTCCATCGGGTCCGACAGTGGCCAGCCGGGTCCGCTCGGCCCGGGGCCTTCGCACTGGACCTCGACGTGGGACCCCATCATGTCGCGGCGATCGCTCTGCCGGACCGCGGCCAGAGTCGCAGCGACGTCAGTCTCCGATGGGCAGCGTCGGAAGCCTGACGTCCTCGGTCCAGTGCCGCACGATGTCGGCGGCGTCCTGACCCAGACGGTCCGCGACCAGAGCCAGGAAGTCCTCGGTCGTCACCGATCCGTGGCGGTGCTCGGTCACCCAGGCTCTGAGCAGTGCGAAGAACGCCTCGTCACCCACGGCGCGTCGCACGGCGTGCAGCGTCAGAGCACCCCGCTTGTAGAGGCGGTCGTCGAACATCAGTTCCGGCCCGGGATCGCCGACCAGGAGGTCGGCCGGCTTCTGGGCGAGGGCCCGCGCGTGGTGGTCGACCTGCTCGGCGGTCGTGGGGCCACCGCTGGCCTCAGACCACAACCACTCGCAGTAGCAGGCGAAGCCCTCGTGCAGCCAGAGGTCCTGCCAGCGCCGCAGGGTGAGGCTGTTGCCGAACCACTGGTGCGACATCTCGTGCGCGATCAGCCGCTGGGCCTCCCAGTCGTCGCTGACGTGGTTGATCCCGAAGATCGAGAGGCTCTGGGCCTCCAGCGGGATCTCCAGCTCGTCGTCGGTGATGACGGCCGAGTAGGCCTCGAACGGGTAGGGGCCGAAGGCCTCGGAGAAGAAGGCGATCATCTCGGTCTGGCGCCCGAAGGCGCGCTCGGCAGCCTCGATGTTCGAGGACGTGGCGTAGACCCGAACCGGGACACGCAGCACGACGTCCTCGGAGACCTCGTAGCGACCGATCTGCAGCGTGGCGAGGTACGTGGCCATCGGCGCCTTCTCCCGCCACACCCAGGTCGTGGCGCCGGCGCGGCGGCGTGGCCTGGACTCCAGCTCGCCGTTCGCGACGACCCGGTAGTCGTTGGGGGCGGTGACGCTGAAGCGATACAGCGCCTTGTCGTCGGGACGGTCGTTGCACGGGAACCACGACGGTGCACCGTGCGGCTGCGAAGCCACGATCAGACCGTCGGTCAGCTCCTCCCACCCGGCATCACCGTCGAGCCCGGCCATCGGCCTCGGCGATCCGGAGTACTGCACGACGACCTCGCAGCGCTCCCCCGCGGCCACCAGACGGCCGAGGCGCACGAGCACCTTGTGCTGGCGCTGGGTGTACTTGGCCGCAGTGCCGTCGACCTTGAGCCGCTGCACCCGGAGGTGGGACAGGTCGAGAGCGAACCGGTCGAGATCCTCCAGCGCCACGATCGAGAGCGTGGCCCTGGCTGTCAGGCCGTTGTTCTCCAGCGTGCAGCTGAGCTCGAGGTCGTACGACTCGACGGCGTAGGTGGGGTCACCGTGACCGGGGACGTAGCGCGGATCGGCCGCGGGAACGGACAGCGGGTTCATGGGGTGACGTGCTCCTTGCTGGGGTCTGCGGCTCCGGCCCACGGGCCGATGGGGTTACCGATCCACCGCGTCTTGTGCGGGACGACCTCGCCGCGCATGACCAACGACATGGGGCCGATCGTGGCGTGACGCCCCAGGCTCGAGGCGGGCAGCACGACACTGTGCGGCCCCAGGGTGGCCCCCGTCCGCAGCGTGACGGTGTCCATGCTCAGTATCCGATCATGGAACAGGTGGGTCTGCACCACGCACCCACGGCCGACCGTGCTGCCGTCACGCAGCTCGATCAGATCCGGTTCAGGCAGCCAGTAGGTCTCGCACCACACGCCGCGACCGATGCGCGCGCCCATCGAGCGCAGCCACGACGTCAGGATCGGGGTGCCGACCACGGAGCGGGCGAACCACGGCGCCGCCACGACCTCGACGAAGGTGTCGGCCAGCTCGTTGCGCCACACGAACCCACTCCACAGCGGATGGTCCTCGGCGCGCACCCGACCCACCAGGAGCCACTTGGCGGCGCTCGAGATCGCCGCGGCCAGAGCTCCCGCCAGGACGAGCACAGGTCCCGCCACCAGCGCCGCGAGCCACCAGCTGTGGTCAGCTGCAGCGAGGATGCCTGCCGCGCTGCCGACGGCGAGAGCTGCGGACACGACGAGGGGCGCGATGCGTGCTGCCTCGACCGCTGCGCGAGCCCACCTCAGTCGGGTCGGTGGCTCAAAGGTGCGAGAGGTGTCCGCATCGGATGCAGATCGGGGCAGCCTGGCCGGCGGACTGCCGATCCACGAGGTGCCGGCCTTGGCCTTGGCCCGTCGCGGCGCCGCCGACAGCACGGCGACCAACCCGTCCCTGGGCACCTTGCGGCCCGGCGCGGTCATGCCAGAGTTCCCGACGAAGGCATGACGACCGATCTTGACCCGCTCGATCCGCAGCCACCCACCTCCGAGCTCGTACATGCCCAACATCGTGTCGTCGGCCAGGAAGGCACCCTGGTTGACGACCGTCAGCTTCGGCAGCATCAGCACGGTCGAGGCCTCGACGTCGGGTCCGATGCGGGCACCCAGACACCTCAGCCAGACGGACGTCAGCGAGCTGGAGTACAACGGGAAGAGCCAGGTGCGGGCTTCGTCGAGCACCCGCAGGATGGTCCATGCCTGCCAGGCTCGGCGACCGTGCACCGGGTGCACCCCGCTGACCAGGCCGATGGACTGCACACGCACGACCGCCAGCACGAGGGCGCACAGCGTCACGAACCCGACCAGGACGATCAGCGGTAGCGCGACCAGCACGTGGCCGGCGGTCGAGACGACGTCTGCTCCGAGGTCGACGAACGGCAGGGCGGCGGTGAATCCGGCCAGCACGGCCAGGACCGGCAGCACGGCGATGGCGGGGCCGCTCACCGCATAGGCCACCTGCCACGAGGTGCGACGCGGGGCGAGGTCCTCGGCGGCCGGCCCGCGGGTCGTGCCGAAATGCACGGCGGGAGCGCCGGACCAGTACTCGTCGGCACGCACATGACCGAACACCACCGAGCCCGGAGCGACCTCGGCCCGCTTGCCGATCCGCGCTCCCCCGGCCAGCATGGTGCGCGCCCCGACGCGGGCGTCGGCGCCGATGTGCACGTGGCCCAGATGCAGCGTGTTGCCGTCGACCCAGTAGCCCGAGAGGTCGACCTCCGGCTCGATCGCGGCACGCTGGCCGATCGTGAGCATGCCGGTCACCGGTGGGACGGTGTGCAGATCGACACCCCGGCCGACGTCACCGCCCAGGAGGCGGGCGTACCAGGTCATGACCGCCACACCGGACAGCGAGGCCGCCCCGAGCTCGTCGGCGATGCGTTCGGCCAACCACAGTCGCAGGTGGACCTTTCCACCGCGGGGGTGCTCCCCCGGTTCCACCCCGTGCAGCAGAACGCGTGCCGCCCCGGCGGCCAGCAGCATGCGTCCGGGCGCGAACACCAGCAGCGCCAGCCCCACGACGATCCACACGGGGTGGGGTGCCGGTAGATCGCTGAACGGGTCCGTGGTGGAGAGCACGGCGGTGAGGACTGCGAGCCAGGTGGCCCACCGCAGCCCGCCAAGGCCCCGCAGTGCCACGCTGGCGACGACCTGACCGGTCTGCGTCTTCAGGGGCACCGGACGCACTGACTCGTTGGTCGGCCCGCTGCCCGTTCCGAGCCGCTCGACCGCCGTGGCGAGATCGACGAGGCGCGGGTGCTCGTAGACGTCGGCGACCGTGAGGTCGGGGCACTCCGAGCGCAGCTCTGCAACGAGCTGGGCGGCGGTGAGACTCCCGCCCCCGAGTGCGAAGAAGTCGTCGGTCGGCGAGGTCGCCGGTGAGCCGAGCAACCTGCGCCAGGACTCACTGATGCGGGCCGCCGTGCCCGTGATCTCGTCGGGGGCAGCCCGATCGGTCTCGCTCGCGGGGATGGGCCACGGCAGTGCGTCGCGGTCGATCTTGCCCGACGTGCGGGTGGGCAGGGTCGCGACCACGGCGAGCCGCGGCACCATCGCCGCTGGCATCGCGGCCCGCAGCCGAGCTGCGGCCGCTCCGGCGTCGAAGTCCGACTCGGTGCTGACGTAGCCGATCAGGATCTTGTTGCCCGACTCGGTGGTGCGCACTGCGGTGGCAGCTGCCAGGACCCCCGGCAGCTGGAGGAGCGCCCCGTCGACCTCACCGAGCTCGATGCGCCGGCCGCCGATCTTGATCTGCTCGTCACCGCGACCCACGAACAGCAGGCCGGTTCCGTCGAAGACCACGCGGTCGCCGGACCGGTAGGCGCGATCCCATCCGAGGGTCGGCATGGGCGCGTAGGTGGCGGCGTCCTTCTCGGTGTCGAGGTAACGGGCCAGCCCGACACCGCCGATGATCAGCTGGCCCGGTTCACCCTGCGGCACGGGGTGGTCGTCGTCATCGACGACCGCGAGGTCCCAGCCGTCCAAGGGCATGCCGATGCGCACGGGCGGCTCGGTGGTCAGCTGTGCGCCACACGCGACCACGGTGGCCTCGGTCGGGCCGTACGTGTTCCAGACCTCGCGGCCCGGGCGGGCCAGTCGGGATCCGATCTCGGGCGGGCAGGCCTCGCCGCCGAGGATCAGCAGTCGCACGGCGTCCAACGCCTCGGCCGGCCACAGCGCGACGAGCGTCGGCACGGTGGACACGATCGTCACGGCGTTCGCCGTCATCCACGGGCCGAGGTCGGTGCCACTGCGCACCAGTGACCGCGGCGCGGGAACGAGGCAGGCGCCGTGGCGCCAGGCCAGCCACATCTCCTCGCAGGAGGCGTCGAACGCCACAGAGAGCCCAGCCATGACCCGATCCCCCGGGCCGATGGGTGCCTCGGTGAGGAACAGGCGCGACTCGGCGTCGACGAAGGCGGCCGCCGAGCGGTGCGAGACCGCGACGCCCTTGGGGGTGCCGGTGGAGCCGGAGGTGAAGATGACCCACACGTCGTCCTCGAGCCCGGGGACGGCACGGGCGACCGCAGGTGCGACGCCCCGTGGGGTGCAGACCAGGCCGGATCCGAGCACTGCTGCCACCTGGGCCTCGTCGAACACCACTCGTGCGCGAGCGTCCGGGTCGTCGGCATCGACCGGCACGTAGGCCGCCCCGGCCAGGATCGTGCCGAGGATCGCGACGTAGAGGTCGACCGTGCCGGACTCCACGCGGATGCCGACCCTCGACCCCGGGCCGACGCCTGTCGCGGCCAGATGGTCGGCCACCTCATCGGCCCGCTCGAGCAGGTCTCCGTAGGTGAGCACGACGGCGCCGTTGTCGATGGCGGGATCGTCGGGGAACCTGGCGGCGGTCTCCCGCAGGATGTCGACCATCGTCCGAGGCGAGGCAGCGAGGTTCGACCTCAGCAGCCGAACGTCGAGATCGTGATTCTCGGCCACCGGAACATCATGCCCGAGCCGCGTGAACGTGCGGTGAACGCACGTGACGCGACCGGATGGAGCGGATCTGTCGCAGGACGTTGGCATCGTGCCTGGGCTATCTTCGAGACATGCAAGCTCGGCTCGTCACCGTCGCCGCGGCACTCGCCGTGTCGACGGCGTCGGCCTGCTCGACCGACTGCCTGACAGCTCCCATCGGGTACGCGCCCACCTTCGACGGCGCCCGCGAGCTGCTCGGTGTCGAGGCCCCCCGGATCCTCGAGCTGGACGATCGACGGTCATTCACCGCCGTGCGCGACGGGAGTGCCGTCACGGTCTGCGAACCGGCGACCGTCGGATCGCCCGACGACCCCTGTGGTGAACCACCGGGCTTCACCACGTCGCGGGCATTCGCTCCCCTCGTGCTGAGTTCGGCCGACGTCGACGCGCTGGACACGGTCGTCGCCCAGATCAGAGCCGCACTGCCCGAACCGCCGTCGACCTGCTGATCAGTTCACCGCTAGTCCAACCGTGCACGCAGCTCGGTCAGCTGCTCGGCGACCCGGTCCGGCGCCGTGCCGCCGCGGGAGTCACGCGAGGCCAGGGAGCCCTGGACCGTCAGCACCTCGCGAACTCCCGGGGTCAGGAGCTCGGAGATGGCGGCGAAGTCGTCGTCGGACAGGTCCCACAGCTCGATGCCGCGCTGCTCGCACGCCTGCACGCAGGCACCGGACAGTTCGTGGGCGATGCGGAACGGCACTCCTTGGCGCACCAGCCATTCGGCGATGTCCGTGGCGAGCGCGAATCCCTGGGGCGCCAGTTCAGCCATGCGCTCGGTGTGGAAGGTGAGCGTGGCGACCATGCCGGTGAACGCCGGCAGCAGGACCTCGAGCGTGTCGATCGAGTCGAAGACCGGCTCCTTGTCCTCCTGCAGGTCGCGGTTGTAGGCCAGCGGCAGGGCCTTGAGCGTCGCCAGCAGGCCGGACAGGTTGCCGATGAGTCGGCCGGCCTTGCCGCGCGCCAGCTCGGCGATGTCAGGGTTCTTCTTCTGCGGCATGATGCTCGAGCCGGTGGAGTACCCGTCGTGCAGCGTGACGAAGTCGAACTCCTTGGTGTTCCAGATGATGATCTCCTCGGCGAGCCGGGAGATGTCGACGCCGATCTGGGCGGTGACGAAGGCGAACTCGGCCACGAAGTCGCGCGCCGCCGTGCCGTCGATGGAGTTGGGCGTGGAGTCGCTGAAGCCGAGATCGGCGGCCACCTTGCGCGGATCGAGCCCCAGCGAGGTTCCCGCAAGAGCACCTGACCCGTAGGGCGAGTCGGCACCGACTCGCTCGTCCCAGTCAGCGAGGCGGTCGAGATCGCGCACCAGCGGCCAGGCGTGCGCCATCAGGTGGTGCGACAGGAGCACCGGCTGCGCGTGCTGCAGGTGGGTGCGTCCCGGCATGGGGTCGCCGAGGTGGGCCTCCGCCTGGTCGGCGATCGCCGTGACCAGGTCACGCACGAGCCGGGCCAGCACGCGGGCGTGGTCGCGCAGGTAGACCTTGAACAGGGTGGCGACCTGGTCGTTGCGCGAGCGGCCGGCGCGCAGGCGACCGCCCAGCTCGGGCCCGAGACGCTCGATCAGGCCGCGCTCGAGCGCGCTGTGCACGTCCTCGTCGCCGGGAGCCGGCACGAAGTCACCGGCCTCGACGTCCCCGGCCAACGCGTCGATGCCCGCGATCAGGGCCACCAGGTCGTCGGGTCCCAGCAGCCCCGCGGCGGCCAGCACGTGGGCGTGGGCGCGCGAGCCGTCCAGGTCGTACGGCGCGAGACGCCAGTCGAAATGAGTCGAGCGCGAGAGCTCGATGAGCTCGGGCGAGGGGCCGGACGCGAAGCGGCCGCCCCAGAGGCCCGTCTTCTCGTGGCTGGTGTTGTCCGATGCGGAGGTCACGATCAGACCCTCTCTGATGGGTGGGAGACGTCCAGCGGCAGGTCGGCCAGTGCCAGGAACCGACGCGCCATGGCGGCCCCACCGTCGGCGTCGCGCACGATCAGCATCACGGTGTCGTCGCCCGCGATCGTGCCCAGAAGGTCTGGCTGCGCGGTGTGGTCGATGGTCGAGGCAAGGTACTGCGCGGCGCCCGGCGGCGTGCGCAGCACCACGAGGTTTCCGGTGGAGTCGGCCGAGACGAGCACGTCGCGGGCCAGCCGCTGCAACCGGTTCTGAGCCGCGTCGGTCGACTCGGCCGAGCGAGGCGTGCGATCGCCCCCCTCCGCCGGCACCGCATAGACCAGCGAACCGTCGGTGTGGCGCACCCGGACGGCATCGAGCTCGACCAGATCACGTGACACCGTGGAGGCCGTGGCCGTGACGCCGTGGCTGTCGAGCAGGACCGTCAGATCTCCTTGGGACCGCACCGTGTGTCGCCCCAACAGATCGATGATGAGCTGTTGCCGCGCTGCCTTGGTGGCCGGGATGCTCATGCGCGCTCCAGCAGCCAGACCAGCAATGCCTTCTGGGCGTGCAGACGGTTCTCTGCTTCGTCCCACACGGCGCTCTGCGGACCGTCGAGCACCTCGGCGGCGACCTCCAGGCCGCGGTAGGCCGGGAGGCAGTGCAGCACGATGGCGTCGGACGCAGCCAGGGCCATGGCCTCCGGCGTCACCGCGTAGGGGCCGAACAGAGCCAGACGTGCCTTCTTCTCGGCCTCCTGCCCCATCGAGACCCAGGTGTCGGTGATGACGACGTCAGCGCCCGTGACGGCCACCACCGGATCGTCGGTCACGAGCACTGATCCCCCGGTCGTGCCGGCGATGTTCTCGGCCTCCGTGAGGATCGCGGGGCTGGGGTGATATCCCTCGGGCGCACCGACCCGCACGTGCATGCCGGCCGTGGCTCCGCCGAGCAGGTAGGAGTGCGCCATGTTGTTGGCACCATCTCCCAGGAACGCCACCGTGAGGCCGGCGAGGGCGCCCTTGCGCTCGATGACGGTCTGCCAGTCGGCGAGGATCTGACACGGGTGGAAGTCGTCGCTGAGGGCGTTGATCACCGGCACACCCGCGTGCTCAGCCATCTCGACGAGCCCGGACTGGGCCGACGTGCGCCACACGATGGCGCTGGTCATGCTGCCGAGCACACGCGCGGTGTCGGCCACCATCTCGCCGCGCGCCCCCTGGGTCATGGCCGTCTCGAGGATGACCGGGTGGCCACCCAGATCGGCGATGCCGACCGCGAACGAGACCCGGGTGCGCGTGGACGCCTTGTCGAAGACGACCGTGACGCTGCGCGGCCCGGCAAGCGGGGTGCGCGCGTACGGCGCTGCCTTGATCTCGGCCGCGAGCGCCAGCACCTCGGCCTGCTCGGCCGGGCTGAGGTCGTCATCGCGCAGGAAGTGCCTCACGAGGACGTCCCGGCCGGCGCAGCAGGCACCGTGTCGAGCAGCTCGCGCAGGATCGCCACGGCGTCGTCGGCCTGGTCGGCGGTGAGGATCAGCGGCGGCACGATGCGCAGACGATCGGGGGTGGGTGCATTGACGATCAGGCCGGCCGGGAGCGCAGCCTTCATGACCTCGGCCGCCACTGGATCACTCAGCACGACCCCGAGGAACAGGCCCCGCCCGGTGATGTCGGTGACGCGGGGGTGGTCGCCCAGCCCGTCACGGAACCGCTGTCCGATCTCGACGACGTGCGCGAGCAGCTCGTCGCGCTCGATGGTGTCGATCACCGCGAGGGCTGCGGCGGTGGCCACGGGATTGCCACCGAAGGTGGTGCCGTGGTTGCCCGGTTGCAGCAGCATGGCCGCCTCGTCGATGCCGATGCAGGCTCCGATCGGGACACCCCCACCCAGTCCCTTGGCCAGGGTCAGCAGGTCCGGCACGACGCCGGAGGCGGAGTACGCGAACCACTCACCAACGCGACCCATGCCTGATTGCACCTCGTCGATCCACATCAGGGCACCGTGGCGCTGGGTGATCTCGCGAACCTTCGCCAGGTAGTCGTCGGGCGGCACGATGACGCCGGCCTCGCCCTGGATCGGCTCGATGACGACTGCTGCGACCGTGTCGTCGACGATTGCCTCGAGCGCCTCGGCATCGCCGTACGGCGCCCAGAGGACGTCGCCGGGCAGCGGCTCGAAGGGGGCCCGGTAGGCCTCCTTCGAGGTCAGTGCGAGCGAGCCCATCGTGCGACCGTGGAAAGAACCGTGCGTGGCCACGATCTTGGTACGACCGGTGCGACGGGTGGCCTTGAGCGCGGCTTCGTTGGCCTCGGCACCGGAGTTCGCGAAGAACACCCGACCCTGCTGGCCGACCAGCTCGAGGAGCTTCTCGGCGAGACCCACCTGTGGCTCGGTGGCGAAGAAGTTCGAGACGTGCCCCAGGGTTGACATCTGGGTGGACACCGCCTCGACCAGAGCCGGATGGGCGTGGCCCAGGGCGTTGACCGCGATGCCGGCCAGCAGGTCGAGGTAGCGCTTGCCATCGGCGTCCCAGACGTAGCAGCCCTCACCGCGCACCAGGACGGTCTGCGGCGGGCCGAAGGTGTTCATCACCGCGTGCGTGTAGCGCTCGGTCCACTGCTGGGCCGAATCGTGCTGCGTCGAGCTCATGCGTCGTCTCCCGTGGCGCTCGTGGTGTACAGCGCCGTGCGGATGCGCGTCTCCACGCCCGGCACCACCTGGGTGCCGACACCCTCGTCGGTGAACATCTCCAGCAGCACGGCGTGCGGGGTACGGCCGTCGATCACCGTGGACCGCTTGACGCCGTCCTGGACCGCCTTGAGGCAGGCGGTCATCTTGGGGATCATGCCGGTGGCCAGGCCGGGAATGATCTCAGCGAGCGCCTCCGGGCTGATCTCGCCGATGACGTCGGTGCTGTTCGGCCAGTCGGCGTACAGGCCCTCGACATCGGTGAGGACCAGCATCTTCTCCGCGCCAAGGGCTGCGGCGAGGGCAGCAGCCGCGGTGTCGGCGTTGACGTTGTGGACCTGACCATGCTCGTCCGGAGCGATGGTCGAGACCACCGGGATGCGGCCGGCCTCGATCAGGTCGAGCACGGCCTCGGGACGGACGCCCACGACCTCGCCGACCAGCCCGATGTCGGTGGGCTCGCCGTCGATGACCGGCTTCCACTGCTTGGCCCGAAAGAGGCCACCGTCCTCTCCGGACAGCCCGACGGCCAGGTCGCCGTGCTGGTTCAGCAGCCCGACCAGCTCGCGGCCGACCTGACCGGTCAGCACCATGCGGACGACCTCCATGGCCTCGGGCGTCGTGACGCGCAGGCCACCCTTGAACTCCGACTCGATGCCGAGGCGATCGAGCATCGAGCTGATCTGCGGACCTCCGCCGTGCACCACGACCGGCTTGAAGCCGGCCAGTCGCATGAAGACGATGTCCTCGGCGAACGCCTGCTTGAGCGACTCGTCGGTCATGGCGTTGCCGCCGTACTTCACCACGATCACCTTGCCGTGATAGCGCTTCAGCCAGGGCAGCGCATCGGCGAGGGTGGCGGCCTTGTCGGTCGCCTTCTTCCACTCGTCGGGATGCCACTCGTGGTCGGGGTCGGGAAAATCAGTGCTCATGTCTGGATTCTTCTCTGGTGTCATGTCAGCTGGAGTAGGCGGAGTTCTCGTGGACGTACGCCGTGGTCAGGTCGTTGGTCCAGATGGTGCCCGTGCGATCGCCCGACTTGAGGTCGATCGTCACCGAGACCGCGCGATCGGTCAGGTCGATGGTGTTCGGGGACTCCCCCGGCCCGCTGTTGCGGCAGACCCACACGCCTTGCAGGGCGACGTCGAGATCCGCCGGGTCGAAGGTGGCCTGAGTCGTACCGACGGACGCCAGGATGCGGCCCCAGTTGGGATCCTTGCCGTAGATCGCGCACTTGAACAGGTTGCTGCGCGCCACCGAACGTCCCACCTCGAGTGCGTCGTCCTCCGAGGCGGCACCCACGACCTCGATCGCGATCTCGTGGTCGGCGCCCTCGGCGTCGGCGAGCAGCTGCATCGCGAGATCGTGGCATACCGCGGTGACGGCATCGGTCAGCACCTCGACGTCCGGGGAGACTCCCGAAGCTCCGCTGGCCATGAGGAGGACCGTGTCGTTCGTGGACTGGCAGCCGTCGGAGTCGAGGCGGTCGAAGGTCTGTGCCGTGGCGGCGCGCAGTGCAGCGTCGGCGGTGACGGGATCGACGTCGGCGTCGGTCGTGATGACCACGAGCATCGTGGCGAGGGCCGGGGCGAGCATGCCAGCGCCCTTGGCCATGCCACCGACGATCCACCCCTCATCGCCGAAGTCGGATGCCTGGGCCACAGCCTGCTTGGCCACCGAGTCGGTGGTCATGATGGCGGCGGCCGCAGCGTCACCGGCGGTGTGGTCGAGCCCGTCGATGGCTGCCCCGACCCCGCCGAGCAGGGCGTCGCGATCGTTGAGCAGGCCGATGAGGCCCGTGGAGCACACCTGCACCTGGACCGCGCCGACGCCGAGGCGTTCACCGACCAGCTCTGCGGTCTGGTGGGTGATGGCGAACCCGTCGGCGCCGGTGTAGCAGTTCGCGCCACCGGAGTTGATCGCCACGGCCTTCGCCGTGCCGCCCTTGATGGCCTCTTCGCTCCACAGCACCGGATTGGCCTTGCACCGGTTCGACGTGAAGACGGCTGCGGCCGACTGGGTGGGTCCGTCATTGACCACGACGGCGATGTCGGCTGCGCCCGTGCTCTTGAGACCGGCAGCCACTCCCGCGGCCCGGAATCCCTGCGCTGCCGTGACGCTCATGGTGTTCCTCCGGGTGTGAAGATTCCCAGGAGAACCCCCGAAGCTGACACTTCACCCCTGTTGCAACGAGGGTGAAGCGTCAGGTTTCTGGGGGACGCCTGGAATATTTCGGGGTGCTCCTGGGAATCTTGGGACGTACTCATGGTGCGACTCCTGTGGACGGAAGGCCCGTGGTCTCGGGGAGACCCAGGGCGATGTTCATGGACTGGATGGCACCGCCGGCGGTGCCCTTGACCAGGTTGTCGATGACACTGGTGACGACCAGGCGGCCGACCTTGGCGTCGATCGCGACCTGGATCAGAGCCGTGTTGGAACCGGTCGTGGCCGCGGTCGAGGGCCACTGGCCCTCGGGCAGCAGGTGCACGAAGGGCTCGTCTCCATAGGCCTGCTCGAAGACCTCGCGAACCTGCTCGATCGAGGTCCCGGTTGCGATGCGGGCCGTCGAGGTCGCCAGGATGCCGCGCGCCATCGGCACCAGGGTCGGTGTGAAGGAGATCGAGAAGTCACTGGCTCCTGCCTTGGTGAGGTTCTGTGCGATCTCCGGGACGTGGCGGTGGCTGCCTCCCACGGCGTAGGGCACCGCGGCACCCAGCGCCTCGGAGGCCATCAGGTGCGGCTTGGCGGCCTTGCCTGCGCCGGAGTAGCCGTTGGCCAGAACTGCGACGATGTCGGTCGGGTCGACCAGCCCGGCAGCGATCGCGGGCTGGAGGCCGAGCGTCACGGCCGTGACGTTGCAGCCGGGAACGGCGATGCGGTCGACGCCGACCAGGTGGTCGCGCTGACGCCCTGGACCCACGATGAGCTCGGGCAGGCCGTAGGCCCAGGTGCCGGCGTGCTCCCCGCCGTAGTACTCAGTCCAGTCGTTGGCCGATTCGAGACGGTGGTCCGCCCCGAGGTCGATCACGAGCGAGCTGTCACCGAGCTCGGCTGCGACGGCACCGGAGTGACCGTGCGGCAGCCCCAGGAAGACGACGTCGTGTCCACCCAAGGTCTCCGCGCTCGTCTCGACCAGCATCCGGTCGTGCAGCGGGGTCAGGTGTGGTTGGTGCTCGCCCAGTCTCGATCCGGCGCTCGACGCCGCGGCCAGGGCACCGATCTCGATGTGGGGGTGGTCCAGCAGCAGGCGCAGCACCTCGCCACCGGCATAGCCGCTGGCGCCGGCCACCGCGACCGTGAACTTCTTGGAGTCGTTGACGTCAGGCATGGTCAGTCCGTCCCAGATTCCATGGCGGCAGCATCCAGCGACTGCTCCTCGTCGGCGCCTGCTGACGGGTTCGCCTCGATGCGCATGGCACCACCGGCCGGCAGCTCGCCGAACAGGGTGCCGTTCTCCACCAGCACCTGCCCCTGGTCGAGCGGCTGGGACGCGTACATCTCGAGCTTGGCGCGCGAGTCGGCGATGTCGAGATTGCGCATCGTCAGCTGGCCGATGCGATCGGTCGGCCCGAACACCGCGTTGTCGGTGCGCTCCATCGAGAGCTTGTCGGGGTGGTAGGAGAACGCCGGACCCTGCGTGTCCATGATCGAGTAGTCCTCGCCGCGACGCAGCCGGATCGTGACATCGCCAGTCACCAGCGAGGCGATCCACCGCTCGATCGACTCACGCAGCATCATCGCCTGCGGGTCGAGCCAACGGCCCTCGTACATCAGCCGGCCGAGCCTGCGGCCGTGCTGGTGGAAGTTGGCGATCGTGTCCTCGTTGTGGATGGCGTTGACGAGCCGTTCGTACGCGATGTACAGCAAGCCCATGGCCGGGGCCTCGTAGATGCCGCGGCTCTTGGCCTCGATGATGCGGTTCTCGATCTGATCGGACATGCCGAGGCCGTGGCGACCGCCGATGACGTTGGCCTCGTGGACCAGGGCGACGGGGTCGTCGTACCGCACGCCGTTGATCGCGACGGGGCGTCCCTCCTCGAAGGACAGCGTGACGTCCTCGGTGACGACCTCGACCTCGGGGTCCCAGAACTTCACGCCCATGATCGGTTCGACCGTCTCCAGCGAGACGTCGAGGTGCTCGAGCGTCTTGGCCTCGTGGGTCGCACCCCAGATGTTGGCGTCGGTGGAGTAGGCCTTCTCCTGGCTGTCGCGGTACGGCAGGCCGCGCTCGACGAGCCACTGGCTCATCTCGGTGCGGCCGCCCAGCTCGGCGACGAACGCAGCGTCGAGCCACGGCTTGTAGATCTGCAGCTCAGGGTTGGCCAGGAGCCCGTAGCGGTAGAACCGCTCGATGTCATTGCCCTTGAAGGTCGAGCCGTCACCCCAGATGTTGACGTCGTCCTCGTGCATGGCGCGCACGAGGAGGGTGCCGGTGACGGCGCGGCCCAGCGGCGTCGTGTTGAAGTAGGTGCGGCCGCCCGAGCGGATGTGGAAGGCGCCGCAGGCCAGTGCGGCCAGCCCTTCGTCGACCAGCGGACGCTTGCAGTCGATCAAGCGGGCCAGCTCGGCCCCGTACTCCATGGCGCGACCGGGCACGCCGGAGATGTCGGGCTCGTCGTACTGGCCGATGTCGGCGGTGTACGTGCAAGGGATGGCGCCCTTGTCACGCATCCACGCGACCGCGACGGACGTGTCGAGGCCTCCGGAGAAGGCGATGCCGACGCGTTCGCCGACGGGAAGACTGGTGAGTACCTTGGACATGCTCACAGTATTGCACAACTCTGCAATATCTTGCAGTCTGGGTGGCGTGGCTGTTGGTGAGGTCGGCGGTTCGCCGTGAAGTCAGGAGCGGAGGGTCGCGCCGAGTCGAGCCGCAGCGGAGACCGCAGCCTCTCGGGAGGCCTTGATCTCCTCGTCGGTCAGGGTGCGGTCGGGAGCCCGCAGGCGCAGCGCGAAGGCGAGCGATCGATGCCCCTCGGGCACCTGGTCGCCGACGTAGACGTCGAACAGCCTTACCGACTCGATCAGCGGGTCCGCACCGCGCAGCGCCGCGGCGACCGTCTCGGCCGGGACCTCCTCGGCCACGACGAGGGCCAGGTCCTCCTTGGCGACGGGGAAGGCCGAGAAGTCCGGACGCGGACCGACCACCGGGGCGGCTGCGATCAGCGCGTCGAGATCGATCTCCGCGGCCGCGACGACACCGGTCAGGTCGTGATCGCGCACGACGCGCGGGTGCAGCTCACCGGCGTAACCGATGACCGTGCCGGACCCGGGCACATCAGACACCGTGCCGGACCCGGGCACATCAGATGCCGCCCGCACGACGATCTCGGCGCAGCGACCGGGATGCCACGGCGCCCGCTGGGCCTGTCGGACCACGAGGTCGACGTGGAGCGACTCTGCGATGCGTCGCACGATCGCGAGTGCATCGGACCAGCCGGCCGTGCGGCCCGTGGTGCTCCAGCCCGAGCGCTCGCGCTGACCGTCCAGCACGAAGGCAAGATGCTGGGGCTGGTCCGGCAGAGCAGCGGCGAAGGCTGCCATCTGCTCGGCGCTCGGCCGGTGGTCGACCGGCAGGATCGGGGCCTCGGCACCGGCCGGCTTGGGGTGGAAGACCCGTCCGAGCTCCATGATCTGGACGTCGGGGTGCCCGCGCCCGACGTTGAGCGTCAAGGCCTTGAGCAGCCCGGGAAGCAAGGTGGTGGTCATGCCAGGTTCCTCGGCCGAGAGCGGGTTCTCCAGGAGCACCTGCTGTCGCCGGGAGTCGTCGGCGGGCAGACCGAGACGATCAAGCGCGGTCGGCCCGGTGAACGGGAAGGTCTTGACCTCGATCAGTCCGGCGCCGGCGGCGACCAGGCCGACACGCCGCCGCAGCTGCTGGGCGTGCGTGAGGCCGCGGCCTGCAGGTGCTGGCGGCAGGAGGGACGGCACCTGGTCGTAGCCGACGACGCGCAGAACCTCCTCGACGATGTCGTAGGGGTCGGTGAGATCGGGTCGCCACGGCGGCGGCGTGACGGCCAGCGTCGCGTCGGTGAGCTCGACCGTGCAGGAGTTGGCCCGCAGCGCCTCGACGCACGTGGCCGCATCGATGTCGACGCCGCTGATGCGGGCCGGCAGGTCGGCGGGAAGGGTGACCGTCGCCCTGGCAGGAGCCTCACCGACGATGGTGACACCGCGGCCGACCGTTCCGCCGCCGAGCTCGACCAGCAGCTCCGCCACGCGGGTGGCGGCGCGCGCCTGCAGCGTGACGTCGATGCCCCGCTCGTTGCGCCTGGAAGCCTCCGACGAGAGCTTGTGTCGGCGCGCCATGCGGAACACCGTGGGCGGGTCGAAGGCGGCGCACTCGATCACGATGTCGGTCGTGGTGCCGTCGATCTCGACGTGGGCAGCGCCCATCACGCCAGCCAGTCCGATGGGCCCGGCGTCGTCGGCGATCAGCAGATCTGCAGGATCGAGCACGCGCTCGACGTCGTCGAGGGTGGTGACCTTCTCACCTGCCCCCGACCGCCGCACGGTGATGTCGCCGCGGATCTTGGCGCGGTCGTAAGCGTGGTTCGGCTGGCCGAGCTCGAGCATCACGTAGTTGCTGACGTCGACGGCCAGCGAGATGGGCCGCATGCCCGCCGCCGTGATCCGATCGACCAACCAGGCAGGACTCGGGGCGGTGGGATCGAAACCGGTCACCTCCCGCGTGACGAACACGGGGCATGCCTCGGGGTCGTCGACCCGCACGGGGTACGACGGTCCCTCCACGTCGACCGTGACCTCTGCGGGGTCGTGGAACAACACGCCGAGCGCGATGGACGCGTCGCGGGCGACTCCACGCATCGACAGGGCATAGGCACGATCGGGATTGACCTCGAGATCGAGCACGACCTCGTCCAGCCCCAGCAGACCGATGGCGTCGTCGCCGGGCTGGGCCGATCCCGGCTCGAGCACGATGATGCCGTCCGCGCCGGACCCGGGCACCATGAGCGGGGAGTCGCCGGTTCGACCGATCTCGGCCAGCGAGACGATCATGCCGTCCGAGACGTGGCCGTAGGTCTTGCGCGCACCGATCTCGCCGTGCTCGATGACGTGGGCCAGCGCGGGCAGCCGGGTACCCGGCAAGGACACGACGACCAGATCGCCCTCGACGAAGTTGTGGGCGCCGCAGATGATGCCACGGGACGGCACGTCGCCGCTGCTCCCATCTGCCGCCTCCGGTGCGGGGGGAGCGTCCGGCGTGCTCGGGTCGTTGTGCTCCCCCACGTCGACGCGGCACCAGTTGATGGTCTTGCCGTTCTTCTGCGGCGACTGAGCCAGCGCCAGCACGCGACCCACCACGAGCGGACCTGAGATGCCCGACGACACGATCTCCTCGAGCTTGAGGTCGAATGCGGTCAGACGTGCAGCCAACGCCTCGGCCGTGAGGTCGGCTGGCAGGTCGACGTACTGGCGCAGCCAGCTGATCGGCACTCTCACAGCTCAACTCCGAACGGTTGGGTGAAACGGATGTCGCCGTCGAACAGATCGCGCAGGTCGGCGATGTCGTAGCGACCGGTGATGGTGCGATCGAGCCCGATGCCGAAGGCGAAGCCCGAGTACTTCTCGGGGTCGACCCCGCAAGCGATGAGCACGCGCGGGTTGACCACTCCGCAGCCACCCCACTCGACCCAGCCCTCGCCGCGGCAGGTGCGGCAGGCCGCGACCTCGCCGGGCCTGCCCTTGCACACGTAGCAGAGCAGGTCCATCTCGGCGCTCGGCTCGGTGAAGGGAAAGTACGACGGGCGGAAGCGCGTGACCATGTCATCGCCGTAGATCGCCTGCGCGAAGTGGTCGAGCGTGCCCTTGAGGTGCGCCATCGAGAGGCCCTCGTCGATGGCGAGGCCCTCGACCTGGTGGAACACCGGCGAGTGCGTGGCGTCGAGCTCGTCGGTGCGGAAGACCCGGCCCGGGCAGATGACGTAGAGAGGTGGCTCGCGGTCGAGCATGGTGCGCGCCTGCACCGGTGAGGTGTGCGTGCGCAGCACCATTGCGGCCTTCTCGGGCGACACCCAGAAGGTGTCCTGCATCGTGCGCGCCGGGTGGTCCGGGCCCAGGTTCAGCGCGTCGAAGTTCAACCACTCGGCCTCGACCTCGGGGCCCTCGGCGACTTCCCAGCCCATGGCCACGAAGATGTCGGCGACGTGTTCCTGGATGGTGGTCAGCGGGTGGCGCGCTCCGACCGGCTCGACATCCCACGGCAGGGTGACGTCGACGCGCTCCTCGATCAGCGCGCGTTCCTCCTCGGCCGCCTCGACCTCGGCGGTGCGCGCGGCCAGCGCCTGCTGCACGGCGCCACGAGCCTGCCCGATGAGCCGACCCGCGTCCTTGCGGTCCTCGGTCGGCAGCTGCCCGATGCCACGATTGGCCAGAGCAAGAGGCGACTTGTCCCCGCTGTGGTCGAGTCGCACCTGCTTGAGATCGGCGAGGGTCACGGCAGCGTCGATGGCAACGACCGCCTCGTCGCGCAGTCGGTCGACTTCGTCGGCGGTCGGTGCCGCGGGCGTGGACATGCTGACCTCTTTCCGGGGGACTCGTGCAGGGGTGTGATGCAGGTGCCGACCGAGTCTATCGAGCGTCAGTCGGCCCCGATCAGTCGCTCAGTGTCTCGGGCTCGTTGATCGGAAACCAGACGCGAACGTTGGCGCCGCCACCGTCGGCATCCTGGATGTCGATCGATCCACCGTGCTGCTCCACGATGCCGCGCACGATGTACATGCCAAGGCCGCTCCCCTGGCCGGGGCCGGAGCGCCAGAAGCGGCTGAACACGCGCTGGCGCGTCTCGGCGGGGATGCCAGGACCCCGGTCGTGGATCTGCAACGAGACCCCACCCTGGTAGTCGGGGTGCACGGTGTTGTGCACCAGCACTCGGGTCAGTCCGAGGCCGTGACGCATCGCGTTCTCGACGAGATTCGTGACGACCTGGGTCATGCGATCCGCATCGCCCCAGATGACGGCCAGGTCGGGTCCGACCTCGACGGGAAATGACTCGCCGGATCCTGCGGAGACATTGGTCAGGACCCGAGACACCACCTCGTCGAGACGGACGGGTCCCCGCCGCAAAGTCAGCCGGCCAGCATCGATGCGCGCTGCGTCGAGCAGCTCGGTGATCAGGCGGGTCAGACGATCGGCGTCCGAATCGACCGTCTCGAGCATCAGCTGACGCTGCTCCTCGGTGAACTTGTCCCACTTCGAGAGCAAGGTGGAGGTGAATCCTTTGATCCCGGTCAGCGGTGATCGCAGCTCGTGGGCGGCCGTCGCGACCAGGTCCGAACGCTCCCGGTCGCGCTGATTGCGGACGCGGGCGTTGCGCACGCTGACGATGACGCGCTGGACGGCGCCAGCGGGTCGATCGCGCACGAGTGATGCGGTGATCAGGTACTCGCTACCGCGGGGTGACCACCATGCGGTCTCCGACAGTCGGCTGCGATGGGCGTATCCGTCGTACGGCTGCGTGCAGTCGTACCAGGAGTTCCCGTTCAGGTCGTCGAACGGAACAGCAGTCGACAGGTGCATGCCGATCATCTCGTCATCGACGGCCTTGGACATCTCCTTGATGCGGTCGTTGACGTACTCCACGATGCCGTCCGGGCCCGCGATGATGACGCCATCGGGATGATCATCGATGTCCATGACGGGCCAATCTAGTACGCGGTGTCACCTCTGCCACTCCGCGCTGGCGTCAGCGATGACGCGCGGCGGCCGAGGCGTACAGGCACACCGCCGCGGCAGTGGCGAGATTCAGACTCTCCGCCCGCCCGTAGAGGGGAACGGCCACGACGTGGTCAGCCAGCGCGCGGGTCCCCGTCGGCAGGCCCCAGGCCTCGTTGCCCATCAGCCACGCGGTCGGCGCCGCGAGATCGAGGGCTGGATCGAAGAGCCCGACGTCACCGGTGCCGTCCGCCGCCAGCACCTGCAGTCCTCGGCCCTGCAGCTCGGCGAGAACTGCGCCGATGTCACGTTCCACCAGCACCGGGAGGTGGAACAGACTCCCGGCCGTGGCGCGTACCGCCTTGGGATTGAGCGGGTCGACGCTGTCGCCCGCCAAGATCACGGCGTCCGCACCGGCGGCGTCGGCGCACCTGATGACGGCACCGGCATTGCCGGGATCGCGGACGTCGGCACAGACCACGACGAAACCGGCTTGGCCGGGCAGCTCGGAGAGCTGACCGATGGTGCTGCGGCACCGCGCCACGATGCCCTGGGGGTGGACGGAGTCCGCCACCGCAGCGACGACGTCGTCGTCGACCTGCACCCAGGCGTCACCTGCCGAGGCGACCAGCTCGGGATGACGACTCGTGGCCTCGCCGGTGGCGAAGACCTCGAGGACGACTCCGGGGATCTGCAGCGCTTCACGCACGGCCTGGGGTCCCTCGGCGAGGAACTCCCCGGTCTCGGCCCGGAACGCACGAGTGGCGAGCCGCCGACTGTGCTTGACGCGTCCAGAACGAACGGTCACGACACGATCAGGCGTGCTCGCCACGGGTGGTGGGTGTCTCAGGCAGACGCAACAGGTGCGTTGACGTCGGCCGGAAGTGCTGCCCGAGCGGTCTTGACCAGGGTCGAGAACACAGCAGGCTCGTGCACGGCGAGGTCCGCGAGGACCTTGCGGTCGACCTCGACACCCGCGAGCCGCAGCCCCTGGATGAAGCGGTTGTAGGTCATGCCCTCGGCGCGAACCGCAGCGTTGATGCGCTGGATCCACAGGCGACGGAAGTCACCCTTCTTGGCGCGACGGTCCCGGTAACTGTAGACCAGCGAGTGGGTGACCTGCTCCTTGGCCTTGCGGTACAGGCGTGAGCGCTGACCGCGGTAACCCGAGGCGCGCTCGAGTGTGACGCGACGCTTCTTCTGGGCGTTGACTGAACGCTTGACGCGTGCCATGTCGGTACTCCTTGGATCTGTGGGTCAGGCGGGTTTAGAGGCCGAGCATCTTCTTGACGCGGGCGGTGTCGGACTTCGCGACGTCGGTGGTGCCCTCAAGGCGGCGCTTGCGGGTGGACGTCTTGTACTCGGCGAGGTGCCGACGGTTGGCCTGCTCGCGACGGAGCTTGCCGCTACCGGTGCGCTTGACTCGCTTCTTCATCCCCGAGTGGGGCTTGAACTTAGGCATCTATGCCTCCATGTCCGGGTCGAGGTTCTCTGAACGACGACGTGGCTTCTTGGGTGTGGCGGTCTCGTGATGGGCCTCGCGGTGCGCCTTGTCGGCGGCCTCGTCGGCCTCCTTCTCAGCAGCGCGTTCGGCGGTGGTGATCGCCTTCTCGGCCTTGACCTCGGCCTGGGCCTCGGACTTCTTCTTGTGCGGCCCGAGCACCAGCGTCATGTTGCGGCCGTCCTGGCGGGCGTTGGACTCGATGAAGCCGAGATCCTCCACGTCGGCGGCCAGACGCTGCAGGAGCCGGTACCCGAGCTCGGGTCGGTGCTGCTCGCGTCCGCGGAACATGATCGTGATCTTGACCTTGTCGCCCCCCTTGAGGAACCGCACGACGTGACCCTTCTTGGTGTCGTAGTCGTGCTGGTCGATCTTGGGACGCAACTTCATCTCTTTGATGACGGTGTTGGTCTGGTTGCGACGCGACTCGCGCGCCTTCTGTGCGTTCTCGTACTTGAACTTGCCGTAGTCCATGAGGCGACAGACCGGCGGACGAGCCGTCGGTGCGACCTCGACGAGGTCAAGGTCTGCCTCGGCGGCAAGCCGCAGGGCATCTTCGATGCGAACGATGCCGACCTGTTCTCCGCCTGGACCGACAAGACGTACCTCGGGCACGCGGATTCGGTCGTTGACGCGCATCTCTGTGGTGATGGATCCTCCTGGGGTTCGTGGGTGGAGGTCCATCGGTGTCCGGACAGAAAAATGGCCTCCGTCGAAACGGAGGCCACGGTTCCACGACCGGCGGAGCGTGTCCGCGAGTGATCGCAGTCAGACGACAGACCGGACGAACCGGCACCATCGACTGGCAAGACCCCACGATTTCTCAATCATGCAGGTGGGAGTGGCCTCCACTTCATGTGTCAGCCTATCAGGCGTTGTCCTCGCCGGTGAAATCACGCCGAGGCGTCCGGTCCGGCATGACGTCCTCGACCAAGATGCCGATGACCACGCGCATGGCTCGCCGCCTGATCCGGCCCGAGCAGGGAGTCAACCCTGGTGGTCAAGCAGTCCGCGGGCCGCGCGAACCAGGCCGTTCGCGCGATCGCCGTCTGACCTCGTGCCGGACATCGAGCGTCAGGAGCTGGGGCGGTCCTGCCGCGCCGTCAGCTCGACGACCGTGAAGGTGGGGCTGCCGAGGTCGAGCAGGATCGCACTGGCTCCCTCGTCGAGGGCCGCCTGGGCGGCGCCCGAGCCGAGCACCGGCACCGGCCGGGCGTCTGCACTCCAGTGCGTCATGGTCGAGGTGCTGCTGAACGCGAGCAACGCGGTGCGCCCGTCGGCGCCGGTCATCAGCACCGCCGCCATGTCGGCATTCTTGTCACCACCGGTCGGAGTGCTCTCGCCGAGGATGGGCACGATCGGGACGAACACGCGTACCTCTGGCAGAACCTCGAAGACCGCTGCGTCGTCGCCGAATGCAGCCTCGAGCCGCGGATCGACCAAGCCGTCGTCCCCGGGGAACTGCGGCTCGGCCAGGGTGCGGTCGTGGCTCATGACTCGCCATCGGTGTCGAGCTCGCGACGGAACTCATCGACCCGGAACTGCTCGAGCCGGGTCTGCAGACTCCCGACGGCCGCACGCGCCGACGGCCCGTCCGACGCCTGGATCGCGAACAGCATGATGCGATCGTCGTCGGTCGTGACCAGGGTGGGCCAGGGAGCGCCCGTGTTCAGGCTGAAGCCCTCGATGTCGCTCCAGGCCACGTCGTGCCGCTTGTACCCGTTCGTCACGCGCATTCCAGCCTCGTCGGCCGTGACCCGACTGCGTCCCACCCCGTGCAGCATCACCATCGTGGCGATCAGGAACAGCGCCAGGGTGACGAGCTCAGCCGGCGTGAAGGTGATGTCCTCGGGCAGCGCAGCCCCGATGACGGCCGTCATGACCAGCAGGATCACGGCCACGCCGTAGGCGACGTAGCGCGATCCCCCGGGCCTCCAGCTGAGTGACGACACGCTCAGATCCGACACGCGAGGATGTCGGTGACGAGGATGCCGCGGGCCCCGACGCCGTACAGGTCGTCCATGACCTTCTGGGCGTCGACCCGCGGCACCATCGACCGCACGGCGACCCAGTTGTCCCGATGCAGCGGGGAGACCGTTGGTGACTCGATACCAGGCGTCAGGCTGATGGCCTTCTCGGCGGCGTCGGAGGGGATGTCGTAGTCCATCATCACGTAGGTGCGAGCTGTGATCACGCCGTCGATGCGCCGGCGGAACACCTCGAAGCCGTCTGCTGCTTCAGGGTCACGCCGCGTGATCAGCACGGCCTCCGAGGACAGCAGCGGCTCGCCGAAGACCTCGAGGTCGGCCTGCTTGAGCGTGCTGCCCGTCTCGACGACATCGGCGATGGCATCGGCCACACCGAGACGCACCGAGGACTCCACCGCTCCGTCGAGCCGCACGACCTCGGCCTCGATGTCGCGCGCGCCCAGGAAAGACCGGACGATGCCGGGGTATGACGTCGCGATGCGGCAGCCTGCGAGGTCCTCGACGCGGGTCATGGCCCCCGTGGGTGCTGCAAAGCGGAAGGTCGAGGCTCCGAAGCCGAGGGTCGCGTCCTCGACCGCATCGGCGCCCGAGTCCAGCAGGAGGTCACGGCCCGTGATGCCGACGTCGAGCGTCCCCTCGCCGACGTAGATCGCGATGTCGCGCGGACGCAGGTAGAAGAACTCGACCCCGTTGTCGGCGTCGATCGTGACCAGGTCCTTGGGGTTGCGCCGTTGACGGTAGCCCGCCTCGGACAGCAGCTCGGCGGCCGACTCGGCCAGGGCGCCTTTGTTGGGGACGGCGACTCTCAGCATGGGATGTCCTCGGGAGCTCTGCGATGGGTGAGGGGGCGTCGGGTGAGGGGGCGGGCGATCACAGGTGGGCGTAGACGTCGTCCAGCGAGATTCCGGCCGCGAGCATCATCACCTGCGCGTGATACAGCAGCTGGCTGATCTCCTCGGCCGTGCGCTCGGGGCCTTCGTGCTCGGCAGCCATCCAGGACTCGGCGGCCTCCTCGACCAGCTTCTTGCCGATCGTGTGGACACCGGCATCGAGCTCGGCGACGGTGCGCGAGCCCTCGGGTCGGTCACGCGCCTTGGCGGCGAGCTCCGCGAACAGATCGTCGAAGGTCTTCATCGAGCAGGAGTCTATCGGCGCGCCGCGAGATGCAGCAGGTCGGCATTGCCGCCGACCTCCTCGTCGTCAGGACCGACCAGCACGTCCTCGAGCCCGATGCGTGCCTGCACACCCCAGGCAACCGCACAGTCGAGCACCGGCCACGCCGACAGGCCCTCTCCGTGCAGCAGGATCGGGACCTCTCGATCGCCCAGGCGCTCGACGACCAGGTCCACCAGACGACGGGCGAGCTCGGTCTGGTCCGGAGAGTCCGAGAGCTCCAGCAGGACGCATGCTGTGCGTTCGGGCCACGGCGAGTCCGCCCAGCGACGCGTCGACTCCTCGGTCCAGAGTCCGGCGTGCATGCGGACGCCACGTTCGACCAGGGCCTCGGCGATCTGCTCGGACTCACGCTCGTGCCAGTTGACCGACGCGTGATCGGGCAGGACCGACCAGGAACGGACGGCCTGGGGGGCCGACAGTCCTCCGCACCACGCCCAGGCCCCCGTCGTGACGCCGACCGGCAGGTCGCAGACGGCTCGCACCGCGCCAACCCACCGTGCGACGTCGTCGGCGACGAGACTGTCGCGGCCGTCAGCGGTACGGGGATGGATGTGCAGGTCGTCGGCGCCGGCCTCGACCGCGGCGACGGCCTCGGCCGCGCATGCCTCGGGCGTCACGGCGATCACCGGGTGCTCGTCGCTGCTGCGCGCGCCGTTCAGGCAGGCCTGCACGGTTCACCCTTCCTGGCGGTCTTCACCCAGCGAAGTCTAGGCGGACCGGAGGACACCAGGGAGCCCGGTCACCATGTGGCACACGCCGCGCGGGGTCAGCTGCGCAGCGAGGGCAGTCGATCGATGGTGGCTTCCGCCTCGGCGATGATCTCGTCGATCACGTCCTGGACGCTGCCGACGGAGTCGATGAGCCCCTGGGCCTGTCCGGCCCACCACATGCCGCCTTCCATGTCGCCCTCGGCGAGCACGGCCTGGCGTCCGCGCTGACCCGAGGCGAGTGCGGCGACGTCGTCGAAGGTGGCGCCGTCTCGGCCGGCGATCTCGACGATCTGCTCGGAGACCGAGTTGCGCACCACGCGGGCGGTGTTGTGGAAGTCCCGGAACACCAGGACCGTGTCGCGCTCGTCGTTGGCGACGATCTGCTGCTTGACGTTCTCGTGAATCGGGGCCTCGTGGGTCGCCATGAACCGAGTTCCCATGTTGGCGGCGACGGCGCCGAGCGCCAGGGCCGCGGCCAGGCCCGGCCCTGTCGCGAGGCCGCCCGACGCGATCACCGGGATGTCGAGGGCGCGGACGGCTGCCGGAATGAGGATGAGGCCGGGGACGTCGTCCTCACCGGGGTGTCCGGCGCACTCGAAGCCGTCGATGCTGATGGCGTCGACGCCCTTGCGCTGCGCCGACAGAGCGTGTCGCACCGAGGTGGCCTTGTGGATGACCTTGATGCCCGCAGCGTGGAAGTCCGGAAGGTGGGGCTCGGGGCTCGATCCGGCGGTCTCGACGACCGTGATGCCGGCCTCGACGATCGCCGCGCGGTACTCGTCGTAGGGCACGGGGTTGATCGTGGGCAGGATCGTGAGGTTCACGCCGAACGTCTTGTCGGTCATCTCGCGGGTGCGGGCGATCTCGGCCGACAGCGCCTCCGGCGACGGCTGGGTCAGTGCGGTCAGGAACCCCAGGGCGCCGGCGTTGGCGACCGCCGAGATCAGCTCGGCGGTGCCCAGGCCGGTCATGCCCCCGCACAGGATCGGGTGGTCGACGCCGTACTCGGCGGTGAAGCTCGTGCTGATCATGTGGTGGTCCTCTCGTGAGTGCCGGTCGCTCCGGCAGTGATGAGCGCCGCGAGCGCCCGGTAGGCGGTCGCGTGGTCGAGATGGGTGGCGTCGCTGATGCGTCCGCGGTTGATGGCCTCCATCACCTGGCCGGCGACGACACCGAGAAAACGCGGGTCGATCCCCGGGCCGTGGGACACACCGGCACGCACCAGCTCCTGGACCCGGTCGGCCGCGAGCTCGGTGTTGCGGGTGTAGATCTCGCGGGCCGGCGCAAAGTTCTCCAGATCGGCGAAGAACTCCGGTGACCCGGCAGCCAGCTCGACCGAGATGGCCTCCAGGTAGACGCCGATGGCCTCGACCGGGTCGCGGTGGGGGGCAACAGCGGCCTCGACCCGCTCGGTCGCGCGGCGGAAGAACTCACGCACGACGGCCGCGATCAGCTGTTCCTTGCTGGCCGCGACGGCGTACAGGGTGCTCTTGGAGCACTTGAGCCGCGCGGCCAGATCGCTGAGCGTGGTGTCGGCGAAGCCTTCGGCGCAGAACACCTCGACGAGCTCGTCGAGCACGGCCAGGTGGCGCCGATGCGGTCGCGCGACGGTCTGCACCATGGCCACAACCTACAGCTTTCAGTACCAGAAGGAAGACTCTGGTACCGGACGTCAGCTGCTGCGAGCTCCCGAGCCGAAGGAGCCGATCAACACCGCACGCGTGGCGAGGGCCGCCTCGACCGCCTCGCGCCCCTTGTCCTCGCGGGAGTCCGGCAGTCCGGCCCGGTCGAGCGCCTGTGCGTCGTCGTCGCAGGTCAGCAGACCGAAGCCGATGGGCACACCGGTGTCCAGTGCGACCCGGGCGAGCCCGTCGGTGGCCGCCGCAGACACGTACTCGAAGTGCGGCGTGCCACCGCGGATGATGACGCCGAGGGCGATCACGGCGTCCGCTCCCCCACGAGCAGCTGCCTGACTCACGATGGGCAGCTCAAACGAACCGGGCGAGCGCACCAGCTCGACGTCGGTGACCTGCGCGTCGGCCAGAGCGGCCCGGGCACCGGCGATCAGACCGTCCATCACCTCGGTGTGCCACGACGAGGCCACGATCACGACTCGTGCACCGCTGGCGTCGATCGTCAGGGTCGGTGCTCCCGCTCCACTCATGACCGCTCCTTCGAGCTCAACCCGGGAAGGTCGTGGCCCATTCTCTCGGCTTTCGTCTGCAGGTAGCGCAGGCTGTCAGGATTCGGCTCGATCAGCAGGGGAAGACGCTCGGCCACCTTGACCCCGTACGCCTCCAGTGCCGTGGTCTTGTCCGGGTTGTTGGTCAGCAACCGCACCGACGTGACGCCCAGGTTGCGCAGGATCTGAGCCCCGGCGGCGTAGTCCCGCTCGTCCTCGCCGAAGCCGAGCTCGATGTTGGCGTCGACCGTGTCGGCGCCGGAGTCCTGCAGCTGATAGGCCTGCAGCTTGTGCAGCAGTCCGATGCCACGACCCTCGTGGCCGCGCAGGTACACCACGACCCCGGCGCCGTGGCGGGTGATCTCGGTCATCGCCAGGTCCAGCTGCGGGCCGCAGTCGCAGCGCCGCGAGCCGAGCACGTCGCCGGTCAAGCACTCCGAATGGATGCGGGTCAGCACGTCGGTCCCGGAGTCGAGGTCTCCGTAGACCAGCGCGATGTGCTCAGCACCGTCGATGCGGTCACGGAATCCGTGGGCCGTGAACTCGCCGAACTCCGTGGGCAGCCGAGTCGTGGCCATCCGGTCGGTCTGTGACTCGTGCAGCCGCAAGTGCACCTGGAGGTCCTCGATGGAGACCAGCGACAGCCCGTGCTGGTCGGCGAACTCCCGCAGAGCCGGTAGCCGCTGCAGCGTGCCGTCGTCGTGCAGGACCTCGCCGATGACTCCGGCCTGGGTGAGCCCCGCAAGACGGGTCAGGTCCACCGCCGCCTCGGTGTGCCCGGCACGTTCCAGGACTCCCCCGGGCTTGGCGCGCAGCGGAATGATGTGGCCTGGCTGGTTGAGCTCGAACGGCTCGGTGGCCGAGTCGGCCAGGACCCGGCAGGTGCGGGCCCGGTCGGTGGCCGAGATGCCCGTCGTGATGTTGTCGCGGGCGTCGATCGACACGGTGTACGCGGTGCGCATCTTCTCGCGGTTGTGCGGTGTCATCAGCGGGATGGCGAGCCGGTCCAGGATCTCTCCGGTCGTGGGGGCGCACACCAGGCCGCTGGAGTACCTCACGAGGAACGCCATCAGCTCGGGCGTCGCCTTGCTGGCCGCGAAGATGATGTCGCCCTCGTTCTCGCGGTTCTCGTCGTCGACCACGACGACAGCCTTGCCGTCACGGATGTCGGCGATGGCCTGCTCGATGCTGTCGAGCCGGATCTGCTCACTCATGGGTGTCTCCTTCACGGTGTGTGTCTGCTTGGCGAGCCAGGAGCCGCTCGATGTGCTTGGCGAGGATGTCGACCTCGAGGTTGACCCGGTCACCCGGGACGAGGGTGCCGAGCGTGGTGTCGGCCAGGGTCGTGGGAATCAGGGACACCGAGAACCACGCGGGTTCGTCCGTGGTGCGGTCACGGACCTCGACGACGGTCAGCGACGTGCCCTCGACCGTGATCGAACCCTTGTCGACCAGGTAGCGGGCCAGGTGCTCGGGCAGCTCGAAGCGCAGGACCTCCCAGTGCGCACTGGGTGTGCGATCGATCAGACGACCGGTGCCGTCCACGTGCCCCTGCACCATGTGACCGCCGAACCGCTGTCCCACCGCCATCGCGCGTTCCAGGTTGACCGGGTCCCCGACGCCGAGATCGCCCAGCGACGTCTTGTCGAGCGACTCGGCCATGACGTCGGCGCTGAAGGTCCCGCCGTCCTGGGCCATCACGGTCAGGCAGCAGCCGTTGACGGCGATCGAGTCCCCGTGCGCGGCGTCGCCGGTCACGACCGGCCCGCTCACCGTGAGACGTACCGAGTCACCGAGCGACTCGATCGCGGTGACCGTGCCGATCTCCTCCACCAGTCCGGTGAACATCAGACCAGCTCCTCTCGTGCTGTCGGTGTTGCCATGATGCGAAGGTCAGGTCCGAGGGTTCTCAGGTCGGTGATGTCGAGCCGTCGTCCATCGGTCAGGGTCGTCGCGGCGCTGGCGAGGGCCGAGTGACCGGCCCCGAGGAGCGTGGGCGCGAGATAGGCGATGACGCGATCGACGAGTCCTGCATCCCAGAAGGCACCCGCCAGCCGCGGGCCGCCCTCGAGCCAGACGTGACGGATCTCGCGGTCGGCCAGGGTGGCCAGCACCGCGTGGGGATCACGCGAGGCGACCACGAGGGTCTCGGCGGAGCTGTCGCGCACCCGCGCGGTCGCGGGGATGTCGGTCTGGCCGACCACGACGCGCAGGGGTTGGCGGTCCGGGGCCAGTGGTTGGTCGTCGGCGTCGCGGATCGTCAGTCGGGGATCATCGGCCAGGACCGTCCCGGTGCCGACCATCACTGCGTCGACCTCGGCACGCAGCCTGTGCACGTCGCGGCGCGCCTCGGGCCCGGTGATCCACTGGCTGGTGCCGTCGGGGGCGGCGCTACGACCGTCGAGGGTCGCTGCGTACTTCCAGGTGACGAAGGGCCGGTTCTCGGTGACGGCGAAGGACCAGGCGGCGTTGAGATCGGCGGTCTCATCCACGAGCACACCGCCCTCCACGTCGAGGCCCGCTGCCGCGAGTGCGGCCGCGCCACCGGCGGCGGTCTCGTGAGGATCGGACTGCGCGAACACGACCCGCCGGACACCCGCCTCGACGAGGGCCTGGGAGCACGGACCCGTGCGGCCGGTGTGATTGCACGGCTCGAGGGTGACGACCGCGGTCGCTCCGTGCGCGGCGCCGCCCGCGGCTCGCAGCGCCTCGATCTCGGCGTGCACACCGTGCCGCACCGTCGCCCCGCTGGCGATCTCGCGACCCTCCGGGGACAGCAGCACGCAACCGACCGTGGGGTTCGGAAGGGCGTTGCCGCGCGCACGGGCGATCTCGAGCGCACGACGCAGGGCGTCGATCTCGATGTCGCTGGCCATGTCGTCCTCCGGTGTCGCTGCACGCGCGATCCGGGGACAGGCCACGCACGGGGTGCGTCGCCTGCGTGCGCCTCTCATCCGGACTTTCACCGTCGGCACCGGAATTCCACCGGCTCAACCGGACCCCACCGAGATGGGACCGCGGGTCGCGGACTGTCACCGCCGGTTCGGAATTGCACCGACCCCGGAGCACGCGAGCAATTGCTCGAATAAGTCGATTCTACTCGTCGACGTCCTGCGCCGAGGCGAGGTCTCGCAATGTGGAGATCATGGCGTCGGGATCGTCCGCGCCGAAGACGGCCGATCCGGCCACGAACACGTCGGCACCAGCGGCCGCGCACCGCTCGATCGTGTCGACCGAGACACCACCGTCGACCTGCAGCCAGATCTCGCCACCGTGGCGCTCGATCAGCGTGCGGGTGCGCTCGATCTTGGGCAGGCACAGATCCAGGAAGGACTGACCGCCGAAGCCGGGCTCGACCGTCATGATCAGCACCATGTCGAGCTCACCGAGCATGTCCCGGTACGGCTCAATGGGAGTGGCGGGCTTGAGCGCCATGGAGGCGCGGGCTCCCAGCGCTCGGATCTCGCGAGCCAGCCGGACCGGAGCGGCCGCAGCCTCGACGTGGAACGTGACGCTGCCCGCTCCCGCCTCGACGAACGACGGCGCCCACTGATCCGGGTTCTCGATCATCAGGTGGGCGTCGATGGGCTGCTTCGCCACCTTCGCGAGCGCCTCGATCACCGGCGCGCCCAAGGTCAGGTTGGGGACGAAGTGGTTGTCCATGACGTCCACGTGCAGCCAGTCGGCTCCGGCGATGCGCGCCGCCTCGGCCTCGAGATTGGCGAAGTCCGAGCTCAACATGCTCGGCGAGATCTGTATGCCCACGAGGCGAGCGTAGCCGGTATCCCTGCAGGTATACTCAGAGTATGACCATCACGACGATCAAAGTCTCCACCGAGGTCCGCGACCGGTTGAAGGAGCAGGCGTCGGCCGAGAACCGCACACTCGGTCAGCACCTCACGCACCTGGCCGACCTGGGCGAACGTCAACGCCGCCTCGCACGGGTGCGCACGGCAATCGAGTCGACGTCTGCCGACGACCTGGCCTCGTATGCGGCGGAGGTCGAGAACTGGGACCGGATCGACCGTGCCTGACCTGAGCCCCGGCGACCTCGTCTGGGTCTCACCCGACGTGTCGGTCGGGCGCGAGCAGTCGGGACGGCGCCCTGCGATGGTCGTCGCTGGCACGGACTACCTCCAGGTGATCGACACGCTCGCCATCGTCGTCCCGGTGACGAGCGTGGATCGCGGCTGGCCCAACCACGTGCAGATCGACGGCGGCGATCTACCCCGAGCCTCCTGGGCCATGACCGAGCAGATCCGGACCGTGTCCCGCCAGCGCATCGTCGGGGTTGCAGGCCGGGTCGACGGGTCGACCGTCGAAGCTGTGCGTCAGTGGGTGCGCGACTTCCTGGACTTGTGACCGATACCTGGGGCCCGGGCTGACGAAGGGGTCGAACCTCGACCGGATCGGGTCAGGAGCGGCGCAGGACGGCGAAGAACATCGCGTCCGTGCCGTCGATGTGCGGCCACAGCTGGCGCGTGGACTCCACCTGCACGTCATCGCGGTCCGCCGTGACCGCCTCGAGCACGCCGGTGGTCTCGGCGAGGTGCGGCGAGCAGGTGGCGTAGACCACGACGCCGCCGGGCCGGGTGAGCTCGAGCGCTCGGGCCAGCAGGGCCTTCTGCAACGGCACCAGCTGGTCGAGGTCGGACGACTGCCGCCGCCACCGGGACTCGGGGCGCCGACGCAGGGCACCCAGTCCGGTGCACGGGGCGTCGACGAGGACCCGGTCGAACGACGCCGGCTCCCAGGGTGCGTCACGCCCGTCGTGCACCGTGACCTCGACGTTGTCGAGTCGGCGCACACCCTTGCTGACCAGCACGGCGCGATGCGGCTGCATCTCGTTGGCCACGAGCGAGGCACCGCGCTGGGCTGCGATGGCACCCCACAGGGCCGCCTTGCCTCCGGGCCCGGCGCACAGGTCGAGCCAGCGTGTGTCCGAACCGTCGACCGCGGCGTCGGCGGCAGCGATGGCCACCAGCTGGGAGCCCTCGTCCTGCACGCCCGCGCGGGCCTCGCGCACGGCCTCGATCTCCCCGGGCATCCCGGCGTCGAGAATCCGTGCGTAGGGCGAGAGCAGACCGGGCACACCGGGCAGATCCTCCGCCTCGATCAGACCAGGACGCGCCACGAGCGTCACCTTGGGCGGCTCGTTGTTGGCCATCAGCAGCTTGTCGATCTGCGTGGCGTGGCCGCCCAGTGCGTCGCGCAGCGACTCGACGATCCATCGCGGGTGAGAGTGCCGGATCGCGCGTGCGTCGTCGGCATGCAGGCCTTCGGTGGTGGCGTCGAGCCACCCGTCCAGGTCCTTCTGACCGATCTTGCGCAGCAGCGCGTTCGCGAATGCCACGGGCTTGTGTCCCACCTCGCGACGCACGATGTCGACCGTGGTCGACACCGCGGCGTGCGCCGGCACCCGCATGCTGAGCAGCTGGTGCGCCCCCAGGCGCAACGCGTCGAGGACCGGCGGGTCGATGGAGCCGATGCCCTTGCTTGCGACGCGATCGATGACGGCGTCGTAGGTGCCCCGGCGGCGCAACGTGCCGTGCACCAGCTCGGTGGCGAAGGCGGCGTCGCGTCCCTCGATCTGGTGCTGCACGAGCATGTCGGGCAGCACGAGGTTGGCGTAGGCATCGCGCTCGTCAACAGCGCGCAGCGCGGCGAAGGCGATGGACCGGACAGGATCTGTCATCCCAGCACCGTGCCGTCGGCAGGTCGTGTGCCACGCGCCCAGTCCGCCGCGGCCATCTGCTTCTTGCCCACCGCCTGCACGTCCCCCAGCACGAGGTCGGTCGTCGCGGTACCCACCCGCACCTCACGCTTCCCCACGCCGAGGTGGCCCGGTTCGAGCGTGGAGTCCTCGGCGATGGTGGCCGGGCCGATCTTGAGACGAGCGTCTTCCAGCAGTGTCCAGGCCCCGGGTGCCGGGGTGCAGCCACGGATCTGCCGGTCGATCGCGAAGGCGGGACGATTCCACCCGATCTGGCCGTCCTCGGTCGTGAGCTTGTGGGCGTAGGAGATGTTCTCCTCCGGCTGCGGGACCGCTCCGATGTCGCCGTCCTCGATGTGATCGACGACGTCGGTCAGCAGCGTGCTGCCGAGTCCGGCCAGTCGGTCCAGCAGGATCGCGGAGGTGTCGTCAGGGCGGATGCGTTCGGTGATGGTGCCCAGCACCGGACCTTCGTCGAGACCCTCGACGAGGCTGAACACGGTGGCACCGGTCACCTCGTCGCCGGCCATGATCGAGCGCTGCACCGGTGCAGCTCCACGCCACGACGGCAGCACCGAGAAGTGCAGGTTGATCCAGCCGAACTCGGGGATGTCGAGCGCCTCGCGGCGGATCAGTGCGCCGTACGCGACGATCGGGATGCAGGCCGGATCGATCACTCGGAGGCGGTCGAGGAAGTCCGGGGCCGACGCCTTCTGCGGCGCGAGCACCTCGATGCCGTGGACCCGAGCCGCTACGGCCACGGGGGAGGGACGCAGCGAGCGGCCCCGACCGGCCGCTGCATCGGGCCGCGTGATGACGGCAGCCACTTCGTGTCGGCTGGCGACCAGCGCCTCGAGGCTGGGGACGGCGGCCTCAGGCGTTCCGGCAAAGACGAGTCTCACTCGCCGAGCCTAGTTGTCGGTCGCGATCACATCTCCTCGTGGGTGTCCGGGTCGCCGTCGAACAGGCGACCGTCCGACCGGCCGAGCGCGGTGATCGCGGTGACCTCGTCATCGGCCAGCTCGAAGCCGTCGACGTCCAGGTTCTCGCGCTGCCGCGACGGCGTGCCGGACTTGGGAATCGGCAGGGCGCCGATCTGCAGCTGCCACCGCACGATCACCTGGCCGGGCGTCACGCCGAGGCGCTCGGCCGCTGCGACCACGACCGGCTCGGCGAACGGGGCCTGCTTCTTGCCCAGCGGGCTCCACGACTCGGTCACGATGCCGCGGGCGGAGTTGACCTGCCGCATCGTCACTTGGGGGAAGTACGGGTGCAGCTCGATCTGGTTGACCGCCGGCGTCACGCCGGTCGCGTCGATGATCCGGTCCAGGTGTGTCGCCGTGAAGTTGGAGACCCCGATGTCGCGCACGAGTCCCTCGCGCTGCAGGTCGACCAGGGCGCGCCACGCCTCGACGTACTGGTCCTGGCTCGGGTTCGGCCAGTGGATCAGGTGCAGGTCGAGATGGTCGAGGCCGAGCCGGTCGAGCGATCCGCGCGTCGAGGCGATCGCGTCGTCGTAGCCGTGGTCGCGGCCGGGCAGCTTGCTGCAGACGAGCAGGTCGTCGCGGTCGACGCCGGAGCGGCGGATCGCCTCCCCGACCTCGGTCTCGTTCTCGTAGTTCACGGCCGTGTCGATCAGCCGGTAGCCGACCTCGATGGCCGAGACGATCGAGGCGATGCCGTCGTCGCCGCTCAGGGGGTAGGTGCCGAAACCGACTGCGGGCAGCTGACGTCCGGAGGCGAGGGTGTGCGTGATCATGGCTCCACGCTACGACCCACAGGGACAAGCCTCTCCCCGAAACCTGGCGCCTCTCCCCTGTTGGAACCTGGGAGACGTGCAGGATTCCCAGGAGATCCTGGGAATCATGTGACGGGTGGGATCAGAGGCGGGTGGGGTCGACCTGGATGCGGACGCCGGGGAGCTTGGCTGCGCTGCGCTCGGCCGCGACCTCCTGCAGCGCGCGCGACAGCGCGGCGCCCTCGCGGCGGGGGGTGCGCAGGATGAGGCGTTGCGGCGAGGCCGGATCGCGTGGGTCGAGCGGCACCGGGCCGAGCACCTCGGTGTGCGGAGGCCACGATCGCTCGACCAGCGTGGCGAGCACCTCGGCGTCGGCCTCGATACCGGCCAGGCGCGCGACAGGTGGCAGGTGCGTCTCGGCCCGGTCGGCCAGCTCACGCTCGGCCAGGCCGACCGGATCAGCACGGACCAGGGCCTGCAGCTGGGCCGGATCGCCGATCACGACGGCCTGCGCTCCTGGCCCGGACAGAGCGAGGGCGTTGAACCAGCGGCGGTGCGACTCCTCGAGGATGCGCACGTCGTCGCGGGCCAGCATGAGCCAGGTGTCGAGCAGCACGACGACGGAGTAGCCCTGGGGCGCTGGCGGCTCCGCCCCCGGCGTGGCGAGCACGATGGTGCGGCCGCCGGGCGCCTCGGCGAGGACGTGGGAGCCGCCGCTGGTGACCACGGTCTGCTCGGGGAAGGCTCGCCCGAACTCCTCGGCCGTGCGCAGCTGACCCACGGTCGGCGCGCGCAGCACGGACCCCCCGCACTCCCGGCACGACCAGGGATCGGCCACCGTGCCGCACCACCGGCACACCGGGGCCGTGGCGGCGCCGGTCTGCACCAGGGCGCCCTCGCAGGCCGCGCAGCGTGCCGACGCACGGCATCGCTGACAGGCCAGCGAGGTGCGGTAGCCGCGCCTCGGCACCTGCACCAGCACCGGCCCGGCGGCCGCGCGCACCGCGGCGAAGACCTCACGCGGCAGACGCACCGGCGCGGCGCCGTCGACGCTGCCGTCGGTGAGGGTGACCCGCGGCCACCGTGTGCGACGGGTCGGCTGATCGGCCACCAGCTCGTCGCACCAGCCCGACGCCACCAGGGACTGGCCCTCGGCGGTGCGGGCGTGTCCACCCACCAGCAACCCGCACTTCTCCCGCGAGGCCCGCAGCAGCATGACCTCCCGGGTGTGCGGGTAGGGGGCTCGCGGCTCCTCGAAGAGATCGTCGCCGTCGTCCCACAGCCCCAGGAGACCGAGGTCCGTGACCGGGGCGTAGGCCGCTGCTCGCGTGCCGAGGACCACTCGCACCGCACCTCGCGACGCCGCGAGGAACGAGCGCCACCGCTCGGCCGGCGGCTGCCCGGCGGTCAGCACGACGAATCCGTCGGCACCGAGCACCTCGGCGAAGGTGACACGCCACCGCTCGACGTCGCGCTGGTCGGGCACGCAGATGATCGCGCCTCGACCACTGAGCACGGTCGCCAGTACGGCCTGGGCCACCAGCAGGGCTGGATCGGATCCGGGCAGCGCGTTCCACCACGACCGCGGGCTCTGTCTCGACGCGAGAGCCTCGATCATCGCCGGGCCACCGGCCAGATCGGCCCACACGGCGGGGTCGGCTGGTCCTTCGATGCTGACGGGTGACTGACGCGCCTTCTCGGCTCGAGCGTGTCGAGGGGGCACCGCGAGCCGCAGCACGTCGCCGAGCGAGCCGGCGTACCGGTCGGCCACGTCGCGCGCGAGACCCAGCACCTCCGGGGACAGCACGGGCTCGGGCGAGACGACCTTGGTCAGGAAGGCCAGTCGTCCACCGTGGGCGGACTCGGCCACGCGCTCGATCACGAATCCGTCGACCTGCTGGCCAGCGAATCGCACCTTGACCCGGCTGCCGACCACCGCCTGGTCGTCGAGATCGGCCGGCACCAGGTAGTCGAAGAGGCGGTCGAGGTGGGCCAGCCCGGTGTCGACGGCGACGCGGGCGACCGGGAGCTCGGCCGCGGCGTCGGGCGGGGGCTTGACGCGAGCCTTGTGCCGCGACGCGGGTGCGGCGATCAGCTCCAGCTGCTCGTCGCTCCGCTCGTCACCACCCGTGTCGCTCACGTGGGTGTTTCTACCAGCCGGGCCGGACACACCCGAGTCGCTCCCCCTCAGACCTTGCCAGATCCACGGCCGCCGACTAACGTACAACCTTATGGTTGTATTAATGGATCTGGACGACCCCACGGTGGACCGCCTGTTCCACGCCCTCGCTGATGCCACGCGCCGCGACATCGTGCGCCGCACCGTCGGGGGCGAGCTGTCGGTCAGCCGCTTGGCCGAGGCGTATCCCATGAGCTTCGCGGCGGTGCAAAAGCACGTCGCGGTGCTCGAGCGGGTGGGGCTCGTCACCAAGCACCGTCACGGGCGGGAGCTCCTCGTGTGCTCCGACCCGGATGCCGTTCAGCGTGCTCGTCGAGCGCTGGACCAGCTGGCCGAGGCCTGGGAGGGCCGGATCCAGCGCATGGCAGATCTGCTCGACGCCACACCGCACGATCCACCCACCACCCACGAAGGACGATGACATGGACCTGCTGATCGACAAGGATCTCGAGAACCACACCCTGACCGTCACCGCGACATTCGACCACCCGCGGGACAGGGTCTGGGACCTGTACGCCGATCCCCGCAAGCTCGAACGCATCTGGGGACCCCCGACCTACCCGGCCACGGTCGTCGAGCACGACCTGTCCCCCGGTGGCGTCATGCGCTACTTCATGACGTCGCCGGAGGGCGAGCAGCACCACGGGCTCTGGCGGATCTCGGCGGTCGAGCCGGGCGAGTCGTTCGCCGCGGACGACTACTTCGCCGACGCGGACGGCAACCCGGTGGCCGACCTGCCAGCCACGCACTTCGTGTTCACCTTCAGCGAGTCCGACGGCCGCACCACGATGGTGACCGTGTCGTCCTACGACTCGCGCGAGGCCCTGGAGCAGGTGCTCGCGATGGGCATGGAGGAGGGCCTGACCGCGGCCATGGGTCAGATCGACGGGGTACTCGGCGACGCCTGAGGCGACCGCACACGTAAGAACGCCCTCACCCGGTCCGGGTGAGGGCGTTCTCGTGGCTCAGATGCGATCAGGCGCCGGCGGCGGCCTTGAGCGCGGCTGCGCGGGAGGTGTCCTCCCACGGCAGACCATCGCGGCCGAAGTGGCCGTAGGCAGCGGTCTGCGCGTAGATCGGACGCAGCAGGTCGAGATCGCGCACGATCGCACCGGGGCGCAGGTCGAAGACCTCCAGGACGGCGTCACGGATCGTGTCGACCGGGACCGTCTCGGTGCCGTAGGTGTCGACGTAGAACCCGACCGGCTTGGCCACGCCGATCGCGTAGGCGACCTGGACCTCGGCCTTGCGAGCGAGCCCCGAAGCGACGATCGTCTTGGCGACCCACCGCATGGCGTAGGCGGCGGAGCGGTCGACCTTGCTCGGATCCTTGCCCGAGAAGGCGCCACCACCGTGACGCGCGTAGCCGCCATAGGTGTCGACGATGATCTTGCGGCCCGTGAGGCCGGCGTCACCCATGGGTCCACCGATCACGAACTTGCCCGTGGGGTTGATGTGCAACCGGTAGTCCGACGTGTCGATGTCGTACTGCGCCAGCACGGTGTCGATGACGTGCTTCTTGATGTCGTTCGGCAGCTGGTGGTCCAGGTCGACGCCGTCCTCGTGCTGCGTGGACAGCACGATCGCCTCGACCCGCACGGGCCTGTCGTCATCGTCGTACTCGATGGTGACCTGGGTCTTGCCGTCCGGGCGCAGGTAGGGCAGCGTGCCGTCCTTGCGGACCTGGGTCAGCTGCTGGGCCAACCGGTGGGCGATCGTGATCGGCAGCGGCATCAGCTCGGGGGTCTCATCGACCGCGAAGCCGAACATGAGGCCCTGGTCGCCGGCACCCTGGGCGTCGAGGGGATCGGTGGCGCCACCGAGGCGCGTCTCCTCAGCGGTGTCCACGCCCTGCGCGATGTCCGGGCTCTGCGCGTCGAGGGTGACCTGCACGGCGCAGGACTCTCCGTCGAAGCCCTTGGTGGAGGAGTCGTAACCGATCTCCAGCACGCGATCACGCGCAATGCGCGCGATGTCGACGTAGGCCTCGGTGGTGACCTCGCCGCCGACCAGGACCAGGCCGGTGGTCACGAAGGTCTCGCACGCCACCCGGCTCTTGGGATCCTCGGCCAGCAGTGCATCGAGCACGCTGTCGCTGATCTGGTCGGCGATCTTGTCCGGATGACCTTCGGTCACGGACTCGGAAGTAAATAGACGACTCACGAACTCTCCTCATTCAGGCCGCTGGCGCGGCGCACGACGAACAACACTCTAACGATCAGGATGGGTGGACGCTCAATCGTCCATCTCGTGGACGCAGGCGTCCCAGACGGCGTGGGCCAGGTCGATCTTGGGACCGAACGAGATCTCGGTGCTGGAACCGCCAGCGGACAAGATGACCGCCTCGGTGTCCTCGCTGCCGAACACGCGACCTCCACCGACGTCGTTGACGACCAGCAGGTCGCACCCCTTGCGGGCGAGCTTGGCCCGGGCGTGCTCGAGCACGGTGGCGGACTCGTCGCCGGTCTCGGCGGCAAATCCCACGAGCACGGGCGACGCGGCCCCGTGCCGAGAGGCGACGAGCTCGGCGAGGATGTCGGGATTCTCGATCAACGAGATCTGGGGCGCAGCACCGTCGGGCGTCTTCTTGATCTTGGTCCCGATGAACTCGGCGGGGCGGAAGTCGGCCGGCGCCGCAGCCATGACCACGACGTCGGCGTCGCGGGCGGCCTCGAGCATGGTGAGGCGTAGATCCTCCGTGCTGACGACCGAGACGACCTCGACACCGGCCGGTGGCTCCAGGGCCACGTTGGCGGCGACCAGCGTGACCTCGGCTCCTCGAGCGACTGCGGCCTCGGCCAGAGCCCACCCTTGCCGTCCCGACGATCGATTGCCCAGGAACCGGACGGGGTCGAGGTACTCGCGGGTGCCGCCAGCCGACACCACGACCCGTTTGCCGGACAGATCGTGCGGACGAGCCGGCACAGGGTCGAGCAGCCCGAGGGCAGCGGCCACGATGTCGGCGGGATCGGGGAGTCGGCCCTTGCCCGTGTCGACGCCGGTCAGGCGACCGACGGCGGGCTCGATCACGTGCACGCCGCGCGAGCGCAGGACCGCGACGTTCGCCGCGGTGGCGGCGTGGTCCCACATCTCGGTGTGCATCGCCGGGGCGAGCACGACCGGACAACGAGCGGTGAGCAACGTGGTGGAGAGCAGGTCGTCGGCCAGGCCCGCGGCCGCACGCGCCATCAGGTCGGCGGTGGCCGGCACGACCACGACGAGGTCGGCGGACTGACCGATGCGCACGTGCGCGACCTCGTCGACGTGGTCGAACACCTCGGACTGGACCGGCTGGCCCGACAGCGCCTCCCACGTGGCGGCTCCCACGAAGTTCAGCGACGCCGCAGTGGGCACGACGCGCACGCGGTGCCCCGCCTCGGTGAACAGGCGCAGCACCTCAGCGGCCTTGTAGGCCGCGATCCCACCGCTGACGCCCAGGACGACGTCGAGCCCGGTGGCGGCGGTGGGTGTCACGTCAGTCATGACGAGCGTCCTCGGGGAGGATCAGGCCTCGGGCGTGGCCGTGGGGTCGATGTCCTCGACGGTCAGGAGGTCGGAGTTGATCTCGCGCAGCGCGATCGACAACGGCTTCTCCTGCACGTCTGTCTCGAGCAGGGGGCCGACGTACTCCAGCAGGCCCTCGCCGAGCTGGGAATAGTAGGCGTTGATCTGGCGAGCACGCTGGGCGCTGTAGAGCACCAGCTTGTACTTGCTGTCAGCCTTCTCCAGCAGGTCGTCCAGCGGCGGATTGGTGATGCCGATGGCAACGGAACGCGTGGTGGACACAGAGAGCCTCACAGAGTTGGAGAGAGAAGGATTCAACGGGACGGTTCGATGCCCGGGCGAGCAGAGTCATGTCCGTCAACGAACAACTGTACCAATTCTGCGCAGGCAGTCCCAACATCGGTGTTCACGATGGTGACGTCGAACTCCGACTCGGCGGCCAGCTCGACCCGAGCCGTCTCCAGACGTCGCTCACGCTCCGCTGCGGACTCGGTGCCGCGGCCGACCAGACGGCGGGTCAGCTCCTCCCAGCTCGGCGGGGCCAGAAAGCACATCAGGGAGTCGGGCATGGCCTTGCGCACCTGCCGCGCACCCTGCAGATCGATCTCCAGCAGCGCCGATCGGCCGGCGGCCAGCTGCTCCTCGACCGCTGCACGCGGCGTGCCGTAGCGGGCCCGACCATGGACGAGCGCCGACTCCAGCAGCCCGCCGGTGGCCTCCAGCTCGTCGAACTGTGCCTCGTCGATGAAGTGGTAGTGCACTCCGTCGACCTCGCCCGGGCGGGCCGGTCGCGTCGTGACCGACACCGAGATCCAGATCTCTGGGTGGTCACGGCGCACGCATGCCGCCACAGTTCCCTTGCCCACGGCCGTGGGACCGGCCAGCACGACCAGCCGCGATCGATCGGGCCGCAGATCACTCACGCGCGGGATCGAACTCGGCCACCAGAGCCGAGACCTGGTTGGCGCCGAGGCCGCGCAGCCGCCGGCTCTCGGCGATGCCGAGTCGATCCATGATCTCGGCGGCCTTGACCGCGCCCACTCCGGGCATGGAGCGCAGCAGGTCCACGACCTTGAGCTTGGCGATGATGCCATCGGTGCGGGACTGGTCGATGACCTCGGTCAGGGTGGCGCCCGAGTTCTTCAGACGATTTTTGACCTCGGCACGAACCCGCCGCGCGACGGCCGCCTTCGCCAAGGCGTCCTCTCGCTGCTCGGGCGTCAGTTTCGGCAGTGCCATCTGTTCGGTCCTCTCGCTACTTCAGGTCGATGTCGCACGAGCTCTGGGCGTCCTTGACGACCGCCTCGCGGTCGGCTTGCGTGTCGTTGAACGAGGCGTAGGCCTCCTCGAGCACGGCGATGTCGGACTCGGACAGCGAGGCTCGCTCGTCCGCGTCGGCCATGTCGTCGAGCGCGAAGCCGACCTCGTCGTGGGCCTGCAGCACACCGCGGGTCGCCGAAGCGATGGTGGTCCACTGCTTCTTGCTCTCTGCCGGAGCGACCTCGCTGATGTCGGTCAGGACGGCTGTGTATCCGGTGTAGGCCTCGGTCGTCCTGTCCGAGTCGAAGGAGTCGAGCACCTGCTCGTCATCCTGGACGGTCTGGCAGTACGCGCTCGGTCCGCTGCAGGCGCCGAGGAGTCCCAGCAGCACCGCCGCGGCTGCGCCACCCGTCAGGTTCACCGTCCACGCCTTGCCCGCCGACATGCAGTCCCCCTCCGCAGGCCACCCAGCCCCTTGATGCTCGCTTGAGGCGACCTTACAAGTTCGCCTGCACCAGCTCAGCATTGAGGCGCGTGGCCTCCGCCCTCAGCGCCCCGACCTCAGGTCCGGCACCCAGCACGCCGCGCGAGCTCGCTGCGATCACCTGGGACCGCACCCCGTCGAACAACCGGGCCAGGTCCTCGACGGTCCCGCCCTGGGCGCCGAGTCCCGGCACCAGCAACGGGCCGTTGATGTCCAGGTCGGCCTCCGTCTGGCCGATCGTGGCTCCGACCACGGCACCCAACGAGCCCAGGGGCGCGGCACCGGCGTTGCGGGCGCGCAGCTCGTCGAGGATCCCCTCGGCCACCGTGCGACCGGTGTCGTCGCGTGCGTGCTGCACCTGGTGACCCTCGGGATTGGAGGTCAGCGCGAGGACGAACACGCCGGCATCGTTGCGTGCGGCGACGTCGAAGAAGGGCTGGAGCGAGCCGAAGCCCAGAAAGGGGCTGACCGTGACGGCGTCGGCCGCCATGGGTGAGTCCTCGTCGAGGTAGGCGTCTGCGTAGGCCCGAGCCGTGCTCCCGATGTCGCCCCGCTTGACGTCCAGGACGGTCAGCGTGCCGGTGTGTCGGAAGTCGGCCAGGGTCCGTTCGAGCACTGCCACCCCGGTGGCACCGAATCGCTCGAAGAACGCCGACTGCGGCTTGACGAAGCCGACCCGGCCGGCGAGTGCCTCGACGCAGGTGCCGGCGAATCGCTCGAGTCCGTCGAGCGAGTCCGAGAGACCCCACTGCTCCAGCACGGACCCGTGCGGGTCGATGCCGACGCACAGGGGGCCGTACGCCCGCCGAGCGGCGTCGAGCCGGGAACCGAACGTCATGCGCGTGCCTCCTTCAAGAACGTGCCCCACTCCTGCAGCGAGGTGACGCCGATGCTTCCGTCGATCAGCGCCTCGATGCCCTGCACGGCCGCTCCGAGGCCCTGCACCGTGGTGATGCACGGGATGCCCTCGGCGACCGCTGCGGTGCGGATCTCATAACCGTCCACGCGCGCGTTGACGCCCGCCGAGATGCCGTGCGGCGTGTTGATGATCAGCTGGACCTCCTGCGCCTGAATCTTCTCGACGACCGTGCCCTGGTCAGCTACCCCTGATACTTGTCCTTCATGGATCTTGCGGACCACCGTCGCCGTGACCCCGTTGCGGGCGAGCACTGCGGCCGTGCCGCTGGTCGCGAGGATCTCGAATCCCAGATCAGCCAGTCGCTTGATGGGGAAGATCATGTGGCGCTTGTCCCGGTTGGCCACCGACACGAACACCCGCCCCGACGTGGGCAGGCCGTTCTGGGCCCCGGCCTGACTCTTGGCGAAGGCCTTGCCGAAGGAGGTGTCGAAGCCCATCACCTCACCGGTCGAACGCATCTCCGGACCCAGCAGCGTGTCGACGTAGGTGCCCTCGTAGGTGCGGAACCGGTTGAAGGGCATGACGGCCTCCTTCACCGCGATCGGAGCACCGGCCGGCATCAGCCCACCGTCCCCCGTCGCCGGCAGCAGACCGTCGGCACGCAGGTCGGCGATCGACTCGCCGAGCATCACCCGGGCTGCTGCCTTGGCCAGCGGCGTGGCCGTCGCCTTGGAGACGAACGGCACCGTGCGTGAAGCACGCGGATTGGCCTCGATGACGTAGAGGATGTCCGAGGACAGCGCGAACTGGATGTTGATCAGTCCCAGCACGCCCACACCGCGGGCGATGGCCTCGGTCGACTCACGGATGCGGCCGATCTCCAGATCGCCCAGCGTGATCGGGGGCAGGGCGCAGGCCGAGTCGCCCGAATGCACTCCGGCCTCCTCGATGTGCTCCATGACGCCGCCGAGGAACAGCTCGGTTCCGTCGTACAGGGCGTCGACGTCGATCTCGATGGCGTCGTCGAGGAACCGGTCGACCAGCACGGGTCGCTCGGCCGAGATCTCGGTGGACCGGCTGATGTAGTCGGCGAGGGTCTGCTCGTCGTAGACGATCTCCATGCCCCGGCCGCCCAGCACGTACGACGGGCGCACCAGCACCGGGTACCCGATCTCCTCGGCGATCTGTCGCGCGTGCTCGAAGGTGGTGGCCATGCCGTGCTTGGGCGACGGGAGGCCTGCGGCATCGAGCACCTGTCCGAACGCTCCGCGCTCCTCGGCCAGGTCGATCGCAGCCGGCTGGGTGCCGACGATCGGCACGCCGGCAGCCTCGAGACCGGCGGCCAGGCCCAGCGGAGTCTGTCCGCCCAGCTGCACGATGACGCCGGCGACCGGGCCGGCCTGCTGCTCGGCGTGCACGACCTCGAGGACGTCCTCGAGGGTCAGCGGCTCGAAGTAGAGCCGGTCGGCGGTGTCGTAGTCGGTCGAGACGGTCTCGGGATTGCAGTTGACCATGATCGTCTCGTAGCCGCCCCACTCCCGGCCTTCCCACTGCAACGGGGCGGTCGACAACGCCTGCACCGCGTGCACGCACGAGTAGTCGAACTCGATGCCCTGGCCGATGCGGTTGGGTCCGCTGCCGAGCACGATGACAGCGGGACGGTCGCGGGGTTCGACCTCGGTCTCCTCGTCGTAGGAGGAGTAGTGGTACGGCGTCTTCGCAGCGAACTCTGCCGCGCAGGTGTCCACGGTCTTGTAGACCGGACGGACCCCGAGCGCGTGTCGCACACCGCGCACCACGTCGGGTGCCATCTCGCGGATCCGACCGATCTGGTGGTCGCTGAAGCCGTGCCGCTTGGCCCGGCGCAGCAGCAGCGGCGACAGCTGGTCGGCCGCGATCAGCTCGGCGGCCACCTCGTTGATCAGGGCCAGCTGGTCGACGAACCACGGGTCGATGCGGGTGGACTCGAAGACCTCGGTGGTGGTGGCCCCCGCACGCAGCGCGTCCATCACCTTCTTGAGTCGGCCGTCGTGGGGACGCGCGATGTCGGCGAGCAGGGCGTCCTTGTCGAGGTCGACCCAGCGCTTGCTCCAGTCGAACTCCGCATCCGGCCGCTCCAGCGAGCGCAGTGCCTTCTGCAGGGCCTCGGTGAAGTTGCGACCGATTGCCATCGCCTCGCCGACGGACTTCATGTGCGTGGTCAGCGTGGAGTCGGCCGCCGGGAACTTCTCGAACGCGAATCTCGGCACCTTGACGACGACGTAGTCCAGCGTCGGCTCGAAGGAGGCCGGCGTCTCACGCGTGATGTCGTTGGGAATCTCGTCCAGGGTGTACCCGATCGCGACCTTGGCGGCGATCTTGGCGATCGGGAATCCGGTGGCCTTGGACGCCAGCGCGCTGGAGCGCGAGACCCGCGGGTTCATCTCGATGACCACGATGCGGCCGTCCTCGGGGTTGACCGCGAACTGGATGTTGCAGCCGCCGGTGTCGACGCCGACCTCACGGATGACACCGATCGAGATGTCGCGCAAGCGCTGGTACTCCACGTCGGTGAGGGTCATGGCCGGAGCCACCGTGATGGAGTCGCCGGTGTGCACCCCCATGGGGTCGAAGTTCTCGATCGAGCACACGATCACCACGTTGTCGGCGGTGTCGCGCATGACCTCCAGCTCGTACTCCTTCCACCCGAGGATCGACTCCTCGAGCAGCACCTCGGTGGTGGGGCTGAGCGCCAGGCCCGATCCGGCGATGCGGTCGAGGTCGGCGCGATCGTAGGCCAGCCCGCTGCCGCTGCCGCCCATCGTGAACGAGGGTCGGACCACGACCGGGTACCCGCCCAGCTCGTCGACGCCCGCGACGCACTCGTCCATCGTGTGGCAGATGACCGAGGCGGCGACCTCGGCGCCCCACTGCTGCGGCAGGTCCTCGACGATCCGCTTGAAGGTCTCGCGGTTCTCGCCCTTCTCGATCGCGTCGATCGAGGCACCGATCAGCTCGACGCCGTATTTGTCCAGCACACCGGCCTTGTCCAGGGCGATGGCCGCGTTGAGCGCGGTCTGGCCGCCCAGCGTGGCCAGCAGGGCGTCGGGGCGCTCCTTGGCGATGACCATCTCGACGTACTCGGGGGTGATCGGCTCGACGTAGGTGGCGTCGGCGAACTCCGGATCGGTCATGATCGTGGCCGGGTTGGAGTTCACGAGGATGACCCGCAGGCCCTCCTCGCGCAGGACCCGGCACGCCTGGGTGCCGGAGTAGTCGAACTCGCAGGCCTGTCCGATGACGATCGGGCCCGAGCCGATGACCAGGACCGATTCGATGTCCGTGCGCTTGGGCATCAGGCGTTCACTCCAGTCATCGTGCGAGGTTCGGACATGAGGTCGATGAATCGGTCGAACAGGTAGGCGGCGTCGTGCGGGCCGGCGGCAGCCTCGGGGTGGTACTGCACGCTGAACGCGGGCCGGTCGAGCAGCGCGAGGCCCTCGACGACCTGGTCGTTGAGGCACACGTGCGTGACGCGGGCGTCACCGAACGGGGTGTCGAACATGCCCTCGACCGGAGCGTCGACAGCGAATCCGTGGTTGTGGGCGGTGACCTCGACCTTGCCGGTGGTGAGGTCCTGCACCGGCTGGTTGATGCCGCGGTGGCCGTAGACCAGCTTGTAGGTCCCCCGGCCCAGGGCGCGCCCGAAGACCTGATTGCCCAGGCAGATGCCGAAGTATGGGATGCGGTCGGCCAGGACCGCCTGCACCAGCGCGATCGGATGGTCGGCGGTGGCGGGATCACCCGGCCCGTTGGACATGAAGACACCGTCGGGCGCGATGTCCTGGATCTGCGCGTAGCTGGTCGTCGCCGGCAGGACGTGCACCTCGATGCCCCGCTCGGCCATCCGGCGCGGAGTCATGCCCTTGATGCCCAGGTCGATCGCGGCCACGGTGAAGCGCTTCTCCCCCACGGCAGGCACGACGTACGCCTCGGTCGTGGTGACGTCAGCCAGGAAGTCCGAGCCCTCCATGCGGGGCGCCGCCGTAATGCGCGCCAGCAGCTGGTCGATGTCGGCGGCGCTGAAGGAGTCGGGACCCGACGCGATGGCCCCGCGCATGGATCCACGTTCGCGCAGGTGCCGCGTGAGAGCCCGGGTGTCGACGCCACTGATGCCGACGACCCCCTGATGCTTCAGCTCGTCGTCGAGCGAACGGTCCGATCGCCAGCTGCTGAAGACCCGGGCGGGGTCGCGCACGACATAGCCGTCGACCCAGAACCGCCGGGACTCGAAATCCTCGTCGTTGACGCCGGTGTTGCCGATGTGCGGCGCTGTCATCGCGACGATCTGACCCGCGTACGACGGGTCGGTGAGGGTCTCCTGGTAGCCGGTCATGCCGGTGGAGAACACGATCTCGGCGATCGTCTCCCCCGTGGCGCCGTAGGACTGACCGTGGAACACCCGGCCGTCCTCCAGCACCAGGATCGCGGGAACAGTACTCATGCGTGAACCTCGAGTCATGAAAGGACCTCCCGGTCCGGGACGAGCTGACCGTCGAGCACGGTGGGGCGACCGGCGAGGATCGTGGCGACGACCCGCCCGGGCAGCTCGCGGCCTGCGTAGGGCGTGTTGCGCGACAGCGAGGCGGTGTCAACGGGTCGCACCTCGCGCGACGTGGTCGGGTCGTACAGCACCAGGTGGGCCGGCTCACCCACGGCGATCGGCCGACCGTGGGAGGCGACCCGACCGATCGAGGCGGGCAGCGCCGACATGGCCTCGGCCACCCGCTCCCAGCCGATCAGACCGGTGTCGACCATCGTCTGCTGCACGATCGACAGAGCCGTCTCCAACCCGATCATGCCGAAGGCCGCTGCCGACCACTCACACTCCTTGTCCTCCATGGGGTGCGGCGCGTGGTCGGTCGCGACGATGTCGATCGTGCCGTCGGCCAGTCCCTCCCGCACCGCCTCGACGTCGTCGGCCGTGCGCAGCGGCGGATTGACCTTGAAGATCGGGTCGTAGCTGCGCACCAGGTCGTCGGTCAGCAGCAGGTGGTGCGGCGTGACCTCGGCCGTGACGTCGATGCCACGGCTCTTGGCCCAGCGCACGATCTCGACCGACCCGCGCGTGGACAGGTGGCACACGTGCAACCGTGAGCCGACGTGCTCGGCCAGCAGGACGTCACGCGCGATGATGGCCTCCTCGGCGACCGCTGGCCACCCGGTGAGCCCGAGCTCGCCGGACAACCGGCCCTCGTTCATCTGCGCGCCCTCGGTGAGGCGCGGCTCCTGCGCGTGCTGCGCGATGACGCCGTCGAACGCCTTGACGTACTCCAGCGCCCGCCGCATCAGGACGGCGTCGTGGACGCACCTGCCGTCATCGGAGAAGACCCGGACCCCGGCCGCTGAGTCGGCCATGGCACCGAGCTCGGCCAGCCGCTCACCGCCGAGCCCCACGGTGACCGCACCGATGGGCTGCACGTCGCAGTACCCGCTCTCGCGGCCCAGCCGGAACACCTGCTCGACGACACCGGCGGTGTCGGCCACCGGATCGGTGTTGGCCATGGCGTGCACGCAGGTGAATCCACCACGTGCGGCGGCCTGCGAGCCGGTGTGCACCGTCTCGGCGTCCTCACGGCCCGGCTCGCGCAGGTGGGTGTGCAGGTCCACGAGGCCGGGCAGTGCGATGAGTCCGGTCGCGTCGATCGTGCGCAGCTCGACGCCGTCTCGCGGCGCGGCGGTGTCCGCACCGATCGAGGCGATCACGCCGTCGCGCAGGACGAGATCGGCAGGATCAGCGCCGAGGATGGTCGCGCCGAGGATCAGGTAGTCGGTCATGCGGTTCCTTCGACGTCGGTGAGATCGGACGACTCCTCGGCCGAGGTGGCTCCCCCGACCAGCAGGTACAACACGGCCATGCGGACCGCGACTCCGTTGGTCACCTGCTCGACGATGACCGACCGCTCGTGGTCGGCGACGTCGGCGGTGATTTCCATGCCCCGGTTCATGGGACCGGGGTGCATCACGATGGCGTGATCGGGCAGACGATTCATCCGGGCGGTGTCCAGCCCGTACCGCCGGCTGTACTCGCGGGCACTGGGGAAGAAGGCCGCGTTCATCCGCTCGGCCTGCACCCGCAGCATCATGATGGCGTCGGCCTGCTCGAGCGAGGCGTCGAGGTCGTAGGAGGTCTCCACCGGCCAGGCATCGATACCGACCGGCAGCAGGGTGGGCGGCGCCACCAGCCTCACCCGGGCACCCAGGGTGTGCAGTAACAGGGCGTTGGACCGAGCGACACGACTGTGCAGCACATCGCCCACGATGGTCACCCGTTTGCCAGCCAGATCCCCGAGATGCTTTCGCATCGTGAAGGCGTCGAGCAGAGCCTGGGTGGGGTGCTCGTGGGTGCCGTCGCCGGCATTGATGACAGCGCCGCTGGTCCACTGGGCCTGCGCGAGACGATGGGGCGCGCCGGAGTGATGGTGTCGCACGATGACGGCGTCGGCACCCATCGCCTGCAGCGTGAGCGCCGTGTCCTTGAGGCTCTCGCCCTTGGACACGCTGGAGCCCTTGGCCGAGAAGTTGATGACATCGGCACTCAGCCGCTTGGCCGCGGCCTCGAAGGAGATGCGGGTGCGGGTGGAGTCCTCGAAGAACAGGTTGACGACGGTCCGACCCCGCAGGGTCGGCAGCTTCTTGATCGGGCGGCTCGCCACCCCGAGGAGCTCCTCGGCCGTGTCGAGGATGCGTACGGCGTCCGACCGGGTGAGGTCTCCAGCGCTGAGCAGGTGCTTGATCATGCGGAACCGCCGCCGGAGATCGACCCACCCGAGATGGACACCGCATCGCGACCGTCGACCTCGTCCACGGCGACCTTGACCTGCTCGGCCAGCGACGTCGGCAGGTTCTTGCCCACGTAGTCGGCCCGGATCGGCAGCTGGCGGTGGCCCCGGTCGATCAGCACGGCCAGCTGGACGGCCTGAGGGCGACCGATGTCGGCCAGGGCATCGAGCGCCGCGCGGATGGTCCGGCCCGAGAACAGCACGTCGTCGACCAGCACGACGGTGCGTCCATCGACGTCCTCGGGGATGTCGGTGTGCTCGAGCGCTCGGGCCGGCTTGAGGCGCAGGTCGTCGCGGTACATCGTGATGTCGAGCGCGCCCGCCGCGATGGTGCGGCCCTCGACCTCGGACATGCGCGCGGCGATCCGGTCGGCCAGATGCACTCCGCGCGTGGGGATCCCGAGGATCACCAGACCGTCGGCGTCGCGATTTCGCTCGAGGATCTCGTGGGTGATGCGGGTCAGCGCCCGCGAGATGTCCTGCTCGTCGAGGACGGTGCGCTCGAGGATGGGGCGGGACTGGGCAGCACTCTGATTTTCGCCGGAGGACGTCGTCACGAGTGACCTCCTTCTCCGCCTCACGGGACGGCCGTTAAAGGATGTCGATCGCGATCACCTTATCAGCGCCCGCGGACGGTTCAGGCGGCGCGTGACAGGTCTTCGTGCGGCTGGGCGAACCCGTCGCGGAGAGTCTCCGGCGCGACGGTGCGCGAGCGGCGCCAGTAGGTGGGCAGCACGTGCTTGAGGAAGACCGGCGGACACTCGATGAGGTAGCGGCGGAACAGGCGACGAGGCTCCTGCAGGAGCCGGAACAGCCACTCGGTCCTGGTGGCCCGCACCCAGGCCGGAGCCATCTGCGCCGCCCCGGTGACCATGTTGAGCGACCCGCCGACGTTGACGATGACGCCGTGGTAGCCGCAGCGTCGGATGGCCTCGCCGATGCGGTCGCCGAAGGGCGGGGTGACGGCGATCAGCAACATCTCGACGTCGTCGGCGACCAGCCGCCGCGCGAGGCCGCGGGGATCCCACGCGTCGCGCCGGCCGTGATCGCGGAACTCCACGAGCATGCCCGCGTCGTGGAACATGCCGCGGACATCGTCGCCGACCTCACGATCGGCACCGAGGATCGCGACCTTGAGACCTGCGAAGGTTCGGCTGCCGATCATGCGGTGCACCAGCGCCGATCCCGTGACCCGCTGCGTCCTGACGCCGCGCGAGCGCATCAGGGTGACGATGGGCCAGCCGTCGGCACTGATGTAGTCGGCGGCCTCGATCGTCGCCGCGAAGATCGGGTCACGATCGGCGAGTGCCAGGTGGTGCAGGTTGACCGTCTGGATGCGCTTGGGCTGGGGATCACACAGCGCGGCGTCCAGCTCGGCATCGCTGCGCAGACACTTGTCCGCCATCCGGTCGATGAAGTCGTCGGTGATCATGAACTCGCTCTCAGGGGCCCGCCTGCGGTGACAGGTTCCACCCGGAGAGAGCCCCGGCGCTCTCGCTCATGACGCGGGTTCGTGGGGACGCACACGGTCAGGACGTTGTACCCGAGACTCCCTATGGCACAACGTCCTGGGGAGTCACGAACGAGGGAGGTTGAGGCGAGAGAGGGTCAGAGGGCGAGGGAGGGCTTCAGCTCGACCAGGCGGCTGAGAAGTCCGGCCACGAAGGTCGGGGACTCGTCGGTGGACAGCTCGCGGGCCAGATCGACGGCCTCGCTGACCGCGACGGCGTCCGGGACGTCGTCGAGGTAGAGGATCTCGTAGGCGCCCAGCCGCAGCAGGTTGCGGTCGACGCCCGGCATGCGGTCCAGCGTCCACCCGACCGCGTGCTCGGAGATCAGGGCGTCGAGTCGCTCATGGTGCTCGATGACACCCTCGACGAGCGCCACCGCGTAGTCGTTGGCCGGATACTCGTGGCCAGCAGCTCGGCGTTCGGTCAGCGACTCACCGAGCGGACGGCCCTGCAGCTCGGACTCGAACAGGACGTCGAGAGCACGCTTGCGGGACTTGGTGCGAGCCGACATCAGTGGGACCGCAGATTCACGAGGACACGCGGCTGACGTAGCTGCCGCCGTCGCGGGTGTCGACCTTGATCTTCTCGCCGGCGGTCAGGAACAGCGGGACCTGGATCTCCTTGCCGGTCTCGAGGCGCGCAGGCTTGGTGCCTCCGCTGGATCGATCGCCCTGCAGGCCGGGTTCGGTGTACTCGACCAGCAGCTCGACCGTGGGGGGAAGCTCGACGGACAGGACACGACCCTCGTTCGTCGCGACGACGGCGTCCTGGTTCTCCAGCAGGAATCCGACGGTGTCACCCATGACCGAGGGCGCGACCTCGAGCTGCTCGAAGGTGGTGTTGTCCATGAACACGTAGCTGGTGCCGTCGTTGTACAGGTACTGCATCGTGCGGCGATCCACCGTGGCGGTCTCGACCTTGGTGCCGGCGTTGAAGGTCTTGTCCACGAGCTTGCCGGACTCGACGTTCCTGAGCTTGGTGCGGACGAAGGCAGGGCCCTTGCCGGGCTTGACGTGCTGGAACTCCACGACAGCCCACAGCTGTCGTTCGATGTTCAGCACCATGCCGTTCTTCAGGTCGTTCGAGGTGGCCATCAGGAGATCTCCAGGAGGTCGGTGGTCATCTGGGTGAGTACGTCGGGCTGGCCGGGGGCACTCGTCACGAGGACGGTGTCCTCGATGCGCACTCCCCCACGTCCCGGGACGTAGATGCCCGGCTCCACCGTGAGGACGGTGCGAGGAGCGAGTCTACCGGCGTGCGCGGCGGAGATGAACGGGTCCTCGTGGATCAGGAGCCCGACACCGTGTCCGAGGCCCGTGGTGAACCGGTCCAGCCAGCCGGCAACGTCCAGCGAGGAGCGCGAGACACGGTCGATCTCGGCCAGGGTGGTGCCGTCCGTGCACGCGCGCACCCCGGCGGCCTGGGAGTCGCGGACCGCGGCGTGCACGTCGCGCTGCCAGGCATCCGCCGAACCCACGACCATGGTGCGCGTGCAGTCCGCGTGATAGCCGTCGACGCGAGCACCGAAGTCGACCTTGAGCAGATCGCCGAGGTCCAACGGTCGGTCGGTCGGCTGGTGATGTGGGATGGCCGTGTTCTCCCCGGCCGCGACGATCGTGGAGAAGGCAATGGCCTCGGCTCCGGTCTCGAGCATGCGGAACTCCAGGCGTCGGGCGATCTGACGCTCGGTGAGGCCGGTGAGGGGCTGGTCCAGCAACCAGGTCAATGCGTCGGTGGAGATGGCGCAGGCGGTGCGCAACGACTCGATCTCGCGGTCGTCCTTGATCTCGCGCAGACCTTCGACGAGCCTCGCGCCCGGCACCAGCGGCACCGACGCGAGCTCGGAGAGCTGGCGGTGGTCATCGACGCTGAGGGTGTGGGTCTCCAGGGCCCACGGCCCGTCGGACCTCATGCGCCTGGCTGCACCGCCGAGCAGGTCGCGACCCACCTCGACGAGCAGATCAGGGGCCTCGGCGGCCGCCTGGTCGCGGTAGCGCCCATCGGTGAACAGCACCGCGTCGCCGTCGGCCGGCACCAGCAGCGCCCCGTTGGACCCCGAGAAACCGCTCAGGTAGCGCACGTTCTCGGCCGTGGTCACCAACAGGCCCGCCACCCCACGTGCCGCGAGCTCGGTGACCAGGCGCTGACGCCGCTCGGCACTCATGCGGTCACCGCGCGGAAGCAGTCCGCCAGCAGGGCCTCGTCCGGTCCGGCGAGGATTCCGGGGCGCCCGAGATCCTCCAGCACGACGAATCTCAGCTGGGCACCTCGGGACTTCTTGTCCAGACGCATCGCTGCGAGCAGGTCGTTCCAGTCCGAGGAGCTGGACTTGTCCCACGTCACCGGCAGCCCCGCCGCCGTGAGGACCGACCGGTGTCGATCGAGCAGCTCGGCACCGATGAGTCCGGAGCGCCGGGCCAGCTCGGCGACGAACACCATGCCGATGCTGATCGCCTCGCCGTGCCGGATCTGGTGCCTGCGCACGATCTCGATGGCGTGCCCCAGGGTGTGCCCGTAGTTGACCGCCTCGCGCCCGATGCCCGTTCCAGAACGGTGCGGACCCGGCACCAATCCAGCAGAGCCGCTGGTCTCGCGCAGATCACCGGAGACGGCGTGAGCCTTGACCTCGATGCCGCGGGCGATGAGCTCGGCCAGCAGCGGCGAGGTCGGGTCGAGGGCTGCAGCGGGATCGGCCTCGAAGAGGTCGAGGATCCCCGTCGAGGTCCCCGTGTCGGCGATGAACCCGCACTTGAGGATCTCGGCCATCCCGCTGCGCAGCTCGGCCATCGGCAGACTGCCCAGGACGTCGAGATCACACAGGACGGCCGCCGGTTCGTGGAAGGCGCCAACAAGGTTCTTGCCGTGCGGTGTGTTGATGCCGGTCTTGCCCCCGACCGCCGCATCGACCATGCCGAGCACGGTGGTGGGCACGTTCACGAAGGCCACGCCCCGCAGCCACGTGGCCGCGACCAGGCCGGCCAGGTCGGTGGTGGCGCCTCCCCCGAGACCGACGACCACGTCCGAGCGGGTGAAGCCCTCCTCACCCAGACGCGCCCAGCAGGTCGCGAGCACGTCGGCGGTCTTGGCCGCCTCGCTGTCGGGCACCTCGATCGACGTGACCTGGCGCCCGGCGTTGCGCAACGGCTGGACCAGGGACTCGAGCATCTCGGTGAGCGTCGGCGGGTGGATCACCGCGATGCGCAGCGCGTCGTCGCCGACGGCACGCAACAGCTCGTCGCGTGCGCCGGCCCCGATCGTGACGTCGTAGGGACGACCGGCGTCGATCGTGATGCGCCGGGTCATGACGACGCCCCGATCAGGTCGACGACCTGGTCGGCCACCCCGTTCGCGTCGAGCTCGTCGGTGACGATGACGTGGGTGGCGACGGCCGTGTAGAGCGGGCGACGCGCGTCCATCAGCGACTTCAGCTGGGACCGTACGTTGCCCAGCAGCAAGGGTCGGCCCGCGCCGAGTCCGACTCGAGATGCCGCCGCGGCCAGTCCGACGTCGAGGAACACGACGGCGTGATCGGCGAGCGCGGCGCGCGTGGTCTCGCTCAGGATCGCACCGCCGCCCAGCGACAGCACACCTTGGTGCTCGGCCAGCGCCGCAGCGACGGCCTTCTCCTCCAGGGCCCGGAAGTGCTGCTCACCGTGGTCGATGAAGATCTCCTGCACCGTGACGCCGGCAGACCGCTCGATGTCGTGGTCGGTGTCACGCACTGCCACGTTCCAGCGGGCCGCGACGGCGTCGGCCACCGTGGTCTTGCCGGCACCGGGAGGCCCGACGAGCACCACGACCGGTCCAGCGGTCACGCGAACCTCAGGTGCTCGAGATAGGTCTCGACGTTGCGACGGGTCTCGCTGACCGAGTCACCGCCGAACTTTTCGATGATCGCGTCAGCCACGACCAGCGCCACCATGGCCTCGGCCACGATGCCAGCGGCCGGGACGGCACAGACGTCGGAGCGTTGGTGATGGGCGCGCGTCTCCTCGCCGGTGCTGACGTCCACGGTGCGGAGCGCCCGCGGCACGGTGGCGATCGGCTTCATCGCGGCCCGGACCCGCAGCTGCTCGCCGGTGGTCATCCCGCCCTCGGTGCCACCGGATCGGCCTGTCGTGCGACGGATGCCCCAGCTCCCATCGGTGCCGGGAGTCGGGACGATCTCGTCGTGGGCCAGCGAGCCACGGGTGCGGGCGAGCTCGAAGCCGTCACCGAGCTCGACGCCCTTGATGGCCTGGATGCCCATCAGTGCGGCGGCCAGCCGGCCGTCGAGGCGGCGGTCCCAGTGGGTGTACGAACCGAGACCGGGCGGGAGTCCGTCGACCACGACCTCGACCACACCGCCGAGCGTGTCGCCGTCCTTGTGTGCCGTGTCGATCTCGGCGACCATCGCGTCGCTGGTGTCGGGGTCGAAGCAGCGCACCGGATTGGCGTCGAGCGCCTCGACATCGGTGTGCGAGGGGATGGACCCGGCCGGTGCGCGAACGGTGCCGAGCTCGACGACGTGCGACAGCACCGTCGCACCGGTGGTCTGGGCGATGAACTGGGCCGCGACCTCGCCGAGGGCGACACGAGCGGCCGTCTCGCGAGCGCTGGCCCGCTCGAGCACCGGCCGGGCCTCGTCGAAGTCGTACTTCTGCATGCCGGCCAGATCGGCGTGGCCGGGCCGAGGCCGCGTCAACGGCGCATTGCGCTTCAGACCGGCCAGCACGTCGTCGTCGACAGGATCGGCCGCCATGACCTGGTCCCACTTGGGCCACTCGCTGTTGCCGATCCGCATCGCGACGGGGCTGCCCATCGTCACCCCGTGCCTGATGCCGCCGATGATCTCCAGCGCGTCGGCCTCGAAGGCCATGCGGGCTCCGCGGCCGTAGCCCAACCGGCGCCGAGCCAGTGCGGACTGGATGTCGGTGCTGGTGACGTGAACCCCGGCGGGCAGGCCCTCCAGGACCGCCATCAGGGCGGGGCCGTGCGACTCACCTGCGGTCAACCAACGAAGCATGGGGCGATTCTTCCACGGCGGCACCGCCCCTCGCTCAGGCGTACAGCACGCCACCCGCCGCGACACCGATCACGGCACCGAGCAGCATGTAGGGCCCGAAGGCGAAGCCGGATCGATCCACCAGCCCCAGCCGGGCCAGGATGGCCCCCAGGATGCCGCCGAGAAGGAATCCGACGTACCCGCCGACCACGGTCTCGGCCAGTCCGAGTGCACCCAGCGCGAGGCCGATCACGGCCGACAGGCGTACGTCGCCGTAGCCGAACGCACCACCGAAGAACCGTGCCGCCAGCCAGTGCATCGCGCGATAGATCGCATACAGCGCCACGTTGCCGATCAGGGCGTGCACGACCAGGTCGACGTCGCGGGCCCACGCGGCGCCGATGGCCGTCAGCGTGAGGACGAGGACGTACAGCGGGACGACCAGCACGAAGGGTAAGTACCGGGTGTGCCAGTCGATGAACGACAACCACGCACCGACTCCGGCCAGCACGATCCACACGGGCATCAGCTCGGGCACCTCGATGCGCCACGCCACCACCCCCGCGCCGATCGCCGCCGGCACCGCGAGCCACCAGCGGATGCCGCGGATCGTCGCGACCTGCGCGTAAGGGATCTTGTCCGGTTCGGGCTCGGCCGGTTCGGGCAGCGCCAAGATGGCACGAGGCCCGGCCAGGGCGATCGCCGCTGCTGCAACTGCGCTGAGGGCGACGAGCAGGACCGGATCCACCCGGTGAGCCTAGTGGCTGCACCCGCTCAGATGCGGTTTCGTGCACAGGACAGCGACACGATCCGGCACCCTCAGCGTCGTCGGCGATCCAGGGCCTCGAGCGCCGCGTCACGCAGCAGCGAGGGCTCGACGACCTCGCCGGTCATCAGCTGCACCTGCACGGCCGCCTGGTGCGCCAGCAGGTCCAGGCCCGACACGACGGTCGCACCGGTGCGCTCCGCGGCGCTGGCCAACGCCGTGGGCCACGGGTCGTAGACCACGTCGAACACCGCAGAGACTCCCACCACCCACTGCTCGGCGTGGTCCGTGACGGCGGCGCCGGGGATCGTCGAGACCAGGAGGTCCACCGGTCGACCCGGTGGATCGGCCAGGCTCGAGACCGTCACCGTGAGACCGCTGCCGCGAGCGATCGCGAGGGCGTCCTGCGCCCGTGCCGGGTCCCGCACGACCAGATCGAGATGCCGCACCCCGGCGCCAGCGATCGCGTGCGCGATCGATCCCGCCGTCGCACCCCCACCGAGGATGCGCGCGGTCGACGCGACAACCCCCCGTTCGGCCAGAACCGCGACCGTGCCGGCCACGTCGGTGTTGTCGGCCGTGAGTCGTTCGTCCTCGCCGACCACCAGGGTGTTCGCGATGCCCAGCAGGTCCACGACCGTGCTGCTGCGGTGAGCCACCGCGGCGGCCTCGCGCTTCAGCGGCGCGGTGATCGAGAAGCCGCGCACGTCCTCGCCCAGCGCCCCGACGAAGGCCGCGAGGGTCCCTTCGGGCACCTCGACCGCCTCGTACGTCCAGTCCAGTCCGAGCGCGAGGTAAGCCGTCCGGTGCATCACCGGGGACAGCGAGTGCTTCACCGGTGAGCCGAGGACGGCACACCTCATCCGCAGACGCCATCCGGCGCGGTCTGGCAGTACTCCTGCAGCTGGGCCACGGCGACGTTGTGCTGCGCGAACGTGTCGGAGAAGACCGTGTCACCGGTCTCGAGATTCACCGCGACGAAGAACAACCAGTCGCCGTCGGCCGGGTTGAGCGCTGCCTCGATGGTCTTCTCTCCCGGTGACCCGATCGGTCCCGGCGGCAGTCCCGCGTTCGCGTACGTGTTGTAGGCCGACTCGGCGTTGCGCTCTTCGGGCGTGGTGAACACATCGCCCTTGCGGCCGCTGACGTACGACACGGTCGAGTCCAGCTGCAGTGGCATGCCGTCGTCGAGCCGGTTGTACAGCACCCGCGCGACCTTGGCGTAGTCCTCGTCCTGGTTGGCCTCGTACTCCAGGATGCTCGCCACGGTCAGCATCTCCTTGGCGCTGTACCCCAGGGCGCGTGCCCGTGCCTCGATGTCGAGATCCTGCTCCACCGCGACGGTCTTGGCCACCATCTGACTCAGCAGCGACTCGGCGTTCGCCCCGGGCTCGACGGTGTAGGTGGCGGGGAACAGGTAGCCCTCGGGATTGCCGCCGGCGATGTCGGGCAGCCCGATCGACGACGGGTCGTCGAGCGAGGCTTGCAGCTCCTCGGCGCTGATGTCGGTGCCCGAGGACACGATCTCGACCACCTGGTCGACCCTCGCGCCCTCCGGGATGGTGACCTTGCCCTCCACGCGGTTGGATCGGTCCGACAGGATCGCCATCGCACCGTCGGAGGACATCTCCTCCTGCAGCTCGTAGAAGCCGGCCTGGATGGCCTGGAATCGGTCATCGACCAGGCTGAGCTGGTAGAACGCCTCGGCGGTCTGGACGACACCCTCGTCCTCGAGGATGTTCGCGATGGACTGACCGCCGGCTCCCTCGGGGATCTCGACCGTCACGCTGCCCGTGCCCGGACCGGGAAAGTCCTCGGGGCCGTTGAAGTAGGTCTGGACCTTGCCGTAGGCGGTGTAGGCACCGAAGACCAGGGCCAGCAGCACGACCAGCACCAGGATCCATCGGGCCCAGGGCTTGCGCGCAGGCTTCTCGGCGCGCCGTCGCCCGTTCGACCGGTTGCTCCGACCGTCATCGCCGGAGGGGTCGCCCCCACCGGTCATCAGGTCAAGTCCACTGTCACTCATGAGTCACCATTGCATCGCTGGTCGGATCGTTCGAAGATCTCACCCGGGGCGGTTCCCCGCATGCGTTCGGCGTCGAGCGCTGTCTCCAGGATCACCGCGGCCGCAGCCTGATCGATGACCTTTCGACGATCGACACCAGATCGACCCTGCTGACGCAGGAGCGCATCCGCAGTCATCGTAGACATTCGCTCATCGATGAGTCGGATGGTCACCGGATTGATCGCGCGTGACAGATCCTCACAGAAGGCTCGGATCTTGGCCGCTGCCGGCCCCTCACGACCGGACAGGCCGATCGGCAGACCCACCACGCACTCGATCGCCTCGACCTCGTCCACGATCTCGGCCAGACGAGCCACGGCCAGCGTGCCGGCCGCCACCGTCTCCAGGGGCGAGGCGAGGATTCCGTCTCGATCGCAGGCAGCGACGCCGATCCGCACGTCACCGACGTCGACACCGATCCGTCGCCCCCTGCGCAGGTCGCGGGGTCGCATCTCGTCGGGTTCGGTCATCGTCACAGCGCCGCCGCTGCGGCGTCGAGCGCTGCCGAGATGGCCGAGACGTCCGTGCCGCCGCCTTGCGCAACGTCGGCCTTGCCTCCACCACGCCCGCCGATGACCGGGCCGATCACGTCGATCAGGTCGTTGGCGCTGAGGCCGCGGTCCTGGGCCGCCGCGTTCAACGCCACGACCGCCATCGGCTTGTCGCCGGCATCGCCGATGACGGCCACGACCGCCGGACGGTCCTGCAGGCGACCGCGGATGTCGAGCGCGAGCGAGCGCACGTCACCACCACCGGCGCCCGCCGCGTGGTGTCCGACGAAGGCGACGCCGTTGATGTCGCGGGCCGCGGCGGCGATGTCGGCGGCGGCGCCCATCAGCTGGGCTGCCCTGAGCTTCTCGGACTCCTTCTCGACCGCCTTGAGCCGGTCGACGAGGTCCTGCACCCGAGCCGTGACGTCCCCGGGCTGCGTCTTGAGGATGTCAGTCAGCTGCCGCACCACGTCACGCTCGCGAGCCAGGTAGGCGAAGCCCTCGAGGCCGACGAGCGCCTCGATGCGCCGATTGCCGGCACCGACCGAGCCGTCGGAGGTCAGCACCACGGTGCCGATCTGCGACGAGCGCTCGACATGGGTGCCACCGCACAGCTCGCGCGACCACGGACCGCCGATCTGCACGACACGCACGTCCTCGCCGTAGGTCTCACCGAACAGGGCGAGTGCGCCCCACTCGCGGGCCTCGGGCAAGGACATCGTCTGTGCCGTGACCTCGAGGTCCTCGCGCAGGGCACGGTTCGAGGCCTCTTCGACGCTGCTCATCTGATCGGGCGACAGCGCTCCGTTCCAGCCGAAGTCGAGCCGCAGGTAGCCCGGGCGGTTGAACGAGCCGGCCTGCAGGGCTGTCGGCCCGAGCACCTCGCGCAGCGCTGCGTGCACCACGTGAGTGCCCGAGTGCGCCTGCCGTGCTCCGCGACGCCAGTCAGGATCGACCTGCGCCTCGAGCGCCGTGTCGACGGTGAGCTCGCCGTCGAGGACGCGAACCTGGTGCACCACGAGCCCCTTGACCGGCCGCTGGACGTCGAGCACCTCGACGGAACCCTCTCCCGACGACGTGGACCAGCGCAGATGCCCCGCGTCGGCGTGCTGCCCACCCGACTCGGCGTAGAACGGCGTGCGGTCGAGGACCACCTCGCCGATCGACCCGGCCGACAGCGCAGGCACACTCTGACCGTCCGAGATCAGGGCCAGTGCACGCGACTCGGTGCTCAGGGTCGTGTAGGCACGCCAGTCGGTCGGTCCGTTGGCGTCGAGGACGCCGCGGTAGACGGTGGTGTCGGCGTGGCTGCCCTTCTTGGACTTGGCATCCGCCTTGGCCCGCGAGCGCTGTTCGCCCATGAGGGAGCGGAAGCCCTCCTCGTCGACCGTCAGACCCTGCTCGGAGGCCATCTCCAGCGTCAGGTCGATCGGGAAGCCGTACGTGTCGTGCAGGGCGAAGGCCTGATCGCCGGCCAGCGACGTGCCGCCCGCGGCCTTGACCCGGTTCGCTGCGGTCTCGAACAGCTGGGTGCCCTTGCCCAGCGTCTGCCGGAACGCCTCCTCCTCGGCATAGGCCACCTTCGCGATGCGCGCGAAGTCGGCCTCGAGCTCGGGGTAGGACGTCTTCATCTGCTCCAGGCTGACCGGCAGCAGCTCGGGCAGCGCCCGATCCTCGTAGCCCAGCAAGCGCATCGAGCGCACGGCCCGGCGCAGCAGGCGACGCAGCACGTACCCGCGGCCCTCGTTGCCCGGCGTGACGCCGTCACCCATCAGCATCAAGCCGCTGCGGACGTGATCGGCGACGACCCGGAATCGCACGTCGTCGTCGTGGTCGGCGCCGTAGGTGCGTCCGGTGAGCTGGGCGGCCTTCTCGACGACCGGGAAGACCTCATCGGTCTCGTACAGGTTGGCCTTGCCCTGCAGCAGGTACGCCACCCGCTCCAGGCCCATGCCGGTGTCGATGTTGGGCTGCGGCAGGGGCTGCACGACGTCGAACTGGTCCTTGCCGCGGACGTTGGCGATCTCTTCGGCCATGAAGACCAGGTTCCAGATCTCCAGGAAACGGTCCTCGTCGACGACCGGGCCGCCGTCGGGGCCGAACTCGGGGCCTCGGTCGACGTAGATCTCGCTGCACGGGCCGCCAGGACCGGCGACGCCCATGTGCCAGTAGTTGTCGAGCAGTCCTCGGTCCTGGATGCGTTCGTCGGGCAGGCCCGCGACCTTCTTCCACAGAGCACGGGACTCCTGGTCCGAGTCGAGCACCGTGACCCAGATGGTGGCGGGGTCGATGCCGAGCCCACCGTCGTCGAGATCACCGGTGATCAACGACCAGGCGAGCTCCATGGCGCCTTCCTTGAAGTACTGGCCGAAGGAGAAGTTGCCGTTCATCTGGAAGAACGTGCCGTGGCGCGTGGTCTTGCCGACCTCCTCGATGTCGAGGGTGCGCACGCACTTCTGGACGCTGACGGCCGTCGGCCACGGCGGCGTCTCCTGACCGAGGAAGTACGGCTTGAACGGCACCATGCCGGCCGGCACGAACAACAGGTTGGGGTCGTCGAACAACAACGGCGCCGACGGAACGACCGTGTGGCCGGCCTTCGCGAAGTGGTCGAGGAAGCGACGACGGATCTCAGCAGTCAGCATGCGGGGCTCTTCATGGGTGGTCCTTCGGGAGGTCTGACTCGATGGCGTCCCGCGGGGCGGGCGCCTGTTCGAGTCGGGAGGTCAGATCGTTCTCGCGGGCCGTCATGCCAGTGATCATCTCGGTGCGGAACTCGCGCCATCCGGCGCCGGCTGCCGCCACCTGATCGATCACGCCCGGGGGCGAGAGACGATACGCGGCCCGGCGCCCCTTGACGGTCGCGTAGGCGCCAGCGACCGCACCTGCTGCCAGCCAGGCGACTCGGGAGATCACTCGCCGACCACCCGTGGCTGGTCGCCGGACGGTGTTCCGCCGCTGAGCCAGGTCTCGTCGGGGTGCAGGGCGCGGGACGGTATCTGGCGCGCGGCGCGGCGGGCGACGCGTTGCCGCAGCCGACGACGACGGCGGAACTCGCGACGCACGATGGCCTGGATGCGATCACGGCTCTCGGGCCGCAGGGCGTGCGCGAGTCCGGCGGCGTAGACCGAGGCACGGGCCGCAGGACGCCCCAGCGCCGTGGCCACCACCTGCTCCTGGGTGGGCGAGACCACCACCCGACCTTCGACCAGTCGGACTACCTGCTGCGCGGGCGCCCTGGAAGGGTCGGGACCGAGCCGGACCAGCTCAGCGCTCGCACTGCTCGAGGTCGCGACCTCGTTGCGCACTGTCTGGTCGGAGGGTGCAGAAGCACGATCGAGGCGGCGCACCGCGCGGACCGCGATCAGGGCCGCCATCACCGCAACGACGGCCAGCACGGCCGTGGCCGCGAGCAGCAGCACCTCCGTTGACATGATGTCGAGCCTAGCGCGCAGGGGATGGTTCTTGAGATCAGCGGTCGCGCAAGATGGTCCGGATCATCTCGAGTCGCTCACGCAGGCGCGCCTCGAAGCCGTGCTCGGTCGGTTCGTAGTAGGTCGCCCCGTCGACATCGTCGGGAGCGTACTGCTGGCCGACGACGCCGCGGACGTCACCGTGCGGGTAGACGTAGTCGTGGCCGTGACCGAGCTTCTTGGCGCCCGCGTAATGGGCATCGCGCAGCGCCGGGGGCACGGCCCCCACCTTGCCCGCGCGAACATCGGCCTGGGCCCGGTCGATGGCGACGACCACGGCGTTGGACTTGGGGGCCGCGGTCAGGTGGATGACCGCCTGCGCCAGGGGGATGCGCGCCTCGGGAAAGCCGATCATCGCCACGGCCTGCGCGGTGGCGGTGGCCAGGGGCAGGGCCGTGGGGTCGGCCATACCGATGTCCTCGCTGGCGTGGATCATCAGCCGACGTGCGATGAACCGGGGGTCCTCGCCGGCCTCGATCATCCGGGCCAGGTAGTGCAGGGCGGCGTCGACGTCCGATCCGCGGATCGACTTGATGAACGCACTGATCACGTCGTAGTGCTGGTCACCGTCGCGGTCGTACCGCACTGCGGCCTTGTCGACGGCCAGCGCAGCATCGTCGACATCGATCTCGGGCTTGCCCTGGGCCGTGGCGGCTCCGGCTGCGGCCTCGAGATAGGTCAGCGCACGCCGACCGTCTCCGCCCGCGAGACGGACCAGGTGGTCGCGGGCCTCGTCAGTCAAGGTGACTGCATCGGCCAGACCCCGGTCGTCGATGAGTGCACGGTCCACCAGCACGCCGATGTCGTCGTCGGACAGGTTCTGCAGGGTCAGCAGCAGGGATCGACTCAGCAGTGGCGAGATGACGCTGAAGTGCGGGTTCTCGGTCGTGGCGGCGACCAGCGACACCCAGCGGTTCTCCACGCCGGGCAGGAGTGCATCCTGCTGGGACTTGCTGAACCGGTGCACCTCGTCGACGAACAGCACGGTCTCGACGCCGTTGGCCAGGGCGCGTCGGGCGCCGGCGATGACCTCCCGCACCTCCTTGACGCCCGCACTGACCGCTGAGACCTCGACGAATCGGCGGTTGGTGTGAGCGCTGAGCAGGCTCGCGATCGTCGTCTTGCCGGTGCCCGGAGGCCCCCACAGCAAGATGGTCAGCGGCTGATCGCCGTCGATCATCTGACGCAACGGTGAGCCCGGCGCGAGCAGATGCTGCTGGCCGACCAGCTCATCGAGCGCTCGCGGTCGCATCCGCACCGCCAGCGGAGCCGATGCGTGCGTGTTGCCGGCCAGACTCCCCCCACCCGGCATCGGGACCGTCGAGTCGCCCGGCAGGTCGAACAACCCGTCAGACGCCATGATCTGACTCTATCGGTGGAGGGTGGGTGTGCGGCTCAGACGGGTAGGCCGTTGGCCTTGCGGATCTCGTCGGCGATGCGGTCCATGATCGTGGTCATGCCGAAGTCCTTGGGGGTGAACACCGCGGCGACTCCGGCGGCCTCCATCGTGCGGGCGTCAGAGGTGGGAATGATGCCGCCGACGATCAGCGGGACGTCACCGATGCCTGCCTCCTTCATGGCGGCCTGCACGTCGGGCACCAGCTCCATGTGGGATCCGGACAGGATCGACAGGCCCACGCAGTGCACGTCCTCGGCGACCGCGGCGGCAACGATCTGGGCGGGGGTCAGCCGGATGCCCTGGTAGACGACCTCGAAGCCGGCATCGCGGGCGCGCACCGCGATCTGCTCGGCGCCGTTGGAGTGGCCGTCGAGGCCCGGCTTGCCGACCAGGAAGCGCAGGCGGGTGCCCAGCTCGTCGCCGGTCGCCTTGACCTTCTCGCGCACCGCGGTGAGCTCGGCGCCGGCATCGACGACGCTGGCCACACCGCTGACTCCAGTGGGCGCCCGATACTCCCCGAACACCTCGCGCAGCGCCCCGGCCCACTCCCCCACGGTGGCGCCGGCCCGCACGGCGGCGAGGGTCGCCTCCATCAGGTTGGTGTCGGTCTTGGCCTCGTTCTGGAGGCGCTGCAGCGCGTCCTCGACCGCACCGGCGTCGCGTTGCTCGCGCCAGACCTCCAGCTCTGCGATCGCATTGGCCTCCGCCTTCGGATCGGAGGCCATGATGGCGCCGTCGAGGTCGGCGGTCAGCGGCGACGGTTCGGTCTCCGTGTAGCTGTTGACACCCACGACCAACATGTCGCCGGCCTCGATGCGGGCACGACGCTCGGCGTGCGAACCGACCATGGCCTGCTTCATGTACCCGGACTCCACGGCAGCGACTGCACCGCCCATGGCCTGGACCCGATCGATCTCGGCCTTGGCGCCCTCGCACAGCTCGTTGACCTTGGCCTCGATGACGACCGAGCCCTCGAAGATGTCGTCGTACTCCAGCAGGTCGGACTCGAAGGCCAGCACCTGCTGCAGACGCAGGGACCACTGCTGGTCCCACGGGCGAGGCAGGCCGAGGGCCTCGTTCCAGGCTGGCAGCTGCACGGCGCGGGCGCGAGCATCCTTGCTCAGGGTGACCCCGAGCATCTCCAGCACGATGCGCTGGACGTTGTTCTCGGGCTGCGCCTCGGTCAGCCCCAGGGAGTTGACCTGCACGCCGTAACGCATGCGCCGCATCTTGGGATCCTGCACGCCATAGCGCTCACGGGTGATCTCGTCCCACAGACGCCCGAAGGCGCGCATCTTGCACATCTCCTCGATGAACCGCACGCCGGCGTTGACGAAGAAGGAGATGCGCCCCACGACGTTCTCGAACTCCTCGGGCGGCACCTGGCCGGAGTCCTTGACCGCGTCGAGCACCGCGATCGCAGTGGTCAGCGCGTACGCGAGCTCCTGCGTGGGCGTCGCGCCGGCCTCCTGCAGGTGATAGCTGCAGATGTTGAGCGGATTCCACTTCGGGATGGTGCTGACCGTGTAGGCGATCATGTCGGTGGTCAGTCGCAGCGACGGCGCCGGGCCGAACACGTACGTGCCGCGCGACAGGTACTCCTTGATGATGTCGTTCTGGGTGGTGCCGGCCAGCTGGGACGGATCGACGCCCTGCTCCTCGGCGGCGACCTGGTACATCGCCAGCAGCCACATCGCGGTGGCGTTGATGGTCATGGAGGTGTTCATCGCGTCCAGGGGGATGTCCTCGAACAACCTCCGCATCGTGCCCAGGTGCGGGATCGGCACGCCCACCTTGCCGACCTCACCGCGCGACAGCACGTGGTCCGGGTCGTACCCGGTCTGTGTCGGCAGGTCGAAGGCCACCGAGAGCCCGGTCTGCCCCTTGGAGAGGTTCTTGCGGTACAGGGCGTTGGACTCGGCTGCCGAGCTGTGACCGGCATAGGTGCGCATGACCCAGGGTCGATCGCGCTCGGGCAGGTCTGCCGCACTCGTGTCAGCCATGCCGGTCAGGTTACCTTCCCGTAATGTGAGCGGTCACCTGTTTGCTGGAGCGGCCTGGCTCACACCCGAGGGATCTAGACTCAGTCCCATGGTGAATCTGACGCGCATCTACACCCGCACCGGCGACGCCGGGACGACCCGTCTGGGCGACATGAGCGAGACGTCCAAGCTCGACCTGCGCCTGCAGGCCTATGCCGACGTCGACGAGGCCAACGCCCAGCTCGGGCTGGCCCTGGCGTTCGGTCGTCAGTTTGCGGGAACCCTGGACGACGACGTGGCTGCCGTGCTGACCCACGTCCAGAACGACCTGTTCGACGTCGGGGCCGATCTGAGCTGCCCGATCGTCCAGGACCCGGAATATCCCCCGCTGCGGGTCGAGCCGGACTACGTCGACCGTCTCGAGGGATGGTGTGACCACTACAACGAGGACCTGCCGAAGCTGCGCTCGTTCATCCTGCGCGGAGGCACCCCGACGGCCGCGGCCATTCATGTGGCCTGCACCGTGGTGCGCCGCGCCGAGCGGGCCACCTGGGCCGCGCATGCCGAGCACGGTGAGTCCATGAACGTGCTGACCGCCAAGTACCTGAACCGCCTCAGCGACCTGCTGTTCATCCTCGGCCGACACGCGAACCGCACCGACGGCGACATCCTGTGGGTCCCCGGAGGCGAACGCTGACCCCACGCACGGTGGCGAACGCTGACCTCCCCGGGACGACGAAGCCCCACCGCCCCGGGGGACGGTGGGGCTTGGCGCGGACTTGATCAGTCCCAGTCGATCCCGTTGGTGGAGTAGGAGCCGGACTTGACGATGGTGACGGTCGACGTGTCACTCGTCGCGGGGGCCTTGGCAGCAGAAGCTGCGGGCGCGATGCCGATGACGGACACGGCTGTGACGACGGCAGCTGCCGTCAGGCGCTTGACGAACACGATGTACCTCTTTGCCTCGGGGTTGGTTGTGATGATTCTCTCGGACCAGAGGCATATCGTCAATCAGTACTAGAGGACATTGTTGACGCGTTGTCCTGGCGGGGAGGATTCCAACCACGACAGCAGGCCCGTCAGGGCTCTCGGGTTCATCGCGAACTGACGCACCCCGCAGTCGTTGTCGGTCTCGACCACCACGTGGCCGGCGTGCAGCGCGTGCATCTCTCCGCCCTGGGGTGCCCTGCGGCCCTCGATCAGCACTGACCCACGGGTGAAGCGCAGGGCCGGCCTCAGAGTCAGCGAAAAGGTCCGGTACCACCGCAGCTCGGTGTCGCCGTAGACAGCGAACCCGAGCACCCAACCGGGGCCTGGATCAGCATGCCGGTTGGTGCTCAGGTCGAAGCTGCCGGGCGCCGCCAGGATTCGTCTGCGCACGACGAACCACACCAGCACGAGCACCGCCAGACCGACGATGAGCGCGAGGGAGTCGACCAACCACAACCACAGTGGCACGAGCTCCCCTTTCGCGAGAACGCCGAAAAGCTCAGACGGCCTTGCCGATGGTTCGGAACTTGGCCTCGGCGCGACGCACGGCGTCGTAGTCCTCCTCGGCCTTGGCCTGATCGATCTCGTGCTGGATCTTGTCCGTGTCGATCTCTGCCTCCAGCAAGATCTCCTCGCTGAGGATCGAGACGTGATCGTCAGCGACCGAGAGGAACCCCTCGATCACCGCGGCACGGACCGTGTCACCGTGGACGGCCTTGATGACCACGACACCCGGGACGATCAGCGACAGCAGGGGCGCGTGCCCGCGCAGCACGCCGAGGTCACCCTCGACGGTGCGCGCGCTGACCTCGTCAGCCTCGCCCGACCACACGACGCGGTCGGCGGCCACGAGCTCGACCTGCAGACTGCCTGCACTGGACGATGCCATCAGAGACCCTTCTGGATTTCTTCCCACTTCTTGTCGACGTCCTCGAGGCCGCCGCACATGAAGAAGGCCTGCTCGGCCACGTGGTCGTAGTCGCCGTCACAGATCTTGGTGAAGCCGTCGATGGTCTCGTCGATGGAGACCGTCGAGCCCTCGATGCCGGTGAACTGCTTGGCCACGTAGGTGTTCTGGCTCAGGAAGCGCTGGATGCGGCGTGCGCGCGAGACCAGCGTCTTGTCCTCCTCGCTGAGCTCGTCGACACCGAGGATCGCGATGATGTCCTGCAGCTCCTTGTTGCGCTGCAGGATCGACTTGACCCGGTTCGCCGTGCGGTAGTGGTCGTCGGCGATGTAACGCGGGTCCAGGATGCGTGACGTGGAGGTCAGCGGGTCCACGGCCGGGTAGATGCCCATGGAGGCGATCTCACGGTTGAGCTCGGTCGTGGCATCCAGGTGCGCGAACGTGGTGGCCGGGGCCGGGTCGGTGTAGTCGTCCGCCGGCACGTAGATGGCCTGCAGCGACGTGATCGAGTGACCACGCGTCGAGGTGATGCGCTCTTGCAGCACGCCCATCTCGTCGGCCAGCGTGGGCTGGTAACCGACGGCCGACGGCATGCGGCCGAGCAGCGTGGAGACCTCCGAGCCGGCCTGCGTGAACCGGAAGATGTTGTCGATGAACAACAACACGTCCTGGTTCTGCACGTCGCGGAAGTACTCGGCCATGGTCAGGGCCGACAGGGCGACGCGCAGACGTGCTCCCGGCGGCTCGTCCATCTGGCCGAAGACGAGGGCGGTCTGTCCGAGGACGCCGGCCTCCTCCATCTCGGCGATGAGGTCGTTGCCTTCACGGGTGCGCTCGCCGACTCCGGCGAACACCGACACGCCACCGTGGTTGCGAGCGACACGGGCGATCATCTCCTGGATCAGCACGGTCTTGCCGACACCAGCGCCGCCGAACAGGCCGATCTTGCCGCCGAGCACGTACGGCGTCAGCAGGTCGATGACCTTGATGCCGGTCTCGAACATCTCGGTCTTGGACTCGAGCTGGTCGAAGGCAGGAGCCTTGCCGTGGATGCCACGGCGCTCCTTGACCTCCCAGGCCTCGCCCTCCTTGAGGTTCATGACATCACCGGTGGTGTTGAACACCTTGCCGAGCGTCTGGTCGCCGACCGGGACCGTGATGGGTCCGCCGGTGTCGGTGACCGTGGCGCCACGGACGATGCCGTCGGTGGGCCGCAGGCTGATGGCACGGACCAGTCCGTCGCCGATGTGCAGCGCGACCTCGAGGGTCAACGTCTCGGTGACACCGTCGATGGTGGTGTCGACCTTGAGCGCGTTGTACATGTCGGGGATCTGATCGGTGGGGAACTCGATGTCGAGCACCGGGCCGATCACGCGGGCCACGCGGCCCGTGGAGCTGCCGGTGCCGCCCTGGTTGGAGCTGGACTCGTCAATGGTGGCAGTCATGGTCTCTTCTCTCACTCCCCAGCGTTCGCGTCGGCCAAGGAATTGGCTCCGCCCACGATTTCGCTGATTTCCTGGGTGATACCCGCCTGGCGGGCCTGGTTGGCAGTTCGGGTGTACTTCTGGATCAGATCTTCGGCGTTGTCCGTCGCGGACTTCATCGCCTTCTGGCGGGCGGCCAGCTCGGAGGCTGACGCCTGCAGCAGGCAGTAGTACAAGCGGCTGTGCACGTACTTGGGCAGCAGAGCGTCGAGCACCTCGGTGGCCGACGGCTCGAACTCGTACAGCGGGAGCACATCGTCGGACTCGGGAGGATCCGAGCCCTCGACGACCTCCAGCGGCAGCAGGCGGATGACATCCGGCTCCTGGGTCAGCATCGACCGGAACCGCGTGAAGACCACGTGCAGCTCGTCGACCGCACGCTCGGCGTCCTGGTCCTCCTCGAGAGCTTCGGGATCGATGTTGAACGCATCGACCAGGACGTTGCCGATCTCACGGGCATCGGAGTAGTCCGGGCTGTCGGAGAAACCGGACCAGGACTGGACGAACTCGCGCTGACGGAAGTTGTAGTACGCCTCGGCTTTGCGCCCCGCGAGGTACAGGTCGACCTCCTTGCCCTCGCCGGTGAGCTTCTCGACGAGGCGCTCGGCCTCCTTGAGCACCGCCGAGGAGTAGGAGCCGGCGAGTCCACGGTCGCTGGAGACGACGAGGACGGCCGCCTTGGTGGGGTTCTCCTTCTCGCGGGTCAGCGGGTGGTCGACGTTGGAGAACGTCGCCACCGCGGACACCGCGCGGGTCAGCTCGCGGGCGTACGGCGCCGAGGCCGCCGCTCGCTGCTGCGCCTTGATGATGCGAGACGCGGCAATGAGCTCCATGGCGCGGGTGATCTTCTTGGTCGCTTGGGTCGACCTGATCTTCGCGCGTAGTTCTCGTACCGACGCAGCCATACGTCAGCCCCGCTTCTGCTTGACGATCTGCTCCTGCTCGACGTCATCGTCGGTCAGAGCCTCGTGCTCCTCGTGGCCGACCTTGATCGAGCCGCCCTCGGAGGTCTCGAACTGATCGGTGAACGACTCGTAGGCGCCTTCGAGGGCCTGCTTGTTGTCGTCCTCGAACTTGCCGCTCTCACGAATGGCATCGAGGATGCCGCCGTGCGAGCGCTTGAGGTAGTCCAGGAACTCGGTCTCGAAGCGGCTGATGTCCTCGACGGGCACCGGGTCGAGCTTGGCGGTGGACGCGGCCCAGATCGAGACGACCTGGTCCTCGACGGGGAAAGGCGCGTACTGGCCCTGCTTGAACAGCTCCATGATGCGCTGACCGCGGGCCAGCTGCTGCTTGGAGGCGGCGTCGAGGTCGGAGGCGAACATCGCGAATGCCTCCATGGCCCGGTACTGGGCCAGCTCGACCTTGAGTGAACCGGTGACGGCCTTCATCGACTTCTGCATGGCCGCACCACCGACGCGCGAGACCGAGATGCCGACGTCGACCGCCGGACGCTGGTTGGCGTTGAACAGGTCGGACTGCAAGAAGATCTGGCCGTCGGTGATCGAGATGACGTTGGTCGGGATGAAGGCCGACACGTCGTTGGCCTTGGTCTCCACGATCGGCAAACCGGTCATCGAGCCGGCGCCGAGCTCGTCGCTGAGCTTGGCGCAGCGCTCGAGCAACCGCGAGTGCAGGTAGAACACGTCGCCGGGGTAGGCCTCGCGGCCCGGCGGACGACGCAGCAGCAGCGAGACGGCGCGGTAGGCGTCGGCCTGCTTGGACAGGTCGTCGAACACGATGAGGACGTGCTTGCCGCTGTACATCCACTCCTGGCCGATGGCCGAGCCGGTGTACGGGGCGAGGTACTTGAAGCCGGCCGAGTCCGAGGCAGGAGCAGCGACGATCGTGGTGTACTCCAGAGCGCCGGACTCCTCGAGGGCGCCCCGCACGGCGGCGATGGTCGATCCCTTCTGACCGATGGCGACGTAGATGCAGCGGACCTGCTTGCTCTCGTCGCCGGACTCCCAGTTCTGCTTCTGGTTGATGATCGTGTCGATCGCGATGGCGGTCTTGCCCGTCTGGCGGTCGCCGATGATCAGCTGGCGCTGTCCGCGGCCGATGGGCGTCAGCGAGTCGATGGACTTCAGACCGGTCATCATCGGCTCGTGCACGCTCTTGCGCTGCATCACGTTGGGTGCCTGGAGCTCGAGAGCACGGCGCTTGTCGCTCGCGATCTCGCCGAGGCCGTCGATCGGGTTGCCGAGCGGATCGACGACGCGACCGAGGTAGTTGTCACCGACAGGCACCGACAGGACCTCGCCGGTGCGGCGGACCTGCTGACCCTCCTCGATGCCAGAGAAGTCACCCAGGATGACGACACCGATCTCGCGGACGTCGAGATTCAGCGCCAGGCCGAGGGTGCCGTCCTCGAACTCGAGCAGCTCGTTGGCCATGGCCGAGGGCAAGCCCTCGACGCGGGCGATGCCGTCGCCGGCCTCGGCGACGATGCCGACCTCCTCGGTGGAGGCCGCCTCGGGCTTGTACTCGGAGACGAACTTCTGCAGGGCGCCGCGAATGTCGTCGGGGCTGATCGTGAGCTCGGCCATGTGTGTGCCTGCCTTCTGTGTGTGATGCGCGCGGGGCTTCAGCCTGCGAGCTGCCGGCGGGCAGTCTCGAGGCGAGTGGACATGGTGCCGTCGGCCACTTCGTCGCCGACGGAGACCGAGATGCCTCCGACGACCGAGGGGTCGACGATGATGTTGAGGTGGACGTCGTGTCCGTACTTGGCGCCCAATGCGGACGTGAGGCGCGACTTCTCGTCGTCGTCCAGCGTGTAGGCCACGCGGACCTCGGCGAGCAGACGACCGCGCCGGGCTGCGGCGGTGTCGCCGAAGTCGGACAGCGTGCGTTCGAAGGAGCCACGGCGGGCCACGGCCGCCTGGACCGCGAGGGCCAGCGCCGAATCAGAGACCTTGCCGTCGAGCAGGTTGGTCAGCAAGGAGCGCTTGGCGTCCGCGGAGACGCCGCGGTCGGAGATCACCCCGCGCAGCTCGGCGTCGGAGGACACGAGGCGGCCGATCTCGAAGACCTCGGTCTCGAGCGCATCGAGATCGCCAGCAGCATCTGCTGCTGCCACGACCGCCGACACTCCCGCAGTTTCCAGACCATCGGTCAGGTCGCGCGGAGAGTTCCAGCGTCCCGCCACGGCGGCCTGGAGGATCGAGATCGACGCGGCGCCCAGCTTCGCACCGAACACCGATGACACCAGACCCTGCTTGGCTGCGGCGTCGGTGGACGGGTCGGTCAGGATGCGCCGCAGGGCCGGAGCCCCGTCGATCGCGGCGACGGCGGCGAAGAGCTCGGCCGAGAGGTCCGCACCGGGCTTGCTCACCCCGTCGACCACGGCGAGCACGTCGGTCAACGAGACGGCCGACACTCCGCGCATCTGGTGCTTCATCAGTTGGCCGACCCCTCGAGCTCGGCGATGAACCGCTCGACCGTTCGCTTCTGACGGTCGTCGTCCTCGAGGGACTCGCCGACGATGCGGCTGGCCAGGTCAGTCGCGAGCGAGCCGACCTCACCACGCAGCTGCGCGATGACCTGGGAACGCTCGGCCTCGACCTGCGCGTGTGCCGTGGAGGTGATCCGCTCGGCCTCGGCCTGGGCCTGGGCCCGGGACTCGGCCAGGATCTGCGCGCCCTGCTCCTTGGCATCCTCACGGATGGCAGCAGCCTCGTGGCGTGCATCGGCAAGCTGGGCGGTGTACTTCTCCAGCGCTGCCTGGGCCTCCTTCTGGGCCTGCTTGGCGTCCTCGATGCCACCTTCGATGACGGCCGTGCGGTCTGCGTAGGCCTTCTCGAAGTTGGGCACCACGAACTTCGCGACGAGGAAGATCAAGATGCCGAAGAACACGGCACCCATCACGACCTCGGGCAGGAAGGGGACGAGCGGGTTGATCTCGTAGCCTTCAGCGGTGTGCAAGACAGAGCTCACGACGTCACCTCGATCTGTGGCGTGGAAGTACGGTCACGGTCCGGTGAACCGTAACTAAAGGACGAAGGCGAGAGCGATGCCGATGATGGCAAGCGCCTCGGCGAGCGCGAAGCCCAAGATGGCGATCGTCTGGAGGCGACCCTGCGCCTCGGGCTGACGAGCCACGCCGTTGATGTAGGCAGCGAAGATCAGGCCGACGGCGAGGCCGGGACCGATCGTCGCGATGCCGTAGCCGAGCATGTTGAGCGAGCCATCCATCGTGGATGTTCCTTTCGTAGTCGACGCCAGGCGGCGTCGGTGTGCGAAGTCTTATGCAGTTGTGGTGACCGCGGCGGGAGCCCGGTCAGTGCTCGTCGGCGAGCGCTCCACCGACGTAGATGGCGGTCAGCAGGGTGAACACGTACGCCTGGAGGAACATGACCAGGATCTCCAGGAAGCCGATGGCGATGAACATGATGCCCGAGCCGATGCCGGCCAGGATGTACAGACCGCCGAGGTCGAAGGCGAGGTAGGCCGCGCCCATCGAGAAGAGGATGAGCAGCAGGTGACCCGCGAACATGGTCGCGAAGAGTCGCAGCGCCAGCGTGAAGGGGCGCACGATGATGTTGGAGAAGAACTCCAGCGGGACGAGCACGAACAGGATCGGCCCGCCGACGCCAGCGGGCATGGTCTGCAGCTTGAAGTAGCCGAGAACACCGTGCTTGGCGATGCCCACGCCGTTGTACAGCAGCCAGGTGAACAGGGCGATGGCCGCCGTGAAGCCGATGCGCGAGAAGGTGGGGAACTGGAGCAGCGGGATGAGGCCGTAGTAGTTGTTCACCACGATGATGAAGAAGGCCGACACCAGGTACGGCATGAACTTCACGAAGTGGTCGGAGCCGATGTTGTCGCGACCGATGGTGCGGATGAAGCCATAGGCCATCTCGCCCGCGAACTGCAGTCGGCCGGGCACGACGGCAGCGTGGCGCGACGCCGACCACAAGACTCCGGCGATCAGCGGCACCGACAGCGCGAGCAGCAGCATCGGCTTGGTGATGCCGAGACCAGCGATCTCGAACATCGGCGGAATCTCGAAGCTCGAGGGGCTCGGGATGTACGGTCCGCGATCAGCGGTGCCCAATCCAGCCTGTCCAGCGAAGATCACTCATCACCCTTTGTCTCATGGCGTGGTCACGGTCCAGCATGTCCGAAGACGGCCGACGTCATGCTCTGATGCGTAGCGAGGCGAAGACGGTGTAGATACCGAGAACGGCACCGACCACCACTCCAATCCCCACCATGAACGAGGTGTCCCACCACGCGTCCAGCCCGAAGCCTGCGGCACCGTAGACGATGACACCGGCAACGATTCGACTGAAGGAGATCCAAGGATCCACCGGCGGCGAAGTCTCGCTCATGACGTGAGCAATCTAGCAGGGGCTCACGAGCGGTCGTCTGGCAGGTCGTAGATCGGCTGGCGAGCCCGTATCTCCGCGACGACGAGCAGCGCCGTCCAGGCCAGCGTGGTGGCGATCACGGCCAGGCCGAGTGCCGTGGCGTCGACGCCGTCGCGCGCCTGCGGCGAGCTCAGGCCGACCAGCGCGGCGGCCAGGACCGAGATCTTGGTGAGGTAGAAGGTGACAGCGGCGGCGAGGGAGAAGCCGGGCATCACCAGGGCGATGGGGCCGAGGATCATCGGCGTCGAGGCAAGCAGCACCACCACGGCCAGCCCCCCACCCAGCGCCGACCATGCAGCAGCCGGGCCCGAGGTCGCGCCGAAGACCACGGCGACGACGGCGACCACGGCCAGGGCCGGGAGCGCCACTCTCTGCAGGCTCATGAATCGACCCTCTCATCGAGTCGCGGCAGCACGAAGACGGCGGCCGCAGTCAGCGTGGTCAGCACCCCGAATCCAGCGATGGACTGCCACCCCTGGAACAGGCTGATGACGACACTTCCGAACGCCACCAGGCCGGCTGCGGCGTACATCAGCAGCACCGCACGGCGGTGCGAGTGGCCGATCTCGAGCAGGCGGTGGTGGATGTGCATCTTGTCGGGGCTGAACGGCGATCGACCGGCCCTCGTGCGACGGACCACAGCAAGCGCCAGATCCGCGAACGGAACCAGCAGGATCGTGAACGGCAGGATCAGCGGCAGCAGGGACGGCAGGAACGTGACCTCGGCGCCACCGACGCCTTCGTCGAGGCTGGTGGCCGGGAACTGCCCGGTGAGGCTGATCGACGAGCAGGCCAGCACGAATCCGATCAACATCGAACCGGAGTCGCCGATGAACATCCGGGCCGGGAAGAAGTTGTGCGGCAGGATGCCCAGGCAGGCCCCCGCCAGTGCGGCCGTGAGCATGGCCGCTGCGATGGCCCTCGTCTCGCCGTTCTGCACCGCGAGGGTGAACGCGTAGGCGAAGAAGGCCACGGCGCCGATGCCGACCATGCCAGCAGCCAGCCCGTCGAGTCCGTCGACGAAATTGACCGCGTTGGCCGTGGCCACGATCAGCACCACGGTGAAGATGGTGGCCTGCGCCCGGTCCAGACCCAGGTACGTGCCGTAGAGCGGCAGGTACAAGAACTGCACGCCCTGGGTGACGACCAGCACACCGGCCAGGACCTGGCCGGCGAACTTGCTCAGAGCATCGAGCTCGTACAGGTCGTCGATGACCCCGACGAGGCAGATCACCGCCCCGCCGAGCAGGACGCCGCGGACCGGACCGAACACCGACTCGTCGGCCAGCGACAGGAACGGCAGGTTGGTGGCCGCCAGGTACGCCGCGAGCAGCCCACCGAGCATGGCTGGTCCGCCGAAGTACGGAGTGGGCACCACGTGTACGTCGCGACCACGGACTCGGGCCACCGCGCCCAGGTGAAGTGCGGCCGATCGCGCGATGGAGGCCAGCAGGTAGGTCACCCCGAGCGCGATGCCCGCGACGACCAGGTACTCGCGCACTAGTGGCGCCCCTGCCTAGGCTCCTCGATCGTGTTGTTGAACTCGTGGAGGACGTCGACACCGATGGGCCCGGCTCGCAGGATGCGCGGGGTGCTTCCCGTGGCGTCCAGGATCGTGGACGGCTGGCCGGAGGACACGGGGCCGCCGTCGAGGTAGACCGACACCGACTCGCCCAGCATCTCCTCGGCCTCGGCCACCGTGGTGGCAGCGGCATCACCGGTGGTGTTGGCGCTGCTGACGGCCAGCGGTCCGGTCTGCTTGAGCAGCGCCAGCGCGACGCGGTCGTCGGGCATGCGGACCGCGACGGTGTTGTGGCTCTCGCCCAGGTCCCACGTCAGCGACGGCTGCTGGTGACAGATGACGGTCAACGGACCGGGCCACAGCGCGCCCACGGCCGCACGCAGCCATCCGGGGATGTCCACCGCGAGCGCCTCCAGCGTGGTCGGTGCGCCGACCAGGACTGGCGGTGGCATCTGCCGGGTGCGTCCCTTGGCGTCCAGCAGGCGCTGCACGGCTTGCGGCGAGAAGGCGTCGGCCGCGACGCCGTAGACGGTGTCGGTGGGCAGCACGATCAGCTCGCCCTCCTCCAACGCCGACTGCGCGGCCAGCAGCCCCTCGTCGAACGAGGCTTCCTCACTGCAGTCATAGAGCACCTCGTCATCGTAGGGGGTCAACACCGACGATCGGCGCGGCACCTCAGAACCAGGAGACCTGGTACAGCACGAAGGCGATGGCCATGAACTGCGTGAACCGACCGATGAAGACCATGATCAAGAACAGCGCCAGCGGCTGCTTGGAGGCCCCGGCCAGCAAGGTGACGATCGCCAGTGGCGGTATCCCGGTCAGCGAGGAGAAGAGCGCCGTCAAGCCGCCGGCATAGGGGCGGTCCAGCAGGCCGATCAACCAGTCGTTGAGACGCTTCAGGGCCTGGAACGCCCGCGTTCGAGCGATGGAGCGATTGACACGTCGCACCTGCGATCCGACGGCGGTGCGAGGCGTTCTCGGCTCGACCATCTTGATCCGGCGGGTCCCCTCCCGTGCGAGCTGGAAGACCACCGCCTTGCCGCCGGTGGTGACGATGACGTGCACCAGGATCAGCACGGTGAGGAACGACGGGCTGTCGACCTTGAGGGCCATCGCGACGACCCAGACCTCGGCATTGACGAAGATGGGGACCAGGGCCGCGCCGACGCCGACGGCGACGGCCAGGCCCAGCAGGGCCAGGTACTCGCCGTTCACAGACGACGACTCTAGCGAGTCGCCGTCACGAACCTGGGCCGGTCGGCCAGGTCGCGATGATCGCGGACGTCGTGCCAGCGATCGACGAACACCGCCGGGGCGCTCTCTCCCTGCGCGTCGGCGTGCTCGACGCCCACCACTCCCCCGGTCCTGAGCAGGCGGCGAGCGACCCGCTCGACGACGCGCATCGCGTCCAGACCGTCATCCCCGGACCACAACGAGAGCGCAGGATCGTGATCGCGGGCCTCGGGCGCGACCGACTCCCACGCGTCGAGCGGGATGTACGGCGGGTTGGCCACCACGACGTCGACGGCGCCGTCCAGGTCGTTGAAGGAGTCGGCCATGTCCCCGAGGCGGAGGTCGACTCCCGTGCCCGACAGATTGTGTGCCGCCCACTCGAAGGCCGGTAGATCCAGCTCGACCGCGTGGACCCGGGCCTGAGGCACCTCGTGCACGATGGCCAGCGAGATCGCACCCGACCCCGCGCACAGCTCGACGACGACCGGAGCCTCGGCGTCCCGGACCTGATCGATCGCCCAGCCGGCCAGCAGCTCGGTCTCCGGGCGGGGGACGAACACGCCCGGTCCCACCTCGACCTCCACGTAGCGGAAGGCGGCCGACCCCACCAGGTGCTGCAGGGGAAAACGCCGAGCTCGCGCATCGACGAGCTCGAGGTAGGCGTCGCGCTGCGGTCCCCCCACCGAGGCTCGATGCAGCATGGCCCGAGGAACGCCGAGCACGTGGCACAACAGCCACTGCGCGTCAGCAACCGGCGAGGCCACTCCCGCGTGCGTGAGGGTGGCCGTGGCGCCCTCGAGCAGCTTCTCGGCCTGGGTGCGAACGCGCGTCACTCGCCGATCCGCTCGAGACGATCGGTGAGGTCGGCCTCGACCAACGATCCGATGACGTCACCCAGCGCGCCATTCATGACCTGATCGAGGTTGTAGGCCTTGAACCCGGTGCGGTGGTCGGACAGACGGTTCTCGGGGAAGTTGTAGGTGCGGACCCGTTCGGAGCGGTCCACCGTGCGGATCTGGGACTTGCGGACGTCCGATGCCTCGGCGTCGGCCGCCGCCTGCGCTGCGTCGAACAACCGCGAGCGCAGGATGCGCATGGCCTGCTCTCGGTTCTGCAGCTGGGACTTCTCGTTCTGGCAGCTCGCCACGACACCGGTGGGCACGTGGGTGATGCGGACGGCCGAATCGGTGGTGTTGACGCTCTGCCCCCCGGGACCCGACGACCGGTACACGTCGATGCGCAGGTCGTTGTCGTGGATCTCGACGTCGACGTCCTCGACCTCGGGCAGGACCAGCACCCCCGCGGCCGAGGTGTGGATGCGACCCTGCGACTCGGTGACGGGAACCCGCTGGACCCGGTGCACGCCACCTTCGAACTTCAGCCGCGCGTACGGCGACTCACCAGGCTCTGCACTGGCCTTGCCCTTGACGGCCATGGTGACGGACTTGAATCCACCGAGGGCTGACTCGGTGGAGTCGAGGATCTCGGTCTTCCACCCCTGCTGCTCGGCGAACCGGGCATACATGCGTTGCAGATCGCCGGCGAACAGGGCCGACTCCTCACCACCCTCGCCGCCCTTGATCTCCAGCAGGACGTCCTTGGTGTCAGCGGGATCGCGCGGCACCAACAGGTGCTCGAGCCGAGCGGACAAGGCAGGAATGCGCTCCTCGAGAGCTGCGACCTCATCGGCCATCTCCAGCTCTCGGGCTGCCTCGAGATCCTCGGTCGACTGCTGCCAGTCGCGGTAGGCCCGCACGACTGCGGACAGCTCGGCATAGCGCTGACCGACCTTCTTGGCCATCGCCGGATCGGAGTGGACCGCAGGATCGGCCATGCGCTGCTCGAGCTCGGCGTGTTCAGCGACGAGCTGGTCGACGGCTTCGAACATGACACCTGTTTCCAGTCAATGGAGGGGATCGACCCGGAAGGTCGACGGGGGCGGGGCGACGCAGGTGGACAGACGACAACGCCGGCCCACCCCCCAGTGTGGTGCAGGGGGGCGGGCCGGCGCTGTGATCGCGCTAGGACTTCTGGGTGTCGCGCTTGGCGTAGCGCTTCTCGAAGCGGGCCACGCGTCCACCGGTGTCGAGGATCTTCTGCTTGCCGGTGTAGAAGGGGTGGCACGCCGAGCAGACGTCAGCCCGGAGGGTGCCCTCGTCGGAGGTGCTGCGCGTCGTGAAGCTGTTGCCGCACGTGCAGGTGACCTGGGTGTCGCCGTACGTGGGGTGGATGTTCTTCTGCATGATGTCCTCTCTGCGGTGCTGGGTCGGTTCCGCGGATGCGGCCCGTGAACCAGGACCAAGGATGAATGGTGCCAGTTGGCAGGTACTAGAGCAAAATCCGGCGACTGGTTATTCCCCGCATCCTGCTGGCTCGATCACGCCGGGAGGAGCTTCTCGATGTCCTTGGCGATCTTCTCGGGCTTGGTCGTCGAGCCGTAGCGCTTGACGACCTCGCCGTCGGCGTTGATCAAGAACTTGGTGAAGTTCCACTTGATCTTGCTGGGACCGACGCCGCCCTTCTCGGTCTTGAGCCACGTGTACAGGGGGTGCGCGCCGTCGCCGTTGACGTCGATCTCGGCGAACATCGGGAAGGTCACGCCGTAGTTCTTGCTGCAGAAGGCAGCCGTGCCCTCGGCGTCCTCGGGGTTCTGGTTGCCGAACTGATCGCAGGGGAAGCCCAGCACGACCAGCCCACGGTCGACATAGGACTGGTAGACCGTCTCCAGACCCTCCAGCTGTGGGGTGAAGCCGCAGGCCGTGGCCGTGTTGACCACCAGCATGACCTTGCCCTTGTAGTCGGCCAGGTGGCGCTCGGCGCCGTCGATGGCGGTGGCGCTGAAGTCGTGTGCAGTCGTCATGCGCTCCAGCGTAGAGGGGGCCCCCGACACCGACCACCTGAAGTGCGCCGCCAGGACTCGACCGATGCCGGAGCCGATCTCGGTCACGGTACCCAGTCGATGGACGCGACCAGGTGATCGCCGGCCAGGCCGCGCAGCTGCACCGTGCGCGGCTCGGTGAGCATCAGGTCCAACTCCTCGATGTCGGCAAGCTGGTCGGCCACGCTTCCGCTGACGAGGATCTCGCCACCCTCGGCCATGGCGGCGACCCGAGCGGCCAACGCGACGTTGCGGCCGAAGATGTCGTTGTCGCGATGCACCGCCGAGCCGTAGTGGATGCCGATGCGCACCACGATGGACGGCGTGGCTCGCCGCTTGAGCAGTGCCCGCTCGACGTCGATCGCGCAGCGTGTCGCCTGCGCGGCCTCGGCGAAGGCGATCATGAAGCCATCGCCCTGCGTCTTGATGACCTGGCCGTGGTGGCGGCCGACCTGCTTGGTCACGATGGCGTTGTGCTGGGACAGCAGGCGCACGAAGGCACGATCGCCGAGCCGGTCGTTCAGCGCCGTGGAGTCCTCGATGTCGGAGAACACGATCGCCACGCACCCGTCGACCCCGGCCAGCCGGACGAGATCGGGTCGCTCCACCTGGGCCCAGTTGGCGATCTCACTGATCGACGAGCGCCACGCGCCCCCGACCCCCTTGTCGCGCACCAAGGAGGCGGTCTCCCAGACGGCCTTGACCGCGCCTTCGGGAGAGAGGACCGATCGCCGACGACGTCGACCGCGCTCGAGCTCGCGAACTCGTGCGCGCAGGGCACGGCGACGACCGCCTCCGACCACCAGCAGGACGACCAGCGTCAGGATCGTGGCAGCCTCGACGACCGCCACGATCCATCCAGCCGACATGCGAGGGATCCTACGTGAGCTTCTGCAGGAACTCGCTGTTGCTGGAGCTCTTCGCCAACCGGCCGAGCACCGACTCCAGGCCCTCCTGAGCGGTGACGCCGGCAACCTCGCGGCGCAGCTTCCAGGTCGCGGCGAGCTCGGCGTCATCCATGAGCTCTTCTTCACGACGCGTGCTCGACGCGGCGAGGTCGACGGCCGGGAAGATGCGCCGATCGGCCAGCTCGCGGCGCAGACGCAGCTCCCAGTTGCCCGTACCGGTGAACTCCTCGAAGATCAGCTCGTCGACACTCGAGCCGGTCTCGACCGCGGCCGTCGCCAGGATCGTCAGCGAGCCGCCGTCCTCGATGTTGCGAGCAGCGCCGAAGAACTTCTTCGGCGGGTGCAGTGCCGAGGAATCGACACCGCCGGACGTGACGCGTCCGGCTCCCGACGCAGCCAGGTTGTAGGCGCGACCGAGGCGGGTGACGCCGTCGAGCAGGACCACGACGTCGTGGCCGAGCTCGACCAGTCGCTTGGCCCGCTCGATGGCGAGCTCGGCGACCGTGGTGTGGTCGCTGGCCGGCCGGTCGAAGGTCGAGGCGATGACCTCGCCCTTGACGGTCCGCTGAAAGTCCGTGACTTCCTCGGGGCGCTCATCGACCAGCACGACCATCAGGTGGCACTCGGGGTTGTTCTCGGTGATCGCCCGCGCGATCTGCTGCATGACCATGGTCTTGCCGGACTGGGGCGGCGAGACGATCAGGCCACGCTGTCCCTTGCCGAGCGGCGCGACGAGATCGACGACCCGGCCGGTCATTCCGCCAGCCTGACCCTCGAGGCGAAGACGCTCGGTCGGGTGCAGCGGGGTCAGGTTCGAGAACTCCACGCGCTTGGAGGAGTCCTCCAGCGACATGCCGTTGACCGACTCGACCTTGACCATCGGGTTGAACTTCTCCTTGCGCTCACCCTCGCGCGGCTGGCGCACCTGGCCGGTGACGGCGTCGCCGCGGCGCAGGTTCCACTTGCGCACCATCGACAGCGAGACGTAGACGTCGTTGTCGCTCGGCAGGTAACCCGTGGTGCGGACGAAGGCGTAGTTGTCAAGGATGTCGAGGATGCCGGCGGCCGGGACCAGGACGTCGTCCTCGGAGTAGGTGGGCTCGGACTCCATGCCGCGGCTGTTGCGGTTGCGGCCGCGGCGGTTACGGCGACGACCATTGGCGTCATCATCGTCCGGGCCGCCCTGCTGATCATTGTTCTGCTGATCGTTGTTCTGCTGGCGCCCGCCACCGTTGTTGTTTCCGGTACCGTTGTTGTTTCCGCCACCGTTGCCGCCACCGTCGTTCTGGCGGTTGCGATTGCGACGATTGCGGTTGTTGCCGCCGCCCTCGTTCTTGGTGTCGTCCCTGCTGGCGTCGTCCTGGCGCGCGTCGTTGCCACCGCCGTCGTTCCTGCCGTCATCGTTCTTGCCACCCTCGGCCTGGGGGGCCTCGCTCCGGGCGGCATCGTCCTGGCCGGCCTGGTCGCGCTTCGGCTGGTTCCTGCGCCCACCGGATCGGGCGGCCGACTCGTCCTTCTCGTTCTTGCCGGACTCGTTCTTGCCGGGCTCGTTCTTGGCTGTCTCGTTCTGGGCGGGCTTCTCGCTCGCGCCACCCTCGTCCCCGGTCGTCTCGGTCTTGCTCGGAGCGGCCTTCTTGGACTGCTGCTTGCGGGCCTGTTGCTTGGGCGCCTGCTCGGCGGCGGGCTGCTCTGCGGGCTTCTGCTCCGTGGCCGGGGCCTCGTCCGGCGGGCCGTCGCCGCGGGCCACCTTGATCGCATCGATCAGCGCGCCCTTGCGCAGGCCGGCACCGTCGATGCCGAGCTCTGAAGCAATCTGCTGCAGCTCGGCGAGCACCTTGCCTCCCAGTCCGCCAGAGGTGCGGCGGGTGGGCTTGGCAGCGGTCGCGGGAGCAGCGTTGTCGGTCGTGGGTGTGTCAGTCACGTAGTGGTCCTTTGCGTTGGCCATGAGCCTGGGACGGATGATCCGTGCACGAATGAGGTCAGGCGCGCCCGTCGAAGACGGACTGGATTTCATGGCGGTCACCGGGGAGAAGATCTCGACTCCGGCCCTCGAACTGTAGCATCTGCGATCGCTGCTACGGGAGCCCAATCAGGTGCCGACGATGGTGGCGCCGCCGTGGTCGACCTCGAGCTCGAGCGCGGACCACCCCTCTGGCGCACGGTCCGAGATCCCGCGCATGAAGGCCAGGACAGTGGGGCCGGCGCCTGAGATGACCGCCGGGATTCCCTCGACACGCAGCTGTCGCACCAGCTGGTACGACGCGGGCATCGCCTCGGCGCGGTACGACTGGTGCAGTCGGTCCTCCGTGGCCGAGATCAGGCGGTCGAACCCCGTGGGGTTCGTGGTGGTGAGTGCTGCGATCAACAGGGCCGTGCGGCCCGAGTTCGCTGCTGCGTCCGCATGGCTCACCTGAGCCGGCAGGAGACCGCGCGCTGCCTTGGTCGACACCGCCGTGGGCGGCACGAAGACCGTGACCTCGACGTCGGTGTCCAGCCGCTCGACCTCGGCGGCAGCTCCTTCGATCCACGCGATCGTGAGGCCACCGAGCTGCGCGGCCGCCACATTGTCCGGATGCCCCTCGAGATCGACGGCCAGCTGCAGTGCGGCGGCGTCGTCGAGCCGCTCGATCCCGCCGACGACCACGGCCCGCGCCGCCCAGATCCCGCCGACGATTGCTGCCGAGGAGGATCCGAGTCCCCGTCCGTGCGGTATGTGGTTGCGGCAGGACAGGCGAAGACCGGGTGGCGTCTCGGCCATCAGGTCGAAGGCGGCGTGCATCGCGCGGGCCACGAGGTGACTCTCGTCGAGGATGACCGACTCGGCTCCCTCACCCTGCACGTCGATGTCCAGGTGGGCACCCGTGACCTCGACGGTGATCTCGTCGTGCAGGCTCAGCGCCAGGCCGAGCGAGTCGTAGCCCGGTCCGAGATTGGCACTCGAGGCCGGGACCCGCACAGTGACCGGTCCGTCGACGAAGCTCATGTCAGGCCGGCGGCGTTCGCGGCGGCCTGCACGTCGGCGTCGATGACCGAGTCGACGATCGAGTCGAAACCGCTCAGGGCCGTCTCGGTGTCCTTCAACCCGTGTCCGGTGACGGTGACCGTGATGCGCAGACCGCGCTCGACCTCGCCGGCTTCGGCAGCAGCCAGCAGGCCCGCCACACCGGCCGCCGAGGCCGGTTCCACGAACGTGCCCTCGCGACTGGCGATCTCGCGCTGCGCGGACAGGATCTGCTCGTCGGTGACCGAGCCGATGCGTCCGCCGGAGTCGTCACGGGCCTCCTCCGCGAGCGTCCAGGAGGCCGGGTTGCCGATGCGGATGGCCGTGGCCACCGTCTCGGGGTGCATCACAGGTGCACCGTGGACTAGGGGAGCGGCACCGGCGGCCTGAAATCCCCACATCGCGGGCGTGCGGGTGGCGGGGCCGTCCTGGTGATACTCGCGAAATCCCAGCCAGTACGCGGAGATGTTGCCGGCGTTGCCGACCGGCAGGACGTGCAGGTCCGGGGCGTCGCCGATCTGGTCGACGATCTCGAACGACGCGGTCTTCTGACCCTGCAGACGCATCGGATTGACCGAGTTGACCAGAGCGACCGGGAACTCCTTGGCCAGGCCGCGCGACATGTTCAGGCAGTCGTCGAAGTTGCCGCGCACCTGGATGACCTCGGCGCCGTGCATGACGGCCTGGGCCATCTTGCCGGCGGCGATGCGGCCGTGCGGCACCAGCACGATCGGGGTCAGACCGGCGCGCGAGGCGTAGGCGGCCATGGATGCTGAGGTGTTGCCGGTGGAGGCACAGACCACGGCTCGTGCACCGTCGTCGACCGCGGCGGAGATGGCGGCCGTCATGCCGCGGTCCTTGAACGATCCGGTGGGGTTGTCGCCCTCGACCTTGAGCCACACGTCACCGTGCACGAGGTTGGACAGCCACGGAGAGTGGATCAGCGGAGTGCCGCCCTCACCGAGGGTGATGACGTTCTCGATGCCGGGGAGGCGGTCGCGGTACTCGTGGATGACTCCGCGCCAGGGGCTGGCCATCAGATGCCGCCCTCGACCCGCATGACCGAGCTGACGTCGCGCACCATGTCCAGTCCCCGCAGAGAGGCGACCGTGGCGGCCAGTGCGGCGTCGTCGGCCTCGTGGGTCACCACGACCAGCTGGGCGTCCAGGCCGCTGCCCTCCTGGCGCACCGTGCGGATCGAGACGTCGAACTCGGCGAACTGACCGGCGACCTGCGCGAGCACGCCGGCACGGTCGTCGACGTCGATCGAGATGTGGTACCTCGTGCGGGCCCGCCCGATGTCGAGGACCTCCAGATCGGCGTGGGTGGACTCGCCGGGACCGAACACACCGGCTCGACGATTGCGCGCCACGGAGACCACGTCGCCGAGGACGGCGCTCGCCGTGGGTGCACCGCCGGCGCCGGGACCGTAGAACATCAGGTCACCGGCGGCCTCGCTGACCACGAAGACGGCGTTGTAGGCGCCGCGGACGCTGGCCAGGGGGTGGTCGCGGCTGATCATGGCGGGGTGCACCCGCGCCGAGACCGCAGGACCGCCGGGGGTGTCGCGCTTCTCGCAGATCGCCAGCTGCTTGACGACGCATCCCATGTCGGCAGCTGAGCGAATGTCTGCCGCGGTGACATCGGTGATGCCTTCGCGGTGGACATCGGCGATCGTCACGCGCGTGTGGAAGGCGAGCTCGGCCAGGATGGCGGCCTTGGCCGCGGCGTCGAAGCCCTCGATGTCGGCGGTGGGGTCTGCCTCGGCGTACCCGAGGCGCTGGGCCTCCTCGAGGGCTTCGTTGAAGCCCTGACCGGTCGTGGTCATGGCATCGAGGATGAAGTTGGTGGTGCCGTTCACGATGCCCAGGACCCGCTCGACGGAGTCACCCGCCAGCGACTCGCGCAGCGGCCGCACGATCGGGATCGCGCCCGCCACGGCTGCCTCGAAGTAGAGGTCACGCTCGGCCTGGTGAGCCGCCTCGTGCAGGGTCGCACCGTCCTCGGCGAGCAGCGCCTTGTTGGCCGTGACGACCGAGGCGCCGTGCTTGAGCGCGGAGAGAATGAGGTCGCGTGCCGGCTCGATCCCGCCGATCACCTCGATCACGACATCGAGGTCACCGCGCGACACCAGAGCTGCGGCGTCGGTCGTGAACAGGTCGGCCGGCAGGTCGAGATCACGCTCGCGGCCGAGGCGACGCACGGCGATGCCGACCAGCTCGATCGGCGCGCCGACGCGCTTGCTGAGCTCGGCGGCGTCACGCGTCAGCAGTCGGGCCACCTGGGTTCCGACGACTCCGCAGCCCAGCAGGGCGACACGGAGGGGGCGGTCGAACTCGGACGAGCCTGACTCAGGCGATGAGGCACTCACCGGGCAAGGGTATCGGCCTCGCAACCCTCCGCGTCGCCCGTCTGCGATCCTGAGACGTGGCCAGCACGGATCGACACGATGTCGACAGCCCCGATCCACGGGCTTCGTTCATCGAGGGCATCAGGGTCGGTCTTCCGTTCTCGGTCGCCGGGGGTCTGTTGTCCCTGTCCTTTGGGGTCGTCGCCCGCGACACCGGCTTCAGCGCGTGGGCAGCGATCGCCATGTCACTGATCGTGTTCGCCGGGTCAGCACAGTTCGCGTCCGTCGCGATCCTCGCCGGCGGCGGCAACCCGGCGGCCGCGATCGCTGCGGCGTCCCTGATGAACTCCCGGTTCCTTCCCATGGGCGTCGCCCTTGCCCCGTCCCTGCCCGGCGGGCGAACGTGGCGGGCGGCGCAGGGCATGACGGTGGTCGACTCGTCGTGGGCGTTGGCGTTGCGACCCGATGGCACGTTCGACCGCTGGAAGCTGTTCGGCACGACCGCTCCGCAGTTCCTGATGTGGCAGCTGGGCACGATCATCGGGGCGTTCGGCGGAGACCTGATCGGCGATCTCAATCGGTTCGGTCTCGACGCGGTGTACCCGGCGTTCTTCGTGGCGATCCTGATCCCCGAGCTGCGCGATCGCGACCGCATCGGTGTCGCCCTGGCCGGCGCGGCCATCGCGCTGGCCCTGGTCCCGTTCACCCCTGCCGGAGTGCCCATCCTCGCTGCCAGCTGTGCAGCCTTCTGGGGTCTGCGGCGGAGGGCAGCATGAACGGGTCGGTGACGGGCGCCGCGATCTGGTGGACCATCGCGGGAGTCGCCGTGACGACGGCCGCGATCAAGTCGTTCGGTCCTGTCCTGCTCGGCGGCCGGGCCCTGCCTGCACGGTTCAGCGGGGTGATCGTGCTGACCGCTCCTGCCGTGCTGGCGGCCCTGGTCGCGACCAGCGTCTTCGCCGACGGCCCCCGGCTCGCGGTTGGCGCGTCGACCGTCGGGGTCGCGGCGGCGGCGGTCATCGTGTGGCGGCGTGGATCGGTGCTGCTCGCGGTCGTCGCGGCCGCGACCGTCACGGCGATCCTGCGCGCCGTCACCTGATCGCTCTCGAGGCCGACCCGCTCATCGCAGAGCCTTGGCCTGACGTCACTCAACCTTGCCGGTTCACCGGTCGCGACGAAAACCTTCGTGCTCGAGCTCGCGGCGATGCGTCTGCTGGTGCGCCAGGCGTGCGCGATGGGCGGCGCGCCGCTGTGCCCACTCCACGTCGGAGTGGGCGTCGCCCTGGGGTGGTGCGGTTCGAAGACGGCGAAAAAAGGTCATGGACTCAACCCAACAACCTGAACATATGTTGAGGTCAACTTCCTGATGGGTTACGGTCGCACCATGGCTGGGCGAAGCGCGTTCCTGACTCCAGGCGAGGTGGCATCTCGGTCCGGGGTGGCCGTGTCGGCTCTGCACTTCTACGAGAGGCAGGGACTCATCGAGAGCACCCGGACCGCGGGAAACCAACGCCGCTACGCGCGTCACGTGCTGCGCCGGATCGGATTCATCAGGGTCTCGCAACGGGTCGGCATCTCCTTGACCGACATCTTCGATGCTCTGGCTTCACTTCCCAGCGGTCGGCCGCCGACCAAGGCCGACTGGACCCGGCTCAGCCAGCGCTGGCGCACTGATCTGGACGACCGGATCGAGCAGCTGCAGCGCCTGCGCGACGATCTCGACGGGTGCATCGGGTGCGGTTGCCTCTCGCTGCGCAGCTGCACGCTCTACAACCCGGGCGATGAGCTGGCCACCGACGGAGACGGGCCTCGACGCCTGCTGACCACAGGCCGTGTCCGCTCGTGAACGCCGACCGGCACGTCTGGTACGTCTCGTACGGATCCAACATGTGGACGAAGCGGCTCGCCGCCTACCTCCAGGGCGGGGTGCCGCCGGGAGGCGAACGTCCCCATCCGGGGGCTCGCGACCCCAGCCCCCCGGTTCGCTCGGTGGCCGTCGATCTCCCCGGCACCTTGTACTTCGCCGGCAGCTCACCTCAGTGGGGCGGCGGCGTGGCCTTCTACGACCACCAGCTGCCCGGCTTCACCGCAGCGCGGGGCCATCTGGTGACACCGCAGCAGTTCGCCGCCATCGCCGCGCAGGAGATGCACCGCGACCCCCGTGATGACGATCCCCTCGCCGCGATCGTCTCGGCTGCCCTGCCCGACGGACGACACACCGTGGGCCCCGGCCGCTACGAGACCCTGATCGACGTCGGGACGCTCGACGAGCGTCCGCTCCTGACCTTCACCGCCCCCGACGGGGCCGCCGACAGCTTCCACACCGCCCCGTCGCAGGCCTACCTGCACACCCTCGCCGAAGGCCTGCGCGAGTCCCGCGACTGGACCGACGACCAGATCGCGCAGTACCTGGCTGACCGCGCCCCAGATCTCTAGCCATACTCGGCCACATGACGTCCATTGATCTGAGGTACCCCTTCGTCGGTCGCTGGCTCGTGCAGAACAGCCCCGCAGACCGGGTGCCCAGCCATGGCACGGCATTATTCGCGTCGTCGTACGCCATCGACTTCGTCCCCGTCGACGCGCGGGGACGCACAGCCTCCATCACGGTGGGCACCCTCATGCGCCCCGAACCACCGGAACGGTTTCCCGGCTTCGGACGCAACGTGCTGGCACCCGTGCATGGGGTCGTCCTCAGGACGCATGACGCGGAACCGGACCATCGCGCGTACCGCGGTCTCCCCTCGATCGGCTACGCGCTCACCCAGCGGCGTCGAGCACGAGCGGGGTGGGCCGCACTGGCCGGGAACCATGTACTCATCGAGAGCGAGGGCATGGTGGTTGCCCTCTGCCACCTTCAACAGGGCAGCGTCACGGTGCGGCCAGCACAGCGGGTGCACGTGGGCGACGTGCTCGGTCGATGCGGGAACTCCGGCAACAGCACCGAGCCCCACGTTCATGTCCAAGCAGTCGACAACCCTGACATCGACCATGCCAACGCTGTGCGGGTCACCTTCGACGGGTCGCTGCCACACAACGGAGAAGTCCTCACCGTCACCGCCTAGCTGTACGGCTAGTCGACGTCGAGCGCGAGAAGATCGTCCTCGGTCTCACGACGGACGATCAGGCGGGCCTCACCCTCGCGGACCGCCACCACCGCAGCACGCGGGACGTGGTTGTAGTTGCTGGCCAGCGACCGGCAATACGCCCCTGTTCCGGGCACGGCCAGCAGGTCGCCCGCGACGACGTCGCTGGGCAGGAACTCGTCCTTGACCACGATGTCGCCGGACTCACAGTGCTTTCCGACGACGCGACTGAGCACCGCCTGCGCGTCGGAGGAGCGCGAGGCGAGGGTGCACGAGTAGTCGGCGCCGTACAGGGCCGGTCGGATGTTGTCGCTCATGCCGCCGTCGACCGACACGTAGCGCCGCGAGGCACCGCCATCGAGCCCCACGGACTTGGCCGTGCCGACCTCGTACAGCGTGAACGTGGAGGGGCCCGCGATGGCCCGACCCGGCTCGATCGACAGCTGTGGCACCTCGACGCCCAGCGCAGCGCACTCGTCGTCGACGATCTTGAGCATCCCGCGCGCCAGCTCCGCCGGCGACTTCGGGTCGTCCTGCGTCGTGTAGGCGATGCCGAACCCGCCACCCAGGTCGAACTCCGGCGGCGTGACACCCAGCTCGTCGATGATCTGGGCATGGAGGCGCAGCACGCGGCGGGCGGCGACCTCGAACCCGTCCGTGACGAAGATCTGCGAGCCGATGTGCGAGTGCAGACCGAGCAGCTCGAGGCCGGGAGCCTCCACGACCTGCCGCACCACGTGGAGCGCGGCTCCGTCGGCGATCGAGAACCCGAACTTCTGGTCCTCGTGCGACGTCGAGATGTACTCGTGCGTGTGCGCCTCGACACCGGCCGTCACCCGAACCATCACCTGCGCCGTGCGACCAAGCTCGGTGGCGATCGCCGAGAGACGACCGATCTCCTCGACCGAGTCGATGATGATCCGTCCGACGCCGGCCTCGACCGCGCGGCGCAGCTCGGCCACGGACTTGTTGTTCCCGTGCAGCCCGATGCGCTCGGCCGGCACCTGGGCGCACAGTGCCACGGCGAGCTCGCCACCGGTGCACACGTCGAGGTTCAACCCCTCCTCGGCAATCCACCGGGCCGTGGCGACGCATAAGAACGCCTTGCCCGCGTAGTAGACGTCGGCATCGGGAAAGGCATCACGAAAGGCCCGCGCCCGGGCGCGGAAGTCGTCCTCGTCCACCACGTAGGTGGGAGTGCCGAACTCAGCAGCCAGATCGGTGGCCGACTCCCCCGCCACCGTCAGGACGCCGTCGATCTTCGACACGTTCTGGGCCCAGAGGTGACCCACCAGCTCGTTCGAGTCGTCGGGGTTGCGCAGCCAGGCCGGGCCGCGGTCGCCGGCACGCCCGTGGATGGCTCCCGCCTCGTGGGACCTCACATGCGCTCCGGCGCAGAGACACCCAGCAGCGTGAGACCGTTGGCGATCACCTGACGGGTCGCGGCGACCAGCACGAGGCGCGCACGATGGAGGTCACTGATCTCCTCGTCGCCCTTGGGCAGCACGTGGCAGACGTCGTAGAACTTGTGGAAGGTCGCCGCCGTGTCCTCCAGGTAGCGCGCCACCCGGTGGGGCTCTCGCAGCTCGGCCGCCCGCGCGACGACGCGTGGGAACTCCGCCAGCGCTCGAAGCACGTCGCCCTCACGCTCGTGCGCCAGCAACGTCGCGTCGTAGGAGTCAGCGTCCGCCGCGATCCCGAGGTCGGCGGCATTGCGGGTGATGGATGACAGCCGTGCGTGCGCGTACTGCACGTAGTGCACAGGGTTGTCGTTCGACCGCTTCGTCATCTCGGCGACGTCCAGCGTCAACGGGGTGTCGACCGGGTAGCGGATCAGCGTGTAGCGCAGGGCGTCAACGCCGATCAGGTCGATCAGCTCACGCAGGGACACGATCATGCCGGCACGCTTGCTCAGCTTGAGCTCTTCACCGTTGCTGAAGATCTTGACCAGCTGGCCGATCAGCACCTGCAGCTGCTGGTCGGGCTCGTCGCCCACGCAGGCCGCCATGGCCTTGAGCCGACCCACGTAGCCGTGGTGGTCCGCACCCAGCAGGTAGATGCACGAATCGAATCCACGGTCCCGCTTGTCGACGTAGTACGCGGTGTCGGAGGAGAAGTAGGTGAGCTCGCCATCACTCTTGCGCAGCACCCGGTCCTTGTCGTCGCCGAAGTCGCTGGTGCGCATCCACAGCGCGCCCTCGGACTCGTACAACCGGCCCTGCTCGCGGATCCGGTCGAAGGCGCGTTCGACGGCGCCACTGTCGTGCAGGGAGCGCTCGGAGAACCAGACATCGAAGTCGGTGTTCAGCTCGTGCAGCTCGGACTCGTGCTCGGCGCGCTGCAGTGCGTAGCCCGCTTCGCGGAATGCGACCATCTGCTCATCATTCGGCAGGTGCACGATGTCGGGCTGGTCGGCCACGATCCTCTGGGCGAGGCCCACGACGTACTCGCCCTGGTAGCCGTCCGGGGGCGGGGGCTCGTGGTGGGCGCGGGCCATCAGCGAAGCACCGAAGTGGTCCATCTGGACACCTCGGTCGTTGATGTAGAACTCGCGAGCGACGGTGGCGCCGGTGGCCTCGATGACCCGCGCGATGGCATCACCGACGGCAGCCCAGCGGGTGTGGCCCAGGTGGAGGGGCCCTGTGGGGTTGGCGGAGATGAATTCGACGTTGACGTTGCTGCCGGTGCCTTCGGTGGTGTGACCGTAGGCATCGCCTGCCGCGACGACCTGACCGGCGAGAACGCCCTGGCTGCTGGAGTCGACACCGATGTTGAGGAATCCGGGGCCGGCCACGGTGGCCGCCGCGATGCCGTCGGTACCCACCAGCCGATCGGCCAGCAGCGATGCGAACTCGCGGGGGTTCATGCCGGCCTTCTTGCCCAGCTGCAGAGCGATGTTGGTGGAGTAGTCGCCGTGGTCGCGCACCTTGGGACGCTCGACCGTCACGGTCGCCGGAACGCCGTCGGGCAACGACACGTCGCCCGCGTCGACCAGTGCGGCGAGGGCGGTCACGATCGCCTGGGACAGCTGCTCGGGAGTCACGACTCCACACTATCGGGAGGCCGACACGGCGCCCGGGCATGGGCGACCCGCAGGGAATGTTCGCCGAGCGGACCACTCGGCACCCTGCGGGTCGGGTGGCTGCTGATGTTCACCAGCCAGGTCCGGGGTTCGGACGTCCGACTAGCGGACAGCCACCTCACTTGTCCAAGAGCTGTTCATTCTTTGGACCACCTCCTCTCCGTGTGCCTCAACGGTACGACGGCCGAGTCGGCCGCTCAAGAGTTCGCAGCGTCCGATCTGACGGCGATCGCTCGCTGCAGCTCGACGATGAGCTCCTCTGGATCGAAGGGCTTGACCAGGAAGAAGTCGACACCGACCTCAGTGGCCCTCGCGATGTCGGCGGCATGGTTCTGCGTGGTGACCATGACCACGGCGATGTCGGCCGTGCGCGGATCGGCGCGGATCGCCGCGACGGCGGTGAACCCGTCCATGCGGGGCATCATGACGTCGACCGTGATCGCGTCCGGCAGCGAGGCTGCCTCCGCCAGCTGGTCGAGGCAGGCCTGCCCGTCGACCGCTTCGTCGACCTCGAAGCCGGCGAGCTCGAGGTTGGTGCGAATGAGCATCCGGATGGACGCCGTGTCGTCGACGACCATCACTCTGGGCATGCTCGTAACGTACTGCCCGTGCGGTAGGCTCACACGGCAGTTGGTCACATTGGTTCGGTGACATACCGAACACATGAGGCCCCCGTAGCTCAGGGGATAGAGCACCGCCCTCCGGAGGCGGGGGCGCAGGTTCGAATCCTGCCGGGGGCACGTGGTGATCTCTCGAGAGAGAGAAACATCCCGAACCCGCAGCAGCGGGTCCGGGATGTCCTATTTTCTGGGCTGATGGTCGATGTCCGGATGGTTGGTGAGTTCGCGGAGTAGTTCGCAGGTAACACACATTCTCCTCGCGTAGACCCCGGCCCGTCAGGCGTGGCCGAACGACTTGCAGGCGTAGACCTTCGGACGATGCTCGAGTACGTCACGTGTGGATGCGGTGGTTTCATGCCCGTTCCGGATGCGTGTCGATGACACGCCCCGCACCCGCACCGGCGCCCCGGTGGGCACGCGTGGCCGCACATGCCGCAGCGCTGACACCTCTGCCATCTGCCTTGTGGCGCCTCTCCCTCATCCTGGGCTTCTCGGGTGGTTACACGGAGCAGGGTCTGGTCAACCTGAACGTTTCTGGATTGGGGTGGATCTCGCTGGTGGTGCTCAGCGTGCTCACTGAGGTGCTCGCGCTCCTCACCCTTGGTCTCGTGCAGCCATGGGGGGACGCCTTTCCGCGATGGGTTCCCTACCTTGGCGGACGCTCGATCGCACGAAAGCCGGTCGTCGTGGTCGCGTCGGCCGGCGCACTGGTTCTGACCGTCTTGTGGGCCCAGTTGCTCTTCTGGTGGCACATTCCGCACCCCGATATGACGTCAACGGGAGCGAACCTGGTCGGGTTCTTGTACCTGCCCCTGGTGGCCTGGGGCCCACTGCTCGCCGTAGTGACTGTCTCTTACGCCAGACGGCACCGCACAGCTCACGATCAACGGGCGCAACTCGATCCGGTACGCATTCGCCGCGGACCGAGATCGACCCATGGTGGACCCACCTGACACGAGGTCTGCTTCTACGAAGCGGCGTAGGCGCGCCGCAGCCGGGGCGACGTGCGCCAGTCCGAAGGCCAGTGAGTCCGGCGCCTCAGCGGGGCAGAGACCTGCCCCGAAGGCGCATGGCTTCCCCAACCCGTTCCTGCGCCAGGGCGCGAGCGGCCTGGTGGGTCGTGACCGACCGCGATCGCGCCTCCTGCAAGATCTGGGCGGTGTTGGCGCGGAGCTTCTCGGACACTGTTGCGAAGATGGCGTCCGTCTCGGGCCGGAAGGGCGAGTACCGAGCCTCCATGGCAAAGGCCGCACTCACGACGCCCCCGGCGTTGGCCACGAAGTCCGGGACGACGCTCACCCCACGCTCGCGCAGGATCTCTTGCGCCTGCGGGCTCGTCGGAAGGTTGGCACCCTCGACGACCAGCTGCGCGCGAAGTGCACTGGCTCCTCTGCCGTCGATGACGTCCTGCAGCGCCGCCGGGACGACGATCTCGGCGTCGACGTACAGCTCCTCGCCGGGCTCGATGCGAAGGTCTGGGAAATCGTCGACCAGGTGGTCGCCGACCTCATGTCGACGACTGAGGAGCGCCGGAACGTCCAGTCCAGTGGGATCAGCGATTGCGCCGGCAGCTGTCGAGATCGCCACCACCTGATAGCCCAACTCGTCGAGGCGGGCGGCGGCCGCGTGCCCCACGGCCCCGAAACCCTGGATCGCCACTCGTGCCCCCCGCAGGTGCTGGAGGGCGGCAGCCTCGTCGGCCGCCTCGGCCACGCCAAAGCCCGTGACCCCCAGCTGGTCGTACGGCACCCCGCCGAGCGCGTGCGGAGTGCCCACAGAGGCACCGCGATCACCCAGCTCGTCGTTGATGATGGCCGCGTCGTCCTCGGTCAGGCCCATGTCCAGGCCGAAGACGTACTCCGCCGGCACCTCTCCGGAGAGCTTGCGCACGAACGAGCGAAGGATCTCCTCCTTGTGCGGTGACTCCGGATCGGCCTGGACCCCGGCCTTGGCGCCGCCGTGGAACAGGTCCACCACAGCCCACTTCCACGTCATCACCCGCGCTAGACGGGCAATCTCCTCGACGTCCACGGTGGGCTGCATCCGCGTCCCACCCTTGCCGACGCCCCGGGATGTGTTGTCAATGACCAGCACACCCTTCATACCCGTCTTGGTGTCGCTGACGGCGATGACCTTCTCCGGACCCCACTCGTCCATGAGGTCGAACAGACTAGACAACGAGAGCAGCTCCTTGACTGGTGGTGGTGGACGGCGACTGCGGCGACTGCAGCACTCGCCCTCAGGTGGTGATCGTGAGACTCAGCCGCGCCGAGAGCGCGGAGACGGAGTCGTCCTGCTGACGCTGGTAGAGGTCGTAGGGGTTGGTGACCGTTCGGCCCACGATCCGCGACATCGTCGCGAGGTCGTACTCGACGGCGCGCTGGGCGTCGTCTCGAGATCCCTCGTCGGTGAGGTTTGACTGGAAGATCCCGGCTGCCGAGCGTGGGAGGAAGTCCTCGTAGACGATCGGCTCCGGCACCGCCACGCCGGACTCCACGAGGTCCGTGAGGCCCACCCGTGGGCCGGGGAAGGAGGAGCGTGCCGTGTCCCAGGCCTGTTCGTCGAGCGTGTACGTGAAGTACGCCAAGCCCTTCAGCGCCAGCTCCTTCTCGGTCCGTGGCAGGTTCTCCTCCCACACCGTGCGAGCGACCTCGGCCCGGACGCCACCGCCCTCCCCCGCTGCCAGCCGACGATCGGTCGCGGACACCATGACGTCGTAAAGCTCTCGGCCTCTCGGGGTGAGGGCGATGCCGCGCTGCTCGACCTCACCGAATCGCACTCTCAGGTCTGTCGGCCCCACGGTTCCGTCCTCGAACAGGAAGGTGCGTTCCTCGGCGAGGGCTCGGAACGATGTCTGCCGCAGCAGCACGTCCGGGCCGTCCCAGCGAGGCGGGCCCTGGATCTCGTCGATCATCTCGATGCCATGGGCCTGCATGCGCCCGTAGAGGTCGTCGATGTCCAGCACCCGAGGAGTGAGATGGTTGATGTGGGTCGTGGCCACCCCGCCGATGTCTGCCGCGACCGCCGAGACGTCCTCGAGCCGTCGGTACCACGTGTGATCGACCGGATCGTCGGAGAGCTCGAACGCCTGCGTGGCCAGCTGCACGAGCCGGTCCGCGTCAGGTTCCTCCAGGCCGCCGCGCTCGGTGGCCGCGTCCGACAGCAACAAGAGCTGCTCCGAGAACAGAGTGCGTCCGCCGACGAAGCCCTGCAGCTGCTGCTGGAGCTCGGCGTCGAAGAAGCGGGGGTCATCGGTCGTCAACATCGAGGTGAAGACGCGGAACGGGTTCGCCGCCAGCTCCTCGGGATCGGTCGGGCGGAAGGCGGTGGAGACCACTGGAACCGAGGACGTGGAGGCATCACGGAGGTCGTAGAACCCCACCGGATACATGCCGAAGGCAGCAAAGACCCGCGCTACGTGCGCCATCTCCTGAGCCGAGCCCACCCGGATCGCACCGTGGCGCTCTGCGGTGACCCGCTGAATGCTTCCCAGGCGCTCCCCGGCTGCGCCGTGGCGACCCATGACGTCCTCGTTCACGGCAGCGGAGACGTCGACCAACGTGGTGTAGGCCGGCACCTCCTCGCCGTACATCTGTGAGAGACCGCGGGCGAACCGAGCTCTCAGGTGTGTCTGGGACTGAAACGTCATGATGATCTTCCTCTCCTGCGTGCGAGATCGTGGACACGGTGGTCCCCGATGTTTGGTCTGTTTCGCGTCAGTGACGCTCCGCGCGAAGACGCTCGGTCTCTTCCCGATCGACCCGGAAGTGCTCCGGCGGTCTGATCGTCGCCTCGGACGGACCCACGTACTGCACGGCGACGCCGTACTCCTCACGCGCAGCATCCAGCGACACGTAGCCGTTGACCACGTCGGCGACCACGTCGTCCACCGGCCGCTGCAGTGCGCTCCCGTACCCGCCGCCGCCCGGGAAGCGGAACTCGACGTGGGTCTGCGCCTCGAGTCGGACCAAGGTCTTGCGGGGCAGCGATCCTCCGGTCGCGACGTCGACAAAGCTGCCGTGGCCACCTGCCGCCCCGCCCAGTGTCCCTGGTGCAGGGTGGTCGATCCGGTCGATGTTGGCGTTCACGGACCAGCCGTGACTCCCGCGCCGGCGCACCTGTAGCTGTTGTCCCAGTCCACCGCGGAACCGGCCGGGGCCGCCGGAGTTGGTGAGTAGCTCCCGTTGGGTCTGCACCAACGGGGTGAGTGTCTCGAGCACCTCGGTCGGGGCGGCTCTCACGCCGGTCGGAAAGCCGGTGGTGGACAGGCCGTCCTTGCTGGGTCGTCCCCCACTGCCGCCTGCCCCGAAGACGGTGAGGGTGAAGGGGACCTCCTCCCCGATGGCTGCACCCCGCCAGACGGTCATCCACAGCGCATCGGCGCTGGTGGCCGGCAGTCCTCCGGGTACCGCAGGGCGGAGCGCCTCGAACACCAGGCTCGGCAGGAAGTGCCCCACGAGGTGGCGCGAGGCCACCGGAGCCGGGTCGAGGCAGTTGAGCACCGACCCCTCGGGCGCGGTGATGTGCACCGGGCGGAAGGAGCCGGCGTTGTGCGGCACTTCCGGTGCCAAGGCTGCCTTGATCGCGAACGACGTGTAGGCCCGGGTGTAGTTCAGGACGACGTTCACGCCGTACGGCGACTGCGGCGACGATCCGGCGTAGTCCACGTCGATCGACTCGCCGCGGATCGTCACGGTGACCTTCAGGGTCAGTGGCTCATCACCGAAGCCGTCACACTCCATCGATGCGTCGTAGGTGCCGTCGGACAGCTGGCCGATCGCGTGACGTAGAGCCCCCTCGGACCGGTCCATGATCTCCGCGGCCACCTCATCGATGCTGTCGAGCTCGAACTCGTCCATCAGCCGCAGCAAGCTTCGCGCGCCCACCTGGTTGGCCGCGACCTGGGCGTACATGTCACCCATCGTCTCGTTCGGGGTCCGGACGTTCGCTCGGATGATCTCCTCGAGGACCTCGTCGGGTCCGTCAGCAGTACGCAGCTTCATGATCGGCAGGCGCAGACCCTCCTCGAACACCTCTGTCGCCGCGGCCGAGAGAATCCGTCCACCGATGTCCGGGGAGTGGCAGCAGCTCGCGAACCAGGCCACGGTCTTGCCGTCGCGGAACACGGGGGTCGCGACGGTGATGTCGTTGATCTGTCCTGCGGTCATCCACGGGTCGTTGGTGATGAGGACATCGCCGTCGGCCAGAGAGTCACCAGCGAACCGCGAGGCGATGTGCCGCATGCCGGTCGCCAGCGCGTTGATGTGACCGGGGGTCCCGCCCGAGGACTGGCCGATCATGGAGCCGACCGAGTCGAACACTGCGCACGCCAAGTCGTAGGACTCTCGGACCACCGGGCTGAAGGCCGTGTTGACGAGGGCCGTCTGCTGCTCGTTGAGCATGGAGTGGAGCCGGTTCGAGACGAGTCCCACCACGATGGGGTCGACGCCCTCTTGGCGCACGGGTGGAGTCGATCGCGTCATGATGCACTCCCCTTCTGAAGATCGACGATGATGCTTCGGTCCTCGGCCACGACGCAGCGGGCCTCGGGAGGGACGACGAGGGTCGACTCGCGTTCCTCGACGATCACCGGCCCGCTCAGTCGAGTACCGGGGGCGAGTGCAGCCCGGTCGTGGACCGGTGTCGTGACGTAGCCGCTCGCACCGGGGAAGTAGGCCTGTCGATGGCCCTTGAGCGACTCCTCGGCATCCCCGCCGCGGCGGAAGCGGAGTGTCGCCTCGGGTTCGGGGCCCCTGGACCGCACCCGCCAGGTGAGGAGCTCGCAGCCGACGCCCGACGGCGCCACGTCGCCGAACTTGCGCTCGTACTCGCGGCCGAAGGCTGCGAGCACCTCGCTCTTCCAGGACGGACCCGGAGCTGGCGTCGACACCTCGACCTCGTTGCCCTGCCCGACGAAGCGCATCTCGACACTGCGGTCGTGCCGGATGTCATCGGCGTGGACTCCCGCGTCGCTGAGGAGCTCTGCGCCCTCGGCCTCCAGCGCGTCGAAGAGCGCCCTGATACCACCGTCGTCGATGTCGTCCAGCGTCGTGTGGGCGGACCGCACCACGTCGATCGAGGTCGCCGCCGACAGGAAACCCAGTGTGCTCAGCACTCCCGCAGCGGGCGGGGCGAGCAGTCGGGGGGCGCCGAGGGCCTGCGCCACGCCCGGTCCGTGCAGGGGGCCGTTGCCGCCGGAGACGAACAAGGGAAGGCGTGCGGGGTCGACACCTCGCTCGATCGCGTGTACTCGCGCCGCGTTGGCCATGTTCTCGTTGACGGTGGCGTGGATTCCCCACGCCGCCTCGGCGACACCGATACCCAAGGGGCGGGCGACCTGCTCGTCGACGGCTTGAGCGGCGGCAGCGGCGTCGAGGGACATCGAGCCGCCGAGGAAGGCGTCGGGATCCAGATAGCCCAGCACGATATCGGCATCGGTGACGGTGCACTGGGTGCCCCCTCGGCCGTATCCCGCCGGACCGGGCTCCGAGCCAGCCGAGTCGGGCCCGATGGTGATCAGCCCCAGGGAGTCGACGCGGGCGATCGACCCGCCTCCTGCCCCGATCTCGATCATGTCGATGACGGGCGCCCGTACCGGCAGTCCGGATCCCGCGCGCAGCCGGTAGACGCGACTGACCTCGAACGTGTGCGTGACGAGCGGGCGCCCGTTCTCGATGAGGCACAGCTTCGCCGTGGTCCCCCCCATGTCGAAGGCCATGAGGTCGCCCTCACCAGCGGTCCTGGCGAAGGACACGGCGCCCAGCGCTCCCCCAGCAGGCCCGGACTCCAGCATGCGGATCGGGTGGCTTCGTGCGACGTCGACCGAGGTCACCCCGCCGTTGGAGAGCATGATGAGCAGGTCGTTGCGCACCCCGATGTCGCGCAGCCTGTGCCGCAGGTCCTCCAGGTAGTCCTCCACCACACGCTGGACGTAGACGTTCGCCACCGTGGTGCTGAACCGCTCGTACTCCCTGATCTCAGGATTGATCTCGCTCGAGAGCGCCACTCGAAGACCAGGAACGACCTCCCGGATGGCGTCGCGAGCCCGCTTCTCGTGCTCACCGTTGACGTGACTGTGCAGGAAACACACCGCGACGGCCTCGACGCCGGCCTCCACGAGCTCCAGGGCCACCTTCTGCACCTGTTCCAGGTCCACCGGTGTGTCGACCGTTCCGTCGGCGAGGACCCGCTCCCGGATCCCCACCCGCAGGTACCGAGGGACGAGAGGGCGCGGCAGCTCCAGGTCGAGGTCGTAGAGCTCGTACCGGTGCTCGCGGCCCATCTCGATCACGTCCCGGAAGCCCTCCGTCGTCAGGAGGGCAGTCTTTGCGCCGCGGCGTTCGATGAGGGCGTTCGTCACGAGGGTCGTGCCATGCACGACGCTTCGGACGTCCGAGGCGCGCAGGCGGTTGGAGTGCAGCGTGTCCGAGAGCACCGAGGCCACGGCAGCGGCCGGTTCACCATGCGTCGTCAAGGTCTTACCCACTGCCACGATGCCGCGCTGGTCCAGCACGGACAGGTCAGTGAACGTGCCCCCGATGTCGATCCCGACCCGCAGCTCCTCGGAGTGTGCCATCGCTCGCCTCTCTCGTGCATCCAGCGCCCGGCCGCGATGCCGATCACGAGAACCGACTGTACAGATCGTCCGACGATTTGTCAGTAATGATCGTCCGACCCTCGCAAGACAGCGTGCCTCCACGCCCCCGAGGTGATGAATTGGCGTGGCGACGTCTCTAGAGTGGACTCATCATGAGTCCCTCCGCAGAGATCTCCTCGCGCCCGGCCGAAGCGGCGGGTGCCGCCACCAGAGTTGCGGCGTCGATCCGCGCACAGATCATCGCGGGGTCGATCGCTCCCGGCGTCCGGCTGCCGGAGGAGCGGGTGCGTGCCGAGCTCGGCGTGTCACGCAGCTCGCTTCGCGAGGGATTTCAGCTGCTGATCCGAGAACGCCTGGTGGTGCACCACCTCAGCCGTGGCTTCTTCGTGCGCGAGCTCTCACGCAACGACATCTCCGACCTCTACGCGGTGCGCCGCGTCATGGAGTGCGGCGCGCTCCGGGATGTCGTCGTGCTCCAGCCACAGCAGCTGCGGGATCTCACGCAACCCATCGCCGAGGGACGCGACGCTGCCGAGCAGGGCGACTGGCACAAGGTCGCTGCCGCCAGCATCGGCTTCCACGAGCAGTTGGTGGCACTCGCCGGCAGCCCGCGTCTGAACACATTGATGAGCCAGGTGCTGGCCGAGTTCCGTCTCTCGTACGCGTACATGAGCGATCCCATGTCGTTTCACGCGCCTTTCCTGGAGCGCCATCAGGAGCTCGCCGAGCAGATCCGCTCCGGCGAGCTGGACACGGCCGTCCAGCTCCTGGAGACCTACCTGCGGGACGCGGAGTCCGCGCTCCTCCAGCGCTACGCCGAGGTCGAAGGTCAGACGAAGCGTCGCATTCGGAGGTAACAAAGTGCGTTAAAAGCCTTGCGATCATCAGACGATCCGCATACGGTCTAACGATGCGCACAGGCAATCTCACCCTCGGCCCTGACTTGTTCTCCGGCTGACCTGCACGCACCGGCCCGTGCCCGTACACCGCGGCAGCATGGCAAACCCCCACCAGACGACCCCTGAGTCAGGAGCACCCACCGTGACCTCAGAACTGTCCTTCGACGTGGCTGGCAGGACGCTCACCTGTCCTGTGACGGCCGGTTACAACGCCGGGTACACCGGCAGGGACCAGCGATCGGTGCAGGCGCACATCGCTGAACTCGCCGAGCAGGGCATCAGCGCTCCTGACACCGTTCCCACCCTGTTCAGCATTCCTTCGTACATGAACCTGCAGACGACCAGGGTGGAAGTGGGACACCCACGCACCTCCGGCGAGGTGGAGTGGGCTTTAATCCTCGGCGGCGGCGAGCATCCCGACCTGCTCACCGTGGCCAGCGACCACACCGACCGTGCACTCGAGGCCTACGACGTCCCCTGTGCCAAGCAGATCTCTCCGAACGTCATGGCGGACCGAGCATGGGAGCTCGAGGACGTCTCGGTCGACCTGGATGACATCGTCATGCGGTCGCGGGTCCTTCATGACGGCGAGTGGATCGTGCTGCAGGAGGGCACGATCGGCGACCTGATCAGCCCGATGGAGTGGAAGGACCGTCTGCGCGACTCCGGGCGACTCCAGCCGGGGGTCGTCGTCCTCGGCGGCACCCTGCCCATGATCGCCCCGGAACGTCAGTTCGCCGATCGGTGGGAGGTCTCGATGCAGCGACCGGACGGCGACGTCATCAGCCGTACCTACGACGTGCACCCCATGGTCCCCAGCATCACCTGAGCAGCACCCCGGTCACGCAGCGTTGACCTGACTCAACCCCACCCCCCACGAGAGGAACCCGGATGTTTTGGCTTGGCATGTCCATCTTCGCCGTTCTCGCAGTACTTCCGTTCATCAGCGCCATGATCCTGAACCGTCGGGACGCCGCGACCTCGACCCACGAGGGCCGCTCGCCCTCGGTGAACCCGAAGGAGCGCTGACATGAACTTCGGATACCTGACGGTCATCGTCGTCTACTTCATCATCGTGCTCCTGATCGGTGTGTGGGGAGCCAAGAAGGGCAGCTACGACTCCTACACCGTCGCGGACCGCGACGTCAGCCTCCCTCTGTCCGTGGGCACGTTCTTCGCCACGTACATCTCCTCGGCCACAGTCATCGGATTCGTCGGCTACACCTCCCTCAGCGGGGCATCGATCTTTCCGACGTACTTCTGGGGATTCGCCCTCGGCTGGCTGGCGCTGTCCATGATCGCTGGCCGGATGAGGCGACTCGGCCTGCGATCCGTGCCCTCCTACTTCGAGGCCCGCTTCGGCGGCACCTCCCTGCGCGTCTTTTCCGCGCTGGTCACCGTGGTGGCCTTCTCCTTCAGCGTCATGACCCAGCTCGTCGCCGGAAGTCTGGTGCTCTCCGTCGTCATCGGCATCGACCAGATCGTCGGCGTGATCCTGCTGGCCACCGTGCTGATCATCTACACCGTGCTCGGCGGCTTGGTCTCGGTGGTGCGCACGGACCTGATCCAGGGCTGCCTCATCGTCCTGGCCGTTGTCACCGCCTTCGTCGTGGCGCTCGCGCAGAACGGCACCGCAGCCTTCGACGTGCCGGAGAACCTGCAGTCGATGCTCCAGGGCAGCACTCCGACCACGGCCGACATGATCGCGCTCGTCCTCGTCGCCTTCGGTGGCGTGGCCGCGCAGCCCTACTACCTGCACCGCTTCTTCTCGGCCAGGAACGAGGCCACGGCCCGACAGATGGTCGGCATCGGCGCCCTGCTCGCGGGCATCGTGTACTTCATGATCGCCGTCCTCGGCATCGTCATGCCCCGCTATGTGGGCACCGAGAACCTGGGCGACTCGGCGATCATCCAGTTCGGCCTGCAGAACGGAGGTTTCCTCGGGGCGCTCATCCTGATCGGCATCATCTGCGCCGTGCAGTCGACGGTCGACTCCGCCCTGCACCTCGTCGGCGTCAACTTCACCAACGACGTGGTCGGGGTGGCCAAGCCGGCGATGACGGACGAGGCGAAGCACACCCTCGCCCGCGCGACGACGGCCGTGGTCGGTGTCCTCTGCACGACCGGTGCCGTGGTCTTCATCGTGGCCGACGCCGGCTTCATCACCATCCTGCTGAACATTTGGCTGGGCACTCTGTCCTCGGCGCTGCTGGTGCCGCTCTACAGCTCAATTTTCTTGCGCTGGGTCAGCCGCCTGGGCGCACTCCTCAGCAGCGTCGGCGGCTTCATCGGCTTCTTCGTCGCTCTCTCGGCCATCGAGATCGGAAATGCGACCTTGCCGTTCCACCAGATCTACTTCGGTCTGGGTCTCTCGGTGCTCGGCTTGATCGTCGGAAGCCTCGTGCAGCGGGCGGATCCCGACGACGAGGTGGTCGCTCGGTTCTTCACCAAGCCCAAGGTGACGTCCGGTGCATGAGCAACCCTTGGTGCCGGACGACCTGACCCCTGCCCGGGCCAGGGCCCTGTTCCGGTCCGCCGAGCTGAGCCGACCCACCTCGGGGATGTGCACGGGGTACGTCCAGGCCAACCTGGCCTTCCTTCCCAGCGATGTGGCCGACGACTTCGAGGCGATGTGCCGGCTCAACGAGCAGCCCCTCCCCCTGATAGAACGCCTGCCTGCCGGGGAGTACTCGCCGCGGGTCAGTGCAACGGATGCGGACCTGCGAACCGACCTCGGCGGGTTCATGGTCTACGACGGCCACTCCTGGGCAAAGGTTCCCGACCTGCTCGAGCACTGGCGTGACGATCTCGTCGCCTTCGTGATCGGCTGCAGTTTCTCGGCCGAGCGCGCGCTGCTCGACGCCGGCGTGCAGCTTCGGCACGTGGCCGCTGGAGGCGAGGTGCCGATCTACCGAACCAACCAGGATCTGAAGTCCACCGGCGAGCTGCGGGGTCGTCTCGTGGTGTCGATGCGCGCCATCCATAACTCCCAGGTGGAGACCGCCGCCGAGGTGACCGCCCAGTACCCGATGGCGCACGGCGGCCCGGTGTGGATCGGGCCCGGGGGTGACATCGACTGCCGAGACGGGCAGTCACCGGACTGGGGGGTCGAGCTCCCCGTCACCGATGAGGAGACGCCCGTCTACTGGGCGTGCGGCGTGACACCCCAGACGATCATCGAGGACTCCGGCATTTCGGGGGCCATGGTGCACCTGCCCGGCCACATGTTCATCACCGACATCCGTGACGAGACCGTCAGAGGTGTCGGCCCAACTGACTGGCGAGCAAGACATGCCTCCTGACGTGCCGGACCTCTCCCCGTCGCAGGAGCTACCGGTGCGCATCCGCATGGTCCAGCAGGTGGCCTTCGGGGAGTCCCCACGACATCGACTCGTCGCGATGCGGCGTGCACTGCTCGCCTCCCCTTTCCCCGACCCTGCCGCGCCCGAGGCCCCCCAAGGTGTCCAGAACGTCCTGGTGCTGCCAGAGATGTGGCCTGTCGGCTTCTTCAACTTCGACGGCTACCGGTCCTTCGCCCACGATCTGTTCGATGACTACCAGCAGCTGGTCGTCGAGCTCGCCGCGTCCATGGGTTGCTGGGTCTTCGGTGGCAGCGCGCCCTATGCGAACGGAGAACAATTCCACAACCGCTCGGTCGTGGCCTCCCCCGAGGGCGAGCTGCACTACTTCGACAAGTTGCACCTCTTCGCCTACCAGTCGCGCGAGGCCGAGATCCTGACTGCAGGTTCCACCTTGGTGGCCTTCCAAAGCCCGTTGGGCAACACCGGCATCCTGACGTGTTTCGACCTGCGCTTCCCGGAGAGCTTCCGTGCTCTGCGTTGGCAAGGATGCGAGGCGTTCGTCGTCGTGGCCGCCTGGCCGCTGCCGCGGGTGGCGCACTGGAAGGCGTTGCTCGTGGCCCGTGCCATCGAGAACCAGGCCTGGGTCGTCGGTGTCAACGGATGCGACGTGGACTTCGGCACCGAGCTCGGTGGAGGGTCGATGATCGTGGCGCCGGATGGCACCGTCGTCGCCGATCTGGTGGACGAGCCGAGGTCCGAGGACGTCATCGTGTCGGCATCGCTCACGGCCAGGGTTCGTGAGCAGTTCCCTTTCCACGACTCGATCCTCCCGAACCTGATGGACCAGCCGATGTCCTTCCCGATCGTGTCCAGCACCTAGCGATAGATTCCCGGCCCGCCCAGGGACGACCGCGGGTCAAGTTCGCACCGTCGAGGACATGGCGCGGCGCCGTCCGCGATAGCGATCACGGAAGCTCGACCGCGCCCCTGATGCCGATCACCGTGTCGCCGCCGACCCAGATGTCGTCGCCCTCGGCCACGACGTGGATGCGGCCCGTGCGACGTACCACCGTGCCCTGTGACGCCAGGTAGGCATTCGGAGCGATCCCGGCGCCGACAAGCCACTGCGCCAGAGCTGCGTTGAGGCTGCCGGTTGCGGGGTCCTCGAAGCCGCGGGAGAACGCACGGACCTCGAAGGCTGTTTCGGAACCCTCGGGATGAGCCCCGATCACGCCGATGCGCTGGGTGCCGATCGTGGCGGCCGCGAGGTCAATGTCCAGCACCGCCTGCGCGTCGGTGAGCAGCAGGCTGACCCAGCCCGGGCCGTTGTCGCACCACTGGGCGTCGAGCACCTGCCCCGGCGCCAGACCGAGGCCCTCGGCGATCTCGGCGACCTTCGCGGGGTCGACCGGCCCGCTGCGGATGAGATCGGGGGCGGCGAACGCCAGCAGGGCTCCGTCGCGCCGTACTCGCACGAGCCCGACGCCGCACTCCTGCACGAGGGTCGTCTCGTCGGCCGGCTCCCCACCGGACTCGAGCCAGGCGCGCGCCGAACCGAGCGTCGGGTGGCCCGCGAACGGCAGCTCGCCGGTCGGCGTGAAGATCCGGACCCGGTAGTCGGCGCTGGCGTCCGTCGGAGCGCACAGGAACGTGGTCTCGCTCAGATTGGTCCAGCGGGCGAAGGCCGCCATCTGCTCGTCGGCGAGTCCGTCCGCGTCGTGCACGACCGCCAGCGGATTGCCCTGGGTGAGCGTGTCGGTGAAGACGTCGACCTGGGTGAAGGGAAGGCTCATGGCATCAGCGGGGTGTGATGCCGCGCTGCTTCATGACGGCGCGCAGCACGTGCGTGTAGCCGGTGGGCAGCAGCCGGGCCAGCACGTCCTGGGCCTGACCGTCGGAGATGAAGATGCGGCCGCGCCTCTTGCGCACTCCCTTGAGGATGATCTCGGCCGCGTCGGCGGCCGAGGTGCCCTTCTGCAGCATCTCGTGGAACTTCTGGGTCGAGGTGTCGTGGTAGTCCGCATGGAGCGTGATGTCGGTGGCCACGGCACCCGGGTGCACGGTGTGGAAGGTGATGTTCTTGATGCCGCGGACCCGGTGCTCGGCGCGCAGCGCGTCGGTGAACCCACGCACCGCGAACTTCGTCGTGCAGTACGGCACCAGGTACGGGGCGGCAAGGATGCCCTGCGAGCTCGAGAGGTTCACGACCGCGGCCTCGGGGCGCTCCAGCAGGTGCGGATAGCACGTCTGCGTGGTGTGGATGACGCCCCAGTAGTTGATGTCGGTGATGCGCTCGAAGTCTGCGGTGGTGAGCTCGCCGAAGGTGCGATCGCCCAAGGCGATGCCGGCATTGTTGATCAGCAGGTCGATGTGACCGAACCGTTCGAGGACCTGCTCGACGAAGACGTCGATCGCACCGCGATCAGCCATGTCGACCGTCGCGGCGAGATGCGCGGCGCCGAGGTCGGACAGCTGCTGCTCGGTGGTCTCGAGGTTGGCGATGTCGCAGAACGCGACGATCGCCCCCTCGCGGGCGAGGGCATTGACCAGCGCGTTCCCGATCCCAGTGCCGCCGCCACCGGTGACGATGGCGACCTTGCCCTTGAAGTTCTTCACGGTTCTCCTCGATGTGCGGCTCCTGTGGCCGCTCCACTCCGATCCTACTGGCGGGTAGCCCCGGAGCCGATCACCATCACCACCGACGGCGTATCCGCATCGTCGTTGCCTGACTAGGCTGCTCGCGTGACGATTCTCGGTACTCCCCTGTCCCCCGGCGCCACCCGCGTCCTCATGCTCGGCTCCGGCGAGCTCGGCAAGGAGGTCGTGATCGAGCTGCAGCGACTCGGCGTCGAGACGATCGCCGTCGATCGCTACGCCAACGCACCGGCCATGCAGGTCGCGCACCGCAGCCACGTCATCGACATGCTCGACCCTGCCGAGGTGCGACGGGTCATCGAGCTGGAACGCCCGAACTGGGTCGTGCCCGAGATCGAGGCTATCCACACCCCGACACTGCTCGAGCTCGAGGCCGAGGGTGTCACGGTGATCCCCACCGCCCGCGCAGCACGTCTGACGATGGACCGCGAAGGCATCCGCCGCCTCGCTGCCGAGACCCTCGACCTGCCCACCTCGCCCTACCGCTTCGCCGGAACAGCAGAAGAGTTCCGCATCGCCATCGACGAGATCGGCATGCCCTGCGTCGTGAAGCCCGTCATGTCCTCATCGGGCAAGGGCCAGTCCGTCGTCCGCACGACCGAGGACACCGACGCCTCATGGGCCTATGCGCAAGAAGGTGGCCGCGCCGGCGCCGGTCGCGTGATCGTCGAGGGCTTCGTCCCGTTCGACGTCGAGATCACCCTGCTCACCATCAAGCACGCGGGCCCCGACGGTTCGGACATCATCTCGTTCTGCGAGCCCATCGGACACACCCAGGTCGACGGCGACTACCGCGAGTCCTGGCAGCCGCAGGCGCTGTCCGACGCCGTCCTGGCCCGGGCCCAGGAGATCTCAGCGTCCGTCGTGGCCGATCTGTGCGGAGAGCGCGGCCGCGGACTGTTCGGGGTCGAGCTGTTCATCTGCGCGGGATCTGACGGGGGCGAGCAGGTCATCTTCTCCGAGCTCTCACCGCGGCCCCACGACACCGGCCTGGTCACTCTCGTGTCGCAGGACCTGTCGGAGTTCGCCCTGCACGCCCGCGCCGTCCTCGGGCTCCCGATCCCCAACATCCGCACCCGTGGGCCCGCGGCGTCCTGTGCGGTGCTGGTCGAGGGCGAGGTCGAGTCGCCCACGTTCCGCGGCGTCGACCGTGCGCTCGCCGCCCCCGACACGGCCGTTCGGGTCTTCGGCAAGCCCGCCGTGTCGGGCCGACGTCGCATGGCCGTGGCCCTGGCACTCGGCCCCGATGTCGATGCCGCCCGTCAGGTGGCTCGGGATGCGGCCGCCGAGATCACGGTGCAGTAGGAACAGGCGTACTGTCGCCCCACAGCGCCGTCCGGGCGCTCCACCCGAGGGAACCCCATGAGCGGCACGAAGCCTTGAACGTCACCGGACACCACACGGCGCCCCAGCGGACCCTCGGCGTCATCGGGTCCTCCGCCAAGGAGAACGAGCACCGGCTCCCTCTTCACCCCGCACACCTGCAGCACCTCGATGAGGACCTGCGCGCCTGCATCCGACTCGAGCACGGCTATGGCGAGAAGTTCGGGTTCGCCGACTCCGAGCTGTCCTCGCTCGTGGCGGGCATGGCGTCTCGTGCAGAGCTGCTGGCCGAATCCGACGTCGTCCTGCTGCCCAAGCCCCAGCTGGCCGACGTCGAGACGATGCGCCGCGGAGCCATCCTGTGGGGGTGGCCGCACTGCGTGCAGGACACCGCTCTGACCCAGGTGGCCATCGACCGCGACCTGACGCTGATCGCCTTCGAGGCGATGAACCACTGGACCCACGACGGCGGAGTCGGACTGCACGTCTTCCACAAGAACAACGAGCTCGCCGGCTACTCCTCGGTGATTCACGCGATGGAGCTGGCCGGGATCACCGGCGACTACGGGCGCAGGCTCTCCGCCGTGGTGATCGGCTTCGGAGCCACGGCCCGTGGCGCGGTCACCGCCCTGAACGCGCACGGCGTTCACCAGGTCGCGGTGCTGACCAACCGACACGTCGCCGCCGTCGGATCGCCGATTCACTCGGTGCGCATCCGCCAGTTCGACTTCGAGCCCGATGGCATCACCAAGAGCGTCATCACCGAGCGAGGACGCGAACCGTTGGCGGCCTACCTGGCCGAGAACGACATCGTCGTCAACTGCACACTGCAGGACCCGCTCGCACCGATCACCTACCTGAACGAGGCCGACCTCGGTGCCTTCGCACGAGGCAGCGTGATCGTCGACGTCTCCTGCGACGAGGGCATGGGATTCTCCTGGGCGCGTCCCACCGGCTTCGACGATCCGAGCTTCGAGGTCGGCGACCACGTGCTCTACTACGCGGTCGACCACAGCCCCTCCTATCTCTGGTCGTCCGCGACGTGGGAGAACAGCGCGGCGATCACGCCGTTCCTGCGCACCGTGCTGACCGACGACGCCTCCATCGAGGCCGACGAGACGCTGCGTCGTGCCACGGAGATCCGTCGCGGGCAGGTCCTGAACCAGGCGATCCTGACCTTCCAGGACCGCGCCTCCGAGCACCCCTACGCCGTGCGCTGACCGTCCGCCGCTGAAGTGTCGGCGCTGTCGGGCAGGCTGGGTTCGTGAAGCCGCACATCCCCGGTCGCTGGTACGCCCAAGGTCTCGACACGCCGCGCTTCACCACCGGAGCCGAGGTCGTCAGGCATCTGGGAGCGGTGCAGTCCCAGCTGCACGACATGGCGCTGTGGGCGATCGGCCGACGCTGTGGTCGCACACTCTCCGAGCTCCAGGCAGAGTTCGAGACCGGCGCCTTCGTCCGCACCCACGTGCTGCGGCCCACGTGGCACGACGTCATGCTCGACGACCTGTGGTGGCTCCAGTCACTGACCGCAGACCGGGTCCACCGCCTCAACGCACCCCAGCTCCGACAGCACGGCATCAGCGACGACCTGCTGGCCGAGGCGAGCGCCGCCACCCCGGCCGCGCTCGGCGACGGGCCGCTCACCCGTGCAGCACTCGGCGCCGCCCTCGCCGACCTGGGGGTCGACATCGACGATGCCCGCATGCCCCACGTCGCGATGCACCTCGAGACCACGTGCCTGGTGGCCAGCGGCCCGATGCAGGGCAAGCAGCACACCTACCGACTGCTGCCGCCGGCGCCGCCGCTCGCTGACCGCGACACGCTGCTCGCCGACGTCGCCACCGGGTACGCCCGCGGGCACGGCGCCTTTCGAGCGCGTGACCTCGCATGGTGGACCAGCCTCACGCTCACCGACGCCCGCCGCGCCATCGAGCTGTCCGGCCTGGACGTGCACTCCATCGACGGCGAGTCCTACGCGGTGCCGGCCCAGGTCGTCGAGGTCGACCCTCCGCGAGCGACGCTGCTGTCCAACTACGACGAGTACATCTCCTACGCGCGCGACTCGACCGACCTGGAACAGACCAACGACTCGATCTCGGACATCCTCCGCGGCAGCGGCCTTCTCCTGCTCGACGGTGCGCTGGCCGGTCGATGGACCCGCACGATCCGGAACGCCACGGTCGGGATCAACGTGGTCAGCGCAACTGCCCTGAGCGGCGACACGCGGGACGCCGTGGAGCGCGAGGCCCACGCGTTCGGGAGGTTCGTCGAACGTGATGCGCGACTCACCCTCTCTCACTGAATTCAGGCTGGAGCGACGGCCCTACCTGGCTGCCGAGCACTGGCGCGCCGCGCTAGTGTGGTCAGGAGAATCTCAATCGAACCGCAACGCGATGAAAGAGGCGATCGAGGCAGTGGCCGAGACCTCACGGGACACTCCAACACCAGACTTCGGGACCAACCAGTGGCTGGTCGAAGAGATGCACGACCGGTACATCTCTGACCCCGCGTCCGTCGACTCCTCATGGGCGGACTTCTTCGCCCGCGGCGGCACGCCCGATGGTCACGAGAACTCCGCCGGGCCCAGCTCCAGCGGGTCCGTCTCGAACGCGTCAGGCTCGAACGGAACCACCTCCAACGGGAGCGCACGCCCCGCTGCGCCCGCCGAGCCGGTTGCGGCTGCCCCGCAGGCGCAGACCGCCGGCCCCGGTCACGCCGAGGCAGCGTCGGTCAACACGGCCCAAGACCAGCCGGACGGCCGGCGCGACACGGCGACGCCGGTCGATCCGTCGCCGGCACCCAACGCTCCCGCTGTCGAGGACAAGTCCGCCGCTCAGAAGCCCGAATCGAGCAAAACCGCAACCGAGAAGACTGAGCCGAAGAAGGCTGAGCCCAAGAAAACTGAGCCCAAGAAAACTGGGGCCAAGAAGGACGACTCCAAGGACGCCGACGCCAAGCCCGAAGGTCCCGGCGAGGTCGACAAGGTCAGGCTCAAGGGCGCAGCCGCCCGCACCGTGCAGAACATGGACGAGAGCCTCACGGTCCCGACCGCCACCAGCGTGCGCTCGGTGCCGGTCAAGCTGTTGTTCGACAACCGCACGGTGATCAACAACCACCTGGCCCGCGCCCGAGGCGGCAAGGTCTCGTTCACCCACCTCATCGGCTACGCCGTGGTCAAGGCCGCGGCCGCGATGCCCGAGATGAACACCGGCTACGAGATCGACGAGAACGGCAAGCCGGTCCAGCTCAAGCCCGAGCACGTCAACTTCGGCCTCGCGATCGACCTGCAGAAGTCCGACGGGTCCCGCCAGCTGATGGTGCCGTCGATCAAGGCCGCCGAGCACATGACGTTCGTGGAGTTCTGGTCCGCCTACGAGACCATGGTGCGCAAGGCACGCGACGGCAAGCTGCAGGTCAGCGACTTCGTCGGCACGACCCTCTCGCTGACCAACCCGGGCGGCATCGGCACCAACCACTCGGTGCCGCGCCTGATGTCCGGCCAGGGCGTCATCGTCGGCGTCGGTTCCATGGAGTACCCGCCGGAGTTCCAGGGCGCCTCCGACCACACCCTCGCCCAGATGGCGATCTCCAAGATGGTCACGCTGACCTCGACCTATGACCACCGCGTCATCCAGGGCGCCCAGTCCGGCGAGTTCCTCGGTCGCATCCACAAGATGCTGCTGGGAGAGAGCGACTTCTACGACGAGATCTTCCGTGCGCTGAAGATCCCCTACGAGCCCATCCGCTGGGCCCAGGACATTGCGGTCAGCCACGACGACGAGGTGCACAAGCAGGCTCGCGTCCTCGAGCTGATCCACGCCTTCCGCGTTCGCGGCCACCTGATGGCCGACACCAATCCGCTCGACAACAGTCCGCGCGTCCACCCTGATCTCGACACCGCGTCGCACGGCCTCACCCTGTGGGACCTGGATCGCGAGTTCGCGACCGGCTCGTTCGGCAACGGCAAGCGCTTCATGAAGCTGCGCGAGATCCTCGGGATCCTGCGCGACTCCTACGCCCGCACCATGGGCGTCGAGTACATGTACATCCAAGAGCCCGAGGAGCGCGCCTGGTTCCAGGAGCGCATCGAGCGCCCGCACACCAAGCCACCTCGCGCCGAGCAGCTGCGCATCCTGCAAAAGCTCAACCAGGCCGAAGCCTTCGAGACGTTCCTGCAGACCAAGTTCGTGGGCCAGAAGCGCTTCAGCCTCGAGGGTGGCGAGACGACCATCCCGCTGCTCGACGAGATCTGCGAGGGCGCTGCGGCCGACGGCATGACCGAGGTCTGCATCGGCATGGCGCACCGCGGCCGGCTCAACGCGCTGGTCAACATCGCGGGCAAGAAGGCCAGCCAGGTCTTCCGCGAGTTCGAGGGCAACATCGACCCCCGCACGGTGCAGGGTTCCGGCGACGTCAAGTACCACCTCGGCGTCGAGGGCGAGTTCACCTCCGGCAACGGCGACACCATCAAGGTGTCCATCGCGGCCAATCCGTCGCACCTCGAGGTCGTCGATCCGGTCCTGGAGGGAATCACCCGCGCCAAGCAGGACCGCCTCAACCGCGGCGAGGAGTTCCCGGTGCTGCCCGTGCTCGTGCACGGTGATGCTGCCTTCGCCGGCCAGGGAGTCGTGGCCGAGACCATGAACCTGTCCAAGCTGCGCGGCTACCGCACCGGCGGAACGATCCACCTGATCGTCAACAACCAGGTCGGCTTCACCACCGCACCTTCGTCGTCGCGTTCCTCGACGTACTGCACCGACGTCGCCCGCATGATCCAGGCTCCGGTGTTCCACGTCAACGGCGACGACCCCGAGGCATGCATCCGGGTCGCCCAGCTGGCCTACGAGTACCGCCGCACCTTCCACAAGGACGTCGTCATCGATCTCGTCTGCTACCGCCGTCGCGGTCACAACGAGGGCGATGACCCCAGCTTCACCCAGCCCCTGATGTACGACACGATCAACGCCAAGAAGTCGGTGCGCAAGTTGTACACCGAGGCGCTGGTCGGACGTGGCGACATCACACTGGCCGAGGCCGAGGCGGCGTTGTCGGACTACCAGGAGCAGCTCGAGCGCAACTTCGCTGACGTCAAGGCCACGGACACCGATCCCGCCTACGCCCGCACGCCGGACTACCCCGAGAAGCCCACGCACGGCGAGCTCGTCACGGCCGTCTCTCCGGAGATGCTCAAGGCGATCAGCGACTCCTACACCAACGTGCCCGAGGGCTTCACGGTCCACCCCAAGGTCCAGCCGCAGCTGCAGCGTCGGGCCGCATCGATCACCAGTGGACCCATCGACTGGGGCACCGGCGAGATCATCGCGATGGGCTCCTTGCTGGCCGATGGCCGGCCCGTGCGACTGGCCGGTCAGGACAGTCGCCGTGGCACGTTCACCACGCGCTTCGCGACCATCATCGATCGCGAGACCGCCGAGGAGTGGACCCCCTTGGCCCACGTCGCGGAGGGGCAGGAGACCTTCTACATCTACGACTCGCTGCTCAGCGAGTACGCCGCTCTCGGTTTCGAGTACGGCTACTCGGTGGCGCGCCCCGAGGCCCTGACGATCTGGGAGGCCCAGTTCGGCGACTTCGTGAACGGCGCCCAGTCAGTCATCGACGAGTACATCTCGGCGGGCGAGACCAAGTGGGGCCAGAAGTCCGGCGTGGTCCTCCTGCTCCCCCACGGCTACGAGGGTCAGGGACCTGATCACTCGTCGTCGCGCATCGAGCGCTTCCTGCAGCTGTGCGCTGATGATTCGATGACGGTGGCCCAGCCTTCGACGCCCGCGTCGTACTTCCACCTGCTGCGTCGTCAGGCCTTCGAGGACGAGCACCGTCCCCTCATCGTGGCCACACCCAAGTCGATGCTGCGCAACAAGGCCGCGACCTCGGCCCCCGAGGACTTCACCAGCGGCACCTTCCGCCCGGTCATCGGCGACACTGCGTTCGATCAAGGTGGCGCCGATGCCTCGAAGGTCGAGCGGGTGCTGCTGTGCTCAGGCAAGATCTACTGGGACCTCGTGGCCGCTCGGGAGAAGCGCGAGGTGACGAACACGGCGATCGTGCGACTCGAGCAGCTGTATCCTCGCCCGGTCGACGACCTCCGCGCCGAGGTGGCCCGCTTCACGAACGCCACTTCGGTGGTCTGGGTGCAGGACGAGCCGGCCAACCAAGGTCCATGGCCAGACGTCGCGATGCACCTGAGCGAGGAGTTCGGTTCGCTTCCGCTGACCCGGGTCTCGCGTCCGGAGTCTTCGACCACTGCTGTCGGCTCGCACAGCCGGCACGTGACCGAGCTCGGCGATCTGATCGACAGCGCCTTTCCCTGAGCAGCATCCGCTGACCCGAGGAGCTACGGCACTCGGGTCAGCACGATCTTGCCGAAGACCTCGCCGTCCTTGACCGCGCGGATGCCATCAGCGGCCTGGTCCATCGGCAAGATCCGGTCGACCAGCGGCTCCACGCCTCGGTCGGCCATGAACCGGGCGAGCGCATCGAGCTCGTCGCGCGTCCCCATCGTCGATCCGTGGATCTTGAGCTGTCGGAAGAAGATGTGCCGCAGCTCGCCGACCTCGAGATCGCCCGAGGTGGCGCCCGAGGTGACCAACGTGCCGCCGGCACGCAGTGACTTGACCGAGTGCGACCAGGTGGCGCGGCCGATGGTCTCCATGACCGCGTCGACCCTCTCGGGCAGCCGCTCGCCCGACTCGAAGGCCTGGTGCGCGCCGATCTGCAGGGCTCGTTCGCGGCTGTCGGCGTCGCGGCTGGTGACCCACACCCGATAGCCGGCGGCCCGCGCCAGCATGATCAGCGACGTCGACATGCCTCCACTCGCGCCCTGCACCACGACGGTGTCGCCCTCGGCCAGCTGCACCTGCGTGAACAGCATGCGATAGGCCGTCAGCCACGCCGTGGGCAGGCAGGCAGCGGCTTCGAACGAGAGTCCCGATGGCTTGGGCACGATGTTGTGACGCGGGACCGCGACCCGCTCGGCGAACGTTCCGGGATGCTTCTCCGACAACAGGCTCCGCTGCGGATCGAGCGTCTCGTCGCCGGACCAGCCCGGCGATGCGATCACGCCATGCACGATCACCTCGGCTCCGTCCTCGTCGAGACCGGCGGCATCGCAGCCCAGGATCATCGGCAGGTACTGGTCCTTGAGACCCACCCCACGCAGGCTCCACACGTCGTGGTGGTTGACCGACGCGGCGCGCACCGTGACGGTGGCCCACCCGTCCGGGACCTGGGGCTCGGGCCGATCGCCCAGGACCAACGCGCCCAACGGGTCGTCACGATCAGGGCGCTCGACGTAGACGGCGAACATCGAACGACCCGATCAGTACGGACGCCGCGCCACGCCCTCGCGGCGCGCGGTGTCGGTGACGGCCCGCGACACCGCGGTCGCGACGCGTGCGTCGAACGGGGACGGGATGACGTACGACTCGGTGAGGTCCTCACCGACCAGGTCCGCGATGGCGTGGGCCGCTGCGAGCTTCATGCCCTCGGAGATCACGGTGGCCCGCACCTCCAGGGCGCCGCGGAAGATGCCGGGGAACACCAGCACGTTGTTGATCTGGTTGGGGAAGTCCGACCGCCCCGTGGCGACGACCCGTGCGTGCCGGGCGGCGACGTCGGGGTGCACCTCGGGGTTGGGATTGGCCATCGCGAACACGATGGCATCCGAGGCCATCCGGGCCACCGCTGCCTCCGGGACAGTGCCGCCCGAGACGCCGATGAACACGTCGGAGCCGTCCAGCGCGTCGTCGATCGTGCCGGGCCTGGCCCAGGGAGCCGTGTCGGTGGCCACCCACTGCTTGACGGGATTGTTGCCGAGATCGGTCCGGCCCGGATGGATGACCCCGGAGCGGTCGACGACGGCGATCCGCGTGACACCGGCAGCCCGCAGGATCTTGGCGATCGCGACACCGGCAGCGCCGGCACCGGAGATGACCACCTTGAGCTCGGAGAGGTCACGATCGGTCAGTCGTGCCGCGTTGATGAGCGCGGCCAACGTCACCACTGCGGTGCCGTGCTGATCGTCGTGGAACACCGGGATGTCGAGCCGCTCGATCAGCTTGCGCTCGATCTCGAAGCATCGCGGGCTGGAGATGTCCTCGAGGTTGATGCCACCGAACGAGGGCGCCAACCGGGCCACGGTGTCGACGATCTCGTCGACGTCCTGGGTGTCGAGGGCGATCGGGATCGCGTCGACACCACCGAACTGCTTGAACAGCACCGCCTTGCCCTCCATGACCGGCATGGAGGCCGCTGCCCCGATGTCGCCGAGGCCGAGCACCGCGGTGCCGTCGGTGACGACAGCGACCGTGTTCGACACCCAGGTGTACTCGTGGGCGACCTCCGGATCGGCGGCGATCGCCTCGCACACACGCGCCACACCCGGCGTGTAGGACAGGGCGAGGTCGTCGGAGTCGTTGAGGGGGACCGTCGCGGCGATCTGCATCTTGCCACCGCGGTGCAGTGCAAAGACGGGATCGGTCGGATCAGGGGTGTCGAGAGGCATGTTGAGGTCAGCACCAACCATCAGGCAACGTCCGAGGGGACTCGAGAACAGGGACGAGCCGATCGGACACGTCAGGATGGGGGCGGATCACGCCCGTCGCAGATCTTCTCACACGCGACCCACGGCGCGCGTCACCGGCGGAGCCAGCACGCACGCCAGCACGACAACTGCTGGCACGGCCACCGACAGGGCCAAGGTCGACGAGTCGCGCAGGCCGGTGGCCACCAGCAGCTGCAGGACCTGGGTGACCACGAGCGGGCTCCGCGCGGCCGCTGCGCCGCGCAGCAGAAATCGGACCGCCACCAGCTGCGCGACTCCGTAGGCGATGAGGATGACGGCCACACCGATGCCGCTGCTCAGCCGCCCGGAACCGGAATCGCGCAGGTCGAGCGCTGCCAGGGACAGATAGGCGATCGCCTCGACCGAGATGATCAGGCCCGCCACGAGCACCAGCGCACGCGCCGTCCCGGTGAGGTTCGCCGGCTGGTCGGGGGGCGATTCATGGGTCACGGAACGACTCTATCCGTGGTCACCGAGTACCCGTGTGACCGAACTGACAGCACCAGTATGCTCCCTGCCCTTGTCCGGTCATGAAAACACTGGAACGATATGAGGACAGCCATGTCCCGGCCCACAAGGCCGGTTCATTGGCACGCAACCGAACGGGAAGGAGCGTCCACATGGACTGGCGCCACAAATCGGCATGCCTCGATGAGGACCCTGAACTCTTCTTCCCCATCGGCAACACCGGCCCCGCCATCTTGCAGATCGAAGAGGCGAAGGTCGTGTGCCGCCGCTGTGATGTCCGTGAACAGTGCCTGCAATGGGCGCTGGAATCAGGACAGGACCACGGTGTTTGGGGAGGCTTGGGCGAAGACGAACGTCGTACGCTGAAGCGCCGCAATGCCAGGGCCCGCATCCGCACCGCCTAGTCGGAACGGATCGGCCCTCGGCCACGCTACGTATCGGAGAACCCCGTGTTCCCGTCTCATCCGAGACGGGCGCGGGGTTCAGCACGTGTCCGGGGTGTCGAACGGGGTCGATTGACGGCCAGCGCCCCCAGCACGAGTGCGCCACCGACCAGCTGCCACCGCGTCAGTCCTTGGTCGAGCACCAGCCAGCCGAGGGCGACCGCCACGAGCGGGCTCAGCAGGCCGAGCAGGGCCACGTCCGGGGCGGGAAGTCGACCGACTCCCCGGAACCAGAGGACGTAGGCGAGCAACGCCCCGATCACGCCGAGGTAGACGTAGCCGGCAGCGTGCGCGCCGGTGAGCGCCGGCATGCGCGTCCCCTCCACCAGCACCATGACGGGCACCAGCACCAGGCCTCCGGCGGTGAGCTGCCACCCGGTGGCCGCCAGGAGGCCGACCGGCGGACGCCATCGCTGGGTGAGCACGATGCCGGTGGCCATCACGACCGCGGATCCGAGCCCGGCTGCGACGCCCCACCGGTCCAGGCCGGCGTCTCCTCGGAGCACCAGCAGCGCAACGCCCGCGAGCCCGGTCGCGCTCGCGAGCAGGCGTCGCCGGGTCGGAGCCTGTCCCAGCAGCAACCACGCCAGGCCCACCGCAAGCAGGGGTTGCGTCGCTCCGAGCGTGGCGGCGACTCCGCCGGGCAGGCGGTAGGCCGCGATGAACAGCAGGGCGAAGAACGCGCCGATGTTCAACGTGCCCAGGATCAGCGACCGCCACCACCACGACCCCGTCGGCAGGGTGCGTGTGATCGCGATGAGCACGAGGCCGGCAGGCAGGGCGCGCAGCACACCGGCCAGCAGGGGTCGGCCAGGAGGCAGCAGCTCGGTGGTGACGAGGTACGTGCTTCCCCACACGATCGGTGCGAACGAGGTGACCAGCAGCAGGATCGGGCGATGGTTTAGCACTAAGGCAATATACCTCACTGCTAAGCTTTATCCATGGCTGCCGAGAATGGTCCCGATCACGTCGACGTCGTGCTCGGACAATGGGCTACCGAGCGATCGGACCTCGACGTCCGCACCATGGGAGTACTGGGACGCCTGGCACGACTCGACCGGATCGCGTCGGCCGCCCAGACGCGCACCCTGGCGCCGCACGACCTCGACGCTGCCTCGTTCGACGTCCTGGCGACCCTGCGTCGCGCCGGCGAGCCGTGGACACTGACGCCGGCCGAGCTGGCGCGGTCGTCGATGCTCACCAGCGGTGCCGTCACCCAGCGCCTCGATCGCCTCGAGGGCCGCGGCTGGGTGCGTCGCGAGCCCAGCGAGCTCGACGGGCGATCGGTGCGGGTCGTGCTGACACCGGCTGGCCGGGACCGCATCGACGCCGCGCTGCCCGACCACCTCCGGACGCAGGCCGACGTGCTGGCGGTGCTGTCGCACCGCGATCGCGACGTGCTCGCCGCCCTGCTGCGCCGTCTGCTCACGGCCCACGACGCCTGAGGGCTACACCGTCAGGCTGATCGCAACCGTCGTTCCGCCCTGGCGGCTGGTCTCGAACTCCAGTGTCCCACCGAGCTCTCCGTCGACCAGTGTGCGCACGATCGAGAGCCCCAACCCGCCACTGCCGTCGAAGTCCACCGGCAGCCCGACGCCGTCGTCGGAGACCCGTAGACGCAGACGGTCCCGAATTCGGTTGACCGCCACCGTGACGTGCCCCGTCCGGCTCGACTCGTCCGCGAACGCGTGCGACGCGGCGTTCTGCACCAGCTCGGTGATCACCATGGCCAACGGCGTGGCCACGGCGCCTGGCAGTGCACCGAAGGAGCCGATGCGGTCGGCACTCACCGCGGCACCGGTTCCATCACTGAGGTCGAGCACGCTGCGCAGCAACCGGTCGGCAATCTCATCGAAGTCGACCACGTCGTCCAGCGACCGACTCAACGTCTCGTGCACGAGCGCGATCGATCCGACCCGCCGCTCGGCCTCCGCCAAGGCCTCGCGTGCCTCGGGCAGGTCACTGCGCCGCGACTGCAGCCGCAGGAGGGCTGCGACGGTCTGCAGGTTGTTCTTCACCCGGTGGTGGATCTCGCGAATCGTCGCCTCCTTGGAGACCAGCTGACGTTCGCGCAGGCGCAGCTCCGTGACGTCGCGGAGCAGGATCAGGCTTCCGTCCCGCCCCCGCTCGGATCGCAGCGGAATGACCCGGACCATCAACGAACCCGACGCGTTCTCCAGATCGGTCTCACCGGGGGTCGCGCCGGCGAACAGCCCCAGTGGTCCTCGATCGGTGGGTCGCCGGTCCACCAGGCGCGTGGTCACCTCGCCCAGACGAACACCGATCAGGTCGCCCTTCAGGCCGAGCCGACGGAACCCCGACAGGGCGTTGGGACTGGCATACCGGACGACGCCGGCGTGGTCCGTGCGCACGAACCCGTCGCCGACCCGCAAGGAGTCGGCCAGGTCCGACCGAGCGCCGGGCACCGGGAACTCGCCGCGTCCGATCATCTCGACCAAGGTTGCGGCCGCGTCGTGATAGGCCGCCTCCAGCGCGCTGGAGGTTCGCATCAGGCCGACGGCGCCGCGGCGCGCGACGACCGCCAGCGATCGTCCGTCGCGGCGCACCGGCACGGCCTCGACCCGCACGACGGGCCCACCCAGGAGGTCGTCGGTCTCCTCGGACAACGTCTCGCCACCTGCCAGGGACCGCTCCACGAGACCGGCTGGGCTCGAGGGGACGAAGGCACCAGCAAGGTCGTCGAGCAGGGTCGTCGGCCCGGTGGTCGGGCGAATCTGAGCGGCCGCCCACATGCCCTTGGCCTCGGCATCGGGCACCCACAGCACCAGGTCGCAGAACGACAGATCCGCGATGATCTGCCAGTCGGTGACCAGGGCCCGCAGCCAGGCGACGTCGTCGTCGTCGAGCGCGGTCTGGGACCGGACGATGTCGTCGAGGGAGGGCACAGGCCTATCTTGGCAGGGTGCATCCGCTCGCCGACGTCATCTGCGCGGCTGCTGCGGGATGCTTTCCCCCTGCCGATGGCGTTGTCGAGGCGCTGCCCTCGTGGCGACCACGCCTGGAGGCCGTCGTGGCCATGACAGGTCACGGCTACCTGTGCCTGGACGACGGTCACGAGGTGCCGCGTCCGTGGCACGACCTCGCCTCGGACGGGTTCGGGGGTCTGAGCGACCCGCGGGTCGTCACCGCCCTGGCGGGGCCACAGGCAGCACGCGAGGACATCGACTCCCTCGACGTGCTCCTCGTGAGCATGCCCACCGCCGGCCGGCGCCCAACGGATCGACACGTCCTCATCGAGTCCACGCGCACCGATCACCCACGGGTCGAGTTCGCCCGGCGCCTGCGCGACGACGTCCGTGTGCTCGAACCCGCGACGCCGAGCGGAGACCTCGCGGTGATCGCGACCGGTCTGGCCGGTCTCACCGAGATCTCTCTCGAGGTCGACCCTGCTCGTCGTGGCCATGGCCACGGGACGGAGCTGGTGCGCTCCGTGCTGAGCGAGCTGGCGACGAACGACCGGTCGCCGAGCGAGCCCGTCGTGGCCATGGTCGCTCCCGGGAACGCGGCTTCGCTGCGGTGCCTGCTGGCGGCCGGATTCACCCCGGTGGGCTCGGCGCAGGTGTGGCATCGCAGAGACAGCTAGGCGGTGAAGGCGAGAGCGTGGCATGACCGGGCACACATCTACGATGAGGTCATGTCCGAGGCCTACTGGCAGACCGTGCTGCAGAGCGGCGCTGACGTGCCGCCCGATCGTCCGCTGAACGAGTCGACGGTCGAGCTCGTCGAGATGTTGGGACATCCCAATCCTCGATGGCGCGAAGATCTCGCGTACCCCCTGCTGACCACCTGGATCACCAAGGGGGTCTACGACGAGCTGCTCGCGGGGTTGGGCGATGGCGTCGTGCCCGGTCTGCGCCACGGGTTGGGACACGACGGCGACGTTTCGGTGCTGCGACGCTCGTACAGCGCCCTGATGCTGGCCGAGATCATCGGCCGCGACAACTCCGAGCATCTGATGAGCGCAGACTCCGTGCTGGTCTGGGGCGACCACGCCACCGCGTGGTACACCCGCGAGCAGGACCATCGCGGGTGGATCCCCGAGCAGGGATGGGCCAACTCGATCGCCCACGGTGCCGATCTGCTGGCTGCGCTGGCGAGATCCCGGCACTTCGGGCGTCTGGAGCTGACGGTCCTGCTCGACGTCATTGCCGACCGCGTCCTCACGCCCACTGCCTACATCTGGCGCCACGCCGAGGAGGACCGCCTCGCCTACGCCGTCATGACCCTGCTGCACCGCAACGCACTCGACCCCAGCATCGTGGAGCCGTGGCTCGCCCGCCTCGGCGACGGCATCAGGCCCCCACGCACGCGCGGCCACCTCGAAGCGGAGTGGCCGCCGCCGTCGGTGCGCAACACGTCGTCGTTCCTGCGGGCCCTGCACCTGCAGCTGGCCCTCGGGGTGCAGGGCCGCGACGACCTGCGTTCCGATGACGAGCTGTTCGACAAGCAACCCGCGCACCGCGCCGATCTGCTGCTGGCCGTGCTCGATCAGATCCGCGCCGAGCAGCCGTGGCTGTACCGGGCCACCACCCGTGCCCGTCCCTTCAGCTGAGGTCGCGCCGACCGATCACGCGTGCTCCCACCGTCCAGTAGCCTGCGTCACATGACTGACACGCAGGGCAACGAGACCGAGAACGGCACCCCGGAACCCGGTACGGAGAAGCCCAGTTCGGACCAGCATGGCGGAATCCACGCGCTCGACGTGGCTCGAGCCCACGGGGTCACGGCCCTGTTCACGCTGTCCGGGGCGCACGTCTTTCCGATGTACGACGCCGCGGTCAAGGCAGAACCGGCCATGCCGATCATCGACGTCCGGCACGAGCCCACGGCGGTGTTCGCGGCCGAGGCGGTCGGCAAGCTGACCCGCACCCCGGGCCTCGCCGTGCTGACCGCAGGTCCCGGCGTCACCAACGGCGTCAGTCCCATCGCCCAGGCCCACTTCTCCGGATCGCCCCTCGTGGTCGTCGGTGGCCGTGCCCCCGCGGGGCGCTGGGGCACCGGCAGCCTGCAGGAGCTCGACCACCCGCCGATCATCGAGACCGTCTCCAAGTGGTCGACGACCGCGCACCGGGTCGACGACATCGCGCCCACCATGGAACGCGCCTTCACCCTGGCCGGGTCGTCGCACCGCGGGCCGACGTTCGTCGACGTCCCGATGGACCAGTTCTTCGACAGCACGACCGTCACCGAGCAGTCGCGCGGCAACACCACCGCCGCCATCGAGCCAGACGCCGACGCCCTCTCGGCCATCGCACGTCTGCTCGCCGACTCCGAGCGCCCGGTGCTGGTGCTCGGCACCGACGTGTGGTCCGACGGCGCCGAAGGTGCAGCCCTGGCGTTCGTGACCGAGACCGGCATCCCGGTCATCGCCAACGGCATGGGACGCGGCATCGTGCCCGGCGGGCACCCCCAGCTGGTCACCAAGGCCCGCTCGGCCTCCTTCACCCGCGCTGATCTGGTCATCGTGGTCGGCACCCCGCTGGACTTCCGACTCGGCTACGGCATCTTCGGTGGCAAGGACGGGACGACCCCGGCCAAGGTCGTGCACCTGGCCGACTCCCCCGCCCAGGTCTCCACCCACGCCGAGCTGGCCGGATCAGCCAGCGGTGACCTCACCACCGTGTTCACCGGACTGCTGCAGGCCCTGCAGTCGGCGAGCGGATCACGCCCCGACTGGTCGCCGTGGTTGGCCGGCCTGACCGACGAGGTCGCCGCAGCGGTCGAGCGCGACGCCGCCCTCCTCGGTGCCGAGGCCGACCCCATCCACCCGGCCCGCATCTACGGCGAGCTGATGCCTCGGCTGGAGGACGACGCCGTCGTCATCGGCGACGGGGGCGACTTCGTGTCGTTCGCCGGCAAGTTCGTCGAGCCCAAGCGTCCCGGCCGCTGGCTCGATCCCGGTCCGTACGGCTGTCTGGGCGCCGGCATGGGAGCGGCGATGGCGGCGCGCATCACGAGGCCCTCCAGCCAGGTCGTGCTGCTGTACGGCGATGGTGCCGCCGGCATGTCCCTGATGGACGTCGACACCCTGGTGCGACACAACCTGCCGGTCGTCATGGTCGTCGGCAACAACTCGGCCTGGGGCCTGGAGAAGGGCCCCATGCAGATGTTGTACGGCTATGACGTCGCCGCGGATCTCGCACCGCAGACCCGCTACGACCAGGTCGTCACGGCTCTGGGAGGCGGCGGAGAGATGGTCACCGACCCGACGCAGATCGGGCCGGCACTGGATCGTGCCTTCGCCTCGGGCGTGCCCTACCTCGTCAACGTCATGACCGACGTCGACGCGATGTACCCGCGCAACACCACGGGCATCTGATCGCGGACCCCACCTGCATGACATCTGACATCGTCGTGCGCCCGGCGCACCCCGGTGAGCTCGATGCGGTCGGCGCACTGACCGTTGCCGGCTATGACGCCGAGGGGTACTTGGTGCGGCCCGACGGAACCTACGACCACGACTACGCGACGTGGCTCGGGGATGCGACGTCCCGCGGCCGCGATGGTGGGCTGCTGGTGGCCGTCGAGGGCGACGAGCTGCTGGGGACCACGACCTGGTGCCCACCGGGGTCACCCCACCGTGATCTGGCGACTCGTTCGGACCAGGGCGAGTTCCGCACCCTGTCGGTGTCCCCCACGGCTCGACGACGTGGCATCGGACGCATCCTGGTCGAGGAGTGCCTTCGCCTCGCCCGGCACGACGGTCTCACCGAGGTGCTGCTGTGCTCGTTGCCCGAGATGGCGCCAGCGCACCGGCTCTACGCCTCGTCGGGGTTCACCCGGAGACCCGATCTGGACTGGTCGCCGGCCCCGGGGGTCACCTTGTGGGGCTTCTCGATCGACCTCGACCCGGCCCGGCCCGTCGCCACACAGTAAGGCTAGCCTTACTGCATGTTGCCCCGCACCGGTCTGTCGTTGATCTGGCGTGGGATCACTCGACACCGGCGCGAGGTGCTGATCGGCTTTCCGCTGATCATGGCCTGGCACCTGTGCGAGACGCTCGTGCCGGTCGTCATCGGAGTCGTGATCGATCAGGGGATCGCCGACCCAGGCTCCGACCCAGGCGCCAGCAGGTTCGTCGCCTCGCTGGGTCTGGTCGTGGCGACCTTCCTCGTGCTCGCCGCCTCGTACCGGTTCGGGAGTCGTTTCCTGGTGCGCGCCATCGAGGACGAGGGCCACCTGCTGCGCACGGAGATCGCCGGTCACGTGCTGCATCCGCGCGGCGCCCGCACCGACCTGCTGCCCGGCGAGGTCCTGTCCCTGGCCACCTCCGACGCGACCCTGGTGCCGGCGGTGCTGCATCAGCTCGCCTTCTCGGTGGCCGCCGTGACCAGCCTGACGACGGTGGCGGTGTACCTGCTGATCGTCGACCTGCAGCTGGGCCTGTTGATCCTGATCGGCGTTCCCGCCGTCGTGCTGACCATCCAGGTCGCCACCCCGCTGGTCGCCCGACGCACCCACACCCAGCAGGAGCGCACGGCCGAGGCCACCGGACTGGCCACCGACCTGGTCCAGGGACTGCGGCCGCTCAAGGGCATCGGCGGCGAGCACGTCGCGGTGGCCCGCTATCGACGTTCCAGCGGCGAAGCCGCTCGCGCCACCGTGGGCCTGGCCCGCTCGTGGGGATATCTCGCCGGCCTCACGACAGGACTGAGCGGCCTCCTGCTGGCCGCGGTCGTGCTGCTCGCCGGCACCCGGGCCCTGAGCGGCGACATCTCGATCGGCGAGCTGATCGCCATCGTGGGCCTGACGCAGTTCCTCGCCGAGCCCATCGCCCAGCTCGGCGAGGTCAGTGCATCGTTCGCGCGCTCACGCGCTTCGGCGCAGCGCATCAGGGACTTCCTCGCCACGGCCCCGCTCGTTGCCGCCGGCACCGATGCACCGGTGGGATCACCGCCTCTGCTGGCCCTCACCGACGCCAGGGTCGGTCCCCTGCTCGGCCTCGATCTGGTGACTCACGACGGCGAGGTGCTGGCGGTGGTGATCGAGGATCCCGCCACCTCCGACGCACTGGTCGCCGTCCTGTCCGGTGAGCAGGATCTCGAGTCGGGCAGCGCGCGTCTGGGTGATGTCCTGCTCGAGCACCTGTCGATCGAGGGCAGACGCAGTGCTCTGCTGGTGGGGAGCCACCACACGACGATGCTCGAGGGCACGATCCGCAGCATCGTCGATCCCGCAGGAGTGCTCGACGCCCGCCGACTCGATGACGTGCTGACTGCGTCGGCCGCCTCCGACGTCGTCGATCTGCACCCCGACGGTCTCGATCGGGCCGTGCGCGCCGAAGGGTCCTCGCTGTCGGGAGGGCAACGTCAACGACTCTCGCTGGCCCGAGCCCTCGCCCGCGATCCCCAGGTCCTCGTGCTGCAGGACCCCACCAGCGCCATCGACCCGGTCACCGAGCAGCACGTCGCGAACGGTCTGACCGGTGTGCGCCGGCACCCGGGCCGGTCGACCATCCTCATCACGTCGAGCCCGGCCCTGCTGCGCGCCGCTGACCGCGTCGTGCACGTGCGCGAAGGCCGGGCCACCGCCCATGGCTCCCACGAGAACCTGCTCGACGAGGCCAGCTATCGAGCGGCGGTCCTGCGATGACGACCGGCCCCGTGCGAGACCTGTTGCCCGTGGCCTCGCCAGGCGACACGGCCCACCACATGTGGCGTCTCGTGCGTCGACGCCCGACCCCGTTGGTCGTCGCAGCGATCGCCTTCTTCCTGATCGGTCTGGCCGGCACCGTCCCGGTCCTGATGATCGGTCGAGTCGTCGACACGGTTCGCGAGGACGGTCCCCCGTCCGACCTCGTCTGGTTGACCGCAGTCATCGCGATCTCCGGGCTCGTCGGGGCCGTGGCGGCAGCGGTCTCGACCGCCGCTCTCGCCTCGGCCGTGGCTCCAGCACTGGCGACGGTGCGCGAATCGGTGCTCGAGGGCGCGCTGGGGCAACCGTCGGCCCGCATCGAGGCCGCTGGCATCGGCGACGTGGTCTCGCGGGTCGGCGACGACGTCCGTCACGTCACCGAGTCGCTGGATGAAGCCGTCCCCGCCATGCTCGCCTCGATCGTCACCCTCGTGTTCACGATCGGAGGGTTGTTCACCCTCGACTGGCGCATCGGGCTGTCCGGCCTTGCCGCGGCGCCGTGCTACCTGTGGGCCCTGCGTTGGTACCTGCCGAAGTCCGCGCCCAAGTACCGCAACCAACGCATCGCCGAGGGCGAGCGGGCTGACTCCCTGGTGGCGGGCATCAGCGGAGCGGCCACCCTGCGCGAGCTGGGTCGGTCGTCGGACGGCGTGGACCGGATCGAGGACCGCTCGCAGGACGCGGTGCGGGTGACCGTCGATGTCTACCGGCTGTTCACCCGGTTCGGGTTCCGCATGAATCTTTCGGAGATGGTGGGGCTGATGGCCGTGCTGACCGGTGGCTACATCGTGGTCCGCACCGGCACCGGCACGATCGGCGACGCCACGGCCGCCGCCTTGTTCTTCCACCGGTTGTTCAACCCGATCGGTGCCCTGCTGTTCCTGTTCGACGTCGTGCAGTCAGCGGGCGCCGCTCTGACCAGGCTCGTGGGCGTCGCCCGACTCGACGTCCCCCACACACCCTCCGGTGACCTGGGACCCGAGCCCGCTCTCCACCTGCACGGCGTCGGCCACTCGTACGAGCCCGGGCACCCGGTGCTGGAGCCGACCGACCTGCAGATCGCACCGGGCGAGCACATCGCCGTCGTGGGCGCGACAGGAGCCGGCAAGTCGACCCTCGGAGCCATCGCCGCAGGCTCGATCCACCCCACCTGCGGGTCGGTGATGGTGGGAGACGTCGTCCTGTCAGACCTCAGCGAGTCAGCCGCCCGCGAGCACGTCGTCCTGGTCAGTCAGGACGTGCACGTCTTTGCCGGCACGGTGCGCGACAACCTCCTGCTGGCCCGCGCCGACGCCGACGACGAGGCCCTGCTCGAGGCACTGGAGCTCACCGGAGCCATCGGATGGGTCACGGCCCTGCAGTCCGGGCTCGACACCGTCCTGGGCCACCACGGTCACTCCCTCACCGCGGCTCGCGCCCAGCAGCTGGCGCTGGCCCGGGTCGTGCTGCGCGACCCGGCCGTCGTGGTCCTCGACGAGGCATCGGCCGAAGCCGGCTCGGCCGGCGCTCGCGACCTCGAGACCGCCACCCGGTCCGTGCTGGCAGGACGCACGGCGATCGTCATCGCGCACCGCCTCACCCAGGCACAGCAGGCCGACCGCATCGTGGTGATGGACGCTGGCCGCATCGTGGAGGAAGGCCCCCACGCGCAGCTGGTCGCCTCGGGCGGTCGCTACGCCGACCTGTGGACCGCGTGGTCGGGTCGCTAGGTTCGAGACCATGACGACGCACACCGTGACCCGCACCGTCTCCCCCACCGACACCGCCCGCGCCGTGGGCAGTGGCGATCTCGACGTGCTCGGCACGCCGGTGCTGCTGGCCTGGTGCGAGGCGGCCACGTGCGCCGCGCTCGACCTGGCCCCGGACCAGACCAGTGTCGGCACCCGGGTCGAGATCGCGCACGTCGCCGCCAGCGCGATCGGCGCCGAGGTCAGCGCGACCGCCGAGGTCGAGCACCTCGACGAGCGACGTGCCCGCTTCACCGTGACCGCGATCGACGGCAGCGGCACCGAGGTGGCCCGCGGAATCATCGAGCGGGCCATCGTGGATCGTGAGCGGTTTCTGTCCCGGCTGTGACGTGTGAAAGACTGGGGCGTCTACTTCAGGAGGACCCCATGGGCAAGACCGGACGCAAGCGCCGCGCACGCCGCAAGAAGGGCGCGAACCACGGCAAGCGCCCCAACGCGTGACGCAGCAGCACTGAAGCAATCACTGCACCTCTGCAGTGCACGAAACCCCCGTCGAATCCGACGGGGGTTTCGTGCGTACCGAGGTGATCTCGTCGCGGCTACGTCGTCTCGGTGATCTGCACCTGGACGGTGCGGATGGAGAACAGCACCCGATCGCGCAGCGGCGCGGGAGCGACCTCGACGCAGGAACGAGACACCAGCTGCTTGACGACCCGCTCGAGGTCGAACTCATCGAGGCAGTCCGAGCAGTCATCGATGTGACTCTGGATCTCCTCGCAGCTGGCCGTGTCCATCTCCTGATCGATGAACAGGTAGAGATTCTGCAGGGCCTTCTCGCAGTCTGGACCGTCGCACGCACCCATCACGACACCTCCGTCGAAGAAGCACGGTACGCAGCTGCCGTGATGAGCATGGCTGAATTGTTCACTCGCTGGCGCTCGGTCATCACTTATCACCTGCCACGGCCATGCCGCGGTCGCGGGCGTAGTCCGAGAGCTGCTCGCGCAGCAGGCGGCGACCCCGGTGCAGACGCGACATCACGGTGCCAATGGGCGTGTCCATGATCTCGGCGATCTCCTTGTAGGGAAATCCCTCGACGTCGGCGAGGTAGACCGCGTAGCGGAAGTCCTCGGGCAGCTGCTGCAGGGCGTCCTTGACGTCGCTGTCGGGCAGGTGCTCCAGCGCCTCCATCTCGGCAGACTTCAGACCCGACGACGTGTGCGCCGAGGCTGCCGCGATCTGCCAGTCCTCGATCTCGTCGGTGATCTGCTGCGGCTGGCGCTGCTTCTTGCGGTAGGAGTTGATGTAGGTGTTCGTGAGGATGCGGTACAGCCAGGCCTTGAGATTGGTGCCGGGCTTGAACTGGTGGAAGGCGCTGAACGCCTTGGCGTACGTCTCCTGCACCAGGTCTTCGGCGTCGTGCGGGCTGCGCGTCATGCGCAGGCCAGCCGAGTACAGCTGATCGAGGAACGGCAATGCATCGGCCTCGAAGCGCGCGTGACGCTCCTCGAGCGTCTCGTCCTCGAGGTTGATGCTGGCCGCATCGGCCGTGGGGGTCTTGCCGGGATCGGTCATCACCTGCCAGCGTACTCCGGAATCGGCAGGTCGTTCTAGGCATGTGCTGGGTGCAGACATCGGGCCTCCTCGAGGAGTGTCAACGCGGCCCGGCCGTGCGCTATTCCACCGCGCACGTGCGCACTGGCGACCTCAGAGGGGTGCGATGAGCTCAGGGCCGTTGTTGCGGACCTGGTTGACCGCCGTGGCGACCGGGTAGGCATCGAGCAGCCCCGGAGCCGCCGGTGTCAGCAGCTCCATCAGCTCGTCCGTGGGTCGCGGGGCCGGGTCGAGCCACTCATCCCATCCGCCGGGATCCACCAGCAGCGGCATGCGCTCGTGGAGGTGGCCGACCGAGTCCTCTGCGGTGGTGGTGATGATCGTGAAGCTGACGACCCACTCGCCCGATGCGGGGTCCTTCCAGAACTCGTGCAGACCGGCCATCGCCAGGGGCGACCCGTCCTTGGAGCGGATGAAGAACGGCTGCTTGCGGGCCTTTGCCTTCTCGCCGGGCTTCTTCTCCTCAACCTCGCTGGCGTACCACTCGTAGTACCCGTCAGCGGGAACGAGCGTGCGGCGCTTCGCGAAGGCTCGACGGAAGGACGGCTTCTCGGCGAGGGTCTCTGCCCGCGCGTTGATCATCCTGGCCCCGATCGACGCATCTTTGGCCCAGCTGGGAATCAGACCCCAGCGGGCCGACAGCAGCTCACGCTGGGCCGGCGCTCCGTCCGAGACGCCGTCGCCTCGCCGGCCGACCAGCACGGGCGCCTGCTTGGTGGGCGCCATGTTGAAGTCCGGTTCGAGCTCATCGCCCAGGGACACCAGGTCGGCCCCGAAGTCCCGGATCAGGTCCGCCGAGGTCTGGGACGTCGCGTAACGGCCGCACATGGCCCCAGACTGTCATGACCGGCCCGCCAGGCCCGGCTTGCCTGTGAGCCGGGGTCCGGTATGAATGGACCATGACTCTTCTTCGTGTGGTGGCCCGTCCGATGATCGCGTCGTTGTTCGTCTACGGCGGCATCTCAGCCATCAGGAGCCCCAAGGTGCGCGCGCAGCGGGCCGAGCCTGTCGCCGACTTGATCCGCAAGGCCGCTCCCCAGACCCCCGTCGATGCCGCGACCCTGGTGCGCGTCAACGGCGCGATCCATGTCGGCGCCGGCCTTGCCCTCGCCACCGGCCGCGTCCCGCGCCTGTCCGCGGCAGCGCTCGCGATCACGATGCCGCCCACCACCTTGTCGGGCCACCGCTTCTGGGAAGAGACCGATCCAGCGGCCCGTGCCAACCAGAAGGTCCACTTCCTGAAGAACCTGGCCATCACCGGCGGCCTGCTGCTGTCGACGCTCGACCCGGATCCCCAGAAGAAGTTCATCGCTCGTCGCGCCAAGGACAAGGTCGTCGAGGCATCCGAGACCGTGCAGGCCCAGCTCGGTCGGTGACCACACCTGCGTGGGCGGCGCCGTACCGTTCGGCACCCTGGGATGGATCTGTCGCGGTTCCCGGCTCCAAGTCGCTCACCAACCGGGCCCTGGTGCTGGCGGCCCTTGCCGACGAACCGTCCACGATCTCTCGGCCGCTCGTCTCGCGTGACACCGAGCTGATGGCCGCTGCCCTGGCTCAGATGGGCGCCACGATCGACACCGACGATCCCGCTGCGTGGAACGTCGCTCCCGTGGAGGATCGCGGCGTCGCGGATCTGATCGACATCGACTGCGGTCTGGCAGGCACCGTCATGCGATTCGCCCCGGCCGTCGCCGCACTCGGCTCGGTCGCGGTCCGATTCGACGGCGACCCGCGCGCCCGCCAACGCCCCATGGACGCCACGATCGCGGGCCTGCGTGCCCTGGGCGCCCAGGTTCACGAGGACGACGTCGCCGGCGCACTGCCCTTCACGGTGCACGGCGGCTCGCTCGACGGCGGGACGGTCGAGATCGATGCATCGTCCAGCAGCCAGTTCGTCTCGGCCCTGCTGCTGGTCGGGGCGCGCCTTCGGCGCGGTCTCGATCTCGTGCACGTCGGTGCCAGCCTTCCGTCGCAACCCCACATCGACATGACGGTCACCGAGCTGCGGCGTCGTGGCGTCCAGGTCGACGTCGATCCCGCGACGCCTCGCTGGTCGGTGCGTCCCGGACCGATCGATGGCCTCGACGTCGAGATCGAGCCCGACCTGTCGAATGCCGGCCCCTTCGTCGCTGCTGCACTGGTCACCGGCGGACGGGCCCGCATCGAGCACTGGCCCTCGACCACCGATCAGGCCGGCGACCACTGGCCGATGATCGTCGAGGCCTTCGGCGGCCGTGCGGCACGCGAGGGCGACGACCTGGTCGTCGAGGGGCCCGAGGTCCTGCTCGGCGTCGAGCTCGACCTGCACGACGTCGGCGAGCTGACCCCGGTCGTCGCCGCGATCGCGGCACTGGCCAGTGGCCCCTCCACCCTGACCGGCGTCGCGCATCTGCGCGGACACGAGACCGACCGCCTGGCGGCACTCGCCACCGAGATCAACGCACTCGGGGGCAAGGTCGCCGAGCTCGAGGACGGGCTGAGGATCGAACCCCGCCCCCTGCACGGGGGCGTGTTCGGCACCTACCACGACCACCGCATGGCTCATGCCGCTGTCGTGCTGGGTCTTCGGGTCGCGGACCTGCAGGTCGAGAACATCGCCGCCACGGCCAAGACCTGGGCCGGGTTCGCCGACGTGTGGCAGCACGCCATGGCCACGTCCCCACTCGACGGTCCAGCGTGAGAGCGATGGCCTGACGTGTCACGCCGAGACGACGACGAGCACGCGGCCTTCGAGCGACCGCGCCGCCGCTCGCAGCCACGTACCAAGGTTCGCCCCGACTACTCCGACGCAGCGACGGGGCGGGTCGTGACGATCGACCGCGGCCGCTACACCGTCGCCTTCGATGACTCCTCCTCCGCAGGCGGATCGTCCAGTATCCGATCGGTCACGGCGGTCAAGTCACGGGGGCTCGGCCGCAAGGGTGTCGTGGTGGGTGACATCGCCCGGGTCGTGGGTGACATCACCGGCGACGAGGGATCCTTGGCCCGGATCGTCGAGGTCGAACCGCGGTCGACCGTGCTTCGACGCACCGCCGACGACGACGACCCGATCGAGCGCATCATCGTGGCCAACGCGGACCAGCTGATGGTGGTCGCCGCGCTGGCTGACCCGCCACCGCGTCCAGGCCTGGTGGACCGGTGCCTCGTGGCTGCCTTCGACGCCGGCATGACTCCCCTGGTCTGCCTGACCAAGGCCGATCTCGCCTCGCCCGATGCCATGCTCGCCCAGCTGGAACCGTTGGGCGTGCAGGTGCTGGTCACCCAGCGCGGCGGAGACATCGAGGCGATCCGCGCCGTGCTCGACGGCCACGTCACCGCCATGGTCGGGCACAGCGGCGTCGGCAAGTCCACCCTGGTCAACGAGCTGGTCCCCGACGCCGAGCGGGTCACCAGCCACGTCAACGCCGTCACTGGTCGCGGCCGTCACACCTCCACGTCGGCGATCAGCCTCGCCCTGCCCGCAGGTGATGGGCTGACCGGCGGCCGCATCATCGACACCCCGGGCATCCGCTCCTTCGGGCTGGCCCACGTGCAGGTCAGCGAGCTGATCCGCGCCTTTCCCGACCTGCAGGACGTCGCGGTCGACTGCCCGCGCGGATGTCCCCACACTCCCGACGAGCCCGAGTGCGCGCTCGACGTCGCCGTGGCAGCCGGCCGGCTGCCCGAGCCGCGGGTCGCGTCGTTCCGTCGGATGCTGGCCAGCCGCGACCATCGCGACTGAGTACTGGGCGACTGAGGGCCAAGACCCACCGGCAGATCCACGATTCGCGCCCTCGCGCCTCTATCGTGGGGCCATGGCTTCTGTGTACAACGACGATCTGCGCCTCGCGCACATGCTCGCCGACAACGCGGACAGTCTCTCGATGGACCGGTTCGGGGCCGTGGATCTCAAGATCGAGACCAAGCCGGACATGACCTACGTGACCGAGTCGGACCAGGCGGTCGAGGCCGCCATCCGGCGAACGCTGAAGTCGGCCCGTTCTCGCGACCAGGTCTTGGGCGAGGAAGAGGGCTCGTCCGCCCCTCGCACCGGTGATGACGAGATCGAGACGGTGGGCCGACGCTGGATCATCGATCCCATTGACGGCACCTCCAACTTCGTGCGCGGCGTGCCGGTCTGGGCCACGTTGATCGCCCTCGAGGACGACGGCCAGATCGTGGCGGGCTGCGTGTCAGCGCCCGCTCTGGGCCGCCGCTGGTGGGCCTCCGTGGGCGACGGAGCCTTCACGGGCAGGTCGATGGCCTCCGCACGACGCATCGGCGTCTCTCGGGTGTCTGCGCTCGGCAACGCCTCGATGTCGTACGCCTCGTTGGGCGGGTGGGAGCAGCTCGGCAAGGCTGACGCCTTCGCAGCCCTGCTGCGGCGTTGCTGGCGCACGCGCGCCTATGGCGACTTCTGGTCCTACATGCTGCTGGCCGAGGGCACCGTCGACATCGCGGCCGAACCCGAGCTCAAGGTCTGGGACATGGCGGCGCTGGACATCATCGTGCGCGAAGCGGGAGGCCGCTTCACCAGTCTCGCCGGCGACCCCGGACCGTGGGGCGACAACGCCCTGGGCACCAACGGACTGCTGCACGACGAGGCCATGGCCTACGTCGGCCATTTTCCCGACGGAGCAACGGCGCACGAGGGCTGGGACGACGAGCCCGAGCCGGGACCGCGCGATCCGTCCGACAACGTGCGGTCCTTCGCCTTCGACCGCCGCCCGTCCGAGGACCTGTCCTGAACGTGTGACTCGCGTTACAGTTCCAGCACCCCAAGATCCAAGGAGCTGGTTCGATGAAGGTACGCGACGTGATGGCGTCCAAGGGAAGCAGCGAGGTCTTCACCGTCCTGCCTGATGCGACGGTCGCCGAGCTGCTCGACCGACTGGCCGACCTCAACGTCGGCGCACTGGTGGTCAGTGCCGACGGGTCGTCCATGGTCGGGATCGTCAGCGAGCGCGACATCGTCCGCAAGCTGCGCGGCACGAGCAACGCCCGCGAGACCAAGATCGCCGACATCATGACCACCGATGTGCGGGTCTGCGCTCCCGACGACTCCTTCGCCGCCCTGATGGTCATGATGACCGAGCACCGCGTCCGTCACGTGCCGGTGCTCGAGGACGGCAAGGTCGTCGGAGTCCTGAGCATCGGCGACGCCGTCAAGCACCGCATGGAGCAGCTCGAGTTCGAGCGCGACCAGCTCACCAGCTACGTCGCGGGCGGTTGACCGATCGGCGCTGGTGCTGAAGTCTGTCCACCGTGCACCCGATTCCCGAGCGCGAGCTGGGCTGGAAGTTCAGCCGCAGCTCGGGCCCGGGCGGTCAGCACGTCAACACCAGCGACACCCGGGTCGAGCTGACCTGGTCACTCACCGACACCACCGTGCTCACCCCCGAGCAGAAGGCGCGGGCCGCCGCCGTCCTGAAGCATCGCCTCATCGACGGCACGATCACCGTGGTGTCGTCGCAGTACCGCTCCCAGCATCGCAATCGCGAATCCGCCAGGGCTCGCCTGCAAGACCTGGTGGCCGCCGCTGTCGTCCCGCCCAAGAGTCGGCGCGCCACCCGCCCGACCCGCGGATCGGTGCGCCGCACCAACGAGTCGAAGAAGCGGCGATCGCAGACCAAGCAGGGCCGCCGCGGCGACTGGACGTGAGCCGCACCCTTGATTCGTCTCAGGCGAACGGGGTACACAGGACGCACACCAATCGAGGGAGATCTCATGACCATCGCACCCCCGGAACCCGACGAGGCCGACCCGTTCGAGAGCGATCCGTCAGAGTCCCCCGATCTACCTGATCCGGAGTTCCCCGAGGTGCTGCCCGGCGGCGACCCCGGCCCGGGCGGCGCCCCCGAACCCGAACCCCAGACCGAACCGTCGCCCGACGGTCCGTAGTCGGGGCAGGTGATGGTTCGCCAGGTCACGCACCTAGGCCAGCAGGTCGGTCGCTCCGCGCACGATGTCGTCGACGGACAGCAGCACGGTCGCGGCGGCCGGTCCCAGCGGCACGAAGGAGTCCCGACTGGCGACCCGGCCGATCCGGCCCGGGTACTGCCCCTCCACCAGGGCTGACACGACGGCCTCGCCGACACCACCGCTGCGGCGGGTCTCATCGACCACGAGCACCCGATCGAATCGGGCCGCGTGCTCGAGCAGATCGGCCTCGGGCAAGGGCGCCAACCACCGCAGGTCGAGCGTGGTGCACGAGACTCCGTCGGTCGCCAGACGATCGGCTGCCTGCCAGCTCATGTGCACGCCGTTGCCGAACGTCACCATCAGCAGGTCGGTGCCGTCGCCGTGGGTCGAGACGTGCTCGAAGGTCGTCGTGTCGGTCTCTGCAGGGGGCCGGTAGTCAGCGAGCCAGGCGCCGTCACCGGGGAGCAAATCGCGCTGGTGGTACTGGGCGATCGGCTCGAGGAACACGCACACCCGCCCCTCTTCCTGGGCCAGCGCGACACACGTGCGCAGCAGGTCGGAGGCCTCGGCCGGATGACTGGGGACGGCCAGCACGAGACCCGGGATGTCCCGCAGGACCGCGACGGAGTTGTCGTTGTGGAAGTGCCCGCCGAATCCCTTCTGGTAGGCCAGTCCGGCGATGCGCACGACCATGCCGTTGGCGTGCTGCCCGGCCGAGAAGAATCGCAACGACGCCGCTTCGCCACGCAGCTGATCCTCGGCGTTGTGCACGTAGGCGAGGTACTGGATCTCGGGAATCGGCAGCAGACCGGCCAGGGCCGCACCGAGCGCGGTGCCCAGCACGGTCTGTTCGTCGAGGATCGAGTCGAACACGCGAGCGGGTCCGAAGGTCTTGCGCAGACCCCGTGTGACGCCGTAGACGCCGCCCTTGACCGCGACGTCCTCGCCGAACACCACGCTGTGCGGCCGCGCGGCCATGACGTCGGTCAGCGTCGCATTGATCGACTGGGCCAACGTGAGCGGCCCGGCCTCTTCCGGCAACCTGCCCTCGAAACGGCTCCGGCGATCGTCGGCCGCCAGACCCACCCCCAGCTGCACCGCACGCGCGTGACGGGCGGTCAGGGGCTCCATGACGTCGTCCGCGGTGGTGAGCCTCTCGGTGCCACACATGGCCTCGGCGGAGGCCATCACCTCTCGGCGGACCCGTTCATATCGCTGCAGCACCTCGGTGGCGCTGAGCTGGCCGGTGGCCACCAGCGTGGCCGCGGTGGCCAGCAGCGGATCCCGGTCGTGGTCGGCGGCGATCACCGCAGGCGTCCGGTAGGCGACCTCGGCGTCGGACCCGGCGTGCCCCATGAACCGCACGGTCTGCAGGTGGACGACCGCGGGCCGCCGCGAGAAACGAACCTCCTGCACGACGCGGTCCATCATCAACAACGCTTCGGCCGGTGACGTGCCATCGACCTGGTGGAACGAGATGCCGTCGTAGCGGGACAACGCGGACTCGATCCATCCCGGTGGCGTGGGGGTGCTGATCCCGATCCCGTTGTCCTCGCAGATCAGCAGCAGCGGGATCGGCAGATGGTTGCAGGAGATGTACGACGCAGCATTGAGCGCACCCTGGGTCGTGGAGTGATTGGCCGAGGCGTCACCGAAGCTGGCCACGACCACGGAGTCGCGCGGCCACGGCACCTGCGCTCTCAGCTGGTGAGCGCGCGGCAGGGAGAAGGCCAACCCCACCGCACGTGGCAGGTGCGAGCCGATCGTCGAGGTCTGCGGGATGACCGACAGGTCGGGGTGACCGAACACCTTGTGACGGCCACCGGAGATCGGGTCGAACACCGACACGGCCATGCTGTGCAGCACGTCCTCGATCGGACTGGAACCTGGAACCTGCCGAGCCCGAGCCGCATAGAAGCCGCCCGATCGATAGTGCAGCAGGGCCGGATCGGTGGGGCGCAGCGCAGACGCGACCGTCGCATTGCTCTCGTGCCCGGCCGATCCGATCGTGTAGAAGCCCTCGCCCTCGCTCTGCAGCCAGCGGGCCGCGAAGTCGAGATGGCGGCTCTCGGTCTGCGCCTCGAACACGGTCAGCAGCCGATGCGGCTCGACCTGGGCGGCCATCGGATCGGCGCGCGCCGACGCGAGCTCGGGAGCGCCGGTCCAGCGCTGGACCTGCGCGACGAAGTGATCGTCGATCGCGTGCACCATGCCTGCCTCCGCCCCGGCCGACGCATTGGTCGACCCCGATCACACTGTGCCACCTGGCATGGACCCGCCACCACAGGCCGCTCCGTCGGCATCAGGATGCTGCGCGATGGCAGCCCCGTCGTTACAGTGACAATGAGCCTCCGGCGCTGATGCGCCCCTTCGTCCCTCCCAGGAGATCGCGTCGTGCAGAAGATTCCTCGTCTCGGCAAGCTGGTCGCCGCTGCCGTGATGACCATGGTCGCCGCCGCCTCCGTCATCACCTTCGCCGGCGGATCCTCCGACCCGGCCCCCGTCAACCTCGCCGAGGCGCCGCCGAGCCGGAGCACGCCACCCGCCGATCTCCCCTCGACCGAGGACGAGGAGACTCCCGAGCCCGACAACGGTGACGCAGAGACCGCCGACCCGGATCCGACCCCGCCGACGCGCCAGACACCGACGACCGACCCGACCACTCGGCCCCCCAGCCAGTCCTCTCCATCCCCCTCCGCCGGGGGTGGCAGCAGCAGCTCGCCGCATCAGGCCAGCCCACGCCCCGATCGGACCGTGGCCCCGCCGCCTCGACCGGCTCCGAACACTCCCGAGCCGCGTCCCACCCCCAGCCCATCGCCGGACGAGCCCGACCTCGTCGGTGACCTGCTGGACGCCCTGCTCGGCGGCTGAGGCTCCCGATGGCACGCAGCGGCGGGTCCTGGTCGATCCTGCGACGCTCCCCGGCCAGGCAACGAGAGGCCCATGACCTCATGGTTCTAGATTGAGGGCTGTAAACAGGACAGACTCAGGCGTACCCCACAGAAAGCGCAGACGATGAACCAGAAGCAGTCGATCCTCGGACGAGTTACCCAGCTGACCCGGGCCAACATCAACTCCCTCCTCGACAAGGCCGAGGACCCCGAGAAGATGCTCGATCAGCTGGTGCGTGACTACACCAACTCCATCGCCGAGGCCGAGGAGGCCGTGGCCCAGACCATCGGCAACCTGCGGATGGCCGAAGCCGACCACCGCGAAGACATCCAGGCCTCCCAGGAATGGGGCGCCAAGGCGCTGGCCGCTTCGCGGAAGGCCGATTCACTGCGCACCTCGGGCCAGCCCGACGAGGCCGACCGGTTCGACAATCTCGCCAAGGTCGCACTGGGCAAGCAGATCAGCTACGAGGGTGAGGCCAAGTCCGCCGCCCCCCAGATCGCGTCCCAGAACGAGGTCGTCGAGAAGCTCAAGACCGGCCTCATCGGGATGCGCGGCAAGCTCGAGGAGCTGCAGAGCAAGCGCGACCAGCTCGTCGCTCGTCAGAAGACCGCTGACGCGCAGGCCAAGGTGCAGAACGCCGTCAAGTCGATCGACGTGCTCGATCCGACCAGCGAGGTGTCCCGTTTCGAGGAGAAGGTGCGCCGGGTCGAGGCTCAGGTCGCGGGCCAGGCCGAGCTCGCGTCGTCCAGCCTCGACGCGCAGTTCGACGAGCTCGAGGCCGACAGCGACGCCCTCGAGATCGAGGCACGGCTGTCCGAGCTCAAGGGTGCCGCGTCCACTCCGGCCGTCGAGTCCACTCCCACCGAATAGGCGCCGAGATGACCAAGATCAATGAGTCGCTGACCTACACCGGCGCCGACGTCGAGGCCGTGTACGGCCTGATCTCCGACCAGGCGTTCCGGACCGAGTCGTGCGAGCACCAGGAGTCCTCCGACATCGACGTCACCGTCGAGCCGGATGGCGACGGCTGCACGGTCAGCGTCTCGCGCACCCAGGCGGCCGCGATGCCCGAGTTCGTCAAGAAGATCACCGGCTCGACCGTCAAGGTCAAGCAGACCGAGAAGTGGAGTGGACCCGACGCCCACGGCACCCGCACCGCGGACGTCAAGGTCTCGATCGTGGGGCAGCCGGCCGAGATGGTGGGCGTCGCGTCGCTGACCAAAAGCTCCAGCGGCACCGTCTTTGAGGTCAAGGGCGATGCCAAGGTCTCGATCCCCCTGCTGGGTCGCAAGATCGAGCCCGAGGTCGCCAAGGCGATCGTCTCCTCGCTGAAGGAAGAGGTCGCCTTCGGGATGACCAAGCTGTAGCTAGCTGCCCTGCACCAGCTCGATGACAGCGGCGATCTCCTGCGTGCCGAACCACGCGAGGTCGCCGCTGTCGTCGACTGCGACGTGCAAGGCCTCGACGAGGTCCAGCGTGATGGGTCCATCGGGGTCGGTCGTCTCGGCGACCGCGACGATGCGGCCCTGCTCGGCTGCCGTCTCCAGGGCTGCGAGCTCGTCCTCCTCATCCGTGGACGACGGCAGGTAGCCCTCGACCTCGACAGCCCGCCCGGCAGCCAGCTGCTGCAGGTGGTCGGCCTCGATCGGCAGGTAGATCCTCATGAGCGACACCTCACTTCTTGCTGGGGCGCTGGCGACCCCGTGGAGCCCGGCCGCGACGTGACGTCACGGTCTCCACCAGCTCGTCGAGCGCGTCCTCGATGCACTGGGCCAGCACGTCGACGTCGGGCACGGCCTCGCGATCCGCCACGATGCCGAAGAAGACCTTGCTGCGGTACGACGTGACGCCGATCGACAATGCGCGGTGGCCACTCAACGGGATGCAGGGATACACCTCGGCGACGGCCTCCCCGGCCATGTACACCGGATCTTGCGGTCCCGGCACGTTGGTGATGACGATCTGGTGGCCCCGGCCGGACTCGGCGTCGGCGACGCGTGCGCCCACGGCATGAAATGTCGAGGTGGCGAAGCCCGGCAGGTTGGCCAAGGTGTTCGCCGCGACCGCCGACCCGGTCTCGCGATGGTCCTGCAGCGCGTACGACACCTGGTGCAGCCGCACCACCGGATTGGTCTCGCCCACCGGCAGCGATAGGAGGTGCCCACGGACGGTGGATCCCAGCGAGGTGGGAAGCCCGTCCGACGAGGCGACCGACATGGGCACCATGGCCCGAAAGCTCGTCTTCGCCGTGACCGGCTCGGCTCGGGTCAGCATCCAGCCGCGGATGCCACCTGCGATTGCGGCCAGGATCACGTCGTTGACGGTTCCGCCGTGGGCCTCACGCACCCGGCGGAACTGATCGAGGTCGGTCGCCAGGGTGGCGAAGCGGCGATGTCGACTCAGCTCGGTCGACAAGACCGTGCGCGGGACGCTTCCGTCCGCACCGATCACCGGCAGTCGGCGTGCCAGACGACCGAGGTTGTGCTCGGTGACGCGCAGCGCCTCACCCACGTGGCGCACGTTGTGGTTCAGCGTGCTGCGGACCAGCCCGGCCGAGCTCGGCGAGCGACGCGGTTGCCAGTCCTCGTGGGGGATGTCGCGCTCGTGGGCCGTCTCCTCCAGCAGCACCTGCGCCAGGTCGATGGTGTGCGATCCATCGACGAGCGCCTGGTGCGCCTTGAACAGCAGGGCCAGACGATCACCCTGGTAGCCCTCGATCAGGTACAGCTCCCACAGCGACCGGTCCAGATCGAGACGTCGGGCGATGAGGCGACCCACGAGCTCGTGCAGCGCGTCGCGGCTGCCCGGACGCGGCAGGGCGGAGCGGCGCACGTGCAGGGCGATGTCGAAGTTCTCGTCGTCCAGCCACACTGGGGTGCCCAGTCCGCCGGGCACGAGACGCGGCACCTGGCGATAGCGCGGCACCAGGTCGATCCGCTCGTTGATCACCCGGACGAGGCGGTCGTGGTCCAGCTCAGCGCCGGGCTCGAGGATCGCGAGCGATGCCACCTGGCGCGGCACGGTGGGGCTGTCCTGCTGTAGAAACATGGCATCCAGCGGGCTCAACCGTTGCATCGCACTCCTTCGTCAGCGATGAAGTTACCACCCGGTCACCGGGCTGGCCGCAGGGTGGCGGCGAAGGCCTCGACCCGGGCGACGAACGGCGAGCCCGGGGCCGTGGCACGGGGCGTGCGGCCCGCGATGGCGGCGGCATCCCAGGTGGGCTGGTCGAACGGCAGGTGAGCCTGGGGCGTGATGCCGGTGAGTCGGGAGACCGTGGCATCGACCTCACGGTCCGACCAGCCGAGGCTGCGGCGTGACATGTTGATCAGCACCCGAGGCGCGCGTCCCGGCGCGATCGTCGCGAGGTCGTGCAGAGCACGAACCAGGCGGGTCAGGCCCAGCGGCTCGGCGCGTCCCACGACGACGATCTCCTCGGCCCGCTCCAGGACCTGGACCGTGCTGGCGTGGCGGCCCGGGCCGCCGGGTCCGGTGATCTCGATGCCGTGCCCGCAGTCCACGACGACCGCGTCGGAGGTCTCCGTGAGGCGATCGAGGACGAGATCAAAGGCCCCCGGCCGGACCTGGGACCACATGTCGGGGCGCGGCAGGCCACTGACCAGGCGCAGACGAGTCTCCACCTGTTCGGCATGCTCGTCGATGTCGATCGCGCGACCCTGGTTGGCGGCTCGACACGCGGCGACCCATCCAGACACGTCATTCAGGACACCGAGCATCTGAGCCTGCGCTCCACCGTCGACGTCAGCGTCGACCAGCACCGTGTCTGAACCCCGGGCGGCCAGCGCTGAGGACAGCGCCAGTGCCACTGAGCTGCGACCCGGCGCCCCGGCAGGCCCCCACACCGCGAGCAGCGGCGCTCTCGGTGTGGCCTCGGCCGGAGCGAGGAGCTCCAGTGCCGCGACGTCGTCGAGATCCTCGACGCCATAGGGGCGCCCCAGCCCGAAACGAGCAGCCTGCTCGGGCGTGGCCTCGACCGGCACCACCCGGACACCGCCGCGGTCGAGTCGGTCCAGCACATCGAGGTCGAGCCCGGGCAGCTCGGTCGAGATCAGCGCGACCGGTGCGAGATCGGTACCGATGACAGCCAGCAGGTCTGCGAGGTCGACACACCGTCTCACCAGCCGCAACCGGCTCGAACGCTCGAGGTGAGCCAGGACCTGCGACTCCCACGCCGCGCCCCCGGCAGCCAGCACGACGTCCACTAGCCGACCCGCACGACGGTGACGTGGCCAGCCGCGATCGTCGACACGGTCTCGCCGGTGACCTGCGCGGCAGGGACCCGCACGAGCACGGTGCGCGCCAGGGCACCCCCGAGCGATCCGGCCTCGCCACCGCTGTCGATCACCCGCGCGTCGGCCAGCACTCGCAGTGAGGTCTGGTCGGCGGTGTCGCCGGGACCGGGGCCGACCCAGATCTCGACCTGGTCCCCGGCGCGCAGATTGGCAGGGGCTGCTCCCTCGGTGACCGTGAGAGGCACCTCGCGCAGGTCGTCGAGTCCCCGGTCCACCAGAGCAGCCCCGTCCAGCAGCTCACCCGAGGTGACGTCGCGGTCCCACTGCAGGTCACCCATCGCTGCCGGCAGCTCGTCGTCGACACGTAGATAGCGTTCGGCCGAGGCTCCCGACAGCTCGACCGGGCGCGCCTCGAGGTGATCGGCGACCAACGGGGTTCCGGCGCGAACGTCGGAGGCGACCGCCCAGTACTGCACCGACTCATCGCCCAGGGCCACGAGTCGCGCTCCGCCCACGGTGGCGGCGAGCACGAGCAGCACCCCCAGCAGCAGGCGTGGATCGGTCCATGGTTTGAGTGTGAGGCGCTCGGCCCGCGAGGCGGGTTCCCTGGCCCCCCGCCAGTTCGTCATGACCACTTTCTACCGGGGACACCCGTTCACGTCTACCCCGTGATCCACTTCTCCACAGGCGCACCCGGTGCTGCAGAAGGCTGACACCAGCCCGTGGAACACTGAGGACATGGCACCAAGTCCGCGTTTCCTCACGTTGCCCGACGTGGCCGAGGTGCTCAACGTGACCGTCCGACAGGTCTACGCCCTCGTGCGGGCCGGCGATCTCCGTGGCATCCAGATCGGCGGTCGCGGCCAGTGGCGGATCGAGAACAGCGAGCTCGAGGACTACATCGCCCGGCAGTACGCCCGCACCGACGCCAGCCTGACCGAGGAGTCCGAGGACCTCTCCTCGTCCTGAGAATCAGCCCGCCGAGGTGACCACGGCGATGGCGTCGAGCACCACGGTTCGCGTCGCGCTCCCTGCGGTCAGGCGGACGAAGTCGTGCCCGACCACCTCGATCGAACCGTCGAACGTGCGCCCGTCGCCGAGCACGAGCCGCACCGAGCCCGCGTCATCGCGCAGCCGTCGCAGCGCCTGCCCCCACCCCATCGCCGCGTCGATGCGGCTCGGCGGGTCTGCCCGTCGTTCAGCGGCCAGCACTCCAGAGACCGCTGAACACGCCACGAGATGCCCGCCCATGCCTGCACGCAGTCGGATCAGGCGCTCGTTGATGGCCGCCACCTCGCCGGTCACCTGACCCGCACCGCTGACCTCGAGCACCACCTGACCCCCGATCAGGTCACGCCACGACGTCTCGGCCCAGATCTCGTCCCGCAGGTCGCCGGCCAGTCCCTCCGCCTCTGACTTCGCGATCTCGACGCTCACGGCTTCGAGGTCAGCGAACAACCTGTCCCAGCGCATGACGGCACGGTACCCCACAGGCCGTCCTCCAGGCCATTGACAGGGCTGCAGCGTCATGCAAATGTCTCAAACGTCATCAAACGTTACGGAAAGGTTCGACATGATGCTGACCCGATGCGGCCGGCTGACCGGACTGAGTGCAGCTGGCGTGGTCGGCGTCGTCGCGCCGTCGGCTCCCCAGGCACTCGGTCAGGTGGTCGGCCCGGACTTCCCAGCCGCACTGGTCGGGCTGGCTCAGCTGGCCCTGCTGGGAGTGGCCGGCTGGATCCTCCTGGTGCTCCTCGGCGCCCTGGCCCACATCCAGCTGCCCGGTGTGCCCCGCACGCTGCGGTCGGCACTCATCGTGCCTGCCACGGTCGGTGTCCTCTCGGTCGTGGCAGTCGCCGGCCCAGCCCAGGCCGATCAACGCCACGACCTCGCAGGGCTCCCTCTACCCGACCGGCCCGTCGCCACCGCTGCGCTCGACGCGACCAGGTCGCCCCAGGCTCAGGCCGACTCAGTCCGGCCACCCTCGGTCAGCACCCCCGCGGTCAGCACCATCACGGTCCAGCCGGGCGACACCTTGTGGTCGATCGCGGCCGAGGGCCTGCCCGGCCACGCCTCGACCACGCAGGTCACCCAGGCGTGGCACGCCTGGTACGACGCGAACCGTGACGTCGTCGGCACCGATCCGCACCTGATCCGACCGGGTCAGGTGCTCACCACTCCCGACACAGGCCCCACAGAACAGGACGCCTCATGAAGACCGCCACCGCACTGGCCACCGTCCCTCGCGCACCCGTGTGGGGCGAGGAGGAGCTGCTGGGTGCCCCTGCCCAGATTCCGCTGCCCTTCCCCGGCGTCGCCCCGGTCCTGCCGGTCCCGGTCGAACGTGACGACATCGGGCCGCTGCGCCACCGGTGTGCCCGATTCATGCAGGCCCTGGTCGAGGTGCTGTCCGGCGAACGACCGGCTCGCCAGATGGCCACGTGGATGAGCCCTGACGTTCATGCCGAGCTGCAGCGCCGCCTCGCGATCGGCGGCCGCTTGGTCCCAGGGCGGCCCCTGCCGCGTTCCACGGCGCGCCTGGTGTCCGTCCACGTGTCGATGGTCGACGAGCAGATCGCCGAGGTGGCGGCACGCATGGTGCAGCACGGACGATCCCGAGCCATCGCCGTGCGCCTCGAGCCCCAGCCCACCTCCCGCGGTGAGATGGTCTGGCGCTGCACCGCCCTGGAGTGGGCCTGATCCCGCTGAGCCTCAGCGGTTGTTCTTGCGGGACTTCTTCTGCTGCTTGGTCTTCTGCCGGGACTTGCTCTTCGCATTGGCCTGACGGCGGGCTTCGTCCTCGGGCGAGAGATCCTCGGCCTCAGCCGTGCCCGTGGTGCTGCGGACCTCGCCGTCGCCGTCCTCGCTGGGCGCGGAGTAGGTCAGCTTCTGCTGCTTCTTCTCGCCCCCGAGACCCTTGGCCAGCACCTGCGGGTTCTCACCCACCCCCTGGATGGGGCCGGCGTCCTCGGCAGGAGTCTGCACCTGCACGTCGAGGTTGAACAAGAAGCCGACCGATTCCTCGGCGATGCCCTCCATCATGGCGTTGAACAGCTCGAAGCCTTCCCGCTGATACTCGATCAGCGGATCGCGCTGGCTGTAGGCGCGCAGGCCGATGCCCTCACGCAGATAGTCCATCTCGTACAGGTGCTCACGCCACTTGCGATCCAGCACGCTGAGCACGACCTTGCGTTCCAGCTCACGCATGACCGGTGCGGTCAAGGCCTCCTCGCGGTCCGCGTACTGCGCGGCCGCATCGGCCACCAGGGTCACGGTGAGGGTGTCGCGGCTCAGGCCTTCACGCCCACCAGCCTCGGCCTCGACGTCCGCGATCTCCAGCCCGACCGGGTACAGGGTCTTCAGCGCGGTCCAGAGCTGCTCGAGGTCCCACTCCTCGGGGAAGCCCTGTGTCGCACCGCCGACGTAGGCACCGACGACCTCGCCGAGCATCTCGGTGACCCACTCGCGCAGGTCGCGCCCTTCGAGCACCTGCCGACGCTCGGTGTAGATGACCTCGCGCTGGCGGCTCATGACGTCGTCGTACTTGAGGATGTTCTTGCGCGTGTCGAAGTTCTGCGCCTCGACCTGAGACTGCGCCGAGGCGATCGCACCGGTGACGCGCTTGTTCTCGATCGGGACGTCATCGGGGATCTTCATGGTCTGCAGGACCCAGTCGACCCAGTCGGACTTGAACAGCCGCATCAGGTCGTCCTCGAGCGACAGGTAGAACCGGGACTCACCCGGATCGCCCTGGCGGCCCGAGCGGCCACGCAGCTGGTTGTCGATACGACGGGACTCGTGGCGCTCAGTGCCGATCACGGCAAGGCCGCCTGCGGCGGTGACCTGGTCCTTCTCGGCCTTGACCTGGCTCTCCATGGCCTTGAGCGTGTCGGACCACGCCGCCTCGTAGGCCTCGGAGTCCTCCAGCGGGTCGAGGCCCTGCTTGCGCAGGGTCGCGTCGGCGAGGAACTCGACACTGCCGCCGAGCATGATGTCGGTGCCGCGGCCGGCCATGTTGGTGGCGACGGTGACGGCGCCCCGGTGGCCGGCCATGGCCACGATGGAGGCCTCACGATCGTGCTGCTTGGCGTTGAGCACCTCGTGCACGATGCCCCGGTTGCGCAGCAGCTTGGACAACCGCTCGGACTTCGCGACGCTGGTCGTGCCGACCAGGATCGGCTGACCGTTCGCATTGCGCTCGGCGATGTCATCGGCGACGGCGTTAAACTTGGCCTCTTCGGTGCGATACACCAGATCGGGCTGGTCGACGCGGACCACGGGACGGTTGGTGGGGACCGGGACGACGCCCAGCTTGTAGATCTTGTCGAACTCCGAGGCCTCGGTCAGCGCCGTGCCCGTCATGCCGCCGAGCTTGTCGTAGAGCCGGAAGTAGTTCTGCAGCGTGATGGTCGCCAGCGTCTGGTACTCCTCGCGGATCCGGACGCCTTCCTTGGCCTCGATGGCCTGGTGCAGTCCCTCGTTGTAGCGACGTCCGTCCAGGATGCGCCCCGTGTGCTCGTCGACGATCAGGACCGAGTCGTCGACGACGACGTACTCCTTGTCCTTCTTGAACAGCTCCTGCGCCTTGATGGCGTTGTTCAGGAAGCTGATCAGGGGCGTGTTGACCGAGTCGTAGAGGTTCTCGATGCCGAGCTGGTCCTCGACGACCGAGATGCCGTCCTCCGTGACCGCGATGGTGCGCTTCTTCTCATCGACCTCGAAGTGCGTCCCGGCCTCCATGCGACCGATGATCCGGGCGAACTCCCCGTACCACTTGACCTCTTCGTCGGTGGGCCCGGAGATGATCAGGGGCGTGCGCGCCTCGTCGATGAGGATCGAGTCGACCTCGTCGACCACGGCGTAGTGGTGACCACGCTGCACGCAGTTGGCGATGTCGTCGGCCATGTTGTCGCGCAGGTAGTCGAAACCGAGCTCGTTGTTGGTGGCGTACGTGATGTCGGCCAGATAGGCCTCCCGCCGCTCGGCCGGTCGCATCGACGGCATGATCATGGAGACGGTGAGGCCCAAGAACTGGTGCACCCGTCCCATCCACTCAGCGTGATACTTGGCGAGGTAGTCGTTGACCGTGACCACGTGCACGCCCTTGCCGGGCAGCGCGTTGAGGTAGGCCGGGAGAGTCGAGACCAAGGTCTTGCCCTCGCCGGTCTTCATCTCGGCGATGTTGCCCAGGTGCAGGGCGGCTCCGCCCATGATCTGCACGTCGAAGTGCCGCTGGCCCAGGACCCGGGACGCCGCTTCACGCACCGTGGCGAAGGCCTCGGGCATCAGGTCGTCGACCGTCTCGCCGGCCGCGAGACGATCGCGGAACTCGTCGGTCATGCCGCGCAGCTCGTCGTCGGACATCGCCGCGTAGTCCTCCTCGAGGGAGTTGACCTGCTTCGCAACCGCCTCGAGCTGTCGAAGGATCTTGCCTTCGCCCATGCGGAGGATCTTGTCGATGACTTTGGGCACGTCGATGACTTCCTGAAGATGTGGGGTGGAGCCCGCCCAGTCTAGCGACGGCGAAGAATCGTGGTCAGCGGCACGGCCAGGTCGCCGACCACAGGTGGTGTCACCGTGTCCAGATCGAGCCAGTGCGCCATCAGGTGGAGCTCGTCGGCCAGAGCCTCCGCGGTGTGATCAGGTGCGTGCCCCTCGGCCCAGGCTCCGTGCACCACCAGTCGACGGTTGCGGCGGTCCGCCTTGAGGTCGACGCGCGCCACGAGCCGCTCCCCCAGGAGGAACGGCAGCACGTAGTACCCGAACTCTCGGCGCTGCGCCGGCACGTAGATCTCGATGCGGTAGCGAAAGTCGAACAGCTGCTGGGTGCGGGCCCGCTCGAACACCAGAGGATCGAAGGGGCTCAGCAGCGCCTGCGCATCGACCTGTCGGGGCATTGCCGCATCCCGATGGCGGTAGGCGGGACGTGGCCATCCCTCGATGCGCACCGGCACCAGCGTGCCCGCCTCGACCAGCTCGGCGACGGCACGCTGCGTGGGTTGCGGAGCCGTGCGGAAGTAGTCGCGCAGGCACGGCTCGGTACCGACGCCGTGAGCCCGGGCGGCGTGCTCGATCAGCACCCGGTGGGCCTCGTCGTCACCCAGCGCCGGACGCCTCAACACCTCGGCAGGGAGAACACGTTCGGGCAGGTCGTACTCGCGCTCGAACTGTGCGTTGCGACGCGCCGAGGTCACCTGGCCCGCGTGGAACAAGAACTCCAGCGCCTGCTTGGTCTGCGACCAGTTCCAGCCCCAGTTCTGCCGCACACGATCGGGCTCGGCGTCGATCTGCCTCGCCGTGATCGGGCCGCGTTCGCGGACCTGCTCGAGCACGTGCTGCACCAGGTCGGGGCGCTCGCTGGCGATCTGCGCAGGACCGCCCCACAATCCGCGATCGCTGCGCATGCGGTGCTGCATGGCCGGCCACAGGTCGATGTCGACGAAGGTGGCCACGTGCGCCCAGTACTCGAACACGGCGCGCGGCGCTCGCCCGGACGCCCGATGCAGGAGGTCCACGTCATACGGCCCCATCCGCGAGTACAGCGGCAGGTAGTGAGCCCGCTGCAGGACGTTGACCGAATCGATCTGGAAGAAGCCCAGACGACGCACGGTGCGCCGCAGGTGCGCGCGGGTAACCGGTCCGGCCGGTCGGGCCTGCGTGAATCCCTGTGCGGCGAGCGCGATGCGAGCGGCCTGCGAGCGAGTGAGGTCCCGAGACGCCACGCCTACCGTGCGTCCTGACGCCTACGGCACATCGTCGACGAGCTTGCTGCGCACCGCGAACATGGCCGCCTCCATGCGCGACTTCATCTGCAGCTTCTCCAAGATGTTGCGGATGTGGTTCTTGACCGTGTTCTCGCTGATGAACAGCTCTTCGGCGATCTCGCGGTTGCTCATCCCGCGCGCCACGAGCCGCAGCACGCCGAGCTCACGCGGCGTGAGGTTGGTTGCCGGCGCCGGACTCTTGGACATCGTGACAAATTCCTCGAGCAGCTTGGTGGCCATGCTGGGGCTGATGAGCGACTGCCCCGAGGCCACCAGTCGCACGGCTTCAGCGACCTGGTCGTAGGTGGAGCCATCCTTGAGCAGGTAGCCGGACGCACCGTTGCGGATGGACTCGTAGAGGTCCGACTCCTCGTCGCTGGCCGTGAGCATGATGATCCCAGTGGTCGGCGCGATCTCCTTGATCGCCGCGCAGGTGTCGACCCCGCTGCGACCTGGCATGCGCACATCGAGCAGGACGATGTCGAAGGGATTGTCGGCCACCAGCTCGAGAGCCGCGTCGCCGTCGTCGCACTCCTCCAGCTCGAGATCGTCATCGGCGCCGAGCACCATCTTGACACCTCGGCGGAACAGCTCTTGGTCGTCGACCAGGAGGACTCGGATGCTGCCGGGAGCTGAGGCCACGGTCAGATCATGCCAGAGCCGACGGTCAACACAGCGGACCAACCGAGTCCTGAGACGCTTCGTCTCACTGGGCCACGTCGAGCTGGGCCACGTCGAGATGGATGACGCCGTAGTCGTAGCCCTTGCGCAGGTAGACCACGCTCGGGCGCATCGAGTCCTTCTCCATGAACAGGAAGAAGTCGTGACCCACCAGCTCCATCTCGTACAGGGCCTGGTCCAGGGTCATCGGTGCCGCCTCGTGCGTCTTCTCGCGCACCACGATCGGGCAGTCGCCCTCCGACTCGATCGGCGAGGTCGGTTCGTCGGCGACCGCCGGGGCGTCGTCGTCCTCGAGGAAGGCGACCGGCAGATCTGCGGTGGCCTCGGCGACGGACTGCGGAGTGTGCTTGCCATGACTGATGCGGCGCCGGTCGTTGGTACGACGCAGGCGCGACTCCAGCTTGTCGATCGCGGCATCGAGCGCGGAGTGCTGATCGGTGGAGGCAGCCTCGGCCCGCACGGCGGGCCCGGCCGAACGCAGTGTCATCTCGACGCGGGCAGCCTTCTCGTGCACCCGAGGGTTGGACTCGTGGGTGACCTCGACCTCGACGCGTTGGATGCGCTGCCGGGCGTCGAACTTGTCCAGCCGGTGGAGCTTGTCCTCGACGTGCTCGCGGAAACGTTCAGAGATCTCGCTGTTGCGACCGTTGACGACAATTTCCATCGGAACTCCTCGGGGGACGTCAGGTAATGACAAGACGTTAGTCCTCCGATGAGCAATGCACCATAGGTCGCGGGTGCCCGAGGACGAACTTGACCGTCACTCCAGCACGGATGCACGACGACCCGGCGGGGGTGTCGCGGCCACCGTCGCAGCACCAACCACCTGCCACCCTCCGGCACGCAGAGCCCGGATCGCTTCGGCGATCGTCGCCCCGGTGGTCACGACGTCGTCCACCACGACGACGGGCACCCCCTGGGCAGGTGGAGCAGGGCAGCCACGCAGCAGGAAGGCACCTGCGAGGTTGCCGGCTCGGTCCTGCGCTCCGAGCCCCGCCTGATCGGCCGTACGACGCGTGCGACCCACCACGGTGCGCACTGCGGCGTGGCACCCCGTGGTCTGCAACCGCTGCGCCGCAGCGTGCGTCAGGGATCTCACGAGGTCGTCGCCGCGACGCCAGCGCGCCGGCCAGGACGTGGGCACCGGCACCAGCGCGACCTGGCTGGACTCCCCCACGAGCGCCGCGACTGACAGCGCCAGGTGGTGCGAGAGCACCGCCGTCAGGGGAAATCGTCCGTGCTCCTTCCAGTCGACCACGACGTGCCTCAGCCCGGCCCGGTACCACCCCGCCGCCACCACCGTCACGTCGTGCGCGTGCTGCACGTCCTCGACGAGGACGGGTGCGGGTCTCATCTGGTCCAGACATTCAGCACACACCGCCAGAGCGGGCGCACCGCAGGCCGGGCAGGCCGCACCGATCAACAGATCAGCTGCTGCGACGAGTGGACGCACCGCTTCATCATGTCGCCGCTCGAGCTTGGTGTCAGCGGCCCGCCGACGGCCTGTGGACGCTCACCGGGCGAGGTTCAGGCTGCGGTACGAGAACTCGTCGTCCACCTGGTTCCACGAACCCGACCCTGTCAGGTACCACAGCTGTCCACTCCGGTCGGTGATGTAGCTGGACTGGTCCGGCCCGGAGGAGACCACCAATCGGTTGGCCCCCACGTCGGACAGCATGGCCCGGCCGCCCGGGAGGTTCGCCGACGCCGAGGAGCCATCGATCAGCACGGTCTTGACCTGCACCCCCGACCCTCCGCTCGCCAGATAGGACACCCGGGAGGCGTCCGACCACACGGCAGACTGCTTTGATCGGACCGCCGCGTCGAGGCGGCTCGGAGCCGACAGCCTCGTCACCGCATCGTCCTCACCTCGCTCAATCCGCCCCACCCGAACTGTGGTCGACTCCCCGACCCCCGCCGTCACCACGTACCTCGAGGCGTCTGCGGAGACCTCGAAGGACCGTACCTGCAGATCTGCCAGCTCAGGTGCTTCGACCTCACGGACCCGCGAGAACGGCCCCGGCGTCACGGAGCGAACCCGGGTGACCCCACCCGGACGGTCCACCAGCCAGAAGTCGCCGTCCGCATCGACGATGGGATCGATCAGGTCCTCACCGTCGATCGTGAGCTCGACGTCTCCCGTGCGCTGCGCGATGCGCACGGTCGAGCGCGACGAGTCGACCAGAGCCACGCGGTCCTCGCTGACGGCCGCACCCACCGCCCCGTCGGTCCCCTCGCCCCACGGGCCGTCGATCGCCGTGACATCAGCCTGATCGATCTCCACGACGCGATCACCCTGCAGGGCGTACACGGTTCCGCTGGCCTCGGACGCTCCGAACTCCTGCCACGACGAGATGGGCTGCCGCGCTGATCCACTGGGCTGGATCGGTCCTATCCCTGCAGAGATCCGCGCCGCCTCCACACCGGGAACCTGGCGCAGCGTCCAGATGATCTGAGCCGACAGCCGTCCCGCGTCGGCCTCGTCGGCCACCTCGGAGGTGAAGCCGATGTCGGCCACGCCATCGTCGACCGGCACCGTGGCCCGCAGGTCGTCGATCTGGGGGACGAAGGTGCGTGTCTGCTCGAGCTCGTCGTCGCCACCACGTGCGAGAGCCGTGACGAGGGCTGCGGCGAGTCGGTCGTCGACCAGCAGATGCACCAGCTGCGGCACGAGCCGACGGGCCGGCCGATCGAAGTAGTACAGGTTGAAGGGTCGGTAGTAGTCGGCGAAGAACTTGGCCGTGACCATCAGCCCGGGTTGGGGATCGGAGATGCGCCACTGCCCGTCGGACCGCTCCAGGGTGTACCCGGTGCTGCGGACCCCGCGACCCTCGTCGTAGCGACCCTCGAGGTCGAGGCGCCCGGTCTCCATGGCATCGACCCCGACCCGCATCCTCTGCTCGGCCGCTACTCCCTCGGGCTGGGAGGCCACCTTCGCATCGCGATACACGGTGACCCCACTCTGCCGCTCCCACGACTCGGCCGCGTCGGGAGTCAGGAAGGCTGCTGCCGTGCGCGTCGACGGCGGATAGGCCAGCATGGCGTCGAGATAACCGCGGACGACCTCACCCGGCGACGCGCCGTCGACCGGTGGCGCCGGCGAGTAGCGCACGGTGCTCTGCCCCATGCCGCGGTCGTCCGGGACCTCTGAGACCGGTCCGGACGTGGGGATCGCCGCACATCCGCCGGCGGTCATCACGACTGCGAGCAGCACCATCACCATCGGATGCGGCCGCGTGCGTCGAGCCGCCGTCATCGAGGCACCTCCACGATCTCGGCGGCGACCTGCTGGGGAAGGGTCAGGGTGAACTCGGCGCCCTCACCGGGACGACCCCACACGCTCAGGGTGCCGCCGTGCAGCAGAGCATCCTCGCGAGCGATGGACAGCCCCAGGCCGGTGCCGCCTTGCACCCGCGCCGGGTCAGCCCGCCAGAAGCGGTCGAAGACCCGGAGGTGCTCGTCCTCGTCGAGGCCCACGCCGTAGTCGCGCACCGACAACGAGGTCGTGTCCTCGTTCTGAGCGACCGTGATGAGGATCGACGACGACTGGCTGTACTTGGCCGCATTGGCCAGCAGGTTGCGCACGATGCGATCGATGCGACGGGGATCAGCCATGACCGGGACACGCGCGTCGACGCCCTGCAGCTGCACCGCGATGCCCGCGCGCTCCAGCAGCGGGTGGTCCACACATCGTCGGGCGACCTCGGCGAGGTCGAGAGGTTCGAGCTCCAGCTGCGCAGCACCAGCATCGAATCGACTGAGGTCCAGCAGATCGGACAGCAAGGACTCGAAGCGGTCGATCTCGACCTTGAGCAGCTCGGCCGAACGGGCCGTCTGCGGGTCGAAGTCGCCTCGGGAGTCGTACAGCAGCTCGCTGGCCATCCGCACCGTGGTCAGCGGTGTGCGCAGCTCGTGGGAGACGTCAGAGACGAACCGCTGCTGCAGGCGCGAGAGGTCCTCGAGCCGGCGGATCTGCTGCTGCAGGCTCGCCGCCATCTGGTTGAACGAGGTGCTCAGCCGCGCGATGTCGTCCTCGCCGCTGACATGCATGCGCTGCTCGAGGTTGCCGCCGGCGAACCGCTCGGCGATCCGTCGGGCCATCCGCACCGGATCGAGCACCTGGCGCGAGACCAGCCCGGCCACTCCGCCGACCATCAGCACCATGGCCAGTCCGCCCAGCAGCAGGGCGTTGCGCATCAGGGTGAGGTTGGCCTGCTGGTCCTGCATGGAGAACAGGTAGTACAGCGCATAGGTGTCGCCCGTGCCCGGAGCCCGCAGCTGCCGACCGACCACCACCGCCGCCTCGCGATCGTTGGCGTCGCTCAGGGAGAGGTCCGAGAACTGCCAGTAGGTGCCGTCGCCGGAGGACACGGTCTCGACGAGCCCCGGTGGGAGGGAGGCGATGGAGACGCCCGATGAGGACCGCACGGGGCCCGGCGACCGCTCGCCGGACAACGGCCCCTGCAGCACGAGCTCATAGGTGCGGGTGGTGCCACGCGCCACCGTCAGTGAGTCGACCATCTGGGTCAGCGACTCCGACTGTGGCGCGGCCTCGGTGTCGACGGCCGAGTCGAGCTGCCCCTGGGCGTAGGCGAAGCCGGAGCGCGCCTCGGCGACCGCCACCTCGCGGCGACTGTCGGCCAGGCCGTCGGCCACGTCACGCAACAGCGCCCACCCGGTGAAACCGATCACGAGGGCGCTGAGCACCAGGGTGCTCACCACGACGCGCGTCGACAGCGACCGACGCCACAGGCGTCTCACCGGTCGGCTCTCACGGGTCGACCTTCACGGGGCTATCGCCTGGTAGCCCACTCCTCGTACGGTGCGAATGACCTGCGGATCGTCGGCGTCGTCCTCGATCTTGGATCGCAGCCGCGTCATGTGCACGTTCACGAGCTTGGTGTCGCCGGGGTGGTGGTAGCCCCAGACCTTCTGCAGGAGGACCTCGCGGGTGAACACCTGGCTGGGGTCGCTGATGAGGCACGCCAGCAGGTCGAACTCCAGCGGTGTCAGCTCCAGCGACTCGCCCTTGCGGGTCACGGTGTGAGCTGCCGGGTCGATGACGATGTCGCCGAACTCGACCGTGCCCTGGACGGTGTCGGCGCGGCGCAGCCGAGCGCGGATCCGAGCGACGAGCTCGCTGTTCTTGAACGGCTTGGTGAGGTAGTCGTCGGCCCCGGCCTCGAGTCCCGCGACCACGTCGGGCGTGTCGGCCTTGGCGGTCAGCATGATGATCGGCACCGCCGACGTCGCCCGGATCTGGCGGCACACACTCATGCCGTCGAGACCGGGCAACATCAGATCCAGCAGGACGACGTCGGGCCGAAAGGCTGCGAACTCGGCCATGACGCGGTCGCCGCTCCGGCACACCGACGTGGTGAGCCCCTCACTCGCCAAGACGATGGTGACCATCTCGGCGAGTGAGGCGTCGTCATCGACGACGAGGACGCGGTCGCGCTTGCTGCGATAGCTCATGCGGTTCTCAGTAGCGGTACAGATCCGACTTGTACGGTCCGGCGATGTCGACGCCGAGGTAGGCGGCCTGCTCCTTGGTCAGCTCGGTGAGCTCGACGCCGAGGGCATCGAGGTGCAGGCGGGCGACCTCCTCGTCGAGGTGCTTGGGAAGCACGTGAACGCCGAGCTCGTAGTCGTCGGCCTTCGTGTAGAGCTCGACCTGCGCCAGGACCTGATTGGTGAAGGAGTTGGACATGACGAACGACGGGTGACCCGTCGCGTTGCCCAGGTTGAGCAGTCGACCCTCCGACAGCACGATGATCTTCTTGCCGGGCTTGCCGCCTTCCTCGGGGAAGATCCACTGGTGGACCTGGGGCTTGATCTCGTCCTTGATGATGTTCGGGATCTTGGCCAGGCCGGCGATGTTGATCTCGTTGTCGAAGTGGCCGATGTTGCCGACGATCGCCTGGTGCTTCATCTTCTGGAAGTGCTCGACCGTGATGATGTCGAAGTTGCCGGTCGTCGTGATGAAGATGTCGGCGGTCTCGATGACCGACTCCAGGCGGCGGACCTCGAACCCGTCCATGGCGGCCTGCAGGGCGCAGATCGGATCGATCTCGGTGACGATGACGCGAGCACCCTGGCCGCGCAGCGACTCCGCGGATCCCTTGCCGACGTCGCCGTAGCCACACACGACGGCGACCTTGCCGCCGATCATGACGTCGGTGGCGCGGTTGAGTCCGTCGATCAGGGAGTGACGGCAGCCGTACTTGTTGTCGAACTTGCTCTTGGTCACCGAATCGTTGACGTTGATGGCCGGGAACAGCAGCGTGCCCTCGCGGAAGCGGTCGTACAGGCGCAGGACACCGGTGGTGGTCTCCTCGGAGACGCCCTTGATGTCCTTGGAGATGGTGGTCCAGTGCTGCGGCTTGTCGGCGACCGAACGGGCCAGGACTCGCAGCACCTCCTTGAACTCCTCGTTGTCGGTGCTGTCCTGCGCGGGGACCTTGCCGGTCTTCTCGTACTCCACGCCCAGGTGCAGCAGCATCGTGATGTCGCCGCCGTCGTCGAGCAGCACGTTGGGGCCGCATGCGGCTCCGTGCTCGTCGGTGAAGTCGAAGACCTTCTCGGCCTCGTCCCAGTACTCGGCGAGCGTCTCGCCCTTCCACGCGAAGACCGGGGTGCCCGTGAGCGCATCGGGAGTACCGTCACGACCGACGACGACGGCAGCGGCCGCGTGATCCTGGGTCGAGAAGATGTTGCAGGTCGCCCAGCGCACGTCGGCACCGAGATCGACGAGCGTCTCGATGAGCACAGCCGTCTGGATGGTCATGTGCAGCGAGCCGGCGATCCGGGCGCCGGAGAGCGGCTTGGCCTCGCCGTACTGCTCGCGCATGGCCATCAGGCCCGGCATCTCGTGCTCGGCAAGCTCGATTTCCTTGCGGCCGTAATCGGCGAGGGTCAGGTCCTTGACGTCAAAATCCATGCTCCCACCCTACCGGGGCTCCCTCCACCAAGGCGACCTGACGACGTGTGAGATCCCCTGAACCGCCTCAGGCGACCGGCCGCGCCTCGTCGACCAGCATGACCGGGATGTCGTCGCGCACCGGGTAGGCCAGGGCGCACGCGCTGCAGACCAGCTCGGACGCATCGTCATCGACCGCGAGGGTGGCGCGGCACTGTGGGCAGACGAGGATCTCCAGGAGCGCGGGGTCGAGGTTCATGAGTCCATCGTAGTGAGATCGAGCCTAATGAGGTCGAGCACCTCGTCGCGGACACGTGCCATGGTGGGCTCGTCATCGCCCTCGACGTTGAGCCGCAGCAACGGCTCGGTGTTGGACGCCCGCACGTTGAACCACCACGTGTCAGCGGTGACCGTGAGCCCGTCGAGGCGGTCGTGCGACAGATCCCGGTAGTGCTCGGCGATCTGGGCCATCGCTCCCTCTGTGTCGCGCACGGTGCTGTTGATCTCGCCCGAGGAGGGGTACCGCTCGTACTGCTGCATCAGGTCGCTGATGCTGTGCCTCGTCTCGGCCAGGGCGGCCATCACGTGGAGGGCGGCGATCATCCCGGAGTCGGCACCGAAGAAGTCCTTGAAGTAGAAGTGACCGGAGTGCTCGCCCCCGAAGACCGCTCCGGTGCGGGCCATCTCGGCCTTGATCAACGAGTGACCGACCGGCGTGCGCACTGCGGTGCCGCCGTGCTCGGCCACGATCTCGGTCACGGCCCTCGAGCAGATCACGTTGTGCAGGATCGTGGCGCCGGGATGCTGGACCAGGGCGCGAGCGGCGATCAGTGCCGTGATCGCCGAGGGTGAGACCACCTCTCCTTGCTCGTCGACCACGAAGCAGCGATCAGCATCGCCGTCGAAGGCCAGCCCCAGGTCGGCGCCCGTGGACCGCACACGGTCCTGCAGATCGACCAAGGTGCTGTGATCGAGTGGGTTCGCCTCGTGGTTCGGGAACGTGCCGTCGAGCTCGAAGTACAGCGGGTCCAGGTCGACGTCGAGATCGGCGAACACGGTGGGCACGGTGTGGCCACCCATGCCGTTGCCCGCGTCGACCACGACCCTGAGTCGCCGCCCCGTGGGCACCGGCACGAGTCGGTGCAGGTACTCGGCATAGCGCGCCAGGCCGTCGCGGGACTCCACGGCACCCAGCACGGGCGGGAGCTCCTCGCGATCAAGCAGCGGCGAGGCAGCCACGGCCATCGCTGACAGGCCGGTGTCGAGGCCGATGGGACGTGCGCCTGATCGGCACAGCTTGATGCCGTTGTACGCGGCCGGGTTGTGGCTGGCGGTGATCATCACACCGGGAAGATCCAGGTCGCCAGACATGAAGTACAGCAGATCGGTCGAGGCGAGCCCGATCTCGACGACGTCGGCGCCACGCGCCCGCACGCCGTCACCGAACGCCGCCGCGAGGCCCGGGGACGTCTCCCGCATGTCGTGTCCGATGACGACCTGACCCACGCCGGCGATCCCGACCTCGTCGGCGAACGCCTCGCCCAGCGCTCGAGCGATGGCGGGATCGAGCTGTTGGGGTGACAGACCGCGCACGTCGTAGGCCTTGACGATGTCGGCCAGTCGGGGGTCGATCGGTCGGGCGTCGATCATGTGTCACTCATCGGGGGTCTTCGCGCACGATCCGCAAGGTCGGCGGGCCAGTGGGCTCCACCGGCGGACGTCGTCCCGCCTCGCGGACCGCATCTGCCAGCGCCAAGAGGTCGTCGTGGCTGGGCTCGGCGTCTGCGGGGTCCGGGGCCAGACGCAGGACGTTCCAGCCCTGCGGGGCGGACATCCGACTCGCGTGATCTGCGCACAGGTCGTAGGTGTGCGGCTCGGCGTACGTCGCGAGCGGCCCGAGCACCGCGGTCTGGTCTGCATAGACGTAGGTCAGCGTCGCCACTGCCTTCGCCGAGCACGCCGATCGCGTGCACCGTCTCGCCTCACCCACGTGGCGAGGCTAGACCAGGTGTCCACGTCTGCGCAGTAGGCTCACCGCATGCGCGCGGACTGGCAGGGTCTCATCACCGGCCCGCGCCCCGGGCGGATGCGCGATCGTCGTGGACGCGGCCGCCGCGGTCCCCTGGCACTGCCGGGGCCGCTGTCACCGACCGGCGTACCGGTGCAGACCAGCGCGCGCGAGCAGTTCGACCTGCTGGTCGGCGAGATCGTCACAGCGCTCGGCCCCGCCTTCCGGGCCGAGTCCGATGCGATCGAGGTGGTCGTCGAAGAAGGTCCGCACCTGCCGCCCGAGTGGACCGACGAGGTGCCCGCGAGCGTCGTCAGTCGCCACGGCGACACCACCCGGGTGGTCGTGTTCCGTCTACCGATCAGCGGGCGCTGCGCCACCGAGACCGAGCTGCACGCCATGACGTGGTCGGTGCTGATCGAGCAGCTGGCGGCCGTCTGGCAGGTACGGCCCGAGGACCTCGACCCCCGCTGATGTCAGCCGTCGGCAGAACCTGACCTCAGCCGTCGGCAGAACCTGATGTCAGCCGTCGGCTGGGCGAACGGCGGGAGCGGCCACCGACACCGGCGTCGGCACCACGGCGAGCGAGCTGATCCGGTCACCGCCGCTGTAGCTGGCTGCGGCCACGACATCGCCCGTTCCCCGCACCACGACGTAGGCGGCATCAGAGGTTCCCTCCGGCACCGCTCGGACGCTCTGGGTCGTGCCGGCGTCGACGTCGACGCTGCTCGAGCCCAACGAGGTCATCTGCGCATCGAACACCTCGACGTCCACCGACGCAGCGCGGTCCGGCGCCGTCAGCAGCAGCTGGGGAGCCGTGACCCCCGAGCCCAGGTCGACCGGGACGACGGCCGAGCCGTCCAGGGCCGGCGTCGTCTCGGACACCGCATAGTCGGTGTCGTTCGCACGCACCCGCAGACCGGCCGCGACCGGCTGATCGCCTACGACCCGAAAGGCCTGCGGACCAGACCCGACCGAGTCCGGCACATCGACCTCGACGTACGCCCCGGGTTCGACGACCAGGTCCTGCAGGTCCTCGACGGGGAAGGTGCCGTCGGCGCCGAGCGACTCGATGTCCACCCGCGCCGTCTGGTCGCCGGGGTTGAGCAGCATCAGCTCTTTGTCCTCTGCACCGCCATCGACGCCGCCGATGATCTGATCCCGGCGGGGCGCCTGGGCCGATCCGATCGTCTCGCTACCCGCAGGCGCCGCCGTGAAGCGGTCCAGCACGGTCGCCGAGAGTGCTCCTCGTGTGCGCTGGACCTCGAGCCCGAGGACCGATTCGCCGGCGGCGAGATCTTGCAGGGGCAGACGACGAACCTCGTAGGCGTCAAGGGTGATGCCCGAAGCCTCGACCGCGTCGATCGGACCCTCCGTGCCCCACAGCTCGACGTCGGCCACGGCTGGAGCCGAGGACAGGTTGCTCAGCACCAGCGTCGAGAAGTGGCGTCCACCCGAGCCCGCTCCGAGGAACCACGCATCGTCGGCCACTCCGGGACAACGTCCCACGGCGAGCCCACCGCCCTGATCATCCGGCGCGACGCGGCCGAAGTGCCCGCTCGCCGCGGCCCCCTGCCCCGTCTCGGTGACGACGACGCCTTCGGCGTCGAACTCCGACGTGGTCCAGGCGCCCGGGTCGGACATCGCTGTCGCGGCCTCTGCATCGGCGTCCTCGGGGAACACCCGGACCGACCGGTCGTCCCCGGCGCGAACCTGGCCGGCACCGACCGTGGTGCCACGTCCGGCCGGGCAGGCGTAGGACGTCTCCACGACATCCACCGACTGCGCAGGTGCCGGATCGTCGGAGCGACCGGGCACCAGCGAAGCAACCAGGACCATCACGGCTGCCGCACCGGGCAGCAGCGCGGGCCAGGCCCGGGTCAGGAGCGATCGCGTCATGAGCGATCCGCCTGCAGCGTCAGGTCTGAGGGAGCCTGCTCGTCGTCGTCCACCTGTTCACCGTACTCAGCACGACGTCGCACGGGGGTGACCAGCACGACCGCCGCCAGCCAGACGAAGACGTGCAGCACTGACGTCAATTGACGCCACCACGGCACGTCGGTCGGCGTCAGGTCGGGATCGACGGCCAGGGTCCAGACCCGCGACCCGGCCTCGTCGGTGCCGGACTGCTCGAGCAGCGGAGCTGCGTCGATGCGGCCAGCCAGCTCCGGATCGGCGTCAGGCAGGTAGATGGCATCGACGCCGGCCGCAGCCAGTACCTCGATGTCGTCGTCGGTGGCGCGCGCCACCAGGTTCTGCAGCGCCGTGGTCACGGGCGTCGATTCGTCGGCCGACGGCGCGAAGGCTTCTTGACCCAGGTACGCACCGCCACCGGTGACGGTGCGATAGGTGACACCCTCGTCGGCTGACCCGACCACCACCACGGTGGAACCGGGGCGATCGGCGAGGAAGGCCGGCACCGAGGGTGCGGCCGCGGCGTCGAGTGGTCCGTCGACTCCGTCGAGGAGCCACCAGACACCGACGCCGACCGGAAGGACCAGCGCGGCCACGGCGAGCACTGTGGACAGCGGGCGCCGCATGCCTCCGAGCTCAGGCATGGCCAGCAGCACGGCCGTGGCCAGCGCAGCGAGCCACAGCACGCTCGGCACGCCCACCCAGGGCGCCAGGTCGGTGCGACCGACCGCGGCCTCGAAGGACATCACATGCCCCAGCAGGGCCACCGCCAGAGCGATCAGCCCCAGGGCCCACGCCGTCATCACGTGGGGGCGGGTCCGCTGCGGCAGGAGTGCTGCCACGGCGAGCAGGATCAACGGGACGCTCAACCACCACGGAGCCTGGAGATCGCCTGCGCGACCAGCCACGATGTCGAGCACGCTCTCCGCGCCGGGAACCGGACGGCCGGCCTCCCACCACCAGCGCCACGGCACCAGGGCACGAGCCCACAGCCAAGGACCGAGGAGCAGCAACGCAGCGCCCAGGGACAGGGCGAGATGACGACCGATGCGGGCACCCTCACGGAACCAGAGCACCGCCAGGCCCAGCACCGACAGCACCAGCACGACCGGCGCGAAGGCTGCCCCGACCGCGATCCAGATGCCGAGTCTCAGGGCTCTTTGCCACGTCGGATCCGCGACGACCTGCCAGCCCACGTTGACGATGATGGGGACGACCACGAGGGCCACGACCGTGCCGAGGCGCCCGGCCGGCACCGCGCCGACGGCAGCCACGGCCGCGCCATAGGTCACCGCCCACACGATGCGTGCTGAGCGGTCGGAGGTGATCTGACGTCCCAACCGGTGCGCTGCGAGTCCGGCCAGGGGCACCGCGAACAGCATCAACGTCGAGACCACCAGGTCGGGGGCGAACCAGACCGGCGTCGCGACCACGGCGAGGAGCAGGGAGAAGATCGGGGACTCGGCGTCGGCTGTCAATCCGAGGCTGCGCTCACCGCCCACCATCAATGACCACCACCCGCCTGCGGTGTCGGGCGCCCGCAGCAGAGCACCTCCGGACAGGCCCCCGCTGAAGATCCCATCGAGGAGCGTGCGCGACGCGATCAACGAGAGGAGACCGAGCGCGACCACCGTGACGAACCAGGGCCGCCGCTGCAGCAACGGAGGGCCGTCGTCGAGATCGTCGACCTCGGCCGGCGTGTTCTCGAGGCTCGATCGACGACCCACGGTCTCGACCGTCTCGGGTCGCACGATCGCCGCGGTTGCCTCACGCATGGCGTCGAACCCGTGCTGGTACGGCAGCCAGCGCGAGGCGAACAGGCCCCGAATCGTCCGATTGGACCGACGAGCGGTGAGGGCGCGACGTCGGCGTGCGCGCACCAGCTTCAGGGGATGCGCGTAGGTCGACCGCACGGCGAGCAGCTCGTCGCCGGCAGCCTCGGGATCCTTGGCCACGAGCAGGCCCACGACACGCAGCACCGATCCGAACAGCAGTCGCACGAGCTGCCACCACACGAGCACAGGACCGGCGTTGGCCAGCAACGTGAACATGCCGGCGCGACGGCGTTCCCAGACCGGCTGATCACCGGCGGCACGACGGCGCACTCGTCGGGTCGAGGCCTCGACGTGGAACAGCACGCCCTGTGGCGCGGTCACCGTGCGATGCCCCGCGCGGGCGACCCGCCACCCGAAGTCGATGTCGTCGAAGTACAGCGGCAGGTCGGCGTCGAAACCGCTCAGCTCGTCCCACACCTCGCGCCGCACCAACATGCCGGCGGAGCTGACCGCCAACACGTCGCGAGAGCGATCGTGCTGACCCGCGTCGGGCTCGCCGGTCTCCAGACCGGTCTCCCGGTTTCCGGTGCCGGTGATCGTCAGACCGACCTCGAGCAGGCGGCGCAAGGAGGGCCATTCACGAATCTTGGGCCCGACCACCGCAATGTCGTCGGCCGAGGTGGCCACGTCGAGCAGGGCTGCCAAGGTGGTGGGGAGCACCGCGTTGTCGTCGTGCAACAGCCACAACCACTCGGTGCGCGGCATCGCGTCGACCGCCAGCTGCACGGCCCCACCAAACCCCGTGCCCTTGGGTGCACGCAGCAGACGTTCACTGCCCAACGAGCTGGCCAGCAGCTCACCACTGCCGTCGGTGGAGGCGACGTCGACGGCACGCCACACGTCTGGAGCGTGCACCATGCCGGTCAGGGACGTGAGGACCTTCGGCAACCAGACCGCGCCGTTGTGACTGACGACGACCACGGCCACCGAGGGCGGGTCGTGCGTCCAGCTCTGCGCATGATCGGCCTGCGCATCATCGGCTACGGCATCGTCGTTTCGCGCATCGTCGGTCTGGGCAGGGTCAATCACCCGGCGAGCCTACAGAGGACGACAGGTGAGGTCAGGCGCGCTTCTTGAGCTTGCGCCGTTCGCGCTCGGACAGACCGCCCCAGATGCCGAACCGCTCATCATGCGCCAGGGCGTACTCGAGGCACTCACCGCGAACGTCGCAGGTCAGGCACACACGCTTGGCCTCGCGCGTGGAACCGCCCTTCTCGGGGAAGAACGCCTCGGGATCTGTCTGAGCGCACAGCGCGCGCTCTTGCCACATGAGTTCCTCATCGGATTCCAGCGGCAGACCCAGATCGAATGACATGAATGGAATTACACGCCTCCCGTACGCACAAGTCAAGCCGAACCTTGACATTGGTCACTCGCTCGGCGTGTTGCACCGGGATCTAGCATGGCCTGATGGACACCTTGGACCGGCTGCTGCCCGCGATCGTCGATCCCGCAGCCCCACTGATCACCTACTACGGCCCAGGTGGCGAGCGTGTCGAGCTCAGTGGAACCACGACGGCCAACTGGGTGGCGAAGACCTCGAACCTGCTCATCGACGAGCTCGAGGTGGAACCGGGCACCCGGATTCGACTCGCACTGCCGACACACTGGCAGCGCTTCGTGTGGCTGCTGTCGGTGTGGAACGTCGGGGCCGTCGTCGTCGACCACGACGCCTCGATCGCTGTGACCGGCCCCGACCTGGACGCGGACGAACCGGTGCGTCTGGCCACGGCCCTGCGGCCGCTGGGTGGTCCGTTCATCGATCCTCCCCAGGGCTTCGCCGATCTCGCCGTCGAGGTGCCCGGTCAGGGCGACCACTTCCTCGCGCTCGACCCGCCCGCCGCGACCTGGCCCGCCCTCGACACCTCCGACGCCGTCGCGACCCATGCCGAGCTGCTGGCCTCCGCACGGCCGGACTCACGGCGTCTGCTGGTCGAACCGGGCAGCATCGCCCGAGACGCGGCGCTGATCGTGTCGGCGTGCGCCGGTCGGGGTTCGCTGGTCATCGACGCGACGGGCGAGGCTGGCGCCGGCGACGGCATCGCCGCTCAGGAGGACGCGGTCAGCAGATCGACCTGAGGTCGTCGGCGTTGTTCGCCGCGTCACCCAGGTCGTCGTCGGTGGGCTCGCCCGCCTCAGGGCTGGGGCTGGGAGTGCCCGGGTCCTCCTGAGTGGGAGTCGAATCAGGGGTGGCGGTCGGCGCGACGGGACCGTCGATGGCGTCGGCGATCAGCTGGTGGATGACGTCGAAGTCCGGGAACGAGGTGTTCACGACCGGCGGCACCAGTGAGACTGAGCTGATCTGCTTGCCGCGCGCCTTCAGGGTCAGGTCTGCGAACTGCCCGAGCTCGGTGGCCGGGATGTCGGTGCTGACGAGGTTCTTGCTGGAGTCGGCGATCCGCGACGCATTGAGCAGCACGGTCTGCGGACTGAGTTGTTCCAGCATGGCCGACATCAGGCACTTCTGGCGGCCCATGCGCGTGAAGTCGTTGGACTGCACCCGGCTGCGGGCGTACCAGAGCGCCTGGTTTCCGTCGAGCGTCTGGACGCCGGGCTTGATGTACTCCTGCTTGTAGGCGTCGTCCTGGCCGAACATCGCGATCGGCGCCTTGATGTCCATGTCGATCCCGCCGACCGCGTCCACCAGCGAGCTGAAGCCGCCAAGATTGACCATCACGTGGTAGTTGATGGTCAGGTCGGTGACGCCTTCGACGGCGTCGATCGTCGCATCGAGGCCCGGATCCTCGCTTCCCGGGTACAGGTCGGTGCGTTCCTCGACCACGGTGTGCACCGCGTTGAGCAGACACTCGTCGCCACAGTTGAAACCGTCGGGATACAGGTCCTGCATCGGCGAGTCGTCCCGGAACGGCACGTTCTCCAGGTTGCGCGGCAGCGACACGAGCACGGTGCGCCCGGTGTCCGCGTCGATGCTGGCCACGGTGAGCGAATCGGGCCGAATGCCGAAACGGCCGTCGCCGGAGTCCGAACCGATCAGCAAGATGTTGAAGCGCCCCTCCAGTGCCTCTGAGGTCTCGGTGTCGTCGAAGACCTGGGTGACGACCTCCCGGGACACCCCGAGCACCTGCGACACGTATGCCGCGGATCCGGCCACACCTGCGAGCAGGGCGACGTTGAGCACTGCGACCACCACGGTGCGAGGCCGGTCCAGGGGTGCCGACGAGGCGCTCCGCCAGGCGTCGAGGAACATCGAGACCCAACCGACCGCGAGCACGAGGATCGCGAAGCGGGCCACGAGCAGCGTGTCCGCATCGGCCACCGCGGCGATCGTTCCGGCGAGATCGCTGCGCGCCCGCCACACCACGACCATCAGCCCCACCACCGTGAGGACCCAGATCGCCAGGGCCGAGTACCCGACTCGGCGCCGCCCGGTCAGGACCTGAGCGGATCCGGGAGCCACCGCGGTCAGGGCCGTGAGCGTGAGGGCGCGCCGAAACCCCAGACTGCGGGCGATCTGTGGGGACATCGACTTCCTGGATCAGTCGGCGGAGGGGGTCACGTCAGTATCTCGGAGGCTTCCTAGGGCCGCGCCTCCAACGACGCTTCCGAGCACATGGGTTCAGCAGGTACCGCGTTCAGCAGGTACCGCTCAGGTCGGAGCTCTGGTTGTCCTTGCGGGGGTCCTTGGCCTCGCCCCCCACGTCGGGAACCTTCAGCTCGGCGGCACGCAGCCCGGCCTGGGGCGGCGCCTTCTTGCCCTCGGCCTTGTCGACGGCCGAGGAGATCATCGAGTGCACTTTGTCGTAGTCCGGATTGCCGGTGTAGACCGCGGGCGGCACCAGCGAGACGGTCGAGACCTTCTGGCTCTTGGCCTTCAACGCCAGATCCATGAACTCGCCGAGGGTGCCGCCGGGAATGTTGGTGTCGAGCAACGACTTGCTGGAGTCGGCGATCTTCTGGATGTTGAGCAGCACGTCCTTGGGGTTGAGCTGCTGCAGCATGGCATTCATGACGCACTTCTGGCGGCCCATCCGCGAGAAGTCGTCGTTGTCGACCCGGCTCCGGGAGTACCACAGCGCCTGGTCGCCGGTGAGCTTCTGCGTCCCTGCCTCGATGTAGCCGCTGACCGGCCGGCCGATGCCGTCGATCGCGGTGCGCTCCTTGACGTCGACCGTCACGCCGCCCACAGCGTCGACCAGCTGGCTGAATCCGCTCATGTCGACCATCGCGTAGTACGCGAGATCGAGTCCGGTGATCGCCTCCACCGCGTCCATGGTGGCCAGGAGCCCCGGGCGCTCGCCATAGCTGGCCGGGAACAGATCGGCGTGATCGTTGGCCCAGGTGTTGACGCTGTTGAGGTAGCAGTCGCCCTCGCAGCTGTCGAAGCCGTCGGGGAACTGCTCGTGCATCACGGTCCCCTTCGGGAACGGGATGTCCTGGAGGTTGCGCGGCAGACCCACCAGCACCGTGCGGCCGGTGTCTGCGTCGACGCTGGCCACCGTCAGGGAGTCCGGACGCGCGCCGTTGCGGTCCGGGCCGGAGTCTCCACCGAGGAGCAGCACGTTGTAGCGGCCGTCCGCTGGGCCCTCGGACGACTCCGAGGCGAAGACGGTGCCGATCATCGAGTTGCCGGTGCTGACCAGGTGGGCCGCGAACAACATCGTGCCGGCGGTGACGAAGCAGAGCACCGAGTTGAGACCCGTCATCCAGAGCCGGTGCGAACGCTCCATGCGCAGAGGCTGCGCGAGGCGCCACGCGTCGAGCATGAGCACGACCCACGCGATCGCGCCGGCAATGAGCAACCACGTGCCCAGGTGCAGGAGGGTGGAGTTGGTGGCGAGGACGAACAGGCCCCGACGGGACACCATCGAGACGAGCAGGAGCACGGCGCCGAGCGCCAGCACTCCGAGCCAGATCCGCACGGCGATGCGACCGACCTTCTTGTTCCCGGTGACCAGCTGGGCCGATCCGGGCATGACGAGCGTCATGAGGGTCAGGGTCAGTCCTCGGCGGAACTGGATGCGCGCCGTGGCGTCGGCAACGTCAGACATGGTGTCCTCACGGTGGGGAAGAAATCAGTGGGGATGCCCGGAGGCAGATTCAGTATCCACACAAACCCTCGAGTTGAGGTCGAGGGCGCGCCGAGAGGTGGCCTCAGATGTCAGATGGTCTCCGGTACCTTCGACCTCATGTCCGATCCTCGCTCCCCCGATGAGTACGACTGGCTCTACGGGAAGCCGCAGCAGGCGGCTGGCGCATCGGCCCCGCCGCGGTCCTCGCGCGGCGGCAACGACCTGCCCCCGCCGAAGCTGCCTCCTCCCGGCAGGCGTTCGAGCGACGGAGCCGGTCGACCACCGCGTCGCAAGCGTTCGCTGCCGCGAGTCCTGGGGATCATCGTCCTGGTCTGGTTGGTCTTCCTCGCCGCCGTGCCGCTGTACGCCTGGAGTCGCATCGACAAGGTCGACGCCGACCCGGGCGGTGATCGACCCGGCGAGCAACCGGGCACCACGTACCTGCTGGTCGGGTCGGACAGTCGCGAGGACCTCAGCGAGGAGGAGCGCGAGAGACTCACCACGGGCGACGCCGGTGGCGGACGCACCGACACGATGATGCTGCTGCACACCGGATCCGGTCCGACGCTGCTGATGTCCATCCCCCGCGACTCGCTGGTGGACGTCCCCGGCAACGGCCGCACCAAGATCAATGCGGCGTACGCCTTCGGTGGCCCCAAGCTGCTGGTGCAGACGATCGAGCAGAACACCGGAATCCGTGTCGACGACTACGTGGAGGTGGGGTTCGGAGGGCTGGTCGACGTCGTCGACGCCCTGGGTGGCATCGAGATCTGCCCGCAGGACGATGTCGACGACCAGGACTCGGGTCTGAACGTCAAGGCCGGATGCCAGGAGGCCGACGGGCCGACGGCCCTGGCCTTCGCCCGCAACCGCAAGTCGTTCGGAACCGGCGACATCCAGCGGGTGCAGAACCAGCGCGAGGTGATCGGCTCCATCGGCTCGGCCGCGAAGTCGCCGTGGACCGTGCTCAACCCGTTGCGCTACATGAGAGTCGGTTCGAGTGCGGCCGAGTCGCTGACCATCGGTGAGGACGTCGGGCCGATCTCGCTGGGCAGGTTCGCCCTCGCGCTGTCCGGCGCCATGGGCGGCAATGGTCTGAACTGCACGGTCCCGGTGCAGGACTTCGAGGTCAACTGGGACGCTGAGCGCGCCCCGGCCATGTTCGACCTGATCAAGGAGGACCGCACCGCCGACATCGGTGAGCTGTGCACCGCCGATGGTCTGCCGGCTTCGTGACCGGCGTCGATAGGTTGGTCCCATGAGTTCGACACACACTTCTGCACACGCAACCGGCATCGCGACGGTCGCCTCGGACGGATCCGTGCTCGACGTCTGGTACCCCGAGCCCCGTCTCGGTTCGCCAGCGCCGGGCGCTCCGGAGACCAGAGACCTCGAGGCCCTGGCCGGGACCGACGAGATCCGCGCCGTGCACCGCACGGTGGTCCACACGGAGATCGCCGACCTCGACGCTCCTCCGGTCGACGCTGCCGACGCGTGGCTGCGTCTGCACCTGTTGTCGCACCGTCTGGTCCAGCCCCACGGGTTGAACCTCGACGGCGTGTTCGGGTTGCTGACCAACGTGGTCTGGACGTCGATCGGCCCATGCTCCGTGGCCGGCTTCGAGCTCACTCGGGCGCGGGCGCGCGCTGCAGGCCTGCACGTGCAGGTGACCAGCATCGACAAGTTCCCCCGCATGACCGACTACGTGATCCCCACCGGCGTGCGCATCGGCGACGCCGACCGCGTCCGTCTCGGCGCCCACCTGGCCGAGGGCACCACCGTGATGCACGAGGGCTTCGTGAACTTCAACGCCGGCACGCTGGGCCATGCGATGGTCGAGGGACGCATCTCGGCCGGCGTCGTCGTCGGCGACGGCTCCGACGTGGGTGGTGGCGCCTCGATCATGGGCACCCTGTCCGGCGGCGGCACGGCCGTGATCAGCGTCGGCGAGCGCTGCCTGATCGGCGCCAACGCCGGCATCGGCATCTCCTTGGGCGACGACTGCGTCGTGGCCGCCGGCACCTACGTCACAGCAGGCACCAAGGTCACGCTGCCCGACGGATCGGTCGTCAAGGCGTCCACGTTGTCCGGCCAGGACGGCATCTTGTTCCTCACCGACAGCGAGTCCGGCGCCATCGTGGCCCGGCCGCGCGAGGGGCGCACCGGTATCGACCTCAACGCGTCTCTGCACGCCAACTGACGATGAAGCTGCGGTGGGTCGTGCTGGCCGGTCTGGTGACCGCCACCCTGCTGCTCGGCGTCGTGGTGCGTGATCGCACGCCGCTGCGCGGCGAGTACTGCGCGGCCGAGGTCGGCGAGGTCAGCTCCAGGATCGACCTCGAGCAGGGCCAGTGGTCCTCGCTGATGGCGGCCATGGCCCAGCAGCGGGGACTTCCGCCGCGTGCCACGACCATTGCGATCGCCACGGCGTTCCAGGAGTCGAAGATCCGCAACATCGACTACGGCGACCGCGACTCCCTGGGTCTGTTCCAGCAGCGACCCTCGCAGGGCTGGGGAACTCCGGAGGAGATCCTCGACCCGGTCTACTCGATCGGGGCGTTCTACGACGGGCTGCAGATGATCGACGGTTACGAGGAGCTGGAGATCACCGACGCCGCCCAGCAGGTGCAGCGCTCGGCGTTCCCGCTGGCCTACGCCGATCACGAGGACAATGCCCGCGCCCTGGCCTCGTCACTGCGAGGCTTCAGTCCGGCGGCGTTCACCTGCCAGTTCAATCCTGGCGGCGTCGGCAGCACCCAGCGCGTCATCGAGCAGCTGCAGATCGCGTTCGGCGACATCGACGTCGAGGCCGACGGCGACCTGGGGTCCTACCAGCTCGACGGTGCCGCCGACGACGTCGAGGCCCGGGGCTGGGGCATCGCGCACTATCTGGTGGGCAACGCCCAGCAGCTCGGCATCAGCCGCATCTCCTTCGACGGTCGTCTCTGGACCGACGAGGACTCGCCTGACGGCTGGCAGCCCGACCCCGAGGCGGATTCGACCGTGGTCCGATTCGCGACCAACTAGGGACTCGCCCGAGGCTCCGGGCGGGATGCTCAGGTGATCTGGGCTTCCTCGATGCGGTGCAGATAGTCGTCGCCCCTGCCGGTGAGCTCGTACACGTGTCGGGGCGCACCGGTGCGGTGTCCTGGCTCCTCGCGGACGGTGACCAGTCCGAGTCCCCGCAGGCGCCGCAGGGTCCGGTAGAGCCCTCGTTCAGTGATCTCCCACCCGGTCCGATCAGCGAGCGCCTCGGCGATGGCCGAGGTGGCGACCGGGGCGGCGTCGGCGATAGATCGCAGCAGCACCACGGTCGTGGCGCTCTTCTTGTGCACCTCCACCCAGGCACGGACGAGCTCGTCGACGAGCTCGTCCTCCTCGCTGTCAGGCATGAAGATCCTCAAACCCGCGGGAGGCGATGCTCGCGGCCAGGTGGATGAGCAGACCCGCCCCCCAGATGACAAACATGCCGAACAGGACACCGAACCACTGGTCGTCGATCGGGAAGCTCGCATCACCGCGGATCGCTTCATCGTTGCTGGAGACCAGCACCGCGGCGTGGAGGTGGAAGCCGAGGTTGACGGCGAGGAACCCACACAGATGGGCCACGAGGCGTCCGAAGCGGATCTGCGACAGCGTCACTCGGTGGGTCCAGTGATAGACCGCGTAGACCACGGCAACAGCGGCCGTCAGCAGGTAGGCGGTGACGCCGATCTCGCTACCGGCGAAGGCGATCGCGACCTGGAGGACGATGTTCAGCGCCACCATGATGGCGAGGAAGGGCAGGATCACCCGACGGCTGTTGAGCTGCGTATCGGACATGGCCAAGATTCCCGTCTGGTTGTGTACCACAGGTACACTACCAGACGATTTCTTACTGGTCGAGAGCGCTAATTCTCTCCGACCATCGGTACTTCTGGATCAGGCGAGGCGTGAGGCGGCCGCGGCGACGCGTTCGTCGGTGGCCATGAAGGCGATCCGCACGAAGTCGCGCCCGCGGGCGCCGTAGAAGTCGCCGGGAGCGACCAGGATGCCGCGGTCGGCGAGCCAGTCGACGGTGGCTCGCCCGTTCTCGCCTCGTGTCGCCCACAGATACAGCGAACCCTCGGAGTGCTCGATCGTGAACCCGGCGTTCTCCAGCGCGGAAAGGAGGGCGGCTCGGCGGGTGCGGTAGATCTCGCGCTGGGCGTCGACGTGCGTGTCGTCGCCCAGGACGGCCTCCATGGCGGCGGCCACCGGGGCCGGCTGCATGAAGCCCAGGTGCTTGCGCACCTCGAGCAGCTCGCGCACGACGGCCCGGTCGCCCACCACGAAGGCGTCGCGATATCCGGCCAGGCTGGACCGCTTGGAGGCCGAGTGCAGCGCGATGATGCCGTCGTGGGAGTCGCCGCACACGTCGGGGTGGAGGATCGAGATCGGATCAGCGGTCCAGGCGAACTCGAGGTAGCACTCGTCGGAGACCACGAGGGTGCCGCGATCACGGGCCCACTGCACCACCTTGCGCAGGTGCTCGACCCCGAGCACCTGTCCGTGCGGGTTGGCCGGCGAGTTCAGGTAGAACAGAGCGGGCGTCCGCGGGCCGATGGCCACGGTGGAGTCGGCGGCAAGCACCTGGCACCCGGCGTAGCGCGCTCCCACCTCGTAGGTGGGGTAGGCGAGCTCGGGAAAGACCACGAGGTCGTCGGGGCCGAGGCCCAGCTGGGCCGGGAGGTTGGCGATCAGCTCCTTGGACCCGATCGTCGGCAGCACCGAGGACGCGTCCAGTCCCTGCACGCCGAACCGGCGGGCGAGGTAGTCCGCAGCGGCCTGGCGCAACGACTCGGGGCCGAGGACGGTCGGATAGCCCGGGGCATTGGCCGCGGCTGCCAGTGCTGTCTGAGCCAGCTGGGGCGAGTCGTCGACCGGGGACCCGATCGACAGGTCGACGATGCCGTCAGGGTGCGCCTGGGCGCGGGACTTCGCCTCGGCGATCGTGTCCCAGGGAAAGTCGGGAAACCGTCCCGCACTCTTCATGATCTGGTGCTGATCATGGTGCTAGTGCTGGTCCTGGTTCTGGGGAGGCAGCGCCGCGATGATCGGGTGATCGGAATCGATCAGACCGAGCTTGGCCGCTCCACCGGGTGAGCCCATCTCGTCGAAGAAGTGCACGTTCGCGTCGTAGTACTCCTTCCACTCCCCCGGGGTGTCGTCCTCGTAGAAGATCGCCTCGACCGGGCACACCGGCTCGCAGGCGCCGCAGTCGACACACTCATCGGGGTGGATATAGAGCATGCGTTTGCCCTCGTAGATGCAGTCAACCGGGCACTCGTCGACACACGCGAGGTCCTTGAGGTCGACACACGGCTGGGCGATCACATACGTCACAGGGGGGCTCCTTCGTTGCTCACCACCAGTATCGCGCCCGCCACCACGCGGGTGACGCTCAGGTCCGCATCGTGGGCATGGGAGCCTGTGCGGGTGACTCCTCATCCTGCGGTCGGCAGCCGGATCGTGGTGCGATCCCGCACCGGCCGCACCGGTCCCAGTGGTGGAGCCGAGATGACCGATGTCGTCGGCCGGCTGCTGGAGGCCGACGAGACGGCCCTGGTCGTCGAGCGTCGCGACGGCCGGGTGGAACGAGTGGACCGGGCCTCGATCGTGACCCTGAAGTCCGTGCCGGATCGTCCCCTGCGCCGGCGACGAGCACTCGACGTCGATGCCGACCACCTCACCCAGATCACGTCCCGCGGGTGGCCGCCGGTCGAGTCCGAGGCGCTGGGCGAGTGGGAGCTGCGCTGGGCCGGCGGATTCACCGGCCGCGCCAACTCCGTGGCCACGACCGGATCACCCGGCGTCGATCTCGACGACGCCATGGAGAGGGTGCAGGCCTGGTACACGGCCCGGGACGCCCCGGTCCTGGCCCAGGTCGTCGTCGGGTCCCCGGCCGAGCAGGCGTTCGGCGCAGCTGGATGGACACCGGGCAACGCCTCTCGCCCCGGCGCCGTGGTGCAGGTGGCCGACCTCGATCCCGCGTACACCGTGGATCCGGAGATCACCGTGAGCACGGACCTGAGCGAGGACTGGCTGGCCCTCTACGGGCGCATCGACGAGGCACCCGATGCTGCTCGCGCGGTGATCGGCGGGCCACCTACGGCTGGCTTCGCTCAGCTGGGCCATCCGGTCGAGGCGATCGCCCGGGTCGTGGTGACCGGCGAGTGGGCAGGGCTGTCCGCCGTCGAGGTGCTGCCTCACCGGCGTCGCGAGGGCGTCGCCACCCGCCTGGTGTCCACGACACTGGCGTGGGCCGTGCAGCACGGCGCCGACAAGGCCTACCTGCAGACGATGCGCGACAACACCGCCGCGCTCGCCCTGTACGAACCCTTCGGCTTCATCGACCACCACGAGTACCGCTACCTGCAGCCGCCTGGTGGGCGGTGACTTAGCGTCCTATCGCCACGGGTGGCGGTGACTTTGCGTCCTGTCGAGGGTCGGGATGGGACGCTGTCCCACCGCTCTTCACGAGGGACAGCGCCGTCTGACGCGGAGCGCCGGGCTCAGTCGTCGTCGTCCTCCGACGGCTTGGGACCACACACGACCCGGTCCGCAGCCTGGTAGACGGCAGTGTCGGTCTCGGACTTCACGTCGCGCCCGTCCTTGACGAAGGTACGGATGATGTCGATGTCGAAGCCCTGGATCGGCGACTGGGGAACGCAGCGGTCGGAGTCGTCGTACTGGATGCCCGGGGTGCGGAAGTTGCGGCGCTCCGACGCTCCGGCCCGGACCTCGTCCCAGATCTTGGTGCTCCACATCTCGACGTGCATCACGCCGCTGTTGCCCGGTGTGCTGGGCACGATGTAGGAGCGGATCAGGACTCCGTAGTCGGTGGGGTTCTTGAACCGCAGGTCGAGGTTGCCGAAGTACACGGTGGCCTCACGCCCGACCGGGTAGCGATCGATGTAGAACGCATGGGGGTGGTGCTCGGTGTCATCCATGCCGCCGAAGAACGCCGCGTTGTAGGTGGTCGTGACGGTCTGGGAGACGCCTCCGCCCAGCTCTTCGCGGAACACTCCACCGTTGATCACGGTGCCGGTGGTGAAGCCGTTGGCCTCGGTCCGCTCACCGACCGTGTCGTTGAAGCTGAAGGTCTCGCCCGGCTTCACGATCGTGCCGTCGAGGATCTCGGCGGCACGGCCCTGGTTGACGTTGCGGTACTCCGCGAACGGGAAGGTGGTCTCGAACTCGCTGATCTTCTCGGTGATCTTCAGCGCCTCGGCGTCGTCGGTGGTGAAGGACGGATCGACCTTCGTGGCCTCGACACTTACTGTGCGGTCGTCGCCGGTGGCCTGCACGGCGGGCAGGAGCTTGGTCGACATCTCCTCGGGCTGCAGACCGACCCCGGACTCCCCTGGAACAACGACCGGTTGGCCGTTCTCGATCCTGACGGTGGCGTCGACCGCCTCGCTCCCAATGCCCGTGGTGGAGTCGGTCAGCGGCTCGGCCAGCTTCTCCGGATCGATGAAGGGGACGAGCTCACCGTCCTCGACCCGGATGACGAGTGCTGGCGCGAACGCGGTGACGGGCAGGTCGACCGTGTCGTCACCGACCTCCAGCTTCACCGGGCCACTGACAGCCGTCGCCGCGATGCCGTCCATGGCTTCGTCGAGCCCGGCCTGATCGACCGTGGGCTGCAGGACCTTGGTGACGACCTCGCCCTCGCCGTCGTCGGCGACGAAGGCATCCTCGATCACCTCAGTGGTGGCAGGTCGGTCGACGGCTCGCCCGTCTTCGGGCGCTCGTGCCTTGGGCTTGGCGTCGGGAAAGGAGATCTGCGCCTCGACGACCTCGACGTCGACCGCCTCGCCGAGGGTGCCAAGGACGCTGTTGAACTTCGAAGAATCAGCCGACACCACGGCGTCGTGGGGGTTGTCGCCCACCAGCAGGGCGAACATGTCGCGCGGGTCCCAGCTGCGCGCGCCACCGGCCTCGTCGACCGAGGCGTCGGGATCGAACTCCAGACCGGCATCGGCAGGCTTGATCTCGAAGTCGGTGTCCTCGAAGGTCAGCATGATCGGCTGCTCGGTGCGCGGAGTCAGGTCGCTGACGAGCGTCGCACGCGCCTCCTCAGGCGACTGACCGGACACGTCGATGCCGGAGATCGTGGTCTCGTCGGGCATGCGGTCTCCGGTCAGGAAGTACCCGCCGACATAGGCCGCACCCAGCACGGCAGCTGCACCCAACAAGGTGTAGGCGGGCCAGCGTCGCTTCTTCGGCTTGTCCTCACCGGACGTGAAGTCACTTCCGTCGCCAGCATCGCTGCCCCGGCCCACGGGCGCAGGCCCGAAGAGGTCGTCGTAGGCCGTGGTCTCCGACGTCGCCTGATCCGGTTCCGAGTCCAGGTCGATCTCCGGCTGCTGCTCGGTCTCGAACGACTCGCTGTCGCGGCGGGGCGGACGCGAGATGGCTGCTGACACCGCAGCGAAGAGCTCGTCGTCCTCGCCGTCGGGAGTCGAGCCGCCAGGTCGAGAGGTGTTCATACGTGATCTCCGAGGTCGACGACAGGAGGGATCATGGGTCCACCCTAGAAGCCCGGACCACATCAATCACGATGAGACCCGCCGAGGCGAGCATCCAGGTCCAGGTGACCGGGCCGGAGCCGATGAGGAAGTCGTCGCCGGCCAGCAGCACGGGGACCAGGAGCACGCTGGCCCAGCCGAGCAGAAACCACGCCGACGCCAGACGCGGACCCGTGGCGAGTCCGCGCAGCACCACCATGGTCGTCAGCAGCACCAGCACAAGGCCCCAGGGCCACGTGACGCCGGCGACCCAGACTTGTTGATGCATGACCAGACCGACCGCACCGACCCACAGGCCGAGCACGACGGCGATCACCCGCCCCATGACTGTCCCTCGGATCGCGGACGTCAGAGGCCAGCGAACAGGTCGGTCTCGAGACCGTCAGGGCCCACCGGGCCGCGCTGGCCCTGCGCCAAGCGGTAGTGCTCGGCACCCCACACCTGGTTGCCGAGGTTGTTCGACAAGGCGAAGAACGGTCCGTCGAGGGAGATCTGCGTGGAATGCGCCCGCATGGCGTCCATCTTGGCGTCGACGTAGTCGCCGCCCTGGATGACGGCGTCAAGATCCTCGTCGTCGCTGCCCCACGGGATGTTGTCGGGGTCCCATCCCTCGAAGGTCGTGGTGTCTCCGGCAGCTCGCAGGTGCCGGATGCCCTCGGCCATCTGAGACTTGGCCATCGCGGTCCAGTAGAACTTCGACGCCTGCCAGGGCTCGCCGAGATCGCGCCGGTAGGAGCCAACACCGGCGAGGTGGGTGGCGTAGACGGCGACCCGGTGCGCCTGGACGTGGTCGGGGTGGCCGTAGTTGCCGAACTGGTCGTAGGTGACGACGACCTGGGGGCGGACCTCCCGGATGATCTCGACCAGCAGGTCCGAGGCGACGGTGAGGTCGGCGTGCCAGAAGGTGTCCTCACGGGTCTCGTCGGCCGCGGTCGCGGTGCCGTCTGCCGCCCACTTCATACCAGAGTCGCGAAAGTGCCCCGCGCCTCCCAGAAAGCGGAAGTCGGTGACTCCGAGCACGGCCATCGCCGTGATCAGCTCGTTGACCCGGTGCGGACCGAGCGCGTCGTCGCGGTCGACGGCCAGGTGGGCGAGGTCGGGGACCAGCACCTCACCCTCCTCACCTGCCGTGCAGGTGACGAGGGTGACGTGGGCGCCCTCGGCGACGTACTTGGCCATCGTGGCGCCATTGCCGATCGTCTCGTCGTCAGGATGGGCGTGCACGAAGAGGATGCGGCGATCAGCAGAGATCATGACGCCAGCGTACTGAGCGATTCTGGTCAGGCCTGCAAGCGGCCTGCCACCTGCACGACTCGCTGGGCCATGTGGTCCAAGGCGTTCGTGGCGGCATCGTCTAGCGGGGCGTCGTTGTTGGCCCCCGTGACGTGCGAGACGCCGTACGGATTGCCGTCGACGAACTTGAGGCCCTCGGTGTATCCCGGGGCCACCACGATGCCGCCCCAGTGGAAGACCGTGGTGTAGAGGCTCAACAGCGTGGCCTCCTGGCCGCCGTGCGCCGTCTGCGAGGCCGTGAAGCCTGCGTAGACCTTGTCGGCCAGCAGGCCTTGACCCCACTCGCCGCCCAGGCTGTCGATGTACTGCTTGAGCTGGCTCGAGACGTTGCCGAACCGCGTCGGGGTGCCGAACAGCACGGCGTCCGCCCACACGATGTCGTCCGCGGTGGCCCGCGGCTCGTCCTTCACCGCATCCCAGTGGGCGCGCCAGGCCGGCTGGCTGTCGATCGCGGCGTCGGGAGCGAGCTCGTCGACGTGGCGCAGACGAACCTCCGCTCCCGCGGCCTCGGCCGCTGAGTTCAATCGCTCGGCCATCGCCTGCAGGGTGCCGGTGGACGAGTAGTAGATGATCGCAAGCTTGACGGACATGTGTGCTCCTTGTCGGTCCAGATGATTTGATCGGGACATGACCATCTCGTACCCCCGTCTGGCCGCTCGAACCCTCCGATTCACCCTCGGGGTGCCCCGAGGCATCACGGTCTCGCCCGACGGACGGCACGTCCGATTCATCCGCACTCCGGACGGCGTCACGCGTACCGGCCAGCTCTGGGATCTCGACGTCGAGACCGGCACCGAGAACCTCCTGGTCGATCCGGCCGCACTGCTCGACGGCGAAGAGACGCTGTCGGCAGCCGAGCAGTCGCGTCGCGAGCGATCCCGCGAGTCGGCCGCAGGCGTGGTGTCCTACGACGTCGACGCCACCGGCACCTGGGCGACCTTCGCCCTGTCCGGACGACTCTGGGCCCTTCACCTCGACACCCGCGCCGTGCACGCTCTGTCGAGCACCGAGGGGGTCATTGATCCTCACCTCGATCCCACCGGCCGGCGCGTCGCCTATGCGGCGGACCGCGCGTTGCGCGTGGTGAGTGTCGACGGGGCCGACGATCGTGCCCTGGTCCCGGCCGAACACGCGGACACCGTCACCTGGGGTCAGGCCGACTTCCTCGCCGCTGAGGAGATGGACCGTCACCGCGGCTTCTGGTGGTCACCGGACGGTGAGTCGCTCCTGGTGCAGCGCACCGACGAGGCACCCGTGCACACGTGGCACATCGCCGACCCCGAGCACCCTGAGCGCACCCCGGCCGTGCAGCGGTACCCGGCCGCCGGCACCCCCAATCCGGCGGTCTCGTTGTGGCTGGTGGGCCTCGACGGCCGTCGCCTCGAGGTCGAGTGGGACCGCTCGGCGTTCGAGTACCTGGCCCGGGTCAGTTGGACCGGAACCGACGAGGAAGGGGGCGGCGACCCGGTCATCCAGGTGATCAGCCGTGATCAGCAGGCCTCGCAGATCCTCACCGTCGACCCGACCACCGGGGCCACCCGCGTGCTGCGCGAGTTGACCGATCCGGCCTGGGTCGAGCTGTCCGCTGCTCCCCGACTGACCGCCGACGGCCGACTCGTCAGCGTGGAGGACATCGAGGGGCGCCGTCGCGTGCTGCTCGACGGCGCGCCGATCTCGACCGATCCGTGGCAGGTGCGCTCGATCGTGGAGGTGTTCGGCGACTGTGTCGTGGCAACGGCCTCGTCCGAGCCCACCGAGGTCCAGGTGGTGCGGTTCGGCTTCGACGGATCCATCGTCGAGGTCACCGGCGGCCCGGCCGTGCACGGGTGCGCGATCAACGGTCCCACCACCGTCATCAGCCGATCGGGGCTCGACTCCGTGGGCACCACGGTGACGGTGCACCGCGATGGCACCGAGCCGCGACTGCTCGAGGTCGTCGCAGAGTCGGCACCCTTCCAGCCCCAGGTCGAGATGATGCGTGGCGGCGAGCACGACCTGAGCATCGCCGTGCTGTTCCCGCGCCAGCACCGCCGAGGCACTGCGCTGCCGGTGTTGATGGATCCCTACGGCGGTCCGGGAGCCCAGCGCGTGCTGGCCTCGGCGCGCATGTTCCTGGAGGCACAGTGGTTGGCCGACCAGGGATTCTGCGTCATCGTCGCGGACGGCCGTGGCACTCCGGGCCGGGGTTCGGACTGGGAGAAGGCTCTGCACCACGACTTCGCCGACGTGACGCTCGACGACCAGGTCGAGGCGCTCCGCGCGGTGGCGGCGGCCTACCCCAAGGATGTCGACCTGACCCGGGTCGGCATGACCGGTTGGTCGTACGGCGGCTACCTGTCGGCGTTGGCCGTGCTGAAGCGCCCCGATGTCTTCCACGTCGCCGTCGCAGGTGCTCCGGTGACCGAGTGGCGCCTCTACGACACCTGCTACACCGAGCGATACCTCGGCGACCCGAGAACCCATCCCGGGGTCTACGACGCCAACTCGCTGATCCCGCTGGCCCCGCAGCTCGAGCGTCCCCTGATGCTGATTCACGGGCTCGCCGACGACAACGTCGTCGCGGCGCACACGTTGCGGCTGTCATCAGCCTTGCTGGCCGCGGGGAAGCCGCACACCGTGCTCCCGCTGTCGGGCGTCACTCACATGACCCCGCAGGAGACCGTCGCGGAGAATCTCAAGCTGTTGCAGGTGGACTTCCTGCACCGAGTCCTCCTCGGCTAGTCTGACCGTTGTTCGCATCCCCGACGACGAGGTACTCACTCCGTTGAAGCTCTGAGGTTCTGACCCGGCCGGTACCCGGCCTCCTCACGACCTCATGGAGCTTCTCGATGCGCGCATCCCTGTTCGACCTGACCCTCACGCGGCCCGACGGTGCCACTGTCCTGTCCGCCGTCTCGGCCGAGTTCGGCCCCGGACGTCACGGCGTGGTCGGCGCCAACGGCGCCGGCAAGTCGACCCTGATCCGGGCGCTGGCCGGCTTGGTCACGCCCACCTGCGGGACCGCTCGGATCGACGGTCGGCTGGCCTACCTGCCACAGCAGCCAGAGGTCGGCCTGACCGTCGCCGCGACGCTCGGCGTCGAGGCCACCGTGGACGCCCTGCGACGAATCGAGGCCGGCAGTGTCGAGGTCGCCGACTTCGAGACCGTCGGCGACGACTGGGATGTGGTCGGTATGACCGGGGCGATGCTGGGGCGGTTGGGGCTGGGCCACCTCGCGCTCGATCGCGACATGGCCACGCTCTCCGGCGGCGAGCACGTGCTGCTCGCTCTCGCCGGACGCCTGCTGACTGAGCCCGATGTCCTGCTGCTGGACGAGCCGACCAACAATCTCGATCGAGGCGCGCGAACCCGGTTGCTGGACGTGGTGCGCACGTTCCCCGGTGTGCTGGTCGTCGCCAGCCATGACCGTGAGCTGTTGGCGGTGGTCGACGACATCATCGAGGTCCGCGCCGGCGCCGTGCGGTGGTTCGGCGGCCCGTACGACACCTACGCCGAGATCGTCGCGGCCGAGCAGGAGAGCGCCGAACGTGCCGTGCGGGACGCCGAGGGTGAGCTGCGGTCCCAGCGCCGTGAGCTGGCCGACACCCAGGTCAAGCTCGCTCGTCGAGAGAGGTATGGCAAGAAGATGAGCGAGCAGAAGCGCGAGCCCAAGATCGTCATGGGCAACCGCAAGCGCGCCGCCCAGGTGTCGGCCGGCAAGCTGCGCGGTGATCAGCAGCAGGACGTCGAGCGGGCCCGCGACCAGCTCACCGAGGCTGAGTCGCAGGTGCGTGACGACCGCGAGATCCACGTGGACCTGCCCGCGACCGCGGTGCCGTCCACGCGGGTGGTGCTGACCATGACCGACGTCCAGCTGGCGCACACCGGCCGCACGATCGACCTACGCATCGACGGGCCCGAACGTATTGCCTTGGTCGGCCCCAACGGGTCGGGCAAGACCACCTTGCTGCGCACCGCGCTCGGTGAGCTCGAGCCCGAGGCCGGCGAGGTGCGACTTCGAGTACCTGCACGGCACCTGCCGCAGCGGATGGATGTCCTCGACACCACGCTGACCATCGTCACGAATGTGCGCCGGACTGCGCCGACGGCGGACGAGACCGAGATCCGCGGCCAGCTGGCGCGGTTCCTGTTCCGCGCCCGTCGGGCCGATCAGGTGGTGTCGACGCTGTCCGGCGGCGAGCTGCTGCGCGCCACGCTGGCGACGGTGCTGCTGGCCGAGCCCGCTCCGCAGCTGCTGGTGCTGGACGAGCCCACCAACAACCTCGACCTGGCCAGCATCACTCACCTCGTCGAGGCGCTGCGGTCCTATCGTGGCGCGCTGCTGGTGGTCAGCCACGACCGCGCCTTCCTCGACGACCTCGAGCTGACGCGGAGCATCGAGATGTAGGCCTCGCCGTCCAGCCCTGCGGAGGTTCCCACGGACGACCACACTGGAGCCGTGGCATTCGATCCAGTCGCCCCGCAGCTGCGGGGCCCGAGCATCATGGCTCAGAACTGGGATCGCATCACCTTCGTGCACTGGGCGGTCGATCCAGATCTCGTCGCGCCACTGCTGCCGAGGCGCACCCGCCCCGACGTCCTCGACGGCGTCACCTACGTGGGACTGATCCCCTTTCAGATGAATCGCGCCGGGTTCGGCCGTGGCCGGGCCGTGCCCTATCTCGGGTCGTTCGCCGAGACCAACGTCCGTCTGTACTCGGTCGATGACGTCGGCCACCACGGTGTGGTGTTCCGGTCGTTGGAGGCCTCGCGGCTGGTCGTGTCACTCGGCGCCAGGATGGCGTTCGCGACCCCCTACACGTGGGCGCGCATGCGGGTCGCGGTTGACGGTGACCAGGTCACGTACCGCACGAGCAGGCGGTGGCCAGGGCCACGTGGCGCCGGCGGCACCCTGCGGACACGGGTCGGCGAGGTGATCGAACCGTCGCCGGTCGATGAGTTCGTGACGGCCCGGTTCGGGCTGCACACCCGGTGGATGGGCCGCACGCTGTGGATCCCCAACCACCACGAGCCGTGGCCCCTGCACCGAGCCACGATCGAACGGCTGGACGACACTCTCGTGGCCGCCGCGGGGCTGCCCGGCGTCGTGGACACCGAGCCTGCGTCGGTCCTGCACTCGGCCGGTGTGCGCACGCGGTTCGGGCTCCCCCAGCAGGTCTGACCCGCGGTCAGAGCGCCGCGTCGATCGCAGGAATCCGTGCGCGGAAGGCCGCCACCCGGTCGCGGGTGCGCTGCGGCTCGCCGACCTTCTGCAGGTTCGCGATGCCGGCGTCACCCCGCGCCATGCCGGCCTCGATCCGATCCGAGGCAGCAGTCATGCGATCCACGGCAGCATTCAGGATCGTGAACGGCCCCCACTCGCCATAGGCCTCGGCCAGCAGACCGACGCGGCGCGCCACGTCCTCGGCCGGGATCTCGCGATACAACGGAATCCCGGTCCAGGCGAGGAAGGCCAGGTCGTCGATCGGTTGGCCCGGACCGGCCATGTCCCAGTCGATCATCGCGACGAAGTGGCCGCTCTGGATGATCCAGTTGTAGGCACCGGGGTCGTTGTGGCAGATGACCTGGTCGTCGGTCAGCTCGACCTCACCGGCAGTGCGCCAATGACGCGGACCGACCGGGCGGAAGTCGTGCACCGTGTCGTGGAACTGGCGCAACCAGGCGCCGGCCTCGACCAGGACCGAGTCGAGGACGACCTCGTCATCGATCGGCACTCCTCGGCCCTCGACGTACGACAGCACCTCGCGCCCCGCCTCGTCCAGACCCTGCACGTCCGGAACCCCCGGCAGCTCGTGGAGGCGCAGGTGGGCCAGCAGCTCATGGACCGCAGGGGTCCAGGGGCCGGTGGGGCGGCGCACGGTCCGGCCGACACGGGTGACTCCACCGACTGCTCCGGGCAAATATTCCTCATCACGTGGCACGCTATTGATCGTGGCACATTCGCACTCCGTCGCCGACCTCCGTGTCGAGGACTCCGGCCGACCCATGATCATCTCCCTGACCGTGGCCGTGCTCGTCATCGCTGCCGCCGCCGTGGCCGCGATGGCACTGCTGTGGCCCGCGGCCGACGACGTGCCACGCGGCCTCGACCCGTACAGCGCCGAGGGCGTCACCCGGGTCGACGCCGAGGTCACCGCGGTCGACGCCGTCGAGTGCGGTGGCGGATCGGTCGGCCCCGACAACACGCCCACCCTCGACGGCGCCTGCGGGCAGATCACCGCGACGACCGCAGATGGCGAGACGGCCGAGATGACCCTCGACCCCGCACGCTTCAGCGCGGGCATCGACGCGGGTGACTCGATCACGGTGCTGCGCATCCAGCCCGAGGGCCAGACCGAGTCGTTCGAGTTCCTGGACTTCCAGCGTGGCGCACCGCTCGCCGCTCTGACGGCCATCTTCGCGATCTCCGTGGTGCTCATCGCGCGGTGGCGCGGCCTGTTCGCCATCCTCGGCATCGGGGTGACCCTGCTGGCGCTGACCCAGTTCGTCCTCCCCGCGATCCTCGCGGGTGAGTCACCACTGCTGGTCGCGATCGTCGGCTCGACCGTGATCATGATCGCCGTGCTCTACCTCGCCCACGGCGTCTCGGTGCGCACCACGTCCGCCCTGTTCGGCACCCTGTTCGGCGTCGCGATCACCGCCTCGATCGGTGTGCTGGGGACCGATCTGTCCAACATCACCGGTGTCGGGTCCGAGGACGATCGTCTGCTGCTGGGCACCGTGCCGGCGCTCGACCTGTCCCAGGTGGCGGCGGCGACCATGGTGATCGCGGGCCTCGGCGTGCTCAACGACGTGACGGTCACCCAGGCGAGCGCCGTGTGGGAGATGCGTGGCTTCCAGCCCACGGCCAGTCGGCGCACCGTGTTCGCCTCCGCGATGCGGATCGGCCGCGATCACATCGCCTCCAGCGTCTACACGCTCGTGTTCGCCTACGCCGGATCGGCGATGACGGTGCTGCTGCTGGTCTCGGCGTACCAGCAGAACCTGGCCATGGTGGCGACCACCGAGGAGATCGGCCAGGAGGTCGTGCGCACGCTCGTGGGCGCGATCGGCCTGGTGCTGGCCGTGCCGGTCACCACGCTCATCGCGGTGTGGATGGTTCCGGACGGCATTCCCGAGGAAGCTGAGTCCAACGATGCGGGGCCCGGCTACGCGGGTCGCCGGGTCGCTGCCCCCGACCACGGCTGATCCATGGACGCGGTGACCGCGCTGCTCGTCGTGTCGGCCTTCCACGCCGGATTCCAGGTCGTGGTGTCAGGCGTGGTCTATCCGGCGCTCGCTGACGTCCCGGTCGACCGATGGGCCACGGCACACGACCGACACAGCCATCGGATCGTGCGCGTGGTCGCCGTGCTCTATCCGGTCGTCGTCGCGGTGTGCCTGTGGGCGCTGGTTGCCGGACCCGTGACGGGTGCGTCGATCGTGGCCGTCGCCGGCAACCTGCTGGCCGTCGTCGTCACCGCCGGGCTCGCAGCGCCGGCCCATGGCCGCCTCGGTCGGCAGCACAGCACGCAGCTGATCTCGACGCTGCTGATCGCCGACCGGGTCCGAACGGTCGCAGCCGTGGTGGCACTCGCAGCGGCCTGCCTGATCTGAGGGCCGACTACTCGGCGTATCTGTCGAGCATCGCGACGAAGAACGCCCGTTGGAGCTTGTCGACGTCACTGATGCTCAGCTCGAGGTCGTCGCCCTTGGTCAGGCCGAGCACCATGTCCTCCTGGTTCCACGTGACCGTCGAGTCGTCGACCACCGAATCGCCGTACATCAACGACTGGGCGAGCAACCGCACCTCGTTGAGCGCGTTACCGTCCTTGCCCTCGGTGGCGCGCAACCGAGTCACGAAGCACGCGTCCATCACGATGATGAGATGACCGGCGAGCCGGCTCGCGAAGGAGGCTGTCACCGGTGGCAGATCGTTGAACTCCGCGATCTGCGCCTCGATGTCGCGCTGACAGCGCTCGATGTACTCACGGGGATAGTTCTTGCGTCCGAGCATGGCCCACACCCTAGAGGTTGACTCGCTCATTACACTGCTGACACAGTTGTCGCAGAATTGTTAGAGAACCGAGGTGGCCCATGGAGACGACGCTCACCGCACGCTCGGTGATCCTGAGCCTCCTGCTGGGCACTCGACCGGCCAGCCTGCCGGTCCACGACCTGGTCCGTCTGGGCCAGGAGTTCGACATCTCCCCGCCGACCCTGCGGGTGGCGCTGTCCCGGATGGTCGCGTCCGGCGATCTCAGCCGGAACGATGCGATCTACTCACTGCCCGACCGGCACCTGGTGCGTCAGGCCGCCCAGGACGCAGACCTCGATCCCGTGCTGCGTCCTTACGACGGGAGCTGGGACCAGTTCGTCGTGACGGCGTCAGGACGTGATGCGACCACGCGGGCCGACGTCCGATCCCGACTGACTGCGCTGCGACTGGCCGAGCTGCGCGAAGGAGTCTGGATGCGACCAGCCAATCTGGTCGGGGTCGATGCGCCTCCGCCCGGTGTCGAGCACTTCACCGTCCGACCCGCCGACGACCTCGCGCTCGCCGAACGTCTGTGGGACTGCGCGACCTGGTCGCGCACCGCCGACCACCTGCTCGAGGTCGCCCGGACCACCTCGACGCTGCGTGACCGCTTCCTGACGATGACCGCGATCGTCCGTCATCTGCGCGCCGACCCCTACCTTCCCCCGGCCCTGCAACCCACGTCCTGGCCCGCCGCCGACCTTCGACAGGCCTATGAGACCTTCCGCACCGAGCTGATGACCCTGCGATCCCCCCAGGAGACACGATGACCGCGACCCACGACGTCACCAACCAGGTTCCACCCCTGGTCGATCACGACGCCTCCGACTACGCCCCGTACACCGAGGTCCTGACGCGCGTGGGAGCCAGCGACGCGCTCGATGGACTGCGCCAGGTCGGCGAGCTGGCCGGATCGGCCCACGCGCAGGACCTGGGGGATCGCGCCGAGGCCCACAAGCCCGTGCTGCACACCCACGACCGGTACGGCCATCGCATCGATCAGGTCGTCTACGACCCCAGCTACCACGAGCTCATGACCTCGGCGGTCGACCTCGGGCTGCACGGCAGCGCCTGGGCGTCCGACGACCCGCACGCCCACCTGGTTCGCGCGACGCGGATGAGCGTGTGGATGCAGACGGACGCCGGTCATGCGTGCCCGATCTCGATGACCTATGCCGCCATCCCTGCGCTGCGCACCGACCCGGAGGTCGCGGCCCAGTTCGAACCGCTGCTGACCAACCGCATCTACGATCCGTCGTTCAGCGCACCCGCCACCAAGCGCGGACTGATCGCCGGCATGTCGATGACCGAGAAGCAGGGCGGCTCGGACGTGCGCGCCAACACCACGAGCGCGACACCGCAGCCCGATGGCACCTACCGGATCACCGGGCACAAGTGGTTCACCTCGGCCCCCATGTCCGACATCCTGCTGACCCTCGCCCAGACTCCCGAGGGACTGACCTGCTTCGTCCTGCCGCGCGTGCTGCCCGACGGCACACCCAACGCCATCAGCCTGCAGCGACTCAAGAACAAGCTCGGCAACCAGTCCAACGCGAGCGCCGAGATCGAGTACGACCAGGCGACCGGATGGCGCCTCGGCGACGAGGGGCGCGGCGTGCGCACCATCGTGGAGATGGTCAACATGACCCGACTCGACTGCACGATCGGATCGGCATCGGGCATGCGGGTCGCCACCCAGGCGGCAGCACATCATGCCCACCACCGCTCTGCGTTCGGCGCGACGCTTGCCGACCAGCCACTCATGCGCAACGTGCTGGCCGATCTCGCCGTCGAGGCCGAGGCCTCCACGACGGTCGCCCTGTGGCTGGCCGACCTCACCGATCAGGCCGTCGCCGGTGACGAGCACGCCGCGACGCTGCGCCGTATCAGCCTCGCGGCCTCCAAGTACTACGTCTGCAAGCGGGCGCCTGCCCACGCCGCGGAAGCCCTGGAGTGCCTCGGTGGCAACGGGTACGTCGATGAGTCCCGCATGCCTCGCCTCTACCGCGAGGCGCCCCTGATGTCGATCTGGGAAGGATCGGGCAACGTCGCCGCACTGGACACGCTGCGCGCGATCGCCAAGCAGCCCGAGACCCTCACCGTGTTCTTCGACGAGCTCGACGCCGCAGGCGGAGCAGACGCTCGACTGGACCACTTCGTCGACCGGCTGAAGACGCAGTTCACCGACGGCGACGGTCTGGAACATCGGGCCCGTCGGGTCGTCGGGGACCTGGCGATCGCCCTGCAGGGCTCCTTGCTGGTCCGCTTCGGGCATCCCGCGGTGGCCGACGCCTTCGCAGCGACTCGCCTCGACCGCGACTGGGGCACCGTGTTCGGGACCCTGCCCACGGGTCTGGACACCGCACCGATCATTGCGCGATGCACTCCAAGGCTCGCATGACTTTCGTCATCGTTCGACGGTGAGATCGCCGCCAGAAGTCATGACTGCGCTCACTACGCTCGACGCTCCTCGGCGCGGAGCATTGAACTCATGAACAGCACACCACGCACCCATTCCGTCCCAACCGAACCCGGCTTCCGTGACGCCGGCATCGATGACCTCACGTGGGGTGCGCGATGAGCACCGTCATCACCACCCGCGGACTCCGCCGCGTCTACGGCCACGGATCATCGGCCTTCGAGGCCGTCAAGGGCATCGATCTCGACGTCGAGGAGGGAGAGGTCTTCGGTCTCCTGGGCACCAACGGCGCCGGCAAGACCTCGACGCTCGACCTCCTCGAGGGCCTCTCGGCTCCCACCGACGGCACCGTCGAGGTCTTCGGCCTGGACCCGCACGCCGAACGGAAGCTGGTCCGCCCACAGATCGGCATCATGCTGCAGTCCGGTGGACTGCCTGCCGAGCTGACCGTCACCGAGACGCTCGAGATGTGGCGCGGCACCTGCAGCAACCCGACGACCGTGGAGGCCGTCCTGGAGCAGGTTGACCTCACCGATCGAAAGGACGTGCGCGTCGGCGCGATGTCGGGCGGCGAAAAGCGCCGGGTCGACCTGGCCGCCGCCCTGCTCGGACAGCCCCGGTTGCTGTTCCTGGACGAACCCACCACCGGACTGGACCCGGAGAGCCGACGGTCCACGTGGCAGCTGCTCGCCGACCTCAAGGCATCCGGCGTGACGATGGTCCTCACGACCCACTACCTCGACGAGGCAGAGGCCCTGGCCGACCACATCGCGATCATGCACCAGGGCGAGGTGTCCGTCAGCGGCACGCTGCACGACATCGTCGGCGCCCATCCCGCAACGATCACCTTCGATCATCCCGGGCTCACCCTGCCGGTGCTCGAGGGTGCGCGTGTCGAGGCGAGGTCGCGCGTCACGGTCAGCACCGACGACCTGGCCGACCACCTGTGCCAGCTGTTGGGCTGGGCGCGATCGCACTCCATCGAGCTGACCGGCCTCGACGCCCGCACTGCCTCCCTGGAGTCGGTGTTCCTCAACATCGCCGAGAGCACCGACGCCCCGCCGGCATCCACCCCCGCACCGATCGGAGCCACCGCATGAGCACCGCAACCACCACACCCACCCGCCGCCACCGCCCGCTGGCCGCACTCGCCAAGGCCGAGTACCTGCAGTTCCGCCGCAACACGACGCTGCTCGTCATGGGGGTCGGATTCCCGGTCGTCATCCCGCTGCTGTCGTTCTTCGTCATCCGGCAGAACGAGGGCGCCTCGGCCACCCTCGCGGCCACGACATTCGAGATGTTCCTGCTGATGGCGCTGCTGTTCGTGCAGTACTACTCGGTGCTGTCGATGATCACGGCCCGGCGATCCGAGGGCGTGCTCAAACGGCTGAGGACCGGCGAAGCCAGTGACGTGCAGATACAGGCCGCACCCATGGTCCCCGGAGCGGTGCTGACCCTGACCGGAACCATCGTCGTGTCGGCCGTCGTCTACGCCGCCGGCTCCCCGGCGCCGGTCAACCCGATCCTGATGGGGCTGGCCCTCATCGCCGGCATCGCGATCTTCTCGCTGCTCGCCCTGGCGACCAGTGCACTGACCAAGAACGCCGAGGCGGCCCAGATCACCTCGCTGCCGGTCATGGCGATCGCCTTCGTCGGACTGTCCACGATCCGTGGCATCCTGCCCGACCGGTTCCAGCAGGTGGCCGACCTGACCCCCTTCGCCGCCCTGTCCGACCTGATGTCGCTGGGCACGTCGGGCCAGCTGGCCACCGCATCCGGCTCGACAGCGCTCGACTTCGGGGCGACGTTCGCCGAGATCGGCCAGCCGGTCGCGATACTGGTCGTGTGGACAGCACTGGCCCTCGAGCTGACTCGTCGCAACTTCCGCTGGGACGACCGCGGCTGATGCACCTGTCCTCGTGGTGGCGGGACATGCCTGGACCCACCAAGTTCCGCCACTACACCAAGCTGACCATGCAGGGTGCCGTCGCCGTTGCCGTGGCTGCCATCTCGGCCACGGGCGACGGCCTCGGCGCCTGGGCGGTGGTGGGAATCGTCATCGCGGGCATCGCCACGATCGTCGCGCTGGAGGCGCAGCCCGAGCTCGCCGCCTGGACGAACCTGCGCTTCCGGCACTGGGCCATCCCGACCTGCACCGTCGTGCTGACCGCGCTGTGGGCCGTGTCGGCGGTCGTCGCCAACATCGCGTCCAGCGAGTCCGACGTCGACGAGGCCCGCGTGGTCGGCCTCGCCGCAGCACTGCTGGGCACGCTCAGTCTCATCGCGTTCAGCCGCTTCACCTGGTGGATCGTGGTCGCCGTCAGCGCAGCCACCGCCGTGTCGTTCGGAGCCCCGGCAGGCACCGAGCTGAGGGTCTTCGCCACGGCCCTGGTGCTGAGTGCTTTCGTCGTCGCCACGACGCTCCTCACGGTGTGGGGGGTGCGGATCGTCGATGAGCTCGAGCAGGCCAAGGATCTCGGTGCCGAGCTGCAGCTCGCCGAGGAGCGGCTGCGCTTCGCCCGCGACCTGCACGACGTGGTGGGCCGCAACTTCTCGGCGATCGCGGTCAAGAGCGAGCTGGCTGCTGCGCTCTCCCGGGCCGGAGCGGGCGACCGCGCATCGGCGGAGATGGACGACGTCAAGAAGCTCGCCGTCGACTCGATGGCCGAGATGCGGCAGCTCGTCCGCGGCTACCGCGACATCGACCTCGACAGCGAGGTCGCCGGCGCCCGATCGCTGTTGTCGGCGATGGGGTGCGACCTCATCGTCGAGGGGGATCCGGACCGGGTCCCTCTCGAGGTCCACGAGCTCGCGGCGTGGGTCGTGCGCGAGGGAACCACCAATATCGTCAAGCACTCGACGGCCACCTCTGCCACGCTCGCTCTCGGACCGGCCGGGATGTCGCTGCGCAACGACGGAGTCGTGGGGCCCGTCAGGGAACGGTCCGGTCTGCTGGGCCTGGCCGAACGTCTCGCAACCAGTGGTGCCCGGTTGCAGACGACGGCCTCCGACGGCAGCTTCGTCCTCGAGATCCACTGGGAGAACACATGATCGCGGTCCTGATGGCTGACGACGAGACACTGATCCGTTCGGCCATGGCCACGATGCTCGGTCTCGAGGCCGACCTCGAGGTCGTGGCGCACGTCGACTCCGGCGAGGAGCTCCTTGCGCTCTGGCGCCAGCGCGCGGAGGCCGGCGAACCCGAGGCCGTGGCCGTCATCGACCTGCAGATGCCCGGCATCGACGGCATCGAGACCGCCACCGAGCTGCTGGCCCTCACGCCGGGCGCGGGCACCCTGATCGTCACCAGCCATGGGCGTCCCGGGTACCTCAAGAAGGCGCTCACGGCCGGCGTCCGCGGGTTCCTGCCCAAGACGACGTCGGCCGCCACGCTGGCCGAGGTCATCCGCACGGTCCATGCCGGCGGGCGCTACGTCGATCCCGAGCTGGCCGCGGACGCGATCAGCGCCGGTGACTCTCTGCTCACGCCGCGCGAGGCCGACGTGCTGGAGTTCGCGGCCGACGGGTCATCGGTCGACGAGATCGCCAAGCGGGCCCACCTGTCGGTCGGCACGACTCGCAACTACCTGTCCTCGGCGATGGCCAAGCTCGGTGTGTCCAACCGGTACGAGGCGGCTCTCAAGGCCCGGGAGCACGGCTGGATCTGACCCACGCGAAGAAGTCGTCGACCGAGAACACGGGCTTGCCCAGCTCGGAGGCCTTGCGCGCCTTGCCCGACTGGGTGCCCACCTCGGCCACGAACAGTGCCTCGCACTTTGTCTTGGTCACGTTCTTGACCGGGACGAGCCCGTGTTCAGCAGCGATCGCATCCATCTCGGGCCGGTCCACCATCCGGCCCGACGGGGATCGCGCGGTACCGGTGAAGCACACCCGGGCGCCGGGCACCAGCACCTCGCCGATGCCCACGCTGGCACCGGCGAACGCGGAGACCAGACCGTCGGTGTCCAGGCCCAGCAGCAGACCCACCTGACCGAGTCGGGTCACCAGTTCCGCGGGAACACCCGAGGAGCGTGCTGCGATCGCCGCCAGCCGGTTCGCCGTCACGGCGCGAACCCTCACGAGATCTCCCGTCTCTGCAACCGGAACGATCCGACCGCGCACCTCGACGGCGCTCAACCCGGTGAGCAGGGCCGCACTGACCTCGCGGCTGATGTCGAGCAAGGCGGACAGCACGGGCAGATGGACCGAGCTGGGGGCTGGCACTGCGGGATCCCGGGTGAGCAGGTAGGTGGAGTCCGCATCGGTGTCCTCGTGCAGGGCGAACGCCGTGGAACCCCGGTCCGCGACACCCAGACGGGCGTGCGCGACCAGCGCCGTTCGAGCCCGCTCGAGCGCTGTTCCGGCGGCCAACCCCGCGCGCTCTGCGGGCAGGAGGTCGCCTGCGGGGAGGTCGATGCCCAGCGGCAGCGCCCGCACCTGGCCGAGGCGCTTGAGCTCAAAATCGATGAGGCTGAGGGTGTGATCGGTGGCTGCACCCACGGGCGTCGCCCCCTCGAGGATCGGGCCGAAGATGTTCCACGCCTCGGCCAAGGTCGGCGCGAGCAGAACGTCGTGGACCGAGATGCCGTAGGCCTCGCGGGCATCGGCGAGGTCGCGCTGGGGATTGACGACGGTGCTGATGGACGTGCCGTCGTCGAAGGCGGCGGCGATCTCCACGGGCCTGGGTCGCGACATGCGCCCCTCGTCGCCGACGGTCACGATTCCCACGGCGCAGTAGCGTCGGGCGTCGCCCTCGCTCGTCGACTCGCGCAGGAAGCGGACGATGCGTCGATCCGTGCGCAGGTCCTTGGGCAGGACCGGACGGGTCAGCACCAGTCCGTCCATCGAGGTGCACCGGCTGAGCGCCACGTAGACCTGCCCGAAGTCGAAGACTCCACCGCTCAGGTCGACGACCAGGCGATCGAGTGTCTGGCCCTGGCTCTTGTGGATCGTGATGGCCCAGGCCAGCTTGAACGGCAGCTGCGTGTAGGACCCGACGATCTCGTGCCGCAGTGAGCCGCCCTCGACCACGGGCCGCGTGGCGTCCCAGGTGTGGGGCCACACCTGGGACGTCGTGCCGTCCCGGAACTCGACCGTGATGACCAGCTCGCCGTCGGCGCGGGCGATGTCGACGATGCGGCCCAGGGTTCCGTTGACCCAGCGGTCGATCGTGTCGTTGCTGAGCATCATGATCTGCGCGCCGACCTTGAAGGTCAGCGTCTCGTCGGTGGGTGGGTCGAAGAGCCCGAGATCACCCCTCCGTTCGGCGTGGTACACGAACTCCTCACCCGACAGGAGCTCGAGGCGCTTGCGGTTGCGTGAGGTGACGATCGTGTTGGTCGGGGCGAGGGTCAGCCAGAACTCGTCGTCGGGTGGCACGAAGTCGGGATCGGTGCAGGCGTTGAGCTCTGACTGGGCGTGATCGAGGAGGACTCCTTCACGCACGGCGTTGAGGATCGAGGTGAGGCGCTGGTCGCCGAGCTGGCGGAACACCGTCGTCAGCGCCACCGTCGGGAAGTCGTCGCGGTCGAAGGTGTCCGCGGAGAAGAAGTACGGAGTGCCATACCGTGCCGCGACGTGCTCGGCCTCGCCGGTCGGAACCACCGGTGGCAGCTGCAGCAGGTCACCCACGAGGACGATCTGGACTCCACCGAACGGAGTGCCTGGGCGTGGCCCGAACCGCTCCAGGCCAGCCGAGATCTTGTCGAAGAGATCGGCTCGCACCATCGACGCCTCATCGATGATCAGCGTCTCCAGTGACTTCAGGGTCTTGAAGAATCGCTGCGGGCGGTAGGCGCCCGATCGCACATCCTCGAGGCTGGTCGTCGGCAGCAGGCTGAACAGACGGTGGATCGTGTACCCGCCGACGTTGAGTGCCGCGATCCCGGTCGGCGCCGCCACCAGCACGCGACGATCGTGCGCCTCGTCCATGAAGTGTCGAATCAGCGTCGACTTGCCGGTGCCGGCCTTGCCGGTGAGGAAGAGGTTGCCGCCGGAGCGGAGGATGTCGAGCGCCTGCTCGAACTCCTCGGTCACGACGATGCTGGACGACACGCGATTGAGCCTATCGAGAGAAGATGGCCTCATGCGTCGCGCTGCGGGTCCCCTGCTCCTGGTGACCGTGGCCCTGGTGCTAGCCGACTCGGCGATCGTCACGCTCGCGCTGCCCGACATCCTGGGCACCTTCGACGCCTCGATCGCCCAGGTCGCGTGGGTGTTGATCGCCTACAACCTCGTGCTGGGGCTCGGCGCCGTCCCCGCGGCGATGATGCTCTCGCGTGCCCGCGCCGACCTGTTCAGCACGCACGTGCTGAGTGCTGTCGGGATCGCTGTGTTCGCAGGCGCCTCGGCGTGGTGCGCCTTCGCGGGCTCGATCGAGGTGCTGATCGTCGCCCGTTGCCTCCAAGCGGTCGGCGGTGCGCTCGCCCTGGTCGGATGCCTGGAGCAGCTGGTCGCCGCGTACGGCGAACGTCGAGGAGTCACGGCGTGGGTCACGGCCGGAGTGGTCGGCACGGCCAGCGGGCCGGTGCTCGGTGGGCTGCTCACGCAGGCGATCGCGTGGCAGGCCATCTTCGTGGTGCAGGTGCCGTTCGCACTGCTCGCCGTGCCCGCTGCGCTCGTCCTGCGGACCGTCACCGCGCCCCGCGAGCCAGATCGGCACCGACCAGCCGTCCGGGCCAACCTCACCCTTGCCCTGGTGTCGGCGGCGCTCACCGCTGCGCTCTTCCTGCTGGTCCTGCTGCTGGTCGAGGGATGGGGCCGGTCCCCGGCCGCTGCTGCCATGACCGTGTCGGTCGTTCCGGTCGCGGCCTTCGCCGCTCGCCCGCTGGCGCGGTTCTTCAGGCCGTCGCCCGACCAGGAGATCGCAGTGGGCTGCTTCCTCGTCGCGGGAGGTCTGGTGGGGCTCGCGATTCTGCCGTCGTCGAATCTGGCCTGGAGCATCGCCCCGCAAGCGCTGGTGGGTCTGGGGCTGGGCCTGACGGTCGACCGACTCACGGCCCGGGCCATCAAGATGCGTCTGCCCCGCGTGCGGCACGCGGCCTGGACCATCAGTGCGCGACACGTGGGGGTCGTCGTCGGTCTCGCGATCCTCACTCCGGTGTTCACCGCCGACCTGCAGGAGGCGCAGGAGCCCGCCGAGCAGGCGATCACCTCGCTGGTTCTGGACGCCCCCTTGCTGCCCGAGAGCAAGATCGCCGTCGCTCAAGCGCTGGGCGACGCTCTGGCCGATCAGCAGGGTCAGGTTCCCGATCTCAGTGCGGCTTTCGCGCGGCTCGACACCGATCCGGGTGAGCAGGCTGCCACTGACCAGCTTGAACGGGACCTGGACGAGCAGCTCGAGCGTGCAGCCACCCGCGCCTTCCGCGACTCGTTCCTGATCGGCGCAGGACTCGCCCTCCTGGCGATGCTTGCGGCGGTCCGTCCTCGTGGCCGGAGGACGGCATGAGCTCCGTCCCCCGCTGGATCGGCATGCCGGTGGCAGCCGTGCTGCTGGTCGGTGCGGTGATCGGCGTGCAGCTCTCGAACGGCGGAGGGACGTACGAACCACTCCGGCCGGCCGACCCGTGCGCCGAGCGGGCCGTCACCTCGCAGGCCGACGGCATCGACGGACTCACCGAACGTCTTGTCCTCATCGGGATCAACGACGCCGCCTGCACCCTCGGCGTCAGTCGCGAAGCGCTGACCCTGGACATCGCGCAATCTGATGAAGTCACCGACTCCCAGGTCGACGCTGTGCGCGACGGACTGTTGTCGGCCGTGGCCCAGATGAATGCGGACGGGTCGTTGCCTCGCGCCTCAGACCTGGTCGACGAGGCACTCGACTCAGCGAACCTCAACGGGCTGCTCGAGGCGGGCATCCGCCTCATCCCGGACTCGGTCGTCGACGCGGCCCTGAAGACCGACGATGTTCTCACCCGCGTCCTCGACGACCTGGACGTCCGTGCCGTTCTCGCCAACCTCGACAACACCAGCGACATCAACGAGCAGGTGGAGGTCGCTGCCACCCAGGCCGTCCAGGACTCGCTCATCGCACGCCTGCGGACCCTGTTCTGAACGACCCGTCGAGGATGCCGAGGTCGCGAAGCCAGGCCTCGCACGCGTTGGTCCACTGCGCGGTGTGGGGAAGGTTCTCGTGACCGTGGCGGCCATAGGGGACGCCGTCGGCGAGGGCCCGGGTCCACTCCAACGCATTCGGGAGCCCGGGTGGGTCTCCAGCGGTGGCCCAGACGAACGTGGGCGCAGTGTCCGCGTCAGGACGTTCTCGAGCTGTGGCTCAATCGGCAGGGTTGCTCCGGTAGCCAGGAGTCCGGCCAGCAGACCGCCCGCGCTGGAGCCGATGACGCCGACCCTAGTGTCGTCGATTCCGAGCCCGTCTGCGTCGGCGCGGAGTCGGTCGAGGGCGGCGCGCGCCTGCTGCAGGGCCGAAGGGAAAGGGTCTGGACGCAGGGCGTACCTGAGCACAGCAGCGTGGAGGCCGAGTCCACTCAGCCAGCGCGCGTATCCCTCGCCGTCGTGCCTCGTGTGCTCTCCAAAGCCTCCGCCGGGAAGCACGAGGACGGCTGGACGCGGGCCCACGACGCTAGGAGCAGCGGGATAGAACTCGAGATCGAGATCAGGGCAGTCAGTGCGGCCGCTCGGTGTCCACGAGACGAGCATCCGCGTGAGAGCAGAAGCGATCGCTGGCAACCGACCGTCCGCGGCTGAGTTCGCCCGATGCTGTTTCAGCCCCAGGGCGACGTACGACGTCTGGATAGAGCCATTTGCGCAAGGTACAACGTTCGTTGTACCGTGAATCCATGACCACCACGAGATCGCGCATCATCTCGGCGGCCGGCCACGTCTTCGATCGTCACGGTTTCGCCGGGACGGGAATCGATCGACTGACAGAGTCGGCGGGCGTGTCGACGCGAACCCTGTACAAGCATCTCGGCAGCAAGTCAGGGCTCGTCGTCGCCGTCCTGGACGAGCGACGCGCACGATTCGTCGACAGGTTCGACGTCGACACCGTCGATGAGCTCTTCGACACTCTCGAGGCCTGGACCCAGACCGAGGGGGCACGCGGGTGCTTGTTCCTGCGCGCTCAGAGCGAGGACGGCGAGGGGACTCTCGGAGTCTCATCCACGGTCACCGCGTATCGAGAGCAGCTCCACGACCTTGTCCGCCGAGTCGTGACACACGAGACCGGACACGATGACGACGTCCTCGCGGAGCAGGTCCTCGTCCTGTTCGAGGGGGCCACGTCGGCCGCGTCCTATCGCGGAACGGCCGCGATTCACGCGGCGAAGGCTGCGGCCAGCGCGCTGGTGAACCAGGCCCAGTAGCTCCCTCCCGCTTTCCGTGACCGCAACGACCATTGGAGTAACCGCACGTGCATCTGCTGACCGTCTTCGCGCACCCATTCACCGACAAGTACCCGGCCGCCGTCATGGAGTCCCTGCACCTCCCCTTTCAGCAGTCCGGACATTCGATCGACGTGCTGGACCTGCACCAGGAAGGCTTCGATCCACGCTTCACCGAAGCAGACCACTCACACTTCTGGGGCGGTCCGATCCCGCCCGGAATCGCACCGATGCACCGCCGGGTCGAAGCTGCGGACCGGCTCGCGTTCGTCTTCCCGGTCTACTGGTGGGGGATGCCCGCCCTGATGAAGGGCTGGATCGAGCGCGTCTTCACCGGCGGGTGGGCCTACCAGTACGGCACGGGTGTCGACGATCGGGGCAAGCAGCCCCTGCACGGTCTGCTGCCGACCATTCCCACGACGTTGATCGGCATCGGTGGCTCGAAGAAGCGCACCTACGACAAGTACGCGTACGACGAGGCGATGCACGTCCAGATCGACGTCGGCATCTTCGCCTACTGCGGCATCAATGACGTCGAGACTCACCTCATCTACGACATCGAGGGAGACCACAACGCTCCCCTGCGCGACGCGGGACTCCGTCGAGCCAGAGAGATCGGCGCCGAGTTCATCTCCCCCGACCGCATCCCTCGTGAGGCGAGGGCAACCTGACGGTAGTGTCCGGTGATGCGTGTGACCGGAGATGCCGCCCTCACCACCGCCGCCGATGGTGTGGGGGCCGCCTCCACCGTGCTCGGTGGTCTGCTGGCAGTCGCACCACAGGCAGGCGGGCGATGGCTCGGCCTGGCCGACACCAGCGTGGCCGAGAGGCGAGCGCTCGGAACAGCAGACCTCGGCCTCGGCATCACGATCATCGCCGCTCGGTCGTCGCGTCGGCGGTGGTGTGCCGTCTCAGCCCGAAGCCTTCTCCACCTCGTGTTCGCACGCACGTACCTGCGAACCGGTCGCCGCGACCACGCGGCTGCGATGTGTGCACTGTTCGTCGTCGACGCGGGGATTGCCATGGGGCTTCGCGAAGAAAGTCGTGAGGCGCGTAGACCTCGCTCGACGTCGAAGCGAACTCCACTGCGTTTCGGCACGAACCAACGTGGATCACAGATTCGCACCCTTGCAGAGCGCTACGCGCGACACACACTCGGAGACCGCGGAGCAAACTGCGCCCCGACCATCCCCGACAACGAGCCCGCGATCGGTCGTCGTCGGGGATAGTCGAGTCAGATGACGCTTACGAGACCACCGAACGAACGATCTCGGCGATGCGCTTCTCGGTATCCTCGTCCACGGCCTCGAAATACCACGCAGCAGGCATCAGCGAGCCGTCCACGCCACCTACGGCCCGGAAGTCAGCCTTCTCGGTGATCGCGAGATTCAAGCGTTCGTCGTTGCGCAGCGTCAACAGCGCCGGCGTGCTCGCCGACTCAGCGTAGGCGGGCATGCCGTACCAGATCCGGGGCTTCAGGGTGGGAGCCGCGGTCAGGACGATGTCGTGCACACGCCCCATGACCGACCGCCGCGATTCGTCCATCTTCGCGATCTTGTCGATCACCTGTTGGAGACTCTTCTCGTCCTTGGGCAACATGTCATGTCCTTTCGTCAGCCGATGCCTGGCATCGGCGATATGAAGTCGGCGCACCGGTGCGCCGCACCCCATCCGGACATGTCCTGAACTACTCGGGTCTCTCCGCAATGATTCACGTGGTCTTCACGTGGAAGTGCTGTCAGTGGTGGGAACCACCGCTCCCAGAATACCTGATGGGCAGCGGATCACGGCGCTGCTTTCTCAGACTTCATCACACGTTGAAGCGGAACTCCACCACGTCGCCGTCGGCCATGACGTAGTCCTTGCCCTCCATGCGCACCTTGCCGGCGGACTTGGCCGTGGCCATCGAGCCGGCTTCGACGAGGTCGTCGAAGGAGACGATCTCGGCCTTGATGAAGCCGCGCTCGAAGTCGGTGTGGATGACGCCAGCGGCCTGCGGTGCGGTGGCGCCCTTGTCGATCGTCCAGGCGCGCGACTCCTTGGGCCCGGCGGTCAGGTAGGTCTGCAGGCCGAGGGTGTCGAAGCCAACACGGGCCAGCGCATCGAGGCCGGGCTCGTCAACACCCATGTCGGCGAGCATCTCGGCACGCATGACCTCGGCCTCCTCGTCGTCGCCCAGCTCGACCAGCTCGGCCTCGCCCTTGGCATCGAGGAAGATCGCCTCAGACGGGGCGACGAGATCGCGCATCTGCTGCTTGAGCGCGTCGTCGTTCAACTCGTCGGCGTCGCAGTTGAACACGTAGATGAACCGCTTGGACGTCATCAGGTGCAGCTCGCGCAGCAGGTCCAGGTCGAGCCCGGCCTTCAGCACGCCGACACCGGACTCGAGCGCGTTCTTGGCCTCCTTGGCCTCCTCGAACAGCGGCACCAGCGACTTGTCCTTGCGCGAGTCCTTGTCGAGGCGCGGCATCGCGTTGTCGATGGTCTGCAGGTCCGCGAGCGCCATCTCGATGGAGATCGTCTCGATGTCGTTGGCCGGGTTCACGTCACCGTCGACGTGCGTGACGTCCTCGTCGCGGAACACACGGGTGACCTGGCAGATCGCGTCGGACTCACGGATGTGGGACAGGAACTTGTTGCCCATGCCCTCACCCTCGGACGCCCCGCGCACGATGCCCGCGATGTCCACGAACTGCACCGTGGCAGGCAGGATCTTCTCCGAAGCGAAGATCTCGGCCAGCTTGGCCAGGCGCGAGTCGGGCACGCCGACCACGCCCACGTTCGGCTCGATGGTCGCGAACGGGTAGTTCGCCGCGAGCACGTTGTTCTTGGTCAGGGCGTTGAAGAGGGTCGACTTGCCCGCGTTGGGGAGTCCGACGATTCCGATGCTGAGAGCCACAGCAGAACAGCCTACGACGCGAGGCGGGCGCGCACCCACTCCGGCTCGGGATTGACGTGGGCCTCGCCGCCGACCAGCACGGTCGGCACCGTCTCATCGCCACCCGTCGCTTCACGTACGCGAGCCGCCGCTTCATCGTCGGCCCAGATGTCCACCCACGTGACGCGGTCGGCCAGACCACCCAGGCTGAACCGCAGGCGCAGGCAGAACGGACACCCCGGCCGGTGCATCACGACGAGGTCGCCGGACTGCTCCGCGCGTCGCCATTCCTCGGTCCCGGCCGAGGATGGGTACGGCAGCGGCGAGGCCAACAGACCCACGGCGATCAGGATCGTCCCGACGACGGCCCCGGTCGCGTAGTCACCCGAAGCGAGGGACGACCCGACGACCGCAATCGCCACGAGCAGGAGGGCCACGGCGGGAAGGGTGCGTCGCATGACTTCACGGTAGCGAGGGGCCCCAGAGGTCAGCCCCGATCGAGGCGAAAGGCCCGCAGCTCCAGGTCGTAGGCGTCCGACGTCACGCCGAGATCGGTCATGCCGAGCCGGCGGCAGACGGCCTGTGACGCGACGTTGTCAGGATGGGTCACGGCGTGCAGCTCGGTGAGGTCCGCCGACCAGGCGCGATCGATCAGCGCTCGGGCCGCCTCGGTCGCGTAGCCGCGTCCCCAGGCGTCAGGATGCAGGTGCCAGCCGATCTCGTGCACCTGTCGATCCACACCCGCGCTCGAGGGCAGCGGCACCAGCATGGCCATGCCGACGACGCGTTCCTCGCCCTGCGGCACGACGGCGAGCACGCCTGCGGCCGAATGAGCACCGGCACGATCGGACATGCGCTCGATCCGGGTGATGGCCTCGTCGCGGTGCGCCATCGGCACACCCGCGCCGCTCCACCGGGCCACCTCGGGACGACCGAAGAGAGCGAAGAGGTCGTCAGCGTCATCGGCGGTGAACGGGCGCAGCATCAGACGGTTGGTCGAGATGCTCACCCGACGACCCGCACCCACGGTCGCCGCCAGAAGCCGAAACCCGGGGTCATCGCGCCAACCACTCCTTCGCCGTGACGTGGAACAGGGGACTATCGCCCTCGTACCAAGGATCGGGCTGGATCCCCTTGAACGGCAACCCCAGTCGCTCGGCGACGGCTCGCGAGGCCGTGTTCTCGACGAACATCCCGACCCACACGTCGGGCAGCTCGGCGGCGAACACGTGGTCGAGCATCGCTCGTGCAGCTTCGGTGGCGTACCCGTGTCCCCAGGAGTCCGGATGCAGGTGCCAGCCGAGCTCGTGCTCTCCGTGATCGGTGCCGTCCTTGCGAATCGCGGGGGGTGACCAGCACGGTGCCGGCGACCCGTCCGGACTCACGCACCTCAATGGCAAGGAACAGATCGAACCCACCGGCGGCCTCGCGTGCGATGGACCGCTCGACCCAGCTCTCAGCTGCCGCGAGGTCGGCCATCGGTCGGTGCGGCGGATCATCGAGCCACGGGTAGACGTCGGGGTGGCTCAGGATCTCGAGCACGCGCGGCGCATCGTCGGCCTCGTACGACCGCAGGACCAGCCGCTCTGTCTCGATCCGCATGAGGTGAGCCTGACAGAATCGATCCATGACTGTCATCAAGATCAACGCCATCACCGTTCCCGCCGGTTCCGGCGACGAGCTCGCCCACCGCTTCGCTGCCCGCGCTGGCGCCGTCGACGGCGCCCCGGGCTTCGAGGGCTTCGAGCTGCTCAAGCCGGTCGACGACCGCACCCAGTGGCTCGTCCTGACCCGCTGGGCCGATGAGGAATCGTTCCAGACCTGGGTCGACTCGCCCTCGTTCGCCGAGGGCCATCGCTCGGCCGTGGAGCGCGCCGGCGGCGACGCCCCCAAGCCCGTCTCGACCCACAGCGAGGTCTGGAACTACGAGATCGCCGGCGGTTCGAACGGCTGATCGTCCTTCGGGCGCGCTAGGTTCGAGACATGGACAGCGCGGCCGTCCGGCCGGCACGACGACTGGCGTCCCACGACCTCACGGCACGTGGGACGGTCACCGCCGCCGTTGCGGCGATGGCCGCGGTCATCGTGCTCGATCTGATCGACGGGCGCATCGGCTTCCCGTTCTCGCTCGGCTTCGTCCTGATCGTCATCACGCTGCCGCTGGCGATCAATCGTCGCGACCTGCTGCCGGCCGTCGTCCTCCCGCCGGTGCTGCTGCTCGTCAGTCTGTTGGCCATCTGCATCGTGCGACCTGAGTCCATCGCCGTCGACGGGATGGCCGACGACGCCAGCCTGATCGCCCGCTACATCGCCTCGGTCGTCGATCACGGTCTCAACCTGGCCGTCGGGCACGCCCTGGCGATCGCCGTGATCGTGTGGCGCTTCAGCTCCGAGGTCTAACCGGTCAGCTCGTCGACGAAGCACCAGCGCCACGCCTCGCCGGGCTCGAAGGACCGCATGACCGGGTGGCCGGTCTCGCGGTAGTGCGCGCCGGCGTGCATGCCCGGCGATGAGTCGCAGCAGCCGACGTGACCGCACTGCATGCACAACCGCAGGTGCAGCCAGTCATCCTCGGCCGCGAGGCACTCCTCGCACCCCTCGGGGGTGATCGGGTCCGGCATCGTCACCGCCTCGCGCAGGTGGTCGCAGCCGGCCGTGCGGCTGGCGCCGGGTCGCAGGTCGGTCTCGCGCTCGGCCGTGGTCTCGTCCTCGGCTGCTCGATCGAGGATCGTCTCCTCGATGTCGAGGGCATTCATGATCCGCGCCAGAACCGACTGGTCGACCAGACCGGCATCGCGGATCCGCACGAGCTCGGCCCGCTCGCGGTCGAGCATCGCCGCCCGGGTGCGCGAGTACTGGGCGGTCGGTGTCTCGCGGCCACCGAGACGTTCCCAGACGGCGTTGCTGCGGTCGTGGGCGCGTTCACGCAGCCGGCGGCGCACGCTGTCGGCGATCTGCACGTCCTCGTGATCGTCGAGATAGGCCACGCCCGCATCGGTGACCGACTGGAAGACCTCGGCCTCCTGCAGGTGGTCCTCGTGGCGGTCGGGCCCGGGCACACCGAGCCGGCGCACCAACCACGGCAGCGTGAGCCCCTGCAGCACCAGGGTGCCCACGGTCACGACGAAGGCGATCAGCACCAGCACCTCGCGCTCCGGCGTCTCGAGCGGGAGCAGGAACACGGCCGCCAGCGTCACCACGCCACGCATGCCGGCCCAGCCGATGATGACGGTGGACTGCCACGGCGGCACCGGGTCCCTTTCTCGCACGGACTGGGCCAGGCGGGGAAGGTAGACGGCCGGTACCAGCCAGATCATGCGCAGCGCGATCACGGCAACCAGCACGGCCGCGCAGGTCGACGCGATGAGCACGGGCGAGAGCTCGCTGTCACTGAGATCGCCGACGATCGAGCTGATCTGCATGCCGATGAGCAGGAACACCGCGTTCTCGAGCACGAACGAGATGGTCGACCAGTTGGTGCTCTCGAACAGTCGCGACGTGCCCGACTGGATCAGCGGGGACTTGTGGCCCAGGATCAGCCCGGCCACCACGACGGCGAGCACACCGGACGGCTCGCCCTCGACGCCCGGCAGGTGGATCTGCTCGGCGGGCAGATACGCCAGCCACGGGGTGAGCAGCGAGACGGCCACGTCGGTGATGTCGTCGGTGATCAGGCGGCGCACCCGACCCACCACGAAGGCGACCGCCAGTCCCACCGCCACCCCGCCGAGCGACGACAGCAGGAACGAGGAGCCGATCTCCCAGATCGACACGGTTCCCGCGATGGCGGCGATCGCGGTGCGCAGCGTGACGATGGCGGTGGCGTCGTTGACGAGACTCTCGCCCTCGAGGATCGTCACGATCCGGCGCGGCAGGCCGATGCGCCGAGCGATCGTGGTGGCCGCGACGGCGTCGGGCGGGGCCACCACGGCACCCAGCGCAAATCCGACCGCCAACGGCACGTCGAGCATGGCCCACACCAGCAGGCCCACACCGACGGTGGTGAACAGCACCAACCCGATGCTCAGCAGCGCGATCGGCCGCTTGTTCGTGCGGAAGTCGATCAGCGAGGTACGGATCGCCGCGGCGTACAGCAGCGGCGGCAGGAGCCCGACCAGCACCAGCTCAGGTGTCAGCTCCACGTCCGGCAGAAGCGGCAGATAGGACACGCAGATCCCGACACCGATCAGCACCAGGGGCGCTGACAACGCATAGCGCGCCGACAATGCACTGAACGTCACGGCAATCGCCACGATCGTGACGATGGTCAGGGCAATATTCACCTGCCCATCTTGTCAGGAGACTCCAGCGGCCTTCATGTCACGACGCAGCTCGGGCGGGAGAGCAAAGATGAGGCTCTCGTCGGCGGTACGCACGGCGTCGGCGTCGGGGTGGCCGTGCTCGGCCAGGTAGCCCAGCACGTCTTGCACGAGATCGTCGGGCACCGACGCACCGGACGTGACGCCCACGGTCTCGACACCATCGAGCCAGGCCTCGTCGATCTCGGTGATGTCGTCGATGCGGTACGAAGCCTTGGCGCCGGCCTCCAGCGCGACCTCGACGAGGCGCACGGAGTTCGAGGAGTTGGCCGAACCGACCACGATGACCAGGTCGGCGTTCCTGGCGATCTCCTTGACCGCGACCTGACGGTTCTGTGTGGCGTAGCAGATGTCGTCGCTGGGCGGATCCTGCAGCTGCGGGAACTTCTCGCGCAGACGCCGCACCGTTTCCATGGTCTCGTCGACGCTCAGCGTGGTCTGCGACAACCACGACAGCTCGGCATCGGGGGCGAACTCGAGGGCGTCGACGTCATTGGGGTGCTCGACCAGGGTGATGGACTCAGGCGCCTCGCCCGCCGTGCCCTCGACCTCCTCGTGACCGGCGTGGCCGATCAGCAAGATGTGCTTGCCCTCGCGGGCGAAACGCTTGGCCTCGTGGTGCACCTTGGTGACCAGCGGACAGGTGGCGTCGATCGTCTTGAGGTCACGCTCGGAGGCTTCCTCGTGCACCATCGGCGAGACCCCGTGGGCACTGAACACGACGGTGGCACCGTGGGGCACCTCGTCGAGCTCCTCGACGAAGATCGCGCCACGGGCTGCCAGATTGTTGACCACGTGCTTGTTGTGCACGATCTGCTTGCGCACGTAGACCGGTGCGCCGTACAGGTCGAGCGCCTTCTCCACGGTGATGACGGCCCGATCAACGCCAGCGCAGTAGCCCCGGGGATCGGCCAACAGCACGGTTCCGCCCACGGGGGGCATGCCCAACGACACCTCAGAACTCATGCCTCCATCGTACGGGAGGGTGGATGGGTGACCGACCCGTGCGCCGTGATCATGACGCGCACCCTCCTGACCGTCCCCGGTCACGCCTAGGGTGTCCCCATGGCTCTGCAGACGTCGGCGGACTCCCCCGCCCCGCTGCGACAGATCTCCACACTCATCGGCAGCTGGATCGATCGACTGAGCCCAGTGTGGATCGAGGCGGAGATCGCCCAGCTGACACGTCGGCCGGGCATCTGCTTCCTCACGCTGCGCGACCTGCGCGCCACCATCTCCATCGACGCGACCTGCCACGTGGGAGTCCTCGACGCCTCGCCGGCGCCCATCATGGTGGGCGCACGCGTCGTCGTGCAGGCCCGCCCCTCCTTCTACGCACCGCGCGGGTCGCTGGCACTCGAGGTGCGCGAGATCCGCTTGCAGGGCGAGGGCGAGCTGCTGGCCCGCCTCGAGCGAACCCGCCAGCTGCTCGCGGCCGAGGGGCTGTTCGCCGTCCACCACAAGGCGCGCCTGCCCTTCCTGCCCACCGGGGTCGGCCTGATCACCGGCAAGGACTCGGCCGCCGAGCGCGACGTGCTGGAGAACGCCCGCCGTCGCTGGCCCGATGTGCGCTTCGTGGTGCGGCACTCCCTCATGCAGGGCGAGGGGGCGGCTCGCGGCGTGATCGACGCGCTGTCTGCGCTCGACGCCGACCCCTCGGTCGACGTCATCATCGTCGCCCGCGGCGGTGGCTCGGTGCAGGATCTGCTGCCATTCTCCGACGAAGGACTGGTGCGGGCCGTCTTCGCCTCGAGGACTCCCGTGGTCAGCGCCATCGGTCACGAGCCGGACTCCCCCATCCTCGACCTGGTGGCCGACCACCGAGCCTCCACCCCGACCGACGCCGCCAAGCACGTGGTGCCCGACGTCGCCGAGGAGCTCGCCGGGGTCGACGCGGCCCGCGACCGGCTGCGGCAGGCCACCCACGCCCACATCGATCGCGAGCAACGCCAGCTCGACTCCCTGCGCTCGCGTCCTGTCCTGGCGCGCCCGTCGTCCATGGTCGACGAGGCTGTGCGCGTCGTCGACGACCAGCGCGCCCGCGCCCGACGTTCGGTGCTGCACCGGATCGATCGGGCCGGCGACGAGATCGGCCACCATCTGGCCCGGGTGCGCGGCCTGTCACCGCTGGCGACGCTGGAACGCGGGTACGCCGTGGCTCAGCTGCCCGACGGGTCGGTCGTGACCCGCATCGACCAGGTGCCGGCCGACACCGACATCACTGTCCGCGTCGTCGACGGCACCCTCACCGCCCGCACCCTGTCTGTCCAGGAGACGCCCCATGACTGAATCCGACTCGACCGATCTTCCCTACGAGCAGGCCCGCGACGAGCTGATCTCGGTGGTGCAGAAGCTGGAGACCGGTGGCACCACGCTGGAGCAGTCGCTCACCCTGTGGGAGCGCGGCGAGGAGCTGGCCGCGATGTGCCAGCGGCGGCTCGACGGCGTCCGTGCGCGACTGGACCGCTCAGACAGCACTCACTCAGACAGGGACGAGATGTAGGTCTCGATCTCTTCGGGCGGCACGGTTCCGGTCACCAGCGTGGTGCGGTCCCCCTCGCTAGCCACGTAGGTGGTGCGGTCTCGGGGCCCTGCGCGCACGGACCAGACCTGACCGGCCACCTGCGCGGACCCGGCCTCCTCGCTGTCCTCGGCCCAGCGCTCGGCCGCCCGTTGAACCGACAGCGAGCTCTGCTCGAGTCCGAGGTACTCATCGTCGGCGGTGATCACCCCGAGGTGCCAGCTGCCGTCACGGTCGCCCGAGCCGGGCTCGAAACGCGCTGAGGTGGCTCGCCACCCGTCGGGCAGGGTCGCCGGCGCCAGCACGTCGATGTCGGTCGTGGTGCGGACCTGCTGCAGCGTCGTCTCGTAGTCGACTGCGGAGACCGGATCCTCGGGAGTCACGGTGAAGAACTTGCCGATGCCGAACAGGCCCAACACGATCACCCCGATCACTGCGACCGAGCGCAGGATGTCACCGATGTCGGGGTTGCCACGCGAGGATGCCACGTGCTCCAGCGTACGTCGTCGGTACCATGAGGCCTGTGGATCCACTTCAGCCCGCAGCCCAGGCCCCCGACCGCAATCTCGCCCTCGACCTGGTGCGTGTCACCGAGGCGGGCGCCATGGCCGCTGGCCGCTGGGTGGGTCGCGGCGACAAGATCGGCGCCGACGGGGTGGCGGTCAACGCGATGCGCACCCTGATCAACACGGTGCAGATGAACGGCGTGGTGGTCATCGGCGAGGGCGAGAAGGACGAGGCGCCCATGCTGTTCAACGGAGAGCTGGTCGGCGACGGAACCGGACCGGAGTGCGATGTCGCGGTCGACCCCATCGACGGCACCACCCTGACGGCCAAGAGCCTGCCCAACGCCGTGTCGGTGATGGCCGTGGCACCCCGCGGCTCGATGTACGACCCCTCAGCGGTGTTCTACATGGAGAAGCTGATTGCTGGCCCCGAGGCCGCCGAGGCCGTCGACATCCGCCTCCCGATCGCCGAGAACATCGCCCGCGTCGCCAAGGCCAAGGGTCGCAAGAACAGCGACATCACCGTCTGCGTGCTCGATCGACCCCGCCACCAGCAGATGGTCGACGAGATCCGCGCAGCCGGAGCCCGCATTAAGTTCATCATCGACGGCGACGTCGCCGGCGGCATCACAGCGGCCCGCCCCGACACCGGTGTCGACCTGCTGGTCGGCGTCGGGGGCACCCCCGAGGGCATCATCACCGCGTGCGCCATCAAGGCGATCGGTGGCGTCATCCAAGGGCGCCTGTGGCCTGTCGACGACGACGAGAAGCAGCGCGCCATCGACGCCGGCCACGACCTGGACCGCGTCCTGGGCACCGACGATCTCGTGACCGCTGACGACTGCTTCTTCGTCGCCACCGGCATCACCGACGGCGAGCTCATGCAGGGAGTCCGCTACCGCGGCGGCCAGGCGATCACCGAGTCGATCGTCATGCGTTCACGCAGCGGCACGATCCGCAAGATCACCAGCGAGCACCAGATCGCCAAGCTGCAGGCGTACTCGACCGTGGACTACGAGCACTAGAGACACACGCGGCCGGCTCAGGCAGGAACGGCCGACACGATCAGGTTGTCGAGGTATCCCTCGTCATCGTCGTACAGGCCCGTGCAGGTGATGAGGCGCAGCGTGTCGGTGGGCGTCGAGCCGAAGATCTTCTCGGTCGGGAACGCTCCCTGATCTTGCGGCACCGTCTCGATCTCGGTCACCTCATAGGTGATGACGCCGTCCCCAGCCGTGACGTCGATCGTGTCGCCGACCGTGAGCTCGCCGAGACGAGAGAACACGGCGGGTCCCGTACGTGAGTCGACGTGCCCGTAGATGACCGTGGGTCCGGTACCTCCGGGGCGGCCTCCGCCTTCGAACCAGGCGACCTGCTCGGCATCGTCGGGCACGAGAAGCCGGGAGCTCTCATCGAGTCCGAACCCCTCGATGGGCTCGTCGATGTCGATGCTCGGGATCTGCACCGAGGTCGGCTCAGACGGTTCAGGTGAATCGACGCTCGACTCAGGTGACGGTGCCGAGCTGCTCGTCGGGGCCGGCGCGGCCGGCGGCGATGTGGAGTCCGCGCCGCACGCGGCGACCGTCAGCACCAAGCTGACGATCGCCGCGACGGCCATCGGTCGAGTCACTCGGTCAGCTGCTGAGAGCTGCCGCAGCCGCGAGGGCCACGCCAGCGCCGAGCGCCGCCGAGCTGTTGCCGTCCGTGGCGAGTCCGCCCTGACCGGTCTCGACGCCGCCGACCGGCATCGGGGTCAGCTGGCCGCGCACGGCGCCGGGCACGAACTCCTCGGTGTGGGTGTCGCCGAAGAAGTTGGCCGGGTTGGTCTCGATCATCGACAGTGTGAATCCCTCACCGGTGTCGGAGCCGTCCTCACCCTCGACTCCCGTGGTGAACGGGCCCTGCAGGCAGCCGCTGCTGGTCCGGACCTCGCCATCGCCCTCGGGGTTGGGGAACGCGAGGCGCGGGGGGCCTGACTGACCGGCGACCGCCTCGTGGATGTGGGTGGCGGTCTTGGCCGGGCTCTCGTAGGGCGGCTCGACGCCGGTCGTGGTCAGGTCGTAGCAGATGATCTCCTCATCGGAGTTGATCATGTAGTTGAAGGTGCCGGTTCCATCGCTGCCGGGCACGGACTCGCCGTCGGGGTTGATGATGTTGTCGCCAGTCGCATTGACGGTGAAGGCGCTGGTGAAGCTGTCCGGTCGGTCGACCTCGGTCTCGGCCGAGGCAGGGAGCGCGAGCGCCATGGGGACGGCCAGACCGATTCCGGCGGCGAGGGCGGTGCGGCGAATCAGGGGCGAGGTCATAGGTTCTCCTTCGTCGGTGGGCGTCGTCGCGACGCGCGTGTAAGAGGGTCTACGCCGCACCCTCGACCAGCGTTCACTCATCGTGCTCCGGACTTTGCTGAGAGGTCGCGATCGCCGTGCAGTCGCTAGGCTCCTCGCCATGCCCATCACCCGCTCCGGCGAACAGTTCGCGTCGCTCCCGTCCGGCATCGACATCTGCCACGAGACCTTCGGCGACGCCGGCGACCCGCCGATCCTGCTGATCATGGGACTCGGCGGCCCGATGGGCTGGTGGCCCGACGACTTCTGCGAGCTGCTCGCGGAACGCGGGCTGTTCGTGATCCGCTTCGACCAGCGAGACACCGGTCGCTCGACCAAACTGCGCCAGCACCGGATCGGCAAGGTCGAGATCGTCCGGGCGTTCGCCGGGCTCGGCGCCGAGGCTCCGTACAGCCTCGCCGATCTGGCCGATGACGCCTTCGGGCTGCTCGACCACCTCGACATCCCCGTTGCCCACGTCGCAGGCGTCTCGAAGGGCGGCATGATCGCCCAGACGATGGCCATCACCAACCCCAGCCGCGTGCTGTCCCTGACGTCGATCATGTCGAGCACCGGCAAGCGCTCCGTGGGATGGCAGAACCCCAAGGCCATCCCCGCGATGCTGGGATCGGCCGGCCGCACTCGCGATGCGTACGTGGCGCGCACCCTGCGCACTCAGGCGGTCATCGGTTCGTCGTCGTTCCCCACCGATCTCGACCGGGCCACCGCCCGCGCCGTCGAGACCTACGACCGAGGCTGGATCGCCAGCGGCGTCGGCCGCCACATGCTCGCGGTGCTGACGCAGGACGACCGCACCGAACAGCTCCAGCAGCTCGACCTTCCGACCACCGTGATCCACGGGCTCGCCGATCCGCTCGTCAACAAGTCCGGCGGACGGGCCACCGCTGCCGCGATCCCCGACGCCGAGCTGGTGGAGATCGCGGGCATGGGCCACGACCTACCCGTACAGTTGTACCCGACCTTCATCCAGGCGATCGTCGAGACGGTCGACCGCGCGGTCTCACGGCGATGAGGCACAACCCGAGGCACGCCAGCGAAGACGAGGGCCTCGTGCGTCGCCTGGTGCTCGAGCACCCGTGGGCCACCATCGTCAGCGCGCCGGGGGGTCAGATGGTCGCATCGCACTATCCGGTCATGCTCGATCCTCACGCGAGTGATCTGGCCCTGCTCACCCACGTCGGCAGGCCCGACGAGGTCCAACACCAATTCGGGCACGACCACGAGGTCCTCGTGGTGCTGCAGGGACATCACGGCTACATCTCGCCCAGCTGGTACGTCCCCGGCACCAGCCCCGCCCCCACATGGAACTTCACTGCTGCACACCTGCACGGCGTCCCACAGGTGCTCGAGGCAGACGAGAACCTGCACGTCCTGACCGATCTGGTGGCGCACTTCGAGAGCCACGTCGACAATCCACTCTGGCTCGACCCGCAGCTGGGAGCACCGCTGGCGCGCGGCACGGTGGGCCTGCGCATCCCGATCGACCGCTTCACGCTCAAGGTCAAGATGAGCCAGGACAAGGACGACGTCTCCCTGCATCAGGTGATCGATCGGCTCCGGGCCGACGGCCCGTACCGGCATGACGCGCTGGCCGCCGACATGGAGCGTGCCCGCGACGAAGGGGTCGGACGCCCCTGAAGAAAGGACGATCCAGACCCTTGCTGTTCGAACACCTGTTCGATATACTTGATGCATGACCACCCGCCCCGAACTGTCGTCTCTGGCGACGTTGTGCGCGCAGGCCGAGTTCGCGAAGTGGCAGGGCGTACTGGCCTTCCGCGATGAGCAGATCGCTGCCCTGGATCGCGGCGATCACAGCTCGATGTACCGGCGGATGGGCGTCAACGCGGTCGCGTTGAAGATCGCGCAGACGCTGCGGATCAGTGAGCAGCAGGTCTGGCGGATCATCGAACAGGGCAACCGGCTGCGCGAGCACCTGCCCACCGTGTGGGCCGCATTCGGTGACGGGGTCATCGACGCCCAGAAGGCCTCGGTCCTGGCCGTGGCCGTCGACCGGCTGGACGACCCCATCAACAAGGCGCGTCTCGACGCCGTGGTTGTGGACTACGCCACCACCCACACCCCGTCGGAGCTGCGGCGCTGGACCGACAAGCTCATCGACCGCCTCGAACCCCTCACCATCGACGCCGCCGAAGCAGAACGCGCCAAGCGCCACGTCCGCATCGACACCGGCCACCACGGCATGAGCTACCTCGGCGTCTATCTGTCCTCCCTGGCAGGCCAGGCCGTCATGACCCGGCTGGGCAAGGCCGCAGCCGAGCTCCCTGACGACGGACGCACCCTGGAGCAGAAGAAGGCCGACCTGGTCGCCTCGTGGCTCACCAACGCCGACGGCACCGACTGTGACATCCACGCAGAGGTCGCCATCATCATCGAAGCCGCAGCCCTCGCCGGAGTCACCGACACCCCCGCCCACACCACGACCGGCGACGCCCCCATCCCACCGGCATGGATCTTCGGACTCAACCCCGACACCACCATCTGGACCCGCCTGATCACCGACCCCGCCGGCCACGTCCTGGACGTCACCCACCTCGGCTACCAACCACCAGCAGCCCTCCGCGAAGCCGCGCAGTGGCGCGACATGACCTGCCGCATCCAAGGCTGCAGCTCCCCCGCCACCAGCTGCGACCTCGACCACCACACCCCCTTCGACACCGGCGGCCCCACCTCAGGCGCGAACCTCAGGTCCCTATGCCGAAGACACCACGGCATCAAGGGCCATGGCCTCCTGCCACCCGACGCCTACTCCCCACCCGAGGTCCACCTGGTCCAACTCCCCTCACCCGACATCACCCTCGAGTACATCAAAGCGGCCTGAAATCATTCAGCGAGACGCATCTGCTCCGCTATAGTGGATTTCATGGCGCATGTACGGATCTCTGATGCTGCTCGTTTTCTCGGCGTCAGCGACGACACCGTCCGTCGGTGGGTGAGCGCCGGCACCCTCACGTCGACCACCGACGTCTCAGGTCGCATGGCCATCGAGGGCCGCACCTTGGCCGAGTTCGCGAAGGCCCAGGCAGGCGACCCCGAGATGCCCGGCACTCACTCCTCAGCCCGCAACCGCTTCGTCGGCCTCGTCACCGCCGTCACGGCCGACACCGTGATGGCGCAGGTCGAGATGCAGTGCGGGCCCTTTCGGGTCGTGTCACTGATGAGCAGCGAGGCCGTCCGCGAGCTCGGCCTGGAACCCGGCTCCGTGGCCGCCGCCGTCATCAAGTCCACCAACGTCGTCATCGAGTCCCTGGAGGCACACCCGTGAACAAGCTGATCGCGACCAGCGCCGTCGGAGTGCTGCTCGCCGTCACTGCTGCCTGCGGCAGCGACGACACCGGGTCCGATGCCCCCCAGGACGTCACGCTGACCGTGTTCGCCGCTGCATCCCTGACCGACAGCTTCACCGAGATCGGCAGGAACTTCGAGGCCGAGAATCCCGGCGTCTCAGTGCGCTTCAGCTTCGATGGATCGTCCAACCTGGTCGCCCAGATCCGGCAAGGTGCTCCGGCCGACGTCTTCGCCTCGGCCAATCCGGAGAACATGACCAAGGCGACCGACGACGACCTCACCGACGCGGAGCCAGTCACCTTCGCCACGAACACCCTGCAGATCGTCACCCCGCCGGACAACCCCGCTGGCGTCGAGAGCCTGGCCGACCTGGCCGACGCAGACACCAAGGTCGTGCTGTGCGCTCCGGAGGTTCCCTGCGGTGACGCCACCACCCAGGTGGAGGAGAACGCCGGCATCGACATCAGCCCGGTCAGTGAGGAGCAGTCGGTCACCGACGTGCTCAACAAGGTCATCACCGGCGAGGCAGACGCTGGACTGGTCTACGTCACCGACGTGACCGGCGCCGGCGCCGACGTCCGGGGCATCACTTTTCCCGAGTCGGACTCCGTGGTCAACGACTACCCGATCGCGCCCCTGACCAATAGCGAGAACCCCGACGTGGCCCAGGCATTCACCGACTTCGTGGTGGCCAGCGAGTCGCAGGCGATCCTGCAGTCCGCTGGTTTCGGCGCACCGTGAGCACGCCGTGACGCTGCCCCGCTGGATCTACGTCCCAGCGGCGATCGGAGCGATCCTGATCGTGCTCCCGCTGGTGGCGATGGCCAGCCGGGTCAACTGGACCGACTTCTTCGACCTCATCACGTCGGACTCGTCCCGCGCCGCCCTGATGCTGAGCCTGCGCACCTCCGCCACGTCGACGGCACTGTGCGTGGTGTTCGGCGTGCCGATGGCGATGGTGCTGGCTCGCACCAGCTTTCGTGGCCAGAACCTCCTGCGCTCGTTGGTTCTGTTGCCCTTGGTGCTTCCGCCGGTCGTCGGCGGCATCGCCCTGCTCTACACCTTCGGGCGACGCGGCCTGCTCGGCGAGCGACTCGAGATCATCGGTATCGACATCGCCTTCTCCACGGCCGCGGTGGTGCTCGCGCAGACCTTCGTGGCACTTCCCTTCCTGGTCGTCAGCCTGGAGGGCTCGTTGCGCACCGCCGGGCGACGCTACGAGGTCGTGGCCGCCACGCTGGGCGCCCGACCCACCACGGTCCTGCGCCGCGTGACACTCCCACTCGTGCTGCCAGGCCTCGCGTCCGGAGCGATCCTCTCCTTTGCCCGTGCACTGGGCGAGTTCGGCGCCACCATCACCTTCGCGGGCAGCCTGGAGGGCACCACCCGCACCCTGCCCCTGGAGATCTACCTGCAGCGCGAGTCCGATCCCGATGCCGCCGTCGCCCTCTCCCTGGTGCTGGTGGTCGTGGCTGTCCTCGTGATCGGCCTGGTTCGGCGCCCCAAGGGTGCGGCGGCATGAGCCTGACCGCGTCCGCCCGCTTCGACGATCGCGAGGTCGACATCTCGGTGGAGGTCGCCGACGGCGAGACCATCGCCATCGTCGGCCCCAACGGCGCAGGCAAGTCCTCCCTGCTGAGCGCCCTTGCCGGCACGTCACGACCCGACGCCGGTTCGGCGCGCCTGGACGACGACGTCCTGTACGACGCAACGACCTGGGTCCCGGCACACCGTCGCCGCACTGCGCTGCTCGCCCAGGAGCCACTGCTGTTCCCCCACCTGAGCGTGCTCGAGAACGTGGCCTTCGGTCCCCGCAGCACGGGGGCGCCGCGACGCGCCGCTCACGAGATCGCGCACGCCTGGTTGGCACAGGTCGGCGCCGAGGGCCTCGCGGATCGACGCCCGGCCAATCTGTCCGGTGGGCAGGCGCAACGCGTGGCCGTGGCGCGCGCCCTCGCCGCCGAACCCCGCCTGTTGATGCTCGACGAACCCATGGCCGCACTCGACGTCACCGTCGTGCCGGCCATGCGCCAGGTGTTGCGTCGAGTGCTGGTCGACCGCACCGCCATCATCGTGACCCACGACGTGCTCGACGCCCTGCTGCTGGCCGATCGGGTCGTGGTGATCGAGGGCGGTCGGGTCGCCGAGGTCGGGCCGACCCAGGATGTCTTCACCCATCCGCGCAGCTCGTTCGGTGCGGAGCTGGCTGGCCTCAACCTGGTCCGCGGCACCCTGCGCGGCAGCACAGTCGTCTCTGAGGACCTGGTCGTTGAAGGCACCGTACGAGGGGAGATGGCCGAGGGCGAGGATGCGGTTGCCGTCTTCACGCCGGCTGCTGTGGCCGTGCACCTGCACCGACCGGGCGGGAGCCCACGCAACGTGATCGAGCGCCGGATCGAGCAGATCGAACCGCTGGGCTCACAGATGCGGATCCGGTCCGGGGGCCTGAGCGCCGACGTGACGGCGGCAGCAGTGGCCGAGCTCGACCTGGCGCCTGATCGCGACATCGTGCTCGTCGTCAAGGCCAGCGAGGTCTCGATCCACCCTGCGTAGGCTCGATGCGTGTCCGAGGTCCACCTGCGTCGTCGATCCGACGGCGCCCTCGAGCTGCGGGTCAACGGCGTGTTCGTCATGGACGATCTCGAGACCAGCTCCGAACGGCTGCTGGCCCGGCACGTGATCGACCTCGGATCCCGCGACGTGCTCGTCGGCGGACTCGGGCTGGGCTTCACGCTGCGCGAGCTGCTCGGCTCGCCTGACATCGACCGGGTGAGGGTGGCCGAGCTGCACCCCGAGATCGTGCAGTGGATGCGCGACGGCACGCTCCCCGGCGCAGACCTGCTCGCCGATCCGCGCGCCCACGTCGTGGTGGGAGATGTCCGTGACGTGGTGGCGTCCCAGCCACTCGCGAGCCTCGACGCGATCTGTCTCGACGTCGACAACGGGCCCGGCTTCCTGGTCCACCAGGACAACGCGGCCGTCTACCGGTCAACCTTCGTCGAGACCTGCGCCGCTCGCCTGCGCGCAGGTGGTCACCTGGCGATCTGGTCGATGGCCGACTCGGTCGAGCTGCGGGCCGTGCTGGACGCATCGTTCGAGCGGGTGACCGTGACGGCCGTCCCGGTGGATCTGCAGGGCCGCGACGAGCACTACTGGGTTCTCACCGGGTCAGGGCCGCTCGGTGGTCGCGTGGCGAGAGTCCGTGCTCCCGCTTGAAGGCCGCGCTCAGGGCGAATGCGTTGGCGTAGCCCACTCTCGCTGCGATCGCGGCAAGGGTCAGGTCCGAGCCGACCAACAGATCGGCGGTCAGCGCGAGTCGCCAGCGGGTCAAGTACCTCAGCGGCGGGACCCCGACCCGCGCCGCGAAGCGTCGGGCGAGCGCCGCGCGAGACAGGCCCACCGCGTGGGACAGCAACTCCACGGTCCACGGCTCTGCTGGGCGCTCCTGCAACAGCGCGAGCGCTCGTTCGACCACCCGATCGGGTCTCTCCCCGCCCAGTGCCGCAGGTTGCCGAGTCCGCAGGACCGTGACGACCAGAAGATCGAGCAGTCGATCCAGGACCGCCTCCTGCCCCGGAAGATCACGAGCCAGCTCATCGGCGAGCAGAAGCGGCACCAGACTGTCGCTCCCCGAGACCACCAGCACGTGGGGCAGCGCGGCCAGCATCAGCGTGCCGACCGAGGTCTCGCGCTCGTAGGCCCCGATGAGCAGCACGGTCGCCTCGGGATCGCGCGTGTTGCCCCACGTACGGACACCAAGACCCATCGACTCGGCCAGCAGCCTGCCCTGCGGATCGACGCACACCTGGCCCGGCAGGATGCGGATGTCTTCGTCGACGCCAGGCCCGCTTGCCACGATGTAGGGCTCAGGTCCACGCACCAGCACGACATCGCCGGTCGACGCGACGTGAACACCGTCGGCGCCGCGGACGATCGCTTGCCCTCGGACCACGGCGATGACGCTCAAGGCAGCATGGTCCTCCACGCTCAAGGACCAGTCGCCGCCGAGCAGCGCCTTCAGCAGGAAGGCGCCTTGGGCACGGGGGCCGTCGAGCAGGGCAGAGATGGCGTCCATGCTGAGACTCTTGCACATGGTGCCGAGCCTTTCAGCCATTCTCATCATCTCATTGGACCGCGATGCTGAGCACATGATCGACATCGCTGCGCAGGACATCGCACTCGTGCTCGCCCGGGCCCTCAGCGGTCTGCTTGCCGGGCTGTACGTGGCCTTCGCCGTCGCGGTGATGCCCGCCCTGCACCGTCTGCCCGACGACGTCTTCGTCGCCACCATGAGGCGGATCAACGAGGTCATCGTCAACCCGGCCTTCATGCTGCTGTTCCTCGGCGCGCCGCTCCTCGCGGTCGTGCTGCTGCGCTGGCACCACGGACCGCTCGGCGTGGTCTCCGCCGTTGCGGGAGTCGCGGCGTTCGTCATCACGGTGGCGGTCAACGTGCCGCTCAACGATGCCCTCGCTGCCGACGGCCTCCGATCTCCGTTCGAGGCCCGCTGGGTGGCCTGGCATGCGATGCGCACCGTGGCCTGCATCGTGGCCTTCGGTGCCACCCTGCTGCTGACCTCCGCCGGGTGAGGGCAGGAGGCGCCGATACAGTCAGGACATGACTGACACCACCGAATTTCGCATCGAGCACGACACCATGGGCGAGATCAAGGTGCCCGCCAACGCCCTGTGGCGGGCCCAGACACAGCGTGCCGTCGAGAACTTCCCGATCTCCGGCACCCCGATCGAGCCTGCACAGATCCGCGCTCTCGCCCAGATCAAGTCAGCCTGCGCCACGGCGAACGCCGAGCTCGGGATCCTCGACCAGGACATCGCCGACTCCATCGTCGCCGCAGCCGCCGAAGTGGCCAACGGCGATCACGACGCCCAGTTCCCGATCGACGTCTTCCAGACCGGCTCGGGCACCTCGAGCAACATGAACACCAACGAGGTCATCGCCACGATCGCCTCCAAGACCCTGGGCAAGGAAGTGCACCCCAACGACCACGTCAACGCGAGCCAGTCGTCGAACGACGTGTTCCCCACCTCGATCCACGTGGCCGCCACCGCATCGGCCAGCAACGAGCTGATTCCCGCGCTGAACCACCTCGCCACGTCGCTCGAGGCCAAGTCGACCGAGTTCGCGACGGTCGTCAAGTCCGGTCGCACCCACCTGATGGACGCCACCCCGGTGACCCTCGGCCAGGAGTTCGGCGGCTACGCGACCCAGGTCCGCCGTGGCATCGAGCGCATCGAGGCCTCACTCCCCCGCACCGCCGAGGTGCCCCTCGGCGGCACCGCCGTCGGCACCGGGATCAACACGCCGATCGGTTTCCCGCAGCGCGTCATCGAGCTGCTCGCCGAGGGCACCGGCCTGCCGATCACCGAGGCCGTCGACCACTTCGAGGCGCAGAGCGCCCGCGACGGACTGGTCGAGATGAGTGGCCAGCTGCGCACCATCGCCGTCAGCCTCACCAAGATCTGCAACGACCTGCGCTGGATGGGTTCAGGCCCGCGCACCGGTCTGGGCGAGATCAACCTGCCCGACCTGCAGCCGGGTTCGAGCATCATGCCGGGCAAGGTCAACCCGGTCCTGCCGGAGGCGACCTTGATGGTCGCCGCCCAGGTCATCGGCAATGACGCCACGATCACCACGGCCGGCGCCTCCGGCGTGTTCGAGCTCAACGTGATGCTGCCCGTCATGGGACGCAACATCCTCGAGTCCATGCGTCTGCTCACCAACTCCTCCACCGTGCTCGCCGACCGCTGCATCGACGGCATCACGGCCAACGAGGAGCGCTGCCTCGAGCTGGCCGAGTCCAGCCCGTCGGTCGTCACCCCGCTGAACCGCCACATCGGCTACGAGAACGCCGCCAAGGTCGCCAAGATCTCTATCAAGGAGAAGAAGACGATCCGCGAGGTCGTCATCGCCGAGGGCTACGTCGAGCGAGGCGACATCTCCGAGGCCGACCTCGACAGCGCGCTCGACGTCATGAGCATGACGCACCCCTGAGATCAGGGGGCTGCTGGCGGCCCCTCCAGCAGCACGTAGCCGTCGCGGTCGATGACGACCTCGTAGATCTCGCCGTAGGTGTCGAAGGCGTAGGCCTCGGGATTGGATGGTGACCCGAAGCCACCAGCCAGGTCGAAGGCGATGTAGTCCGGTGCGACCTGGGCATCGATCGAGCCGACCCAGTAGACGGTGTGGTCGGTGACCAGGTGGGTCATCAGGCCGATGTCGGTCTCGACGGAGGCTCCGGCGGGGATCTCCTCGACGATGGCCTGAGCAGTGTCGGCGCGGTCCGGGGCGCGGTAGAAGTCGGGGTCGAACAGCATGGCGACGGGTGATCCGATCAGGCTGATCGCTGTCGCCACGACTCCCACCGGCACCAGCTTGCGCAGGTTGTCGTGGCGCTGCATCGCGTCGATGGCGGCCACGAACACGATCGGCATCAGCACCAGTGAGTAGTGGAAGTCCAGGCCCCAGTAGCTGGAGTTGTCGCCGGCGAACCGCCACGCGAAGGTCGGCAGGGCCAGCAGTGCCCACGGAGAGAACAGCGCTGCGAATCCCGTGACCGCGACCGTGACCGCTGCCGTGGCGATCTTGCGTGCGGGTTCGTCGGTGAGGGTCGCGACCAGACCCCGCTCGCCGCCGAGCGACGAGGCGTAGGCGTAGCCGTCCGTGGCGAAGGCCGGGATGATCACCAGCACGGTGACCGCGGTGGCCACCAGCCCGCCGATGGCGACCCACTGCCCGAGCCGCTTCTGCCCCGAGAGGTACAGCACCACGCCCACGACAGCGACCGTCAGGCCAAGATCCTCCTTGACGAGGACCAACGGCACCGACCATGCGACGACCGCGCGCCAACGCCGGTCGACATAGGCGGCGCCGGCCAGAGCCAGCAGGGGCGCGGCGAACGCCACCTCGTGGAAGTCCGCAGCCACTGCGGACTGCAGGCCGAACGACAGCGCATAGAGCACGGCCACGACGACCCCCACCCGTGTGCCGAGCACCCGCATGGCCAGATGCGCGATCACGGCGACCGAGATCGCGATCAGCAGCACCTGAGCTAGCAGGACCGTCTGCGCCGACGGGAACAACCGGTAGACGGGTGCGATCACCGTGTAGATGGGCGAGAAGTGGTCACCCAGGATGTTGAAACCGGGGCCCTTGACGTCGACGATCGGGGCTCCGGGGCGCGCGTAGCTCTTGATCGCCTGCTCGAAGATCGCATTGTCGAACGAGACCGGCACGAACGTGGAGAACCGCACCAGCGTGACCGTGGAATAGATCGCCGCGGCCAGCACGCTGATCAGCACGGTCAGGCCCGTGCGGGGTTGCAGTCTCCTCACGTGAGGTTCTCCCCCGAGACCGGGTCGAACACGAGAACATGCTCGCGGGCCGCCCCGATCGTCAGGGCGCTGCCCGGGGCCAGGGTCTGGTCCGAGGGCAGTTCGGCCACCACGAAGGTCTGGAAGAGGTCGAACTCGATGAGGTCCTCCACCTCGTCGAGCACCTCGAGGACCGCCGGATCGATCTCGTAGCCGAGGTACGCGAACTGGCTGCGTCCGCGCCACTCGACGTCGTCGACCGCGGCGGTGATGGCGAAACCATCGCCGACCGAGCCGCTGACCAGGTGCTCGGGCCGGACCCCGACCATCACGACGTCGAGCCCCGCGATGCGCGCCTGCAGATCAGCGTCGATCGCGTAGGTGCCCACGGGGGTCTCGATGCCGTTCTCGCCGGGGAAGCCGGGGATCAGATTCATCGGGGGTGCGCCGAGGTAGCCCGCCACGAACATGTCGGCCGGCTTCTCGTACAGCTCGCGCGGGGTTCCGACCTGGTGGATGAACCCCTGGTGCAGGACGGCGACCCGATCGGCGGCCGACAGCGCTTCGTCGACGTTCGACGTGGTGAACACCGTGGTGCGCAGACGTTCGGTTTGCCACTGCAGCACCACCGAACGCACGTGAGAACGCATGCGGTCGGACTGCACCGAGAACGGTTCGTCGAGCAGGTAGGCACGCGCCTCACGCACGACCGCGCGCGCGGTGGCGACGCGTTGGCGCAGGGCGGCGTCGAGGCGGCTCGGGTGGGCCCCGATGACGTCCTCGAGCGCGAAGAAGCTCGCCGCCTCCTCGACGCGAGCCCCCAGCTCCGCCTTGTCGTGCTTGCGTCGCAGCGTCGAGGAGAACGCGATGTTGTCGTAGACGTCGAGGTGGGGGTGCAGGGCGAAGTCGTCGAACAGCATCGACACGTCGCGCTGGCGCGGAGACTCAGCCGTCACGTCGTCACCGTCGAGCAGGATCTGTCCCTCGGTGGGCTCGGCCAGACCGACCAGCACCTTCAGCAGCAACGACTTGCCGCCTCCACTGGGACCGACGATGGCGAGAGTCTGCCCGTCGGGCACCGTCAGGCTGATGTGCTCCAGCAGTGCACGGCCGTCGCGCGTGAACGAGATGTCACGCAGCTCGATCGAGGTCATGTCAGGGCCTCCCCAGAAGTGCGGCGATACGCCGCGAGAACACGATGATGACAAGGAACGCAGGCAGCATCCACCACAGGCCGGCCGCTGCGACGACCTGGCTGGACAGCTCGCCGCGGCCCGACAGCAGCAGCAGGGTCGCTGGCAGGGGCCGGGTCTCGCTGGTCGCGGCCATGCCGGCGCCCAGCGCGAGATCGCCGGCGGTCCAGTAGAAGACGACGACGGCCACCAGCAGCAGGTCCAGCGCCAGGTAGGGCCACGCGAACCAGCGCAGCACCTGGCGACGATCGGCGCCGTCGGCGCGCATCGCCGCGCGCAGCGACCACGGGGCAGCACGGAACACGCGCACCATCAGCCAGACTGCCAGCGGCACCGACAGCACGAGCGTCGGCACGACCATCGCCAGGCGGGACTGCGACAGGTTCCAGTCCAGCAGCTGCGCCGAGGCGGGCGCCGCCAGAATCACCGTGGGTGCGACGAGCATGGCGGCGAAGAGCCCGTAGGCGATGCGGCGGCCACGCGGCCGGTGGTGCACGAGTCCGGCCGCAGCAGGAACGGCCAGGACGAGTGCGATGACCGTCGCCAGGCCCGCCACCAGGAGCGACGTTCCCGCAGCCTCGAGGATCACGCCGGAGCTCGCCTCACCGAATGCGGCTCCGGAGAGCTCGGTGGGCACCACGCTGGTCCGCACGCTGCCCTCGGGCGTCGTGGCGACGCTGACGACCCACATCAGGGGCACCACGGTGAACACTGCGAACAGCTCGAGGCCGAGCACGGCCCACAGTGAGACCTTGCGGCTGCTGTCGGCAACCAGCACCCCGACCACACCGGTGCCCATCAGCACGACGGCCACCGTCAGCCACAGCCACAGGTCGGGGCGGGGCACGGCGATCACACCGTAGTTGGCCACCGCGAAACCGAGCAGGAAGGACACCACTGCGGCGCTGAGGCGCGAGCGGATCGATGGAGTGTTCACAGTCCCCTCCTGACCCGGAAGGCAGGAACGAGCGCCGCCGTCAGCGCGACGGCGACCACCAGCAGCACCACGGACATCGCGGCGCCGAGGCCGAGCTCGAAAGCACTGAACTGGGTGTTCCACATCAGCACGGGCGCCGTCCGCAGCGTCGTGTCCCCATCGTCGACCAGCAGAGGGTCGACCAGCAGGGGCCCGTCGAGCACCCGCAGCGTGTCCAGGACGCGGAACGTGACGATGGCGGCCAGAGCCGGCGCGATCGAGGGGAGGATCACCCGTCGCCAGCGCTGCAGCCCGGTGGCGCCGTCCGCGAGGGCCGACGCCATCAGGGTCGAGGGCACCCGAGCCAGCGCGAGGGCGACCACCACGATCACCAGGCCGGTGCCGCGCCAGATCTCCGAGATCGTGACAGCCACCAGCGGGCTCGGCTCACCGAACCACTGGAACACGAACCCGGTCGTGGCGGCATCGTGCCACAGGACGACGCCGACCACCGAGAGCACGGCCAGCGGCAGCAACGCGACCACTCGTGCCACCGGCCAGACCCGGGTGACTCGGTTGATCGCCGCTGCGAACATGCACCCGAGAACGACCTGGATCGTGACGACCGCCGTCACGACGACGAGCGTGACGGCCACGGCCAGCCACCACTGCCGACTGGACACGACCGAGAGCAGATTGTCGATGCCGACGAACTCGACCTCATCGGGCGCGGTGAGGTTCGACCGGTGCAGCGAGGTCCAGACGATCCGGCCGATCGGGACCGCCGTCACCACGACCAGCACCAGGACGGCGGGCGCGAGCCACTTCCAGCCCCTCACGGCAGCTCTCCATCTGTGGCTGCCGCGACGGCCCGCTGGGACTCACCGGGGGTGGCTCCTGCGTCGACACCGGCGAGGGGACTCCACGTGTCGTCGAGGGCGCGCCGCACCGCGTTCCAGGACGGCACGACCGGAACGGGCTGCACGGTCCGCAGCGCCGTCGCGACGACCTCGGCGGTCGGGGACTCATCGATCAGGGTCTCGTCGTCGTAGACGCTCAGACGCGGGACACCGTGGCCGGTGTCGACCGCCAGGGCGCGCTGCGCTGCGGGAGTGGTCAGGCAGGAGATCAGGTCCGCGGCGTCGGCCTTGGCATCGGAGTCGCGCGTCACCGCCAGCGACACGCCGGATCCGGGGGACTCGGTCTCGGTCGAGACGGGGTAGGCGGTGTATCCGAGCTCTGGAGCGAGCAGCTGCAGTGCGGGGCTGGACAGGGCCGAGCTGGGGGCGAGCAGGAAGCCGCCGGTCGAGGTGGCGAACTGGTCGGTGGCGTCGTCGGCGGGTCCCGGGTTGAGGCCGCTCGTGCGGTAGGACTCGATGATCGTCGCCGCCGTCCGATCCGCGCCCAGCGCCGTGACCCAGGCGGAGGTGGCCGTCCCGTCGTCGTCCTGGATCTGGACCGTGACGCCCAGACGCTCGGCGCCGGCGAGCAAGGCGTCCCAGGTGATGGGCGCCTCGGTGTCCAGACCTGCGCGTTCGGCCACGACTCCGCGGAACCACAACAGCTGCGGGTCGAACCACCACGGCGCGGCCGCGAGCTCGCCGTCGTACATCGAGGTGGCGAGAACGCCGGGCGCGACGTCCTCGCCCCACCTCTGCTGCTGACCGGTGGACAGTGGCGCCAGAAATCCGGCCCGCGTTATCTCGGGCACCAGCTCGGTGTCCAGGCTGACCAGATCGACCGACCCGTTGTCAGCAGAGAGGCGACGCACCAGCTCGGTGTGCCGATCGTCGATGTCCTGGGGGAGCTCGCGCACGCGCACGTCGGGCCCGCCGGACACGGCCTGACAGTCGACGGCGAGCCCGACCGCATCGATGCGATCGGGAGCGACCCACCAGTCGATCACCGAGGAGTCAGAACCCTCGGTGGAACCGCACGCGGCAAGGCCCAGCACGAGGCAGAACGATGTGCCGCGCGCCAGGACCCTCCCCACAACGCTCACGGGGAAACTGTGCCACAACTGGTGTCACGCTTCCCGCCTCAGAGGCTGACGTCCTCCAGCATCTCGGTGACCAAGGCTGCGACCGGCGAGCGCTCCGAACGGGTCAGGGTGATGTGCGCGAACAACGGGTGGCCCTTCAGTCGCTCCACGACGGCCACCACACCGTCGTGGCGGCCGACCCGCAGGTTGTCGCGCTGGGCCACGTCGTGGGTCAGCACGACCTTGGAATTGGCCCCGATGCGCGACAGTACGGTCAGCAGCACGTTGCGCTCCAGCGACTGCGCCTCGTCGACGATCACGAACGAGTCGTGCAGCGACCGGCCGCGGATGTGGGTCAGCGGCAGGACCTCGAGCATGCCGCGGTCCAGGATCTCCTCGATGACCACCGGCGACGTCATGGAACCGAGGGTGTCGTAGACCGCCTGGCCCCACGGGCCCATCTTCTCGGACTCGCTGCCCGGCAGATAGCCGAGCTCCTGGCCGCCCACGGCGTACAACGGCCGGAAGATCACGACCTTCTTGTGCAGGCCGCGCTCCATCGTGGCCTCGAGGCCGGCGCACAGCGCCATGGCCGACTTGCCGGTGCCGGCGCGGCCGCCGAGCGAGACGATGCCGACCTCGGGATCGAGCAGCAGGTCGAGGGCGAGTCGCTGCTCGGCCGAGCGCCCCCGGATGCCGAAGGCCTCCCGATCGCCGCGCACCAGCTGCACCTGCTTGTCGGCCGTGACCCGCCCGAGTCCGCTGCCCTTGTCCGACAGCAGCACCAGTCCGGTGTGGCAGGGCAGCTCGCGCGCCTCCTCGAGATCGACCGTTCCGGTCTCGTACAGAGTGTCGAGGTCGAAGCTCTCGACCTCGAGCTCGGTCATGCCGGTCCAGCCGGACTCGGTCACCAGCTCGGCGCGGTACTCATCGGCTGCCAGGCCCACGGCGGATGCCTTGACCCGCATCGGCAGGTCCTTGGACACGATGGTCACCTCGAAGCCCTCGTCGGCGAGGTTGCGGGCCACCGACAGGATGCGGGTGTCGTTGTCGCCGAGTCGAAATCCCGACGGGAGCGAGGAGGAGTCGGTGTGGTTGAGCTCGACGCGCAGCGTCCCGCCCTCGTTGCCGATGGGAAGCGGCGCGCTGAGCGTGCCGTGCTGCACCCGTAGGTCATCGAGGAACCGCAGAGCGGTGCGTGCGAAGTACCCCAGCTCGGGATCGTGTCGCTTGCCCTCGAGCTCGGTGATCACCACGACCGGGAGCACGATCTCGTGCTCGTGGAACTTCGTCATCGCGTGGGGGTCGGCCAGCAGAACGCTGGTGTCCAGGACGTACGTGCGGCGCTTCGTAGCAGTCATGACTGCCTCCTCGCGACACGCACGCGCTCCCTGCGCCGGTCGCGTCACTCGATGAAGTGGACCCGGCGCGCGATGTCAGGGGCGAGCATCAACACACGTCGAACGTACGACTCGATGCACGCCACTTCCCGCAGACACGCCCGACCTCGCGGCAACGCGCAGGTGAACAGGTCGGCTACGTGCCGAAGCGGCGGTCGCGGGCGGCGTAGGAACGCATGGCGCGCAGGAAGTCGACGCGGCGGAACGCCGGCCACAGGGCATCACAGAAGTAGAACTCCGAGTGCACGCTCTGCCACAGCAGGAATCCGGAGAGGCGCTGCTCACCGGACGTGCGGATCACCAGGTCCGGATCGGGCTGGCCCTTGGTGTAGAGGTGCTCGGCGATGTGGTCGACCTCCAGGGTCTGGGCGACCTCCTCGAGGGTGCGGCCCGCAGCGGCCTGCTCGAGCAGCAAGGATCTCATCGCGTCGGTGAGCTCCTGCCGTCCGCCGTAGCCGACGCAGATGTTGACCTTCATCGCAGCACCGTGCTCCACCGAGCGGTCCGCCGCGGCCTTCAGACGCGCAGCTCCATCGACGGGCAGCCGGTCGAGGCTGCCCAGCAGATTGATCTGCCAGCGCCCATCGGCTGCGAGCCGATCGACCATGTCCTGCACCGCGTTCATGATGCTGGCCACCTCGCCGGCATCGCGCTGCAGGTTGTCGGTCGACAGGACCCACAAGGTGACGGTGCCGACACCGAGCTCGTGGCACCAGTCGAGGAATTCATCGACCTTCGCGGCGCCGGCCTGGTAGCCCGACTCGAGGTCGCGACGCGCATCCTTGGCCCATCGACGATTCCCGTCGACGATGGCGCCCACGTGACACGGCAGCCGCTGCGGGTCCAGTGACCTGGCGAGCCGTCGCTCGTACGCGCTGTACAGCACGGTGGTAACACCCATGCGGCTAATGTATGCCCATGGCGGACACCGATACCGAGGCCCTGGTCGACGAGGTCGGGACTCGGATGCGCGACACCGTCGAGGACATCAAGCCCCACCTGCGCGGTTGGCTCCACGCCGCCACGCTCCCCCTGGCGTTCTTCGCCTTCCTGGTCATGATGGTGATCGCCGATGATGTCGTGGTTCGATTCGCCGTAGCCGTGTTCATGGTCAGCGCCATGCTGTTGTTCGGCGTGTCGGCGACCTATCACACCGGGTCGTGGTCGATCCGTATGCGCGCGTTCTGGAAACGCTTCGACCACGCCAACATCTTCTTGCTGATCGCTGGCTCCTACACCCCGTTCTCGGTGCTGCTGCTGAGCACGTCGCACGCGATCATCATGTTGTCCCTGGTGTGGGGAGGGGCCCTGGCCGGTGTCGCGTTCAAGATGTTCTGGATCGGCTCACCGCGCTGGCTCTACGTGCCGCTGTACCTGCTGCTCGGCTGGGCCGCGGTGCTGTACTTCCCCGAGTTCGCCGAGAACGCCTCGACCCCCGTGCTGGTGCTGCTGATCGTCGGCGGCGTCCTGTACTCGATCGGCGCGGTCGTCTACGGATTCAAGTGGCCCAACCCGTCGCCCACCTGGTTCGGGTTCCACGAGGTGTTCCACAGCTTCACGATCGCGGCGTTCATCGTGCACTACATCGGCGTCAGCCTGCTGGCCTACCAGCAGTCCTAGCGCAGCTGCGTCACGTCGGTGACCGGCAATCGACACACGAAGTTCTCGCACACGTAGGCAGCAGTCCTGCCGTCGACCAGCGTGCGATCGGCGAACAGTGGGACGTCCAGTCCCGGATCGCCTGCCACGACGATCGTGCCCGGTGAGGTCAGGCGTAGCGCAGCGCGATGCAGGTCGCCCCGATCCTCAGCCGATCCGACGACAGCGACCTGCCGGGGGCCGGCCAGCAGCGCTTCGGCCGCTGCCAGGGTCCACCCGGCAAAGCGTGGAACCTCGGTGGCCAGCAGCGCGGTCGCTGCCACGGCTGACTCGGCGGCGTCGCGGTACCGGTGTTCACCGGTGACTGCGGCGAAGGCGATCAGGGCGTGCACGATGGCCGAGGTGCCTGACGGGTAGGCGTTGTCGGACTCATCGCGTGGCCGCACGATCAGCGGCTCGGCGTCGGCCGCGGTGTCGAAGAAGCGACCATCGTCGTCCGTGAACTGATCGAGGGCCCGATCCAGCAGCACCCGCGCTCTCTCCAACCAGACTGGGTCCCCCGTCGCGCCCAGCACCGCGACGAACGACTCGGCGACCGCGCCCAGGTCCTCCAGCACCGCCAGGTTGTTGCCAGCGGCGCCGTCGCGGGAGGTGCGGGCGAAGGCCGCGCTGTCGGTGCCGTGCACGCGCACCAGCAGCTCGGCCGCCTCGAGTGCGGCGCGAGTGAACGCGGGGTCGTCCAACAGCACTCCGGCCTCGCACAGGGCCGAGATCGCCAGACCGTTCCACGAGGCGACCACCTTGTCGTCGCGAGCCGGGCGGGTGCGCGTGGCTCGAGCCGCCAGCAGCTTGCTGCGGACGTCAGCCCAGCGCTCAGGATCGGAGGGGTCCTCACGCAGCTGCAGGGTCGAGAACCCGCGCTCGAAGGTGCCGGGGCCAGTGACGCCCAGCAGCTGCACGGCCCAGGCGGCGTCGGCCGTGCCGAGCACCTGCATCAGCTGGTGCGGGTTCCAGACGTAGAAGGTGCCCTCGTGCACTGCACCCGCCTGGTCAGCACTGTCCGCATCGAGGGCCGACGCGAAGCCGCCCTCGGGCGTGCGCAGCTCGTCGAGCAGGAACTGCGCGGTCTCGCGGACAATGCGCTCGGCCAGCGCCGAGCCGTCCCCCTCCGGACCGATCTGTCGCCACCAGTGCAGGTAGACCCGCAGCAGCTGGGCGTTGTCGTAGAGCATCTTCTCGAAGTGCGGCACCTGCCAGAACCGGTCGACCGAGTACCGGGCGAAGCCGCCGGACAGCTGGTCGTACATGCCGCCACGGGCCATCACCTCGCAGGTGCCGGCGACCTGATCGAGCGAGCCGCCGGTCCGATCGGCGTGACGCAGCGCGAACTCCAGCACCATCGACGGCGGAAACTTCGGGCTCGTGCCGAAGCCACCGGCGTCCTCGTCGTAGGACGACGCGAGCTTGGCCGCAGCACCGTCCAGGTCCTCGGCGCTCAGGGGCGCTCCCCCGACGTCGATCGATTCGGACAGGTGCCCCAGGACGTTCTGACCGACCTCCAGCACCTCCTCACGCTTGTCGGTCCACGCCTCGGAGAGCGCCTGCAGGATCTGCGTGAAGGCAGGTCGGCCCTGCGTCGGCTCGGGCGGGAAGTAGGTGCCGGCGAAGAACGGTTCCCCGGTCGGCGTCAGCACGCAGGTCATGGGCCAGCCGCCCTGACCGGTCATGGCCTGCGTGGCGCGCATGTACACCGCATCGACGTCGGGGCGCTCCTCGCGATCGACCTTGATGTTGACGAAGTGCTCGTTCATGTAGGCCGCGGTGTCGGCGTCCTCGAAGGACTCGTGCGCCATCACGTGGCACCAGTGGCAGGCCGCGTAACCGACGCTCAGCAGGATCGGGCGATCCAGCGACGTCGCCAGGTCAAGCGCCTCGGGACCCCACTCGTACCAGTCGACAGGGTTCTCGGCGTGCTGCAGCAGGTACGGGCTGGTGGCGTGGGCGAGACGATTGGCCATTCCCATGACTCCTAACGAGTGACTCGTGTGTCACCTTTGAACGAATGATTCACGAAGCTCACTCCGGTCGGGTCAGCACATCCAAGAACTCGTGATTGACGAAGAGAAGTTCTCTGCCAACCTTGACGTCACTGAGGAGCCCTGCTTCGACCAAGGCATGCAGCCACGACGAGGCCGTCTGCCGAGAAACACCGCAGCGATCAGAAACAGCGCTAATTCGGCTGTAGGGCTGCTCAAAGAGGACAGCCAGGAACTGGGCGTCGCGTCCACCCGTGGTGGCCGCACGCGCTCGCTCGGCAATGTCCTCCTGGCACATGCGGATCGCTGCAATCTTGCGTGTTGTTGACGTTGCAGACTCCCGGACTACATCAAGCATGTAGAGAATCCACTCGATCCATGCGCCTTCAGCCGTCACCGCACGCAGGAGTCGGTAGTAGTCGTTCTTCCGGGCAATTATCGCGCGTGAGAGGTACAGGATGGGCTCGTTCAGCAGACCAGCGTCGATCAGCATCAAGATGTTGATGACGCGGCCGGTACGCCCATTGCCATCATGGAATGGGTGGATTGCCTCGAACTGGTAGTGAGCCACGGCCATGCGCACCAGCGGATCGAGATCGTCGTCGGCATGGATGAAACGCTCCCACGCCGAGAGTTTCTCTCGAATGTGGTCAGGACCCTCGGGCGGCGCGTACACGATCTCTCGCGTGCTGGGGTTCGCGATGCGAGTGCCTGGTACCGCGCGGACAGACATGTCCCGGCCCTGCAATTCGGAACAGATTCGAGCTGCTGTCGCTCCAGTCAACGGCCGACTTCTGACCGAATCGACGCCGGCGAACAGCGCGGTCCGATAGCGCAGGGCCTCCTTGGTGGCGTGGTCTCCCCCTCCTGAATCAACGTGCTTGAACAGTTCATCGGCGGTCGTGACGATGTTCTCGATCTCCGAACTGGCCTGCGCTTCAAGCAGCGGGACAGCATGAATCAAGATGTTGGGATTGGGCAGGAGCTGACCCGCTTGGGCCAGTGTTGCCAAGGCGGTTCGCGCCTCGATTGTCGCTTTGAGTACTGCCTTGGGTTCAAGATCGAGACCCGCCGGCGGCAGCGGCGGTAGCTCATTGAAAGGGATCTCGGGGCTCCAGGACATGTGTCAACTCTTTCGACTCATCCGAACTACGCGTTAAGTATTCCCAGTAAACTTAACACGTCGTCGGGATGTGTCACGTCCCTCGACATGTCTGCCAGCACGGCCCGCACCCAATCGTGAGGTGACTCAGGCGTCGAACTCGGCGCGGCCCTGTGTCGCGGAGGTGCCCAGATCGCTCTTCGGCAGCTCGGCGCCCGAGCGGGCGGCCTCGATCCACGCATCGGTGGTGGCGACGGCGGCGAAGTTCGAGTTCAGCAGCACCATCAGCGTCTTGTGCAGCTGCTCGGCCGACACGCTGCCAGCCTCGTTCGCCAGGTGGATGGCTCCGGACGCGTCGGACAGGACCTCCGCGCCGTACCCGCGGACCTCGGCGTCCGCGGCCGTGGCGATGTCGCAGTTGTTCGTCATGTAGCCGACGATCGAGACGGTCTCGACCCCGTGCTCCGCGAGGAACTCGGGAACTCCCTCGCCGGTGAAGGCGCTGCCGCAGACCTTCGACGCCCGCTTGAACTCCGGCTTCAGGCGGCTCTCGATCTCCGGGTGCAGCGTCCAGCTGGGCGAGTTGACCGCGAACACCGGCGCACCTTCGGGCAGCTCGTGCTGCAGCACGACGACCGGCATGTCGAGCTCGACGGCGACATCCATGGCGCGGGTGATGTTGGCGAGGGACTCCTCACGGGACGGGTACTGGACCTGCAGGATGCCGTCGAAGTACTCGTTCTGGACGTCGATGACGATGAGTGCACGCTTGGCGGTCACGGTGAGCTCCTTGATTCGGGGTTGAACTCCAGTCTCGTCGCGTCTTCGCGGTAGCGTGAGTGGCACAGATGCCGACTTCCGATGGATTCGGGCCAAGCCTGAACGGAGCAGACCATGAAGATCGCGATCCACGCCTTCGACCAGATGAGCCTGTTTCACCTGTCCGTCCCGACGACGGTGTTCACCGAGGTGCGCCAGCTCGGCCTCGACACCTCCTGGACGACGGCGGTGTGGAGCACCCAGCCGCAGGTGACGACGGCGGAGGGAATGACGCTCGACCACCTCCGCGGTCCGGACGCCGCCCTCGAGGCCGATCTGCTGGTCTTCCCCTCGTGGCATTCCGACCTGCGCCCTGCCGACCCCGAGGTGTCGACGGCGATCCATGAAGCCGCCGGTCGAGGTGCCGGCCTGGCAGGTCTGTGCCTGGGCGCCTTTCCCCTGGCTGGCTCGGGCCTGCTCGACGGGCGAACCGTCGTCACCCACTGGAGCGCTGCCGAGCAGATGGCGACCAGCCATCCCGCGGTGGTGGTCAACGCCGACGCGATCTACATCGACCACGGCGACGTGCTGACATCGGCCGGGACTGCGTCGGCGATCGATGCCTGCCTGCACATCGTCCGGCGCGAGCTTGGTTCTGAGGCCGCTTCGACGCTGGCCCGACACCTCGTGGTCGCGCCGCACCGAGAGGGCGGGCAGGCGCAGTACATCTCCCGTCCCGTGCCCGAGCCGGACGGCGTCGGACAGCTCGGCGACACGATCGACTGGGCCCTCGGCCGCCTCGACCAGCGCATCACCGTCGACGCGATGGCCACGCACGCCCGAATGAGCAGACGGAACTTCACCCGCCGCTTCACCGAGTTCACCGGCTCGAGCCCTGCGAGGTGGTTGACGACCCGGCGCCTCGACGAGTCCCGCCGACTGCTCGAACGCTCGACCCTGTCGATCGACTCCATCGCCACCCGCAGCGGCTTCGGCAGCGTCGTCACGTTCCGCCAACGGTTCGCCGACGCCTACGGCACCACCCCGACGTCCTACCGCCGCAGATTCGCGATGGACTGAGGACCAGTCGCAGCCGCCGCGGATCAGTCCCTACAGATCCGCGGGCCGCTGGGCCGGACGATCCACCACGTCGGGAAGATCGGACGGCACCGTCATCGGGAACGCGGGATCGCGCTTGTCGAAGAACGAGGAGATGCCCTCGGCCAGGTCGGCGCTGGCGAAGCGTTCGGCCAGCGCCCGCGATTCCGCGGCGTGGGCCTGCCACGGTGACGAGGCCTCGAGCCCGTGCCAGATCATCTGGCGAGCCAGCGAGGCCGAGACCGGCGAGGTGCGATCGGCGATTTCGCGCGCAATGCCGAGCGCCGTGGTGACGACCTCGTCATCGGCGACGACGTGATTGGCCAGCCCGGCGGACAACGCCTCGGCCGAGCCGATCAGACGGCCGGTGAGCACCCACTCCATGGCCTTGCCCGGCGAGACGACCCGCGGCAGAAACCACGACGAGGCCGCCTCGGGCACCAGGGCACGACGGTTGAACACGAATCCGTACCGGGTCGACTCCCCCACCACGCGGACGTCCATGGGCAGCGTCAGCGTGGCCCCGATGCCGACTGCCGATCCCTCGATGGCGCCGATGACCGGCTTGCGCGACTGCGCAATGGACAAGGCCGCGAACCCGCCGGAGTCTCGTTCCACGCCGGTGATGTCGCCGGCGAGATCGTCGAAGGTGTCGCCCGCGCCGAGCTGGCCCGACATCGCGGCCTCGAGGTCCGCACCGGCACAGAAGTGTCCGCCGCTGCCCGCGAAGACAACGACACGTACCGCGTCGTCGACGTCGGCGGCAGACATCGCCGCGTCGATGTCGACGGCCATCTGCTTGCTGAACGTGTTGCGCTGGTCCGGCCGGTTGAACCGGACCAGCGCGATGTGGTCCTCGACGTCGTAGTCGAGATTGGCCAGCCGCAGACTTTCGCTCATCGACTCAGCCTAGTGCGGACCGTCAGGACTCCGTGAGACGTCGAAGAGCTGGCTTGTCGATCTTGCCGACGGCGTTCTTGGGCAGCGCATCGAGCAGCGTGATCCGGGTGGGCAGCTTGAACCTGCTGAGCTGTTCGCGGCAGTGCTCGAGCAGGGTGGCCTCGTCGACCGTCCCGCCCGGGCGGCGGGCGACGAAGGCGATCGGCACCTCGCCGAGCACGTCGTCGGGTTCGCCGACCACGGCGGCCTCGAGGACGTCGGCCTGCTGATACAGCACCGACTCGATCTCCTTGGGGTAGATGTTCTCGCCGCCCCGGATGATCATGTCCTTCACCCGATCGACCAGGACGAGATACCCATCGGCATCGAATCGGCCGACATCACCGGTTCGAAGCCACCCATCGACGATGGTCCTCGCCGTCTCCTCGGGCTGACCGAGATAACCGGTCATCACGGTCGGGCCGGAGATGACCACCTCGCCCACCTCGCCGGCAGCGAGCAGCTCACCGTCCGGGTCGATCACGCCGACCTGCTGACCGGGGAGGGGCAGGCCCACCGTTCCGGGCTTGCGAACACCGCGCAGCGGATTGATCGTCGACGCGCACGTCGTCTCGGACAATCCGTACCCCTCGACCAGCGTGAGACCGAACCGCTGCTCGAACCGGTCGATGAGCTGGGCCGGCATTGGCGCGGCACCGCAGACGGCGAATCGCAGGGACGAGGTGTCGGGAACGACGTCGTCCGGCAGGGAGCTGAGCATCGCGTAGATGGCCGGCACCGCCGAGAAGTAGGTGGGCCGTACTCGCTCGACGTCGGCGAAGAACCTGTCGCGCGAGAACGTGCCCACGATCGTGACCTGACCGCCCGCTCGTAGCGGAGTGAGAGTGCCCAGGACGATGCCGTTGGCATGGAACAGCGGAAGCACCAGCAGGCTGTGGTCCGCCGAGGTGATGTCGAACCACTCGATGAAGCTTCCCGTCATCGCATCGAGATTGGCGTGCGTGAGCATCACGCCCTTGGGCCGCCCCGTGGTTCCACTGGTGTAGATCAGCATCGCCAGGTCGCCGGGACGCGCTTCAGCCATCGGCAGCTCCGTGGACGACTCGAGGCTCGACACTGCGAGGGTCGACAGGTCGGCGACCGGACCGGTGCCGTCCTCGGTGATCAGGACCACTGACCGGGCATCGAGGACCTGGTGACGCGCTTCGGCCCCGGTGAGCACGGGATTGAGTGGATTGACCGTGGCCCCGATCCGCCAGGTGGCGAAGAGGACCACGATCAGCTCGACCCGGTTCTTCAACTGGACCGCCACGACGTCACCAGGACCGACCCCGCGATCGACGAGGGCGCCAGCGGCCGACCTCACGCGGTCCGCGAGGTCGGCGTTGGTCAGCGACGTCGTGTCATCGGCGATCGCCGCAGCGTCCGGATCGGCGGTGCAGCGTGCCTCGGGCAGGAAAGCGAAGTGCATGAGACGCGTCAGTCGATCGTGACGACGGGCGCCTGCACGAGGCCGAAGCCCATCAGCTGCCCGAGCAGCTCGCGATGACCGAAGGCCTGGCAGCCCGACGCGAAACCGACCCTCCTGGGCGGCTGCTGCAGCAGGGAGTAGGCGGCGTAGGCCTGCAACAGACCCGTCTGCTTGTAGTTCTCCTTGCCGTGGATGACGACATGAGCACGACCGAGCGGGCCCGATGCGTGGACGGAGTCCATCGACTTGTTGACCCGCGGGTTCTCGCGCGGAGGCATCTCGCTCATGACCTGGGAGGCGGTGGCTGCCAGGGCGGCGTACTTCTCCTCGACTCCCATGCCTTCGGTCGCTTCGATGGCGCCGGCCACGATCTGCGGGACCGCAAGCATCAGGCCGCGGTTGAAGACGCCACCCAGAGCCTTGACGTTCGCGACGCGTGGATCCTTCCGGTACCAGACCGGATGCGACGTGCCACCCCACGGAAGGGCGAGCGCGACCTCGTGCTGCCCGGGAATATTCAGGTGGAAGTGACCTGCCTCGGGATCGAACGGCACGTACGCGTCCTGCTCGAGATAGTGCGCGTCGGTCAGGGCCGCGTTGAACAAGATGGTCTGCGTGGAGGCGACCGTGGGGCTGCCTCCCCAGAAGACCGCGATGTCGAGCGTGTCGAGGCCCGGCTTCTCCAGTGCGATCTCGGCCGCGATCTCCCCCGTCGTGTACATCTGTGCGAGTCCGGGCGAGAGGACCAGCCCTGCTGCGGCGAAATCCGCGCCGTACTTCTCGTCGCACGTGATGACCCAGTCCTGCTCACCGGTGGTGTCGGTGTAGTGGACACCGGCCGCGAGGCAGGCCTCCACCACCTCGGGCCCGTACCGACTGAACGGTCCGACGGTGTTCAGCACCACGGAGGCGCCGGAGAACAGCGCGGTCAGCGCGCCGACCTCGTGGTCGACCTGGACGACCTCGAAGTCGGCCGTCTCGATGCCGGGGACGTGGGAGGCCATGGACGAGACCAGCTTCTCCTCGTCGCGGCCGGCGGCGATGAACGGGACGTTGTACTCACGGAGGTACTCGCAGATCAGTCGACCTGTGTACCCGGATGCGCCGTATACGACGACGGACTTCTCACTCATGGGGGTTCCTTATCTGGTGGAAGGGATGGAAGAGGTCGGGGTTCACATGCCCATGCCGCCGTCGACCGACAGGGCGACGCCGTTGACGAAGGCCGAGTCCTCGGAGGCGAGGAAGGCGACGCCGTTGGCGATGTCCTGCTCGGTCGCCAGGCGGCCGGACGGGGTCAGGCTGACCACGGCACCGACGGCCTCGTCCGGTGAGCCGAAGAGACCTCGCTCAGCCGTGTCGTTGGCCAGCTGGGCGCCCATCGCGTTGGGCACGAGGCCCGGGCAGACCGCGTTGACCCGCACGCCGTATCCGAGCCGACCGGACTCTGCAGCAGCGACGCGGGTCAGTCGATCGATGGCGGACTTCGACGCCGAGTAGGCGGCGATTCCAGGAAAAGCGATCGTCGCGGCGACGGACGCGATGTTGATGACCGCGCCGCCGGCTCCAGCGGCGCCCTCGGGACGCATGGTCAAGAAGGCGTGCTTGATGCCCAGCATGGTGCCGACCACGTTGACGTCGAAGGTCTTGCGGGCATTGGCCGGATCGAGGTCGACGAACAGATCGGTGATCTCGATCCCTGCGTTGTTGACCAGCACGTCAAGACCGCCCAGCGCAGCCACGGCGTCAGGGACCGCGGCCGCCCAGGACGCATCGTCGGTCACGTCGAGGTGGACGAACGACGCCTGGTGTCCCTGCTCGGCGAGTGCGTCGGCACTGGCCTGCCCGGCCTCGGCATCGATGTCTGCCACGACCACGGCCGCGCCCTGGGCCGCCACGGTCTCGGCCATCTTGAGCCCCAGCCCTCGGGCTCCTCCGGTGATGAGGACCTTGCGGCCACTCAGATCGCACGTTGCCATGTCGCTGTTCCCTTCGTCGTGGATATGACCTGAGTCACAGCACACCACTGATCTTGACAACCGTCAAGATAATTCTTGACGCCTGTCCAGTAGGATGCGATCTCCCAGTGCACAGGCGCAGGACGACTAGACTCAGGAACAGCTGGACGGGAGGAGCTGATGGTGACGACGTCGAACGACCGCGCCGAGAAGTCGTCCGTCGACAAGTTCTCGCGCCGCCGCGAAGAGCTGGCGTCGGCGGCCCTGGTCACGCTCGCCGACCGCGGCTACGCCAACACCGGACTGCGCGACATCGCCGACAACTCCGAGTTCTCCCACGGCGTCCTGCACTACTACTTCACCGACAAGAACGATCTGCTGCAACAGTGCGTGCGTCAGTACAAGACGGACTGCGCCACCCACTACGACGACATCGTCGCCACGTCCGTCACCGCAGACGAGCTGGCTGATCGATTCTCGACGGCCATGGCCGAGACCTTGCGCGACGAAGCCTCCATGCACCGACTCTGGTACGACCTGCGCAACCAGAGCAGGTTCCAGCACGAGCTCGTCGAGGTGATCCGCGACATCGATGGGCTGCTGCAGGAGATGATCTGGAAGATCGTCACTCGGTATGGCGCGCTGTCCCACACCACCGTGCAGGTCGAGCCGTCCCTCGCCTACGCCGCGTACGACGGCATGTTCGAGCAGTCAGTAGGTGCGTTCATGTCCGGTGACCTCACCGCGCTCGACCAGGTGTCGCGGGACGGGAAGCGGCTCCTGCGCCTCCTCGTCGCCTGACCGGTCGCTCATGCGGAGTCTTCGCCCTCCCAGGGCCGATTGGCCACGCGTGAGTGCTTGATGAACGAGCGGACGAGCACCACCAGGCCAAGACCCATCGCAGCGACGACACCGAGCGCGATCCATCCGGGCTTCACATTCTCGGGCGTGATGGGGACGTCCGCGGTCACGAAGGCCACGAAGGAGGTCACGACGACTTGCTCAAGCATGCTGCCACCGTACCTGTGACGGGCCGGATCCGTGCCGTGGTCTCCGCGCATGGGAGCATCCGGACCTATGGAAGCCACAGACGTCGACGACACCGTGACCTTGCAGGCCGGCGCCCGGGTGGGACTGGTGGCCTACGGCGTCGTCCACCTGTTGATCGCCGTCATCGCCGCGCAGGTCGCCTGGTCGGGTAGCGGGCAGGACGCCAGCGCCGGCGGAGCACTGAAGACCTTGGCCGGTCAGCCTTTCGGCGCCGTCGTCCTGTGGATCACCGTGATCGGACTTGCCGCCCTCGCGGTGTGGCAGATCACCGAGGCGATCTGGGGACACCGGGGGAATGAGGGGGCCACGCTGTGGCGGAAGCGGGCCCAGTCCGTCGGCAGGGCCGTGATCTACCTTGCCCTCACGATCACCTCCGGACGCATCGCGATCGGTTCGGGCGGCAGCTCAGGCAGCGGGTCGAGCGAGGAGGCCGCGACGGCACGCCTGATGAGCGTCCCCTTCGGTCGCACGCTCGTGGGCGTCGTCAGTGTCGTCATCCTCGTGATCGCCGCCCGACAGGTGTGGCGCGGCATCACCAGCTCGTTCACCCAGGACCTTGCGCCCGGGGCGACGATCGGGCCCTCGGGCCGGGCCATCGAACGCATCGGAACGGTCGGGTGGGCCGCGAAGGGCATCGCCCTGGGCATCATCGGCGCACTTTTCGCCTGGGCCGCCATCACCTTCGACCCTGACAAGGCAGGCGGACTCGATGACGCGCTCAAGACGTTGCGAGACCAGCCGTTCGGCCCCTACCTGCTGAGCCTCGTCGCAGCAGGTCTGGCCACCTTCGGCCTGTACTGCTTCGCCTGGTCGCGCCACCTCGACTGAGTCCGCCCCAGCACTGAGCCCGCCCGAGCACCCAGATCAGCGCAGGCCGGCGAACAGGTCCGTCTCGGGCAGCTGCGTCTCGACGTGCGAGGTCACCAGCTGGTAGTCCTCGTAGGGCCACGCGGCCGCCTGGATCTCGTGCGGGACCTTGAAGAACCAGCCGTCGGGATCGATCTGGGTCGCGTGCGCGAGCAGCGCCGCATCACGAACCGGGAAGTACTCGGCGCACTCGACCTGCGTGGTGAGGCGCTCCTCATCCTCGGGCTTGCGCTCCCACTTCTCGAGCCGCTCGGCGTACGGGTTCTCGAGTCCGTGCTCGTCCATGGCCTTCGAGATCGCCTCGATGCGCTTGTAGCTCCACCCCAGGTGGTAGTAGAGCTTCGAGACCTGCCACGGCTCACCGGCGTCGGGGTAGGCCTCGGGGTCGGCTGCGGCCTCGAACGCCCACACGCTGATCTCGTGGCACTTGATGTGATCGGGGTGCGGGTAGCCGCCGTTCTCGTCGTAGGTGGTCAGCACCTGCGGCTTGAACGAGCGGATCAGGCGCACCAGCGGCTCGGCGGCGTCCTGCATGTTCATCAACCCGAAGCAGCCCTCGGGCAGCGGCGGCTTGGGGTCGCCATCGGGCCAGCCGGAGTCGACGAAGCCCAGCCAGTCCTGGGTGATCCCGAGGATCTCGCGGGCCCGGTCCATCTCCTCGCGCCTGATCTCGGTGATCAGCGCAGGATTGTCCGTGATGCCGGGGTGCTCGAACTGCGGGTTCAAGATGTCGCCGCGCTCACCTCCCGTGCAGGTGGCCACGTGGACGTCGACGCCCTCGGCGACGTACCTGGCCGTGGACGCAGCACCCTTGCTGGACTCGTCGTCGGGGTGGGCGTGCACGTGCATGAGGCGTAGATCGGCCACGGAAACTCTCCTTCGGGGTCACATCATCTTCCCTCGGCTGCAACAGCGACAGCGCGCCGGGTGTTCCCGACTCAGACACCCTGCTGAGACACTGGAATGGTGAGCAACTCCACCGACCTGCAGCAGCGATACGGCCGCACCGCCCGTCCGAGCTGGTTCTGGCCGACCGTCGCTGCGATCGGCGTGACGATCGGCGTGGCCTTCGCCGCCTGGGTCGGATTCCAGAAGGACCCCGTCTCGGCCCGCGTGTACTCCTACGACATCGCGTCGGACAACCTGGTCACCGTCAACCTCGACGTCGTTCGCCCCGATCCGCTCGACGTCCGGTGCACCGTCTACGCACAGGCGTTGGACCACTCCATCGTGGGTGAGAAGACCGTCGACGTCGCGAGCTCGTCCCAGGAGGTCGAGCGCATCGAGATCGACATCCAGACGGAGCGACGCGCTGTCACCGGAACGCTGAGGACGTGTGCGCAGGTGCGCTGACTGGTAGGATGTGACGTTCACCCCGGGCAGATTCCCGGGGTGCGCTACGTCTAGGAGGCGACATGAGCCAGCCCACCGATTCTGAGACCATCTGGGTCACCCAAGAGGCCTACGATCGCCTGGTGGTTGATCTCGATCACCTCAAGAACGTGGTGCTCGACGACATCACCGCCAAGATCGCCTCCGCCCGCGAGGAGGGCGACCTCAAGGAGAACGGCGGCTACCACGCCGCCCGCGAGGAGCAGGGCAAGACCAAGGCCCGCATCGACCAGCTCGAGGCCATGCTGCGCAAGGCTGAGGTCGGCGAGAAGCCCGCCGACGACGGACTCGTCGAGGCCGGCATGATCGTCACGATCCGTTTCGCTGGCGACGACGACACCGAACAGTTCCTGCTCGGTTCGCGCGAGCTGCTGAGCCTCGACTCCAGCGTCGAGATCGACGTCTACTCCCCCACCTCCCCCATGGGCGCGGCCCTGCAGGGCAAGAAGGTCGGCGACACCGTCAGCTACGACGCCCCCAACGGCTCCACCATCAGCGTCGAGGTCGTCGCCGCCAAACCTTTCTGAGCTGGGCCCTTCTGAGCTACACCAGCACGTAGCCCAGCTCGACCAGACGGCGCTGCACCTCGGCGCGGTGCTGCGGGCCCCGGGTCGCGAACTGCACGTCGACGTCGACCTGGTTGATCAGCAACGAGTCCGACGCCCGGTCGTGATTGACGTTCTGCACATTGACCTGCAGTGACGCGAGATCGCTGAGCAGTCCCATCAGTGCGCCAGGACGGTCCGAGATGCGGACCTTCAGCGCCATGAAGCGGCCACCGGCCACCAGCCCGTGGCGGATCACGTCGAGCAGGAGCAACGCGTCGACATTGCCGCCGGACAGCACCGGCACGACAGGACCCTCGAAGTCGCCGGGACGCTCCAGCAGCGCCGCCACGGCCGCGATCCCGGCAGGCTCGACGAGGAACTTGGCCCGCTCGAGCAGGCCGATGAGCGCCCGGCTGAGGGCCTCCTCGCTGACCGTGATGACCTCGTCGAGGTGCTCGGCCACGATCTCGAACGGGATCGACCCGGGCTGGGCCACGGCGATTCCGTCGGCCATGGTGGGGCGCATCTTCGCGGCGACCGGTTTGCCGCCGGCCAGGGATCCGGGGAACGCGGCAGCCTCCTCGGCCTGCACGCCGACGATGCGGATGTCGGGCCGCTCCGTCTTGAGCAACGCGATGCCGGCGGTCAGGCCACCGCCCCCGAGCGGCACGAGGATCGTACGGACGTCGGGCACCTGCTCGAGGATCTCCAGGCCGACGGTGCCCTGTCCGGCCACGATGTCCTCGTGGTCGAACGGGTGGATCAGCACCGCACCCGTCGACTCGGCGAACTCCAGCGCCGGGACGAGTGCCTCGGTGACCCCGCTGCCGTGGAACCGCACCTCGGCGCCGTAGCCCTCGGTGGCGGCCACCTTGGGCAGGGCGGCGCCGTTCGGCATGAAGATGGTGGCCTGGGTGCCCAGCATGGAGGCCGCCAGCGCCACCCCCTGCGCGTGATTGCCTGCGCTGGCCGCGACCACGCCGCGGGCTCGCTCGACCTCGGTCAGCCGGGCGATCCGCACGTAGGCGCCACGAATCTTGAACGATCCGGTGCGCTGGAGGTTCTCCGCCTTCAGCACGACATCGGTGCCCGCGCGCTCGCTGAGCCAGCGCGAGTGCGCGATCGGCGTGTACTCGATGACTCCGTCCAACAGCTCGCGGGCCGCCCGCACGTCACTCAGATTCATTCGACCTCGACACCGTCCTCGATCTCCACTTCGGGTTCGGGTTCACTCTGGAAAGGTTGCGCCGAGTCGACCAGGTGCCGCACGACGCCGTTCAGACAGGCGGCCAGCGGGACGGCGACCAGCGCGCCCACCACGCCGGCGACTGCGACACCGGCCGCGATGGCCAGGATGATCGCGAGCGGGTGCACCGAGACGAACCGGCCCATCAGGAACGGCTGCAGAACGTGTGCCTCCACCTGCTGCACCACCACCACGGCGATCAGCATGAAGAGGGCGACGACGGGTCCCTGGGCGACCAGCGCCACGAGCACCGCCACCAGGCCTGACACGAACGCACCGATGACGGGCACGAAGGCTGCCAGGAACACCAGGACCCCGATCGCGAACGACAGCGGAACACCCAGGGCCCACGCCGCCAGGGCGATGCCCACGGCGTCGACGAGTGCGACGATCACCGTGGCTCGCACGAACATGGTCAGAGTCAGCCACGCGGTCCGGCCCGAGGAGTCGATCTTCTCGCGCGCCTCCCCCGGGAAGATCGCCACGAACCACGACCAGATGCGGTTGCCGTCGTAGAGGAAGAAGAAGGCCGCGAACAACGCGATGAAGAACCCTGCCAGCACGTGCGTGAGGGTCGTGCCGACCTCGGTCACGCGGGCCAGGACCGCCGTGTCGCTGGAGGCGACGAACTCGCGCACCTCGTCGATGTAGCCCTGCAGCTGGTTGTCGCTGAGGTTGAGGGGTCCGTCGGTGGCCCAGTCCTGGACCTGCGAGATTCCCTCGACCACGTTGTCGCGCAGGTCGGTGACCTGGGTCGACAGCTGCTGACCGACCAGGGCCAGCATCCCGAAGAACGCGGCGAGCATCGTCAGCACCACGGCGAACGTTCCCGCCGCCCGAGGCACACCCTTGGCCTGCAGCCAGTCGACGGCGCCGACGGTCAGGGCCGTGCCGAGCAGCGCGATGGCCAACGGAATCGTGATCTCGCTGAAGTAGCCGAGCAGCCAGATGACCCCGAATCCGGCGGCACCGATGATCAGCAGTCGCCAGGCCCACTGCGTGGCGATCTCCACGCCCACCGGGACCTCGTACCGCTTGTCACTCACTCGAACCTCCGTCACGAGCCTATGACACGTCGGCAGGAACATCGGGAGGGCGCGTGACGTTCAACCGAACAGACGATGAATGCAGTCCCACGAGAGGTGAAGACCATGTTTGGTCGCAAGTCCGAACTGCCCACGTCCGACAACGCCCTGTCCGGACGCGCCGAGCGCCCGTTCGACGTCGGCGACACCCACCTGGTGACCGGCAACCCGCTGGTCACCGACGGCCCCGACGGCTTCGAGATCGCCGTGTTCGGCCTCGGCTGCTTCTGGGGTGAGGAGAAGACGTTCTGGGAGGTCCCGGGCGTCTGGTCCACCACGGTCGGCTACGCCGGCGGCATCACACCGCACCCCACCTACGACGAGGTCTGCACCGGACGCACCGGCCATGCCGAGGTCGTGCGGTTGATCTTCGACCCGTCCATGGTCACCTACCAGCAGCTGCTCGAGGTGTTCTGGGAGAACCACAACCCCACCCAGGGCATGCGTCAGGGCAACGACCGCGGCTCCAACTACCGCTCGGTCATCCTGACCACGAGCGAGGAGCAGCAGGCCCAGGCCGAGTCGTCGCGCGAGGCGTACCAGCAGCAGATGACCCAGGCCGGTTACGGCGAGATCACCACGTCGATCCTGCCGCTGGACGAGTACTACTACGCCGAGGCCGTGCACCAGCAGTACCTCGTCAAGAACCCGTACGGCTACTGCCCACTGCACGCCACGGGCGTCACCTACGCGTGAGGCTCACATGCCGTTGCGGCGGGTGAAGAACGTGACCAGCGGCTGGTAGCGCGGCCCGATGAGGCGCACCATCGCGTCCAGGGCAATGGCATCGGCGCCGATCAGCACGCGGGCCTTGTTCTTCTCGACGCCCTTGAGGATCACCTCGGCAGCCTTCTCGGGCGTGGTGCGCGCCAGCTTGGCGTTGAAGTCCTGCGCCAACCTGGTGTTGTCCAGGCCGTCGACGGCGGTGGCGTTGTTCACGATGTTGGTCTTGATGCCGCCGGGGTGCACGCAGGTCACCTGCACGGGGCGTCGGCGCAGCTTCATCTCCTGGCGCAGCGCCTCGGTGAAGCCGCGCACCGCGAACTTGGCGGAGTTGTAGGCGCTCTGCGTCGGCACGCTGAAGAGGCCGAAGATGCTGGAGATGTTGACCACGTGCCCCTCGCCCGAGGCGATCAGGTGCGGCAGGAACGCCTTGGTGCCGGCGACGACACCCCAGTAGTCGACGTCGATCACGCGGTCCATCTCCTTGAACGACATCGCCTCGATGTCGCCGGAGAAGGCGATGCCAGCGTTGTTGAACACGAGGTTGACCACACCGAAGTGCTCGGCGACCTCGTCGGCGTAGGCCAGCACGAGCTCACGCTGGGAGACGTCGAGCGGATCGGCCTTGACCTCGACGCCGACAGCTCGCACGAGCGCTTCGGTCTCGGAGAGGCCCACGGTGTCGACATCACTGATCGCCAACCGTGCTCCACGACGAGCCAGTTCCACCGAGAGTGCACGCCCGATGCCTGATCCAGCTCCGGTGACGACGGCGACCTTGCCTGCGATGGTGGTCATGTCAGTGCCTCTCGAGAGATTTCAGATACTGTCGGTATCTGAGATTAACAGACGTTGCCGCAGTCGCTCCACGAGATCCTCGTCTCCTCCACCCAGGTCACGGCTCTCGCGCTCCAGCCACCCCACCGTGCCGCCGGGCGCCGCGTCCCAGATGTCCATCACGGCGTCCAGCGCGGCAGGCACCACGTGGAAGTACTCGCGCGGCAGCTCGTCGCGCCGCTCGTTCCCGCTCAACGCGCGGAGGCGGGCGTCGACCGCGTCGATGTGCTCGTTGGTGTGCACGTAGTCGGCCATCACGACATCACGCTCGACCCCGACCAGCCGCATCAGCAGCGCGACCGAGATGCCGGTGCGATCCTTGCCCGCAGCACAGTGGATCAGCACCGGGCCCCGCGCATCGGCGACGATGCGCACCACCTCGACCAGCAGCGGGGCCGCCGACTCGAGCACGGCGGCGTAGAGCGTGACGAGGGTGCCGTCGAGATGGCTCTCGGGCCGCAGCGACGCCAGCAGCGGCAGGTGGACCGTCGGAGGGGCGGCGAGGGTGGGGTGCTGGGCGATCTCCGCCTCTGATCGCAGGTCGAGCACGACCGCTGGCGGCCACACGACGTGGTCGACCACGTCGTGGTCGAAGGGCAGGGCACTGCGCAACACGGCGCCGGAGCGGATCTGTCCTCCGTCCGCTGTGGGAGTCGATCCGATGTCGCGCAGGTTGGGGGTCCTCTGGGTCACGGCGTCACAGTGCCACGGCCTAGAATGAACCCATGCCACGCCCCCGTACTGTCGCCGCGGCGGCAGCGGTCGGAAGCACGGTGACACTCTCCGGCCTCTACGGGTTCCTGGTGGGAGAAGCGCTGCTGGCCCGCCGCGCCATCGGTATGACCGATGCTCGTCCGCCGTCCCCGGACGGCCTCTACGGCGCCGACCTGCCCGGATCCCCGATCCAGGTCCTGGTGCTCGGCGACAGCGCCGCCGTCGGATACGGCATGGAACGCGCCGACGCGACACCCTCAGCCATGATCGGCATCGGCCTGGCCCACGTGCTCGATGCGCAAATCGACGTCCGCTGCCGCGCCGTCGTCGGCGCCAAGGCATCGGATCTCAACGCCCAGATCGATCAGGTCGGCGACTTCAGGCCGGACCTCGCCGTCATCATCATCGGCACCAACGACGTGACCCACCAGGTATCGCCCCGCACGTCGGCGAATCATCTGGGCCGAGCCGTCGGGCGCCTCGTCGACCTCGGCACGGAGGTGGTGGTCGGCACCTGTCCCGATCTTGGCACCGTGCAGCCGATCATGCAGCCGCTACGCACCGTGGCGCGGAGCCTGAGCCGCACGCTGGCCCGTCGCCAGACCGTGGCGGTGGTCGAAGCCGGCGGCAGGGCGGTCTCGCTCGGCGGACTGCTGGGAGTCCTGTTCATGGCCGAACGGGACGTGATGTTCGGCGTCGATCGCTTCCACCCGTCAGAGACCGGCTACGCCAACATGGTCTCGGTGCTGGTTCCGGCCCTCGCCGCCTCGTGGCGCGAGCACGAGCGCACTGCTGCGTACGCCGGCCCGCCGCGCGACGTCATGTCGCTGGACGAGGCAGCCTCCGAGGCCTCCCAGAACGCTGGCACCCAGGTCGTTCAGGAGACCGGCCAGGGTCGCAGCTGGGCCACCGTGCTCCGCCGTCGCCGCTGACTGTCCCCCAGACAGAGCAAGCGGCCGGCTCCCGAAGGAAGCCGGCCGCTCGTCTCAGATCAACAGTTGATCAGTCGCCACGCAAGATGGCGAGGATGCGCAGGATCTCGATGTACAGCCAGACCAAGGTGACGGTCAGACCGAACGCCGCGCGCCAGGACTCCCGCTCCGGCGCACCGGCCGCGATGCCCTTCTCGACGTAGTCGAAGTCGAGGATCAGCATGAAGACGGCGAGCACGACGGCGATGGCCGAGACGACCAGGCCGAGCGTGTTGAAGCCGCGCAGTCCGCCGGACTCCAGCACGCCGGTGAGGCTCAGCACCATGTTGACGAGCATGACGCCCACGAAGCTGAACATCGCGATCATCATGACCTTGCGGAACTTGTCCGTGACCTGGATGTTGAAGAACTTGTACGCGGCCAGGGTTCCACCGAAGGCGACCATCGTGGCCAGCACAGCCTGGAAGACGATCGTGGGGTCACCGACGTAGGTGGAGATCACCTTGGAGAAGGCACCGACGAAGACGCCCTCGACGGCAGCGTAGGCCAGCACCAGTCCGGGGCTGATGACCTTCTTGAAGGAGTTGACCATGGCCAGCCCGAAGCCGATCATCGCGCCGCCGAAGGCGAAAGCCATGGCCCGGTTGAGCGAGGCCTGGTCAGCGGCGACGTCGCCGATCAGGAACCATGTGACGGCAGCGGCGACGACCAGCACACCGAGCGTGATGGCGGTCTTCTCGACCACCGTCTCGATGGTCATGCGGCCCGTGCCGGCTGCGGTATGGGTGGGGTTTCCCTCACCAGTGAGGTCGACCTGCCACTGCGACGGATCGCTGGCGGTCTTGGCTGCCGCACCGCCGCGGCCGTTGAACTCGGCGCTGCGGGCGAAGACGGGGTTGCTGCTCTTCATGGTTCCCTCCGTGGGATGGCTCCGAAAGATTGGAGTCGTTGCCTCCACTCTATACAACGCATCAGGCCATCGAAACGATCCCGTTCTCACTCGTTGGATGGTGCAACCTTTTCGAGCTGCTCCGGGGCCTGTCCTGAGGGCATCCGGTTCGCTCCGACTACGCTGACTCGGTGGAACCGCCCTATCGCCCCCAGCCCGTGTCCTTCTCCCGGCGAGGTGGTCGTCTCGGCGAGCGCCAGCAGAAGGCGTGGGATCAGCTCGCCGACGAGTACGTCCTCGACGTGCCCCGCAACGGCCCGAGCACCTCGGTCGACCCCGACTACCGCATCGACCCCGAGCAGCTGTTCGGTCGGACCGCTCCGGTGATCCTCGAGATCGGCAGCGGGTACGGCGAGTCACTGGCCCACGCGGCGGCCGAGCACCCCGACACCGACTTCCTCGCCTTCGAGGTGTACATCCCGGCCGTCGCCCAGACGCTGCTGCACATCCGACGCGACGGTCTGACCAACATTCGCCTGGCCGTGGCCAACGCTCCGGAGATGCTGAGCACCGCACTGGCGCCGGCGTCACTGTCCGAGCTGCGCATCTGGTTCCCCGATCCGTGGCACAAGACCCGTCACAACAAGCGCCGGCTCATCACCCCCGCCTTCGCCGAGCTGGCTGCCCGGGTGCTGCCGACCGGTGGCACCTGGCGCGTGGCGACCGACTGGGCCGACTACGCCGATCAGATCGACAGCGTCCTGACCGGATCGACCGACTTCGAGGGCAGCCGCTACGAGCGTTTCGAGGGGCGACCGGTCACTCGGTTCGAGACCAAGGGACTGAAGGTGGATCGCGAGATCCACGACTTCGCCGCTCGCCGGATCTAGTTGCCCGCTGGCCGGCGCAGACGGGTCAGCCACAGTCCGGGAGCCGCCTCGATGTCGCCCTCGGCGACGAAGCCCTGCTTGGCGTACATCGCGAGGCCAGGCGGGTTGTCGCGACCGGTGTCGACCACCAGGTCACGACCCTCGTTCGCCTCCACGACTCGTTTCAGCAGGGCGGTGCCCACGCCACGGCGATGAGCCGACGGGTGCACCATCACGCGATCGATCTCGACGTGGTCGGGTCGGTCGTGCCATGCCACGGCGCCGAGCATGTCGGGGCCGTCCCACGCGATGACCCAGGTGCCACGGACGGGTCCGCAGAGGGGTCCGCAGACGTGAGGATCATCGTTCGTACCGTAAGCGGACGCTCACGGTACGAACGGGTATCCGCAGCTGTTGACCAGATCGGCCTTCAGCGGCTCCAGGTCGCCCGCGAGGGCCGGGTCAAGGACCTCTTGCTCCCAGATTCGGTCGGGGTCCTCGACCCACCTCTCGATCAGCACCTCATCAGCGGAGCCCAACAACTGCGTCCCGGCTCGGTCGCGGGCGAGGTTGTCACCGCGCTGCGTCGCCTCGAGGAGGGAGCGCTCCCACCCGCACCGCCAGACAACCGCAAGTATGGACTCTTCGAAGCCCTCCTCGAACGTCGTCGGCCCCTCCTCGAGATCATTGATCGCCTGGAGCCGATCAGCGATCGAGGGAAGCTCGACGTCGTCCGGAAACTCCATGGAGTACGTCGCGGCGGCGTCGAGATACTCCGGGGAGAGCTCCAAGACCGGGGCCACGGACGCCTCCGCTGCAGGAGCCTGCTGGTCCACTCCACACGCTGCGAGGACCATCACGGCGACGATGCTCGTGGCCGCGTGCCACCGTTTCGCCCGTCCGTTCATCATTCCCCTTCGAACGCGTCGCACTGTCTCTGATCAGAGATTACGCCATTGCGGCGGCCGCTTCTCGGCGAACGCCAGGATTCCCTCCATCGTGTCCTGGCTGACCAGCAGCTGATCGAGCGCGTCGGTGTCGTGGCGCACCGCGTCGATCTCGTCGGCGATGCCACGCGTGTCCTCGATGGTCTGCAGGGACAGCCGCACCGATGTCGGCGAGACCGCGATGATCTCGGCGGCCAGTGCGCGGGCAGCCGCCATGGTGCCCCCGGCCGGCGCGAGGCGGCTGACGAGCCCCAGGCGCGACGCCTCCGCAGCATCCATCGAGCGACCGGTGAGCACCAGGTCGTTCGCGATGGCGGGCGGGATGCGTCGAGGCAGACGCACGACACCGCCGGCCGCGGCGAAGAGCCCGACCTTCACTTCGGGCAGCGCGAACCGGGCGGCCTCCTCGTCGGCGACGACCAGGTGGGCCGCGAGTGCGATCTCGAAGCCTCCGCCATACACGATGCCGTTGACGGCGGCGATCACCGGCTTGGTCAGACGTCGTGACGTCAGACCGCCGAAGCCGCCATCGGGTTCCCACGGGAATCCGCCACTGGCCGTGGCGGTGAGATCGTTGCCAGCACAGAAGGCCTTGTCGCCCGCCCCCGTGACGATCGCGACCCACAGGTCGGGATCAGCCTCGAAGGTGTCGAAGACCTGGTTCATCTCCAGGTGCGCGTCGATGTGCAGGGCGTTGCGGACCTCCGGGCGGTTGATCGTCACCTCGAGGACCCGACCGTCGCGCCGGACGGCGATGTGCTCGTAGGTGTCACGCAGACCGAGCGTCGGTGTCGGGGCGAGCTGCTCGGCTCGATCGCGGGTGAGAGTGACCCGGTTCCCGTAGCCGAACGAGCGGACCCACACTCGAGCGCCGAGCGGCTCGGCATCGCCGGTCAACAGAGCCAGGATCTCCTCGTCATCGTCGAACGGGTTGGCCAGGAAGCGCGAGCCTTCCGCCTCGAGCCGGCCCACGATCACCACCGCGTCCCCACGGCGCCCCGAGGCGACGGTGTATGACTCGATGGTCGCCCAGCCGTCGGGGCGAGAGGCGATCGCGACTGACTCGACCGTCTCGAGAGCTTCCTGGGCGCGCCGGCTGGAGGTGTGGGGCCACGCCGCAGGGGCAGCCGAGTACACGCCGGCGGAGTACTTCGACATGATGCCGCCGTTTGCACCCACCAGCACGGTCTGGCCGGAGCGGGCCCGCTCGACCGCCTCGGCGATCGCGTGCGTGGAGTAGTTGTTGCCCGGGCCGCCGAAGTACGGGAGGCCGCCGGTCAACGTCAGGCCGCGGGGGTCGTCGGGGGCGAGGCCGAGCGCATCGCACACCGCGCTGACGGCGATCGGGAAGCAGCTGTACAGGTCCATCGCATCGATCTGCTCGATGCCGACACCGGCGCGCTCGAGCGCCTGACCGATCGCGGCCGAAGCGGCGGGCGAGGCGCCGAGGTCGGGCCGTTCCAGCAGGGTCTTCTCGACCAGGTCTGCGTGGCCGTGCAAATACACCCACCGGTGCTCGGGAACATCGAGCCGGCGGGCGGCGGCAACTGTCATGAGCAGGACGGCTGCCCCTTGATTGACCAGGTCACGTGCCACCAGGGCGCGTGGATACGGATCTGCGACCATGCGATTCTCGTCGGTGACAGTCGAGAGATCATCGGCGGTGCGCGCCACCGGGGCGGCCGACAACGGGATGGCCGCAGCCACCTGGGTGAACGGGGCGAAGAGCTCGCCCATAGAGGCGGCACAGGCGGTTCGGTCCAGGCCGAGGCGCCCGCGACGTGCGTGCTCGAGCAGCGCGTACTGGCTCGGCGCGTCCATCAGTCCGTGCCGCACCTGGGTCAACGTCGTCACGCCACGCAGCCCGAACCCGCGATCCTCCAGCTGACCTCCGGGGTTCTCGCTCCAGTCGGGCTGACCGTCGCCGGCGAGGTGTCGGACCGACGACATCGCCTCTCCCCCGGCGATCAACGCCACCTCCGAACGACCGACGAGCATCTCCTCGCCCAGCTCGGCGACCAGCGCCTGCGGGCTCTGCCCACCGACGATCTCGACGATTGCGCGAGCCGGGTCGGCGCCGATTCGCCGGGCGATCGAGCGCGGCACGTTGCTCGAGCAGCCGAATGGCGGGAACGAGATCGGCGTCGAGACCTCGAACTGGCGGATCGCGGCGATCGTGTCGATGCTGCTGCCGTCGACTCCGGCATCGGCGAGCGCCAGGCGTGCGGACTCCGCGGCGATGTCGACCGGCGACCAGCGGTGGTAGTCCGGCGCGTCGATCGGATCGGCCACCTGCCCGACCCCGACGATGATGGGCGTGCGGTCGTCCAGCTCAGTCATGACGCTGACAGTATCGCTGTCAGGATCTCGGTGCCCCAATCGACACTGCCGGAAGCACACGAAGCCTGGTCGATGGATTGCGCGTCGCGTTGATCTGCGTGTGGTGGGTACCTCTCTTCTCATGACCACCAACGTCTTCGTCCTGGGTCTCGACGACTTGAATCTCGAGACTCTTCACCATCTGCCTGCCGAATACGCGATCCACCAGCTTCTGCCGAAGGATGAGCTCGTGGGCACGGATGAGATCGACCTTGCCGGCCTGCTCGAGCGTGCTCAGGCGACGCTGGAAGCTTTCGATGGCACGATCGACGCCGTCGTGGGGTACTGGGACTTTCCCGTCAGCTCGATGGTCCCGATCCTGTGTCAGCAGTTCGGGCTGCACGGTCCGAACCTGGAGGCCGTGGCCACGTGTGAGCACAAGTACTGGAGCCGCGTCGAGCAGAGCAAGGTGATCGATGACGTCCCCGGCTTTGCCATCCTCGACCTCGACAAGGACGACGGGCTCCCGCCCGAGCTGAGCTATCCGGTGTGGGTCAAGCCGGTGAAGTCGGCGTCCTCGGAGCTGGCGTTCCGGGTCGAGGACGACGTCGAGCTGAAGACCGCCCTCGATGAGATGCGCGGCGGCATCGGCAAGTTCGGCGAGCCGTTCGAGTTCGTCCTGGACCGGGTCGACCTGCCCGCCGAGATCGCGGAGGTCGGTGCCACGGCCTGCCTCGCCGAGGAGGCCGTCGGCGGTCGTCAGATCACCGTGGAGGGCTACAGCACTAGAGGAGACGTGCACGTCTACGGGATCATCGACTCTCTGGTGTATCCCGAGACGTCGAGCTTCCTTCGCTATCAGTACCCGGCCCAGCTTCCCGCGAGCGTGTCCGAACGGCTCATCGAGAGCTCCGTCAAGGTGATCGAACAGATCGGGTTGACGTGGACGACCTTCAACATCGAATACTTCTGGGACCCCGACACCGACCGGCTGCGGCTGCTCGAGGTGAATCCGCGACACTCGCAGTCACACGCCAAGATGTTCGAGTACGTCGACGGCGTCTCCAACCACGAGGTGCTGGTCGAGCTGGCGACCGGCCATGAGCCGAGCACGATGCGCGGGGCGGGCGAGCACGACGTCGCGGCGAAGTGGTTCATGCGTGCCTTCGGGGACGGTGTCGTCACCCGGAGTCCGGGCCCCGACGACATCGCACGGATCGAGCAAGAGCTGCCGGGAGTGACGGTGCATCCCATGGTGGGCAAGGGCGATCGGCTGTCCGACCAGTCCCAGCAGGACAGCTACAGCTTCGAGCTGGCCCAGATCTTCATGGGAGCACATGACGAGGACGAGCTGACCCGGATCTACCGGAGGTGCGTGGAGATGCTTGGCTACGAGATCGACGGAAAGGTGTTCGATGTCTGATTCGGCCATGCACACGGTGACGGACTTTCCGCACCAGATCACCGAGGACGAGCACGTATGGATCGAGGTGTCCGACGGAACCCGTCTGGCCGCTCGTATCTGGCGGCCCGCCGATGCTGCTGCGGTGCCGGCGATCCTCGAGCTCATCCCGTACCGCAAGCGCGACCTGACCGCGCAGCGTGACTCGATCCACCACCCGTACATAGCCGGACACGGCTACGCGTGCGTACGCGTCGACCTGCGCGGCAGCGGCGACTCCGAAGGGGTGCTCACCGACGAGTACCTCGAGCAGGAGCTTCGCGATGCCGAGGACGTCCTGGCGTGGCTGGCAGCCCAGCCATGGTGCGACGGCAACACCGGGATGATGGGCATCTCCTGGGGCGGATTCAACGCCCTCCAGGTGGCAGCGCGTCGACCGAAGGGCCTCGGCGCCATCGTCACGGTGTGCTCCACCGACGACCGCTACGCCGACGACGTCCACTACATGGGCGGGTGCCTGCTCAGCGACAACCTCTCCTGGGCATCGACGATGTTCGCCTACACGTCGAGCCCGCCCGACCCCGAGCTGGTCGGCGACACGTGGCGCGAGATGTGGATGGAACGGCTGCACGGCAGCGGGCTGTGGCTGGACGAGTGGCTGCGACACCAACGGCGCGACGCCTACTGGGAGCACGGGTCGATCTGTGAGGACTACGCAGACGTGAACATCCCGGTCCTCGCAGTCAGCGGCTGGGCCGACGGCTACTCCAACGCCGTCTTCCGCATGATCGAGAACCTGGAGTCACCATCACAGGGACTGATCGGGCCGTGGTCACACAAGTATCCGCACCTCGGCCAGCCCGGGCCCGCGATCGGCTTCCTCCAAGAGGCCGTTCGCTGGTGGGACCGTTGGCTCAAAGGTATCGACAACGACATCGACCAGGCACCCAAGCTACGGGTGTGGATGCAGGACAGCGTCCCACCACTCACCGCGTACGAAGAACGCCCTGGCCGGTGGGTGGGAGAGCCGAATTGGCCGTCACCGCACGTCGAGAAGGTCACGCACCCGCTCGCGAGACACCGCCTCGCCGCCCCCGACGAGACCGTCGCCGAGCAGACCATGAGCGTCGAGTCTCCGCTGTCGGTCGGCCAGTTCGCCGGCAAGTGGTGCTCGTACAACGCGCCCCCGGACCTCCCGTACGACCAGCGGGAGGAGGACGGCGGATCGCTCGTGTTCGACAGCGATGTGCTCGAGCAGCAGCACGAGATCCTCGGCTCCCCTGCCGTCGAGCTCGACGTCACCGCGGACCGTCCCGACGCCATGGTCGCCGTGCGCCTCTCGGACATCGCACCCGACGGCAGGTCGACCCGGGTCACGTACGGACTGCTGAATCTCACTCACCGCGACAGCCACGCCGACCCGCAGCCGCTCGTGCCCGGCCAGCGGTACCGCGTGCGGGTCGTGATGAACGGTGTCGCGCATGCCTTCGCCGCCGGACACCGCATGCGTCTGTCCATCTCCACGTCCTACTGGCCCCTGGCGTGGGCATCTCCGGAGTCCGCGCGGCTCGACGTGACAGCCGGCTCGAGCCGGCTGGTGCTACCGGTACGGCCGGTGCGCGAGTCCGACGAGGTGTCCATGCACCCATTCGGTGATCCCGAGGGGGCCGAACCGATCTCCGTCACGCAGATCCGCAACGGCGAACACCAGTGGCGGGTCACTCGCGACCTGGTCGACTACGAGTCCGCCCTCGAGGTCGTCAACGACCTGGGCGTCGTGCGGATCGACGACATCGGCCTGGAGGTGACCCGGCGGGCCGACGAGCGTTACAGCTCGATCGCGGACGACTACGGCTCGCTGCGCGGCGAGACGACATGGACGATGGGCTTTCGTCGCGGCGACTGGGACGTCCAGACCGTCACCCGTACCGTGCTGACCTCTACACCAACCGACTTCCACCTGCACGCCCAGCTCGACGCCTACGAAGGGCAAGAGCGTGTGGTCTCGCTCAACTGGGACCGGACCATCCCCCGAGACCACGTGTAGACGAATCGGAGCGACACTCATCCACGTGCTCCCGGTGGGGCGAACCCTATTCGACCGACCGTTAGAACCTCGCGAATGGCGCTTTCCACTCCAATTTCGGCGTCGAGACCATCACCCGCCGTGGGGCAGATGCGTACGAATCACGCACACTTGTGCTCAAACCGTGCTCACCGGAACGTCGGTCATAAGCGGTGGAATGACGCGGCTTGATACCCCGTGCCGTGACACGTCCACGCATGAAAATCAGTTCCCGAACGATGATGAGGGTCAGTGAGAAACGAGGCCGCCCAGGTTCGCGTGAATGAACTATCCCAACATCGGCGGCCCTCAGCCAGCGTCAATTATTTGTCGAGCCAAGGCGTGCACCTCTCGGGCCTTGTAAACGATGCCCAAGTCGAGCAAGTCGTAGACGAACGGGATGCCGACGCCGGCGCTTGTCTGCAAGACAGGAACTTGGCGTTGATGGACGGCTGCCACCACTCCGAGGAATACCGGCGGACGAGGAGCTCCTCCGATAACGATGTTGCCGCGTTTGTCGGGAGCCGACGGCCGAGGAACGAGGAAGACGGGACTTCCGCTGGAGCCGGGAAAGACCGAAGCGTCGATGAGAAACGTTGGCTTTCCTTCGTAGTCGATGTCGAGGGCAGTCGCCGAATGGCCTTGTCGGACGATTGGTAAGAAAGAAGTTGAGTCGAAAAGACCGTTCGGGTAACCGATGAAAGTGACAGGCTCGATCGGCTCGAACTCACTAAGCACCGCCGAAGTCGCGCACATTTCGGTGGCTATGGACCGGAAGAATGCCGGAGTGCCGGCGTCGGCGAGCGATTGAAGTGCGCCGCCAATGCCGACCATGGCGATATCTACGGCCGCGTCTGGATGGCCAACGAATTGGGCAGGTTCCGCGGAGACGGCGAGTTCTTGCCCCAGGGCCGGCTGGCCAGCAGGAGTAGCGGCCAGGAAGTGCATCGTCACAAGAGCGGAGCCCTCGATCACGTGCTTGTTTGTGACTAAGAGGAGGGCCGTTCCTCCGCCGGGCGAGTCTTCAGCGAGCAAGAAGCCGGTACCGCTGCCGGCCCGCCCGTCAGAGGTCAACGTCGTAATTCGTACAGTGACGAAAAGTAGCTGTTCGGTCAATGTACTTACGTGCACGGGAGACCCTCCTGCCGAGACGGAGTATCAGGCTAACCGCGCAGGCCCTCGGCTGCGTGTCGTTTTCGAACCAGCTTCGTTTGCGGCGGTATGACGTAGCCAGGTACACACTTGGTGCGTGACCCGCCAAAAAATGGATGAGCTTTTCCAAGCTCTTTACGACGAGGCCCGTGGCCTATATCCCGACAGCGGCGGAATGCTCCACTTCAAGTCGACTCATCGTCAGGTTCAGCTGATCGCGCACGGTTGGATTATGCGTGTCGTGCGCACCTGCGATGCCGTGATGCTGATGCACCGTTCGGAGCTAGGCACGGAGTCATGGCCTTTGAGGCGCGCCGCGCTCGAGCACACGATCGCATTGCGATGGGTGTCGCAGCGGTGGGTGATGACGCCGTCGATGTTGTGAATCGGGTTCACGCAAAATCCTCCGAAAAGCGACAGGAAGCGCAGGCCAGCGCTGGTTGGACTTCCGCGACCTGGAGCATCTGGGCCGAGACTGCGGAAGACGCAATCAAGGCGACGGGGAATCTGAGCGAAAGTCACATGCTTACAAACGTGACCGCGCGGATGGAAAAGTATGGACACCCGAACGACCAAGCGGCGTGGCTAATTGAAACAGCACATAGCCATCCCAGCTGGTCCACTGCGGCGCCGTACTGGGATCGCGATGGTAAGCGAGTCTTGATCATGCCAAACACCGATGGGACACGACTTGACGGCGCATTCTGCGTGAGCAACTTGCTGCGAAGCCTGGCGTCAATAAATCGAATGATGGAAACGCCAGCGTGGGATGACCGACTCATAGCGTGGGGCGAGCGGTACCAATCGCTTCTGGGGTCTGTCCCAGGCCAATCGGACCCTCGCGCCTGAGCGCGGAAGACGGGACCTTGGGTTCATGACCCGAAGGCGGTGGTTCGATGCACTGCGTTCCCAATGGATTCACGATTCCGTCGTTTAGTGGAATCAAGCGCCAATGAGCCTGGATTTGCGCTCCGGTCCAAGTAGCCTGACCTGACGCTGAGTCAGGAGAGCCCGAATTGCGATACACAAAGTTCAGGTTCAAGAACTTCAAGGGAATCGACGACCTCGAGATCTCATTGACAGGAGACGTCACCACTCTCGTCGGACTAAACGAAAGCGGAAAAACGACGATCTTGGAAGCGATCTTCTGCTTCTCGTACGGCTCAGAGAATATGGACGCGATCAACCCTGGCCTCGAGTCGCTTCGCGATCCCGAGCAATGGATACCCATCTCGCAGCGAGCAAACTTTAATGAGCCGATTCTGATTTCAGCGACGGTGTCACTGGACAAAGCCGATAAGGCGAGTTTGAAGGCTCACATGAAGCGGGAGCACAGCCTGACGCTCACCGATGTTCCAGACGAGATCACGATCAAGGAACAGTACAAGTTTTCCAACTCTCGGAGCGACGGAGCGAGCCGCGTTTGGGACCTCACCATCCAGGGGCTCAAGGGGCAGCAGCGGAACACGCGTAAGTACGGTGCTGGCTCAGACGAGTGGCAAGGTGCAGTTGCTCACCTGAAACAGGCGCTCCCAAGGATCTGGTACTTCCCGAACTTCCTTTTCGAGTTGCCTGAGAGGTTTGTTCTAACGGGCCTGGACTCACTCGACGACGAGGAGCGCGATAGGAGCACCTTCTACCGGGCAATCTTTGAGCAGGTTCTTGGCGAACAGGCCAATGATGCGAATCTTGCGACTCACGTCGTCGACCGTCTGGACTCGAAGGAGAGGGCCGACAAACGAAGCCTTGAAGCAGTCCTTCTCGGGATGAGCCGATCAATAACTAACACCATCTTTGACGGGTGGAACCGCATATTCGGGCGAGCACCAATTGCACAGGAGGTACAGATCCAAGCGGACCTCGAGAATTCAGCGGCGTACCTTGAGCTGCAGATTAAGGGGCCTGACGGCTACTACGATCTCTCGGAGCGGAGCCTTGGCTTCAGATGGTTCTTCATGTTCCTGTTGATGACCTCGTTCAGCGGAACGAGAACCGGAAAGGAGGAACAACGGCCGCTATTTCTGCTCGACGAGCCTGCATCAAACTTGCACTCTAGTGCCCAGGCGGAGCTCCTCAAGAGTTTCGAGACCCTCACGGAACGATGCAGCCTCGTGTACACGACGCACAGCCACCACCTCATCAATTTGCGATGGCTCGACTCGGCCTACGTCGTCAAGAACGAAGCGCTTGGTTCCTTGGCCTTCGATGAGTACTTCAACGCGCAGGTAGGTGCAAAAACGTCTATCAGCGCCGCACCGTACCGGAGATTCGTGAATGATAATCCAACTCAGACTTCATACTTCCAGCCGGTCCTCGACCTTCTCGACTACCGGCCATCAAATCTGGAGCCGATCCCGCATGCGGTGCTAGTTGAAGGGAAGTCGGACTTCTACCTTCTCCGGTACGCGCATGAGGTCCTCGGAGTCGGGGATCGTTGTCCAGCAATTGTTCCCGGCACTGGCGCCGGGACACTTGCACCAGCCATCGGGCTCTATATCGGCTGGGCAAAGCCGTTCATACTTCTACTTGATGGCGACAAGGCCGGCCGTGAACAACTTGAGCGATACCAAAGCCTGTTTGAGCCAGCTCTAGCGGGGCGTCACGCGCTTCTTCCTGAACTTTGTGGAGACGAGACCGCCATTGAGGCCGAGTCTCTCCTGAGCGAAGTCGACCGTCGAATGATCGTCGAACACGTTTTCCCCGATGAATCAACGCGACCCAGCGCCAAGAAGGCTGTTAGCCAAGGCGTAATGGAACTGTATGCCTCGAACGATAAAGTTGAATTGGAACCGTCCACAGTCGAACGACTCGAGAGGCTCTTCGATTCCCTGCAGCAAATGCTTGACGAGCAATCGAAGCAGGCTCCGAACTCAGACCCGTCGTAGGTCGGCTTGACTCGGTCAGCCTAAACCGATTGTTGACGGAGTGAACTGGAAGGTCTCCAGCAGGCCCCCCGACAGTCGCTCGCTGTCGTGCCCGTTCATCTGGCAGCCGCATCGCACAAAGCGTCACGTCTTCGAGCACACGGCGGTCATCGGGGCGCGTCATTCTGGGCGAAATGCCCTGACACGCAGGAGAGGACCCGGAGAGCGAGTCTGAGTCGGAACTACGGCGACATTATTCCTATCTAGATGTGTTAAATCGGAATAGTGTTATGTTATGTCCGACTTACGGAGGCGCCCGGTGGATCCGAACAACAATCAGACAACCCCCGATGCTGACTGGCCTGCGCATAGCCGCGAGACACGGGCCTGGTCGCAGTCTCAGCGTCAGTGCCCACGCGAGGACCGACTGTTCAACTCGGTCGACGTGTGGCTCCCACCCAAGATCGCAGGTCTGTCACCCACGTTCCCTTCCGCTCTCGTAACAGTCATGGACGACGCCTCACGCGCCATCACGGTGCTCGACCAAAGCGTGCATGCCGACGCCCTCCGCGCCGTCTCGAGCATGCTGCTGCGCACGGAGTCAGTCGCGTCCTCGAAGATCGAGCACGTCGAAGCCTCGATCACTGACTACGCCCGCGCGATGCGCGGATCAAAAGCAAACTCCTCGGCTGTATCTATGGTCGCGGCCACCAGCGCACTACAAGCGATGATCGACGACGTCACCGAGTCCGGGCACATCTCCCTCGAGTCGCTCGCTACGGCCCATCGGGCGCTCATGAAGGACGACCCCAGCGAATCGACGTACGCCGGTCGCATACGCGACATGCAGAACTGGATCGGCGGGAGCAACTTCTCACCACGCGGCGCTCTGTTCGTCCCTCCCCCACCCGAGACCGTCGACGACTACATGCACGACCTCATCACCTTCACGAATCGCGACGACATCCCAGTCCTGGCGCAGGCAGCGATCGCCCACGCGCAGTTCGAATCCATCCACCCCTTCACCGACGGCAACGGCCGGATCGGACGAGCACTGATCAACACCATCCTCCGCCGGCGCAGCACCACAACGAAAGTCGTCATACCCATCGCCTCGGCCATCGTGGCCCGCGCCGACCGCTACTTCGACCTGCTCGGCGAATACCGCGACGGTAGAGTTGCGCCGATTGTCCTGGCCTTCGCGAACGCAAGCCGCATTGCCGCCCTCGAGTCCCTCACCACCGCACAACGCCTACGCGAGATTCCCGAAGACTGGCGCGCCCGCCTCGGACGAGTCCGCAGCCGCAGCGCCACCCACCAACTGCTCGAGACCATCACCACTATCCCGGTCCTCTCCGCCGACGACGCAACCAAGCTCATCGATGCACCCACCTCAGGCATCTACGCCTCGATACAAAGACTCGTCGACGCCGAGATACTCACCCCCCTCACGCAGAGCAAACGCAACCAGATCTGGGGCGCAGTCGACATCCTCGACGAGCTCGAAGACCTCAGCACCCGCATCGAGATCGCCGCACGACTCACATGAATCTGCACCGAATGGGACTGCGACCACCCGGGCCATCCCGCCCCGCAACATCACACAGATGCGTCTGAATCGTGCTCAAACCGACCGAGACCACCAAGAAGAGGCCCGGTCGTCCCTGCAATTGCAGGGACGACCGGACCAAGCTCCCGGTGCTCCCGGTGGGGTTCGAACCCACACTGGGACGATTTTAAGTCGCCTGCCTCTGCCGGTTGGGCTACGGGAGCCGAGCTCAGCCTAGTTGTCCGACCCTCTCGTTACGGTGCTGAACATGACAACTCCCTCGCGCAGCGTTGCCCAGAAAATGGGCATCAAAGCGAGATGGCGCGCTCACACGATCAACGCGCCCCACGGCGTGCTCGACACGCTCGGGCTCCCCGATCTCGAGATGGATCCTGTACTGACCGGGACGTTCGACTACCTCCACCTGTTCGTGACCACCCAGGCCGAGATGCGTGTGGAGCTCGCGACCACGAAGGCGCACCTCGCACCGGCGGGCAAGCTCTGGCTCTCGTGGCCCAAGGGTCGCCGACTCGGCTCCGACCTGACTCTCCACACGGTCATCGAGATCGGTTATGACGCGGGTCTGGTCGAGAGCACCTGCCTGCGCATCGACGACACCTGGTCGGGTCTGCGCTTCACCCATCCCAGGCCGGGCACGGTCTACGCGAACAGCTACGGGACGCTTCCGCAGAGCTCGCTCAGATCGGCTTGAGGGGGTGGATGGCCGGCGCGGCGGCGAGCTCGGAGCCGAGGACGGCCAGCGCGCTCTGGATGTGGTCGGTCTCCATGTGCTGGTCGAGATCGGAGGGGTCGTTCCATTCCTCGATCGTGACGAAGGTGCCGGGCGTGGCCAGCGACTCGGACAGCTCGTAGGCGATGTTGCCCTCCTCGGCGCGGGTCGGCTCGACCAGACCCTGCATGGCCTCGCGGACCTTGTCCTCGGATCCGGGCTTGGCGGTGATGACGGCGACCACATGAATGCTCATCGTCCGAACGTAGACCCGCCGCGAACTAATGGCGAGGTGTCAGGCGCATCAGCTGCGTGACGTGCTCGGGTTGGAGGTCGCCGACCGAGGCGACTCCCAGCAGACGCATGGTGCGCTCGATCTGCGTCTGCAGGATCTCGATGCTTCGGTCGACTCCGGGGCGTCCACCAGCCATCAGCCCGTAGAGGTAGGCCCGACCGACGTAGGTGAAGTCCGCTCCCGCAGCCAGGGCCGCCACGATGTCCTGACCGCTCATGATCCCGGTGTCGACATGCACCTCAAGCGCATCGCCCACGGCTGCACGCACCTCGGGCAGCAGGTGGAACGGCACGGGTGCACGGTCCAGCTGGCGACCGCCATGATTGGACAGCAGCACCGCGTCGACCTCCATCTCGGCGAGACGAACGGCGTCGGCCACGTTCTGCACACCCTTGACGACGACCTTGCCCTGCCACTGGTCGGTGATCCAGGCCAGGTCCTCGAAGGTGACCGTGGGATCGAACATGGAGTCCAATAGGTCGGCGACCGTGCCCGACCACGAGTCCAGGGAGGCGAAGGCCAGCGGCTCGGTGGTCAGGAAGTTGATCCACCACGCCGGTCGCGGCACGGCGTTGAGCACGGTGCGCGGCGTGAGGGTCGGCGGGATGGTCATGCCGTTGCGGGTGTCGCGCAGACGGGCACCGGCCACAGGAACGTCCACGGTGACCACCAGCGTGTCGAAGCCGGCCTGCGCAGCGCGGTCGACCAGCGCCATCGACCGGTCCCGGTCCTTCCACATGTACAGCTGGAACCAGTTGCGGCCATGCGGGGCCGCGGCGGCGACCTCCTCGATCGAGGTGGTCCCCATGGTCGACAGCGCGAACGGGATGCCAGCAGCCTCTGCAGCGGTCGCGCCAGCGCGCTCGCCCTCCGTCTGCATCATGCGGGTGAAGCCGGTCGGTGCGATCCCGAAAGGCAACGCGGACCGCCGCCCCAGCACCTCGACGCTGGTGTCGACGCGCGAGACGTCACGCAGGATCGCCGGGTGGAAGGTGATGTCGCGAAAGGCCTGACGGGCCCGGGCCAACGAGATCTCGTCATCGGCCGAGCCGTCGGTGTAGTCGAAGGCCGCCTTGGGGGTCCGTCGCTTCGCCACGGTGCGCAGGTCGTCGATCGTCAGTGCCCGGGCCAAGCGGCGCCGCGTGGGATTCAGCATGGGTCGCTTGAACTTCAGCAGGGGCACGAAGTCGCGCGGGCGCGGAAATCGGCGATTCATGGGAATTCCCTAGGTCCTGACGACGACGTCATCGGGTTCCTGACCGGCCAGCAGCCGGTCGATCTGACGGCGGACGACGCGCTCGACACGGGGCCGCATGGCACTGGACCGTCCGCCCACGTGCGGCGACACGAGGACGCGCGGCACGGTCCACAACGGGTGGTCGGCCGGCAGAGGTTCGGGGTCGAAGACATCGGCGGCGAACCGGATGCGGCCGTCGGCGCGCACCACGGCGTCGGTGTCGACGACCTTGCCGCGAGCCACGTTGACGATCAGGGCATCGTCAGGCAGTGCGGCGATGAACGCATCGTCGACCATCCCCGTGGTCTCGGCGGTCAGCGGCACGGCCACGATCACCACGTCGACGGCGGGCAGCAGGTCAGGCAGCTCGGACGTCGCGTGCACGTGACCGAGGTCGTCGTCGCGCGCGCTGTTGGCGACCCGCACCAGGTCACAGCCGAACCCGTCGAGTCGCTTGGCCAGCTCAGTGCCGATGCCTCCGACACCCAGCAGCATGACGCGGCGGTCGATCAGGCTCGAGCTCCATGGCTGCTCCCACGCTCCTTCACCCATCGCGCGGGCGAAGTCGTCGACGTGCCGCAACGACGCGAGGGCCAGCGCGATCGCCAGCTCGGCCGTCGACGCCTCGTGCACACCGACGGCATTGGCATAGGTGCCACCGGCCGGCAGCGCGTCGGCCACTCCGTCAAATCCGAGCGACTGGGCCTGGACCAGACCCATGCGCGCCGTGTCGAAGCCGGGCAGCACGGAGTTGTCGAGCACGTACGGGCGAAGTACCAGATCGAGGTGCCCCTCGGGCTGAGCTGTCGCGGTGTCCCACACCACGAGCTCGACGCGGTCGGTCAGGTCGTCCAGGGAATCGAGCCAGGAATCGTCGGGCACGCTGACGCGCAGCATCTGATCGGTCATACCTCGATCATGCACCCCGGCGATGTTGCAGACTGTCCCTCATGGGCACCCACACCGCCGACACCCACGACCTGATCCGCGTCGTCGGGGCGCGTGAGAACAACCTGCGCGACGTGAGCGTCGACCTCCCCAAGCGCCGGCTGACCGTCTTCACGGGCGTGTCCGGATCGGGCAAGAGCTCGCTCGTGTTCAGCACGATCGCCGCGGAGTCGCAGCGGATGATCAACGAGACCTACAGCGCCTTCGTGCAGGGATTCATGCCGTCGATGGCGCGCCCCGACGTCGACGTGCTGGAGGGCCTGACCACCGCGATCATCGTCGACCAGGAACGCATGGGCGCCAACCCGCGCTCGACGGTCGGCACCGCGACCGATGCCAACGCGATGCTCCGGATCCTGTTCAGCCGACTCGGCGACCCACACATCGGCGGGCCCAACGCATTCAGCTTCAACCTGGCCACCGTCAGCGCGTCCGGCGCGATGACGGTGGACCGGGGCGAGAAGTCCCAGGCGCAGAAGGTCACGTTCAACCGCCTCGGCGGCATGTGTCCGCGCTGCGAGGGCCGCGGCGCCGTCACCGACTTCGACCTCACCGCCCTGTTCGACGAGACCAAGACCCTCAACGAGGGCGCCATCACCGTGCCGGGCTACAGCATGAGCGGCTGGCAGGGCCGCATCCTGCGTGGCTGCGGATTCTTCGATCCAGACAAGCCGATCTCCGCGTTCACCAAGAAGCAGCGCCACGACCTGCTCCACAAGGAACCCACGAAGATCAAGGTCGACGGCATCAACCTGACCTACCAGGGGCTGATCCCCCAGATCACCAGGTCGATGCTGGCCAAGGACGTCGAGGCCATGCAGCCCCACATCCGCACCTTCGTCGAGCGGGCCATCACCTTTCAGACCTGTCCGGACTGCGACGGCACCCGGTTGAGCGAGCAGGCCCGGTCCTCGAAGATCGGCGATCTCGGCATCGCTGATGCGTGCGCGATGCAGATCAGTGATCTGGCCGCCTGGGTGCGAGATCTCGACGAGCCCACGGTCGCTCCGCTGCTGACGGTGCTGGACGAGACACTCGACTCGTTCGTCGACATCGGTCTGGGATACCTGTCCCTGGACCGTCCGGCCGGAACGCTCTCGGGCGGCGAGGCTCAACGCACCAAGATGATTCGCCACCTCGGCTCGGCGCTGACCGACGTCACCTACGTGTTCGACGAGCCCACCATCGGCCTGCACCCCCACGACATCGAACGGATGAACGCCCTGCTGCTGCAGCTGCGCGACAAGGGCAACACGGTGCTCGTGGTCGAGCACAAGCCCGAGACCATCGCGATCGCCGACCACGTCGTCGACCTCGGTCCGCGCGCCGGGTCCGACGGCGGCTCGATCGTCTTCGAGGGTACCGTCGAGGCACTGCGCTCCGCCGACACCCTCACGGGGCGCCACCTCGACGACCGGTCGACACTCAAGAAGACCGTGCGTGTGGCGACGGGCGCCCTGGAGATCCGTGGCGCCAGCACGCACAACCTGACGGGAGTCGACGTCGACGTGCCCACCGGGGTGCTCACCGCCGTGACCGGTGTCGCTGGCTCGGGCAAGAGCTCGTTGATCAACGGCTCGCTGGTCGGCCGCGACGGCGTGGTGTCGGTCGATCAGGGCGCGATCAAGGGCTCGCGCCGTAGCAATCCGGCGACCTACACCGGCATGCTCGACCCGATCCGCAAGGCGTTCGCGAAGGCCAATGGCGTCAAGCCCGGTCTGTTCAGCGCGAACTCCGACGGCGCCTGCCCCGTGTGCAACGGTGCCGGCGTCATCTACGCCGACCTCGCGATGATGGCCGGCGCCTCATCGACCTGCGAGGAGTGCGAGGGCCGACGATTCAGCTCCGACGTCCTGCAGTACCCCTTCGGCGGGCGAGACATCGCCGAGGTGCTGGCCATGTCGGTCGACGAGGCCGCCGGTTTCTTCGCGAGCGCGGAGGCGAGAGTCGCTGCGGCCCACAAGATCCTCGATCGTCTGGTCGACGTCGGGCTCGGGTACGTCAAGATCGGTCAACCGCTGACCACGCTGTCCGGCGGCGAGCGCCAGCGGCTCAAGCTGGCCGTGCAGATGGCCGGCGACGGCTCGGTCTACGTGCTCGACGAGCCGACCACCGGCCTGCACCTGGCCGATGTCGAGCAGCTGCTTGCCCTGCTGGATCGACTCGTCGATGCCGGGAAGACCGTCGTGGTGATCGAGCACCACCAGGCCGTGATGGCGCACGCCGACTGGGTCATCGATCTCGGTCCCGGCGCCGGCCACGACGGCGGCCGGGTGGTCTTCGAGGGCACCCCTGCCGATCTGGTCGCCGACGCCTCCACACTCACCGGCCAGCACCTCGCGGCCTACGTGCGTCACGCTGGTTGACGGCGTGGTGCCAAGGCTGCTCATCGCCCGCCACCCACATCTCTCGTGAGATCTCGTACTCCACCTCGCCGCACTCGCTGCCCGGAAGGGGCTCGTCCCCCACGGGGTGAAAAGTCCGTAGGTACTGCATGCCCACCGAGGTCATCGTCGCGCGCGACGCAGTGTTGACCGCCATCGTCTCGGCGAAGATCCGGGCCAGCCCGACGTCCTCGAATCCGTACCGAATGAGCTCACGTGCTCCCTCGCTGGCCAGACCTCTGCGCCAGTGTCGGCGCAGCAGCCGGTAGCCAAGCTCAGCCTGCCCCTCCACCGGGCCTTGGTCGGCACGTTCCGGCGGCTCGAGAATCCACCACCCGACGAACTGTCCCTCGACCAGTCCCGCCCAGAAGCCGAGGCCGCGCACGAGATCAGCGGCCGCGAGCCGAGCACGATGCAGCTCCTCGACCTCGTCGCGGGTCCGCGGACGGCCAGCTCCGAGGAAGCGCATCACCTCGGGGTCGGCGTCGAGCTCGATCTCGTGCTCGAGGTGCTCACCTGCCAGAGGGACCAGGAGAAGCCGGTCGGTCCGTAGCGTCACCTGGCTCATGCGTCCATCCTCACCCACCCATCGATCAGGCGGCCATCCGCACCGGGATTGCTCGGGAAAATGGACTGTCGGTGGCTCCATCTAGGTTGGACATATGAGCAACCACGAGTGCGCTGACGATGAGCTGGAGACCGGTCGGTTGACCGAGCTCGCTCGGGTGCAGGCTCGCGCGGAGGCTCGGGCGACCGAGGCGATGATCCGCTACCGCGATGCTGAGTATCAGCGGATCGCTGGCGTGGATCGGCCGTTGATGCGGCAGGTCGAGAAGGCGGCGGTGGTGCTGGAGATCGGTCAGGCGATGGGGTTGTCCGAAGCCCAGGTCCACGGCCGTTTGGCGTCGGCGGATCGGGTGCGGGAGCACACGCCTCGGGTGTGGTTGGCGTTCCGCGACGGAACCATCAACGAAGCACGCATGCGGGAGATCTCCTCCACGGTCGAGATTCTGCAGCGTGAAGACTCGTACATCCGTCTCGACCAGAGCGCCGTCGCGTACGCCGAGTCCCACACCGTGACTGAGCTGCGGCGATGGTTGCGCCGGTTCGTCGACCGGGTCGAGACCGATCTCGCGCTCGAACGCGCCGAGCGAGCGCGTGCTGACCGTCGCGTCGATGTGCGTCACGGTGACGACGGAATGGCGACCATGCTCGGGTCGTTGACATCGCCGCAGGCTGCAGCGGCGATGAAGCGACTCACCGTCGAGGCCAAGGCGATGGGCGCCGACGATCCCCGCACCCTGGCGCAACGCCAGGCCGATCTCTTCGCGTCGTGGTTGACCAACAACGAGGACGGCGAGACCTCGATCCACGCCCACATCGCGGTCAAGCTGTCCGCCGAGACCTTCACCGGAGCCAAAGACGGGTTCGCCGAAGCCGCGGACGGGTCCTGGTCGTGCCCAGCCTCCTGGATCCTGAATCCCGACCTGGTCGCGAACCCGGTCTGGCATCGGTTGATCGTCGATCCGGTCACCGACGACGTCCTGGCCCACCAGTACGTGGGCCGGCTGGCCCCCGAATCGCTCAAGCTCGCGCTTCTCTTCCGCGATGGGGTCTGTCAGGCACCTGGATGTCTGGTTCCAGCGGATCGGTGCGATGCCGATCATCGACAACCCTGGCCCGACGGGCCAACCTCGGGCGAAAACATGTGGCCCCTCTGCAGACGCCACCACACCCTCAAAGGACACCGCGTCCTCAGATGGATCCTGCCGTCCGGACACACCGTCGACGCCGAACCAGCACATCGACGACCACCCGAAACGCCACCATCAACGATGGAACACCGGCTCGCCCATCTGATCGCGAACCACTGACCTACGTCGCAGCGCCCCAGGCGATGCCGTCGAGGATGTCGTGCTCGCTGATGATGAGCTCGTCGGTCGCCAGTGGCATGAGCTCGATCAGCCGGTCCAGGATGAGCGCTCCCCCACCGATCACGTCGGCGCGGCCCGGGTGGAGGTAGGGCAGGTTGCGGCGATCCATCATCGACATCTGGGCCAGCGACAGGCAGGCACCCTGCACGTCCTCGACCGAGAGACGTGCCAGATGGAGCGCCTCTGAGTCGTACGAGGGCAGCGCCAGCGCGTGGGCCGCGACGGTGGTGACGGTGCCCGCGACACCCACGAAGGTCTCGACAGGCGTGATGTCACCGACGATGGGAGCCAGCTGGGCGTCGAGATGGGTCATGCAGGCAGTCAGCTCGGCCACGGTGGGCGGGTCCCCGAGCAGAAACCGCTCGGTCAGCCGCACCGACCCGACATCCAGCGACACCGCCGTCTCGAACGGATCACCGGCCACGCCCGACCCGACGACGATCTCGGTGGAGCCGCCACCGATGTCGACCACCAGCGTGCGCCCCGGCTCCAGGCCCTTGGTCGCTCCCAGGAAGGAGGCGTGGGCCTCCTCGACACCGGCCAGGACCTCGGGCCGCACGCCGAGGATCGACTCGACGGCGTCGCCGAAATCCTCACCGTTGTCGGCGTCCCTCACCGCTGAGGTGGCGCAGAAGCGGACGATCGAGACACCGAACATCGCGATCAGCTCGGCGTATTCGCGGCACACGCCCAGCGTGCGCTGGATGGCCGCCTCGCTCAGGTGGCCTGTGCGGTCGACGTCCTCACCCAGCCGGACGATGCGCATCTCGCGCAGCACGTCGGTCTTCTCGTCGCCGGACACATCACTGACCAGCAGGCGGATCGAATTCGTGCCGCAGTCGATCGCGGCCACCCGGGTGCGCGTGTCAGGCATGCGCCTCACCCTATCGACTCCCGGGCGTCCGCGGCCGGAGCGCACGACGAGGCGCCCCACCAGTCGCCGAGCAGGGCGACGGTCTCATCACCGAGCGGGTTGGTCCCCGGGCCCTTGGCCAGCGCATGGGCCGCGAGGACGTGCAGGCACTTGACCCTGGTGGGCATTCCGCCAGCGGTGATGCCGTCGATCTCCGGGACGTGCCCCACGGCCACACGTTCCGCAAGATATTCCTCGTGCGCACGCTGGTAGGCCTGCGCGAGCGCTTCGTCGTGGAGGATCTTCGCACTCATCTCGCGCATCAGACCGGACGCCTCGAGAGTGCCGATCTGCCCGGCCAGCCGCGGACACGTCAGGTAGTAGAGCGTGGGAAACGGTGTGCCATTGGGCAGCCGCGGTTCGGTCTTGACCACGTTGGGGTGGCCCGACGGGCACCGTGAGGCGACCTCGATGACGCCGCGTGCCGGACGACCGAGCTGCTCGGCGAGGGCGTCGAGATCCTCGGCGGTGACGCTCATTCGTCGTCCTCCCCGAGCACGTCGTCGGTGGTGTCGGGCGGGGCGACATCGCCCTCTGGTTCACCGGAGGTGACGACGCTGCCCCACAGCTTGTCGTACCAGGCGTCGGGGCGGGCCTCGGCCGGCGCGTCGAGGGTCGGAACGTCGCCGCGGACCTCACCATCAGCGCCGATCACCCGATATCCGATCTCCCCGGGCATGACCCACCCGAATCGTTCACGCGCCTGCTGACGGATGTAGGCCGGGTCGTCGAAACGCTCTTTCTGGTCCTGCAGGCCAGCGATCTCTGACTTCAGCTGGGTGCGCTCGGCCTGCGAGGCCGAGATCTGCGACTGCGCCGACCACCACGCCCGGAACGTGGCGGTGTACGAACCCACGAGCAGCAGCACGACCATCAGCAGCAGCACGGCGCGGGTCGTGATCTGCGGTCCGCTGCCTGACTTCTTGGTCGGACGCTTGCCACCCGGACGCTTGCCGCTGGGGCCCACCTTGCCCACGCGCGACGGTGCGCCCGGGCGTGATGCACCCGGGCGCCGCGGCGGCTTGCGTGAGGACCCTGCCATCTGCGGTCAGAACGCCAGACGAGGAAATGCCGAAGCGCCGGCATAGACAGCGGCGCTGCCCAGCAGCTCCTCGATGCGCAGCAGCTGGTTGTACTTCGCCACCCGGTCCGAGCGCGCCGGCGCACCCGTCTTGATCTGACCGCAGTTGGTCGCGACGGCGAGATCGGCGATCGTGACGTCCTCGGTCTCGCCAGATCGGTGGCTCATCATGCAGCTGAAGCCGTGCCGGTGGGCGAGATCGACCGAGTCGAGGGTCTCGGTCAGCGACCCGATCTGGTTGACCTTGACCAGCAGGGCATTGGCTGCACCCTCCTCGATGCCACGGGTGAGTCGTTCGACGTTGGTGACGAACAGGTCGTCGCCCACGACCTGCACGTCATCGCCGACGGTGTCGGTGAGCGTGGTCCAGCCGGCCCAGTCGTCCTCGTCGAGCGGATCCTCGATCGAGACGATCGGGAAGTCCGCGGCCAGCTGCGCGTAGTACGCCGACATCTCCTCGGCGGACTTCGCCTCGCCCTCGAACGTGTAGACGCCGTCGCTGAAGAACTCGCTGGCTGCCACGTCGAGCGCCAGCGCGACGTCGGTGCCAGCCGTCAGGCCGGCCTTCTCGATGGCCACGGAGATCAGCTCGAGCGCAGCCCGGTTGGAGTCCAGGTTGGGCGCGAAACCGCCCTCGTCGCCCAGTCCGGTGGACAGTCCCTGCTCCCGGAGCACCGCCTTGAGCGCGTGGTAGACCTCGGCGCCGGTGCGCAGTGCTTCGGAGAACGTGGGCGCACCGATGGGCGCGATCATGAACTCCTGGATGTCCACGTTGGAGTCCGCGTGCGAGCCACCGTTGAGGATGTTCATCATCGGCACCGGCAGCACGTGCGCGTTCGGGCCTCCGACGTAGCGGAACAGCGGCAGACGCGCCGAGTCGGCGGACGCCTTGGCCACGGCGAGCGAGACGCCGAGAATGGCGTTGGCGCCCAGCGTGGCCTTGTTGGGCGTGCCGTCCAGATCGAGCATGATCGCATCGACGACGCGCTGCTCGTCAGCATCGACGCCGACCAGCGCGGGGCCGATCTTCTGGTTCACGCCGGCCACGGCCTTCTGGACGCCCTTGCCCAGGTACCGCTCGCCACCGTCGCGCAGCTCCACGGCCTCGAACTGGCCGGTGGAGGCTCCTGACGGAACCGCAGCGCGACCGATCGTGCCGTCGCCGAGGGCGACCTCGACCTCGACGGTCGGGTTGCCTCGTGAATCCAGGATCTCGCGTGCTCCGACGGCTTCGATGCGTGCCACAGATGCTCCTTGGTGGTGATGGGTGTCAGTTCTCAGACTAATGGGCCACCGGGGGAAGATGGCGCACCTGCTGGCGGAGCGCCTGCTCGGCGTCGATCCCCTCGGCCCGGGCCAGGGCCACCAGGGCCAGCAGCTGCGCCCCGATGTCGGCCGTCTCGTCGGCACGCTGCACGGGCGGGTCGCCCAGACGACGCAGCACGGCGTCGGCGTAGGCGAGCGCCGGAAGAGTGGGTGGGATCCCGTCGTGCACCGAGTCGCGGCGCTTCTCGGTCGCCTTGACCGCCTGCCAGGCGGCGTCGATCTCATCGGGCGTGGAGGCGCCACCGTCGGCAAACACGTGCGGGTTGCGGCGGACGAGCTTGGCAGTGATGCCGCGCGCCACGTCGTCGATGTCGAACCCGTCAGTCTCGCTGGCGATGCGAGCGTGGAAGACCACCTGCATCAGCAGATCGCCCAGCTCCTCGCGCAGATGGTCGGGATCCTCGGGAGACTCCAACGCCTCAAGGGTCTCGTGCGCCTCCTCCAGCAGGAAGTGCGCCAGGGACTCGTGGGTCTGCTGCGCCGTCCACGGGCACTCACGCCGCAGCCGGTCCATGACCTCCACGAGCTCGGCCAAGGCCGACATCAGCTGCAGCGCAGCGCTTCGGGCAGGTCCTCGACCGCTGGAGTCCCAGGCGTCGCCGTGACCGACAGGGAGCCAATCTGCGGCGCCGGCTGGCCATCGTCGCTCAGTCCGAGCCGGGGCGAGAACTCGACGTCGAACTCGCTGAACGACTCCAGCGCCACGGTGCGACCCGCCTCGGCCAGCTGGTCGCGGTTCTGGTCGGTGACCTCGGTGGAGGTCTCGTCGCCGCCGATCTGTGCCAGCAGCTGGAACAGATCCTGCGCTTGGGCCAACACGTCGGCGACCTCTGGGGCCCGATCACCGAACACCTCGGCGAACTGCGCGGGGTCGGGCTTCACCGGCGTCGGCACCGCGATGTCGCGCTGCTCGGCGATCTCGGTGGCAACCCTCTCGAGCACGAGGTCGGTGACTGCCTGCTGCCGGATGGCGGCGTTGTCGATGGCCTGGACGCCCTGCTGCTGCGCCTGCAGCGCCGTGACGTCGCAGTAGATGCGTGCGGAGTCGTCGAGGGCGGACATCGAGATGGTCCGGTTGTCGACCGTGGCCGCGGCGCCGGGAGTCAGCGCTCCGCAGGACGACAACAACAGGCCGGCAGCCGCCAGGGGCACGAGGCGAAGGAGTTTCACGGCTCCATCGTAGACGTCCGGCTCGCGAGGTTCGCGTGCTTGCGTCCGTAGAGGGCGTAGACCAGCAGACCGAGCGCCAACCACACGAGGAACCGCAACCAGGTCTCGACAGCCAGGTTCGTCATCAGGCCCACGCACAGCACCGCCGACACGACCGGCAGCAGCGGCACCTGCGGAGTGCGGAAAGGACGCTCGAGGTGCGGCTTCGTGCGGCGCAGCACCACCACGGCGATCGAGACGACGAGGAACGCGAACAGCGTCCCGATGCTGACCATCTCGGCCAGAGCGGCCAGCGGGACGAACGCGGCGATCACGGCCACCACGATCGTGGTGCCGACCGTGAGACGCAGCGGGGTCTGGTACTTCTCGTCGATCTTGCCGATGCTGGCCGGCAGGAGCCCGTCGCGGCTCAGGGCGAATCCGATGCGCCCCATCGCCACGATGTCGACCAGGATCACCGAGGTGAGGCCGGCGATCGCCGCGATCCCGACCAGGATGCCGGCCCAGCCGAGACCGACCTGCCTGAACGCGTCGGAGATCGGAGCACCCTCAGACAGGTCGGTGTACCGGACCATGCCGACCAGCACGAAGCACACCAGGACGTACAGCACGGTGCAGATGGCCAGCGTGCCGAGCAGCCCGCGCGGCATGTCCTTGGCCGGATCCTTGGTCTCCTCACCCAGGTTCGCCACCGCCTCGAACCCGCTGTAGGCAAAGAAGACGATCGCCGCGGCCACGAGCACACCGGTCACCCCGAATGACGTCGGTTCCGCGCCCGAGACGAACTGCCACAACGGTTGCTGCAGGCCGGCGAGGGCGTTGTCTGCCTCCTGTGGCCGCGACGGCGGGATGTACGGGCTGTACAGCGACACCTTGATGAAGAAGATGCCGACCGCGATGACGAACAGGCAGACCGAGACCTTGACGACCACCAGCATGTTGGTGAGCCACTTGGCCTCGCGGATGCCGATGGCGGCGACGAAGCCGAGCACCAGCACGATGAAGGCGGCGCCGAGATTGACGACGGAGTCCTCCTCACCGAAGAACGCCTCGGGCAGACCGAAGGAGTCCTGCAGGTAGCCCGACCACCCGCGCGCCACGACGGCCGCACCGAGCCCGAACTCCAGGATCAGGTCCCACGCGATGATCCACGCGAACACCTCGCCGATCGTGGTGTACGCGTAGGTGTAGGACGACCCAGCGGTCGGCACTGCGGCGGCCAGCTCGGCGTAGCAGAGCGCAGCCAGCAGGGCGACCACGCCGGCGATGAGGAACGAGATCATCACGGCCGGGCCGGCGTTGTTCTTGGCGGCCACGCCGGTGAGCGTGAAGATGCCCGTGCCGATCACGATGCCGACGCCGAACCCCATCAGGTCCCACTGGGTCAGGCGTCTGCTCAGACGGGCGTGGTGGTCGCCGCCCGGCTGTTCCTCGTTCTGCCGCACGACGTCGTCCACGTTCTTGGTCCGCACCAGCTGGCCCCAGAGCCCCCGTCGATTCACCCTCACAATCTAGCGAGGTCGGTGCGCATCGCAACGAGTCCCCTGTCGTGGCAGGCTGGTCGCATGGTGCGTCAGCGGCTGGCCCGCGCAATCGTGAAGATGATGCGGTACCGGATGGTCGGCGACGTGCCGCCCAGCGGGATCCTGGTCGGCGCACCTCACACGTCGAACTGGGACTTCGTCACGATGCTGCTGGTCATGTGGCACGGCGGCGCTCACCCCCGTGTGCTGGTCAAGAAGCAGCTGTTCAAGGGTCCCCTCGGCTGGGCGCTGCGGGGACTCGGCGGGATCCCGCTCGACCGCGACAACGCCAGCACGGTGGTCAAGGAGCTCGCCGACGAAGCCAGCGGGGGCGAGCCGTTCCGCCTCATCCTGGCGGCCGAGGGCACCCGGTCCAGGGGCGAGTACTGGAAGTCGGGCTTCCTGCGGCTCTCGCAGCAGACCGGCCTGCCGATCACCTTGGCGTTCTTCGAGCCCTCCACCCGCACCATGGGGTTCGGCCCCACGTTCCATGCCACCGACGACGTCGTCGCCGACATGGACCTCGTCCGCGAGTTCTACGCCAACAAGGGCGGCGTCAAGCCCCGAAACGCAACTCCACCCCGTCTTCGCGAGGAGAACCGCTAGGCGACAAGCGTGTCGATCACGAGGGTGGACCACTCGAGGAGGTCTCGGCCGTCGATGGGCTTGCCGCCGATCCCGGAGGTCTTGGGTCGGGGCACCAGGATCACCTCGGCCGCAGCCTTGTAGGTGCTGCGCGGGTAGATCCGACTCATCCGCATCTGCGCCGAGTCGGGCAGGACGATCGAGGCGAACCGCACGTTGGGGCCAGCTGCGGTGATCTCGCTGAGTCCGGCGTCGCGGACCTTGACCCGCAGACGCGCGACGTCGAGCAGCATCTGAACCACCTCGGGCGGCTCGCCGTAGCGGTCCACCAGCTCGGCCCGCAGCTCGTCGACGTCGGTGAGCGCTCGCACGTCGGCCAGGCGCTTGTACATCTCGAGGCGCAACCGCTCGCTGGGCACGTACTCGTGCGGCAGGTGCGCCTCGATCGGCAGCTCGATCTTGACCTCGCGCTCGGGTTCACCGTCGCCTCGGAACTCCGAGACCGCCTCGCCCACCAACCGGACGTACAGGTCGAACCCGACGTCGGCGATGTGCCCGGACTGCTCACCACCGAGCAGGTTGCCGGCGCCTCGAATCTCCAGGTCCTTCATGGCCACGGCCATGCCGCCTCCGAGCTCGGAGTGCTGCGCGATCGTGGTGAGTCGGTCGTGCGCGGTCTCGGTCAGTGGCTTGTCCGCCGGATACAGGAAGTAGGCGTAGGCGCGCTCGCGACCACGCCCGACCCGGCCGCGCAGCTGGTGCAGCTGCGACAGACCTAGCGAGTCCGAGCGTTCGATGATCATCGTGTTGGCGTTGGAGACGTCGAGGCCGGACTCGACGATCGTGGTGCAGACCAGCACGTCGAAACGCTTCTCCCAGAAGTCGACCATGACCTCCTCGAGCCGGTGCTCGCCCATCTGACCGTGCGCCGACGTGATCCGCGCCTCCGGCACCAGCTCGGACAGGCGGGCCACCACCTTGTCGATGGACTGCACCCGGTTGTGGATGAAGAAGACCTGTCCCTCGCGCAGCAGCTCGCGCCGGATCGCGGCAGTGACCGTCTTGTCGTCGTAGGCGCCGACGAACGACAGCACCGGGTGGCGCTCCTCCGGCGGAGTGGCGATGGTCGACATCTCACGGATGCCGGTGACCGCCATCTCCAGGGTGCGCGGGATCGGCGTGGCCGACATCGACAGGACGTCGACGGCGGCGCGCAGCATCTTCATCGCTTCCTTGTGCTCGACGCCGAAGCGCTGCTCCTCGTCGACGATGACCAGACCGAGATCCTTGATCCGGACACCCGGCTGCAGCAGCCGGTGCGTGCCGATCACCATGTCGATGCTGCCATCGGCCAGACCGGCGAGCGCCTTCTTGGACTCCGCCTCGCTCTGGAAGCGCGACAGCGGCGCCATCGTGACCGGGAACTGGCCGAATCGTTCGGCGAAGGTGGCCAGGTGCTGCTGCACGAGCAGGGTGGTGGGCACCAAGAGGATGACCTGCTTGCCGTCCTGGATCGCCTTGAACGCCGCACGCACCGCGATCTCGGTCTTGCCGTAGCCGACGTCGCCGCAGACCAACCGGTCCATCGGGACCGTGCGCTCCATGTCGCGCTTGACCTCATCGATCGTGGAGAGCTGGTCGGGCGTCTCGACGTGCGCGAAGGCGTCCTCCAGCTCGGCCTGCCACGGGCTGTCCGGCCCGAAGGCGTGACCCTGCGTTGACTGTCGGGCCGCGTAGAGCTTGATCAGCTCGTCAGCGATCTGACGCACCGCACGACGGGCCCTGGACTTGCGGGTCGACCAGTCACTGCCGCCGAGCTTGTCCAGGCTGGCCTGCTCACCGCCGATGTACCGGGTGACCTGGTCCAGCTGATCCATGGGCACGAACAGCCGGTCGGCCGGTTGGCCGCGCTTGCTGGGCGCGTACTCCACGACCAGGTACTCACGCGCCGCACCCTGCACGATGCGCTGCACCATCTCGACGTACCGCCCCACGCCGTGCTGCTCGTGGACGATCAGGTCGCCGGTAGCCAGCTCGAGCGGATCGACCTGCTTGCGGCGCCGGGCCGGCATCTTGCGCCCATCCCGATCGCTCGATCGATCGGCCGGACGTTGGCCGACCAGGTCGTTGTAGGTGACGACGACGAGGTTCAGTGGGGGTGAGACGAATCCGTGGTCGAGCTCGCCCACGATGACCTGCACGACTCCGGCCGACGCATGCTCCTCGAGCGTCGAGGCGATGTCGTGCTCGCCCAGCCACTCGACGGTGCGCTGGGCCTGGCCGGCTCCTGGCAGCACCATGACCACCTGCCGACCCGCTGCGAGCCAGCTGCGGGTGTCCGTCAGCGCGGTGGCGGTGTCGCCGCGATAGGTCGGCGCAGCCTCCATGTCGACGGTGCGGGTGTCGTCGATGTCAAGACCGAACGGTGACAGGCCGATCCAGCCCAGACCCCGGTCGATGCACTGCTGGCGCACGTCGTCGAGCTGGTGGAAGGACGCTGCCCCGAGGTCGATGGGCGCTTCGCCACCGTTGCTCGCGGCGTTCGCCCACGATGCCTCGAGGAACTCTGCGCTGGTGGCGTTGAGATCGGCAGCGCGGGCGCGAACCCGCTCCGGATCGCACAGCACGATGCTGGTCCTGTCCGGCAGAAGGTCGACCAGCAGCTCCATCTCATCTACGAGGACCGGGCTGAGCGACTCCATGCCCTCCACGACATGCCCCTCGGCCAGCTTGCTCAGCAGCTCGCGCAGGCCCGGGTGGGACTCGGCGAGGGTCGCGGCGCGGCTGCGCACCTCATCGGTCAGCAACAGCTCGCGACACGGCGGGGCCCACACCCGGTCGACCTTCTCCAGGGTGCGCTGGTCGGCGACCGCGAACTGGCGGATCTCCTCGATCGTGTCGCCCCAGAACTCGATGCGCAGCGGGTGCTCCTCCGTCGGCGGGAACACGTCGACGATGCCGCCACGAACGGCGAACTCCCCGCGGCGCTCGACCAGGTCGACCCGGGCGTAGGCGGCGGCGGCGAGGTCGGCCACGACGGTGTCGAGTCCGGCGTCCTCACCGGCACGCAGCTCGACCGGCACGAGATCAGCCAGACCTCGCACCTGGGGCTGCAGCAACGAGCGGACCGGAGCCGTGATGACGCGAACCGGCCCGGTGTCCACGGTGTCACCGGGGTGGACCAGACGACGCAGGACTGCGAGACGCCGGCCGACGGTGTCCGAGCGCGGCGACAGGCGCTCGTGCGGCAGCGTCTCCCACGAGGGGTAGTGCACGACCGCGGCGGGGCCGAGCAGCTCGGACACCTGTGCGTGCAGGTCCTCGGCCTCGCGCTCCGAGGACGTGATCGCCAGGACTGTTCCGCCGCTGGCGAGCGCGCGGGTGAGGAACGGGCGCAGCGGTTCGGGCCCGCGCACGTCGATGACGTCCGCGCCGCGGGCACGGTCGGAGGTGATCGCGGCGATGGTCGGCTCGTCGGCCACGATGTTGGCCAGGTGCTGCAGGTCCATCAGAGGTCGCCCCTCACCGGTTGAACGCACCCTGGGTGGCGGCCAGGCCAGCGGTCATCAGCGACTCGATCGCGTCGGCCGCTTCTTCCAGGTGCACCGGCAGGTCCTTGCGCTCGGTCGATGAATAGGCCTTGAGCACGAAGTCGTGCACCGACTGGCTTCCCGGCGGACGGCCGATGCCGACCCGCACGCGGAAGAAGTCGCCCGTGTCGAGCGACTGGCGGATCGACTTCAGGCCGTTGTGCCCGTTGTCGCCTCCACCGCTCTTGATGCGCAGCTGCCCGAAGTCGATGTCGAGCTCGTCGTGGATCACGATCAGCTGCTCGGGCCCGACGCCGTAGAACCGGGCCAGCGTCGAGACCGGGCCGCCGCTCTCGTTCATGTACGAGCGGGGCCGACCCAGGACGACTCGCTCTCCGACGAGTCGCCCCTCGATCGAGTCCGCTCGCCCGGCACGGTGCTTCTTCCAGCGTCCGCCCAGACGGGCGGCCAGGACGTCGGCCACCATGTACCCGACGTTGTGACGGGTCGCGGCGTATCCCGAACCGGGATTGCCGAGACCCACCACGAGCCAGGGTGAGGTCACTCCTTGTCGGCGCTCGCAGGCGAGTCGCCCGAGGCGTCGTCGCCACCCTCGGAGCTTGCGGCCTCGGCGGCCTCCTCGTCGGTCTCGTCGCGCTCGATCCCGGCCTCGGCCTCGGCCTCTTCGAGCTCGGCATCCAGCTCGGCCTCGGTCGGGGCGGCGGTGATGTTGACGATGAGCATCTCGGCGTCGTCGTTGAGCTCAGAACCGTCGGGCAGCTCGATGTCGCTGGCGTGCAGCAGGCTGCCGATCGCAAGATCCTCGATGGACAGCTCGAAGAAGTTGGGGATCGCGGTGGCCTCGGCCTCGACCGACACCGAGTTGTTCTCCTGCATGACCATCGAGCCGGGAGCAGCCTCGCCGATGAGGTGCACCGGGATGTCGACGGTGACCTTCTCGCCCTTGCGGACGATCAGCAGGTCGGCGTGCTCGATGAAGCCGCGGATCGGGTCACGCTGAACCTGCTTGGGGATGACCAGGTGGTGGCTGTCGCCCATGTCGATGTTCAGCAGCGCGTTGGAGTTCTTCAGCGCCATCATCAGGGCGTGGCCCGGAAGCGTCACGTGCACCGGGTCGACGCCGCCGCCGTAGAGCACGGCGGGAACCTTGTCGTCGCGGCGGATGCGGCGAGCCGCGCCCTTGCCGAACTCGGTGCGGGTCTGGGCGGCAATCTTGATCTCGGCCACGGGGATCTCCTCGAATACGTGCGTTGGACGTGCAGATGGATGCGAATCTGGGGCGCCTCCGCGGGTGCGCGACGCAGCACTCACAGCGGAGCGCCCGTCGATCACGGTCCGTCAGGACCCTCGCCGAGGCAGCCCGGTGAGTCTATCCCAGCGGGCTCGCAGCAACGAAATCCGTCAGGAGAACAGGCTGGTGACCGAGCCGTCCTCGAAGACCGCCGACGTCGCCTGCGCCAGCAGGGGCGCGATGGAGAGGATCGTCAGCTTCTCGAAGTGCTTGTCCTCGGGCACGGGCAGCGTGTTCGTCACGATGACCTCAGAGGCCACGGAGTTCTCGAGCCGCTCGACGGCCGGCCCGGAGAAGACGGCATGGGTGGCCGCGATCACGACCGATGCAGCGCCCTCGGCCATCAGGGCCTCGGCGGCCTGCACGATCGTGCCGCCGGTGTCGATGAGGTCGTCGACCAGGATGCACACGCGCCCCTCGACCTCGCCGACCACACGATTGGCCTTCGACTCGTTGGGCTTGAGCGGATCGCGCGACTTGTGGATGAACGCGAGCGGGGCGCCCCCGAGGGAGTTGGCCCACTGCTCGGCGACCTTGATGCGGCCCGCATCGGGTGAGACCACCGCGAGGTTGTCGGTGCCGTACTTGGCGATGACGTGACGCGTCAGGATCGGCATGGCCAGCAGGTGGTCGACCGGGCCGTCGAAGAATCCCTGGATCTGCGAGGTGTGCAGATCGACGGTCATCAGGCGATCCGCGCCGGCGGTGGTGAACAGGTCGGCCATCAGCCGGGCCGAGATCGGCTCGCGGCCCAGGTGCTTCTTGTCCTGACGGGCGTATCCGTAGAACGGCAGGATCACGGTGATGCGCTTGGCCGAGGCGCGCTTGAGCGCGTCGATCATGATGAGCTGCTCCATGATCGAATCGTTGATCGGAGCGGCGTGGCTCTGGATCACGAAGGCGTCACATCCGCGGACCGACTCGTCGAACCGCACGTAGATCTCGCCGTTGGCGAAGTCGTAGCTGGTGGTCGGCACCAGGTCGACCTCGAGCAGGTCAGCGACCTGCGTGGCCAGGTCGTGGTGCGCCCGGCCGGAGAAGAGCATCAGGCTCTTGATCGTGGTGCGGTTCGACAGGCTACTCACCGGGGACGTCTCCATCGTGGGGGTCGGGCTGCTCGTCGTGGGCTTCCTGCGCCGCCTCGGCAGACGCCGAGCCGGGATGCTTGCGCTGCACCCACCCGGACATCGTCCTCTGCTGACCCGCGGTCACTGCAAGCGCCCCCGCCGGAACGTCCTCGCGAATGGTCGAGCCCGCGCCGGTGAACGCCCCGTCGCCGATGTCGACCGGCGCGACGAACGTGTTGTCCGATCCGGTCCTGGCGTGCCGTCCGATCCGAGAGCGATGCTTGGTTCTTCCGTCGTAGTTCGCGAAGATCGTGCCGGCACCGATGTTGGCCCCCTCGCCGATGTCGGCGTCCCCCACATAGCTCAGGTGCGGGATCTTGGCACCGGTCCCGAGCGTGGAGTTTTTGATCTCGACGAACGTGCCGACCTTGGCCGACTCGCCGATCTCACCGCCGGGGCGCAGGTAGGCGAACGGTCCGACGCTGGCGCCCGGCCCGATCACGGTGTCGGATCCGTGAGTGCGCACGACGGTTGCTCCGGCGCCCACCTCGATGTTGCGCAGGGTGGTGTCGGGACCGATCGTGGCGCCCTGATCGACCGTGGTGGCACCCAACAGCTGGGTGCCGGGCAGCACGGTGACGTCGCGCGCCAGGGTGACGGCCGAGTCGATCCAGGTCGTGGCGGGGTCGACGATGGTGACGCCCTCGGCCATCCAGTGCGCCGTGATGCGCCGGTTCAGCTCGGCGCCCATCCGGGCCAGCTGGGCCCGGTCGTTGACCCCTTCGGTCTGCCACATGTCCTCGAGCATGTGGGCCCCCACGGGCAGCGCCTCGCTGACGGCGTGGGCCACGATGTCGGTGAGGTACAGCTCGCCCTGGGCATTGGTCGGCGTGAGACCGGAGACGGCCCGACTCAGGAACTCCGCGTCGACCGCGAGGATGCCGCTGTTGATCTCGGTGATCGCACGCTCGGCATCGTCGGCGTCGGCGTGCTCGCGGATCGCCACCACCGAACCGGCGCCGTCACGCACGATGCGGCCGTAGCCGGCCGGCTGGGCCACCACGGAGGACAGGATCGTGACGGCTCGCGCCGCGGTGCGGTGATCGTGGACCAGCGCAGCCAGGGTGTCGGCCGTGAGCAGGGGGACATCGGCGTAGGTGATGAGCACGGTTCCGGTCAGCGGCTCCCTCAGCGCATCCAGGGCGACGGCGACGGCATGGCCGGTACCCCGCTGCTCGGTCTGCACGGCCTGCACGACGCCAGTGTCGATCGCCGCGATCGCACCGCCGACCTGCTCTCGGTCGTGACCGATCACCGCCACCGTGCGTTCGGGATCGACGCCCGCCGTGGCAGCCAGCGCATGTGCGAGCATGCTGCGGCCCCCCAGCTCGTGCAGCACCTTGGCGCGCGTCGATTTCATGCGGGTCCCGGCCCCTGCGGCCAGGACGATGACAGTGACCTGCGTGCTCATTCGGCCTACGGTAGCCCGACTCCGTGGAGTCCGAGGAGCCACCGACCCATCCTGGAGGGCGTTGCTGTCGAATCACCGTCGGAACCTCCTCTGTTGGGAGAAACCCGCTGCGGACGCGACCCTTGGGTCGCGTCCACAGTGTTCAGAGGCCCCGTACCTCAAGACCCAGGCGCTGCGCTGACTCCTCACGCATCTGCACCTTGCGGATCTTGCCGGTGACCGTCATGGGGAATTCGTCCACGACCAGCACGTGGCGCGGCACCTTGTAGTACGCCAGCCTGCCGTCACAGAAGGCCCGGACGGCATCGGTGTCGAGCAGCGCTGCGCCGTCCTTCATCACGATCCAGGCGCAGAGCTCTTCGCCGTAGCGTTCGTCGGGGACGCCGACGACCTGCACATCGGCGATGTCGGGATGGGAGTAGAGAAACTCTTCGATCTCGCGCGGATAGATGTTCTCACCGCCACGGATGACCATGTCCTTGATGCGGCCGACGATGTTGCAGTAGCCGTCCTCGCGCATCTCGGCGAGGTCGCCGGTGTGCATCCACCCGTCGGCGTCGATCGCCTCAGCGGTCGCGTCCGGCCCAGAACCTCCGTGCAGTGGCCAGTAGCCGAGCATGACCGAGTAGCCCTTGGTGCAGAACTCGCCGGGTTCTGCGCGCTCGACGGTGTCGCCGGTGAGGGCGTCGATGACCTTGATCTCGACGTGCGGGTGCACCCGGCCGATGCTCGCGGTGCGTCGTTCCAGGTCGTCGTCGGCGAGGGTCTGGCACGAGACCGGCGATGTCTCGGTCATGCCGTAGGCGATCGAGACGCCCGTCATGTTCATGTCCTCGACGCAGCGCTTCATGACCTCGATCGGGCAGATGGAGCCGGCCATGATGCCCGACCGCAGGTGCGAGAAGTCGGTCGTGGCGAACGACGGGTCGTTCTGCATCGCGATGAACATCGTGGGCACGCCGTACAGGACGGTGCACTTCTCGGCCTCGACGACCGCCAGGGTGGTGGCGGGGTCGAATCCGGGCGCCGGGATGACCATGGTGGCCCCGTGCGTGGTGCATCCGAGGTTCGCCATCACCATGCCGAAGCAGTGGTAGAACGGCACGGGGATGCACAAGCGGTCGTCGCTGGTGAGGCGGATGGTCTCGGTGGTGAAGTAACCGTTGTTGAGGATGTTGCGGTGCGACAGCGTCGCCCCCTTGGGCCGACCAGTCGTGCCGGACGTGTACTGGATGTTGATGGCGTCGTCGGGGCTGAGGCCAGCCATCACCTCCGCGACGCGTTCGCGTGGCACGGAACTGCCTTCGGCCACGAACTCGCTCCACTCCTCCTTCCCGAAGAACACGACACGTTCCAGGCCGGGCAGCTGCGAAGCAGTCTCGGCGACCATGGCCCGATAGTCCGACGTCTTGAACGACTCGGCCGCCAGCAGCATCCGCATGCCGGAGTGCTCGACGGCGTAGGCGAACTCGTGGGTGCGATAGGCGGGGTTGACGTTGACGCAGATGACCCCGATCTTGGCGGTCGCGTACTGCGCGATGGTCCACTCGGCGCAGTTGGGCGCCCAGATGCCGACCCGGTCACCGACCTGGAGATCGGCGGCGAGCATCGCCTGGGCCAGTGCGTCGACGTCGGTGTCGAGCTCGGCATAGGTCCAGCGTCGTCCGGTCGCCACCTCGACCAGCGCCTCGTGATCGGCGTGCTCGGCGACGGTGCGCACGAAGTTCGCGCCGATCGTCTCGTCGAGCAGGGGGGTGGTGGTCTCTCCGACGTCGTGGGACAGCATGCTCCGACGGTACGTGATACAGATCACCTGACAACCTAACCTCCGGGATGACCGCTGCGCCTTGCGGCATCAAGGTTGCTCCACATTGAATGAAGTTCTGACCTTCGAAGGATTGGAACGCCGATCATGACCAGCATCAAGGAACTCGCGGCCGCCGAACGAGACGACCTGGCGATCCTCCTCAGCGGACTCAGCGACGTACAGTTGGCCGCACCGTCGCTCTGCCCCGGCTGGTCAGTGCGTGACGTGGCCGTGCACGTCGTCAGCTACGACGGACTGTCGGTGCCCTCTCTGCCGCTCGCGTTCATACGCGGGAGATTCGACGTAGACCGGATCAACGAGATGGTGTTGCGCTCCTACGACGCGGTGCAGGGCAAGGGAGTCGCTGAGCTCGTCGCTGAGCGACGGAGTCCGCGAGGCTTGACAGCCGGATTCGGTGGTCGCATCGCGCTGACCGACGCCATGATCCATCAGCAGGACATCCGCCGGGCCCTCCATGTCCCGCGAACGATTCCATCCGACCGCATGATCACCGTCCTGGATTTCGCCCTCCGCGCACCCACCATCCCTGTCATGAAGAACGCCAAGGGACTCCATCTCGTTGCCCGCGACATCGGTTGGACCCACGGCTCGGGCGCCAAAGTCACCGGACCGTCGGAAGCACTGTTGATGGCCCTTGCGGGACGCCGAGAAGCAATAGCCGAACTCGACGGGCCGGGCGTGACTGCACTGGCTGAGCGGCTGTAGCGCCCTGATCTTGCTCCCCGGGCAGGAGTCGAACCTGCGTCGCTAGTCCTGATTCAAAGTCAGGCGGGCCCTGCCGGCAGACCAACCGGGGATCGGTCAGAACAGTCTAGAGCCAGGGCTTCACCGCGACACAGAACACCCGCGCGAACGGTAGAACGGTGCCGAAGTCGCGCCGCGGAAAGGCCTCACGCAGCGCGGTCTTGTACTCACGGACGAACTGGCTGCGCAGGCCGTCGGGCAACGCTTGCAGGATCGGGCGTGCACTGGTGCCGGAGATCCACTCGAACACGGGGTCCTCGCCGGGCAGGACGTGCTGGTACTCGGTCTCCCAGGCATCGACGGACCACCCGAGTCCCGCGAACAGGGCGAGATAGTCCGCCGCGCTCTCCGTGCCGCGGTCCTCGTGCAGGCCCTCGGTGTGCTCGGCGAACGGCCCAGCCGAGGAGATCTCGTGCAGCAGTCGGTGGCTGGGGGCATCGAAGTTGTGCGGGGTCTGGATCGCGAACGCGCCACCTGGGCTGACGTGGGCCGCCAGTCGCTCGATCACGCCGAACGACCTGGGCACCCATTGGAAGAGCGCGTTCGACGTCAGCACGTCGATCGGTCCACCCGGCTGCCACTCAGCCACGTCGGAGGCCTCGTAACGTGCGCGCGGGTCGGCATTCTCGGCCTCCGCGCGCTCGATCATCTCGGCCGAGGAGTCGACCCCGAGGATGTCGGCCTCGGGGAATCGAGCACGCAGCACCGGTGTCAGCTGACCGGGCCCACACCCCAGATCGACGACGCTCGACGCCTCGACGCCGATGCGCGAGACCAGGTCGACGAACGGCCTGCCTCTCTCGTCGGCGAACTGCAGGTACTGGGAGGGGTTCCACGAGGACATACCGTCAGCCTTGGACCTACCTATCTTGATGTCAAGATACTTCGATCAAGATAAACCGCCCTCGACCTGACCCGCCACCGACATCAGTCGTGCGTCGTCACCGGGTCGCGCGATCAGCTGGACCGCCAGGGGCAGGCCGTCGACGGTGGCGCCGGCCGGCATGGAGACCGCCGGGGCGCCTGCGTGATTCCACTGCGCCGTGTAGGGGTAGTGGCTGTTCATCGCGAGCACCAGGCGAAGTCCGCCCAGGCCTTCCCACCGTCCGATCGGCAGCGCGGGGCCCGACATCACCGGAGTGAGCAGCACGTCGACCCCCAGCTGATCGTGCACCGAGGCGCCGAAGGCACGGCCGCGCCGGATGGCCCAGTCCACGACCTTGGGCGTGAAGGGAGCGCCGAGCCGGGCGATCGTGCGCGTGCGATCCTCCAGCATCTCCAGGTCGTCGACAGCCACGGCACTGTCGTGGATGCCACGCAGATAACGCACCGTCAGGGACTTGGCATCGAGGCCATACGGGATCTGCACCTGACGCACGTGGTGTCCGGCGGAGGCGAGCGCGGTCACGGCACGGTCGAGAGCCGCGCGGGCCTGCGGGTCGAGCGCGGCGGGTCGGGTGGCCGACGAGCCGCTGAGGGACCATCCCACCCGCAGGGGCGGTGGTGCGTTCCGCGCGGCCTGCGACAAGGACTCGGGAAAACGACCGAACTCATCGAGGAAGATCCCGGTGTCCGCCAGCGTCGGGGTCACACACCCCTGGGTGGAGAGCCCGTACCACCCACCACTGCTCGGCATCGTGCCCTGGGTCGGCTTGAACCCCACCAGCCCACAGCTCGCCGCCGGGATGCGAATCGAGCCGGCACCGTCGGACGCCGTGGCGATCCCGACCACACCCGCGCCGACCAGCGCCGCCGACCCACCCGACGACCCACCCGGCGAGTGACCGGTGTGGTGCGGATTGCGGGTGATGCCGTGCGCCTCCGTCTCGGTGAACCCGTAGATGGCGAGCTCGGGCAGGGTCGTCTTGGCCACGATCACCAGGCCAGCGGCACGCAGACCGGCCACCAGATCCGCATCGACAGCGGCCGGTCTCGTCATCGAGCGGCTACCGCGACCGGTGACCAGCCCGGCCAGGTCGAGATCGTCCTTCACCGCGATCGGCACGCCGGTCAACGGACCGGCGTGCCCCGCCGCTCGGCGCCGATCAGCCGCATCTGCGGCAGCCAGGGCTTCTTCATCGAACATCGCCACGGCGGCATTCACCTGAAGCTGCTGGCCCCGGATCGCCGACAGCGTCGCAGCTGTGAGCTCGCGCGAGGTGACCTCGCCGGCGGCCAGCAGCTCGGCCTGTCGAGCAGCACCCAGTGCGGTCACGTCACGGGCATCGCTCATTCCGGCAATCTACTGGCAGCCCTGTGTCACTGGCAGCCCTGTGTCACTGGCAGCCCTGGGCGATGGGGGTGATCTTCTCGGGGTCGATGAAGTCGGTCGGCGTGAGGTCCTGATCGATGGCCGCATCGAGGATGCAGTTGGCGGTCTCCTCGGGGATGCCCTGCGAGGTCATTCCCGTGATGATCGAGTCACGCAGGGCCGGGTCGCTGAGATCGGCGTCGACGCCCTCGGCAGCGCCGGCGATGTCCTCCGGCGAGGCGCCCTGAGCACACTCGGCGCCCGCCTCGGCAGCCATCGTCTGCTGGTCGTCCTGCGCCATGTCGGCGTACTCGTCGAGGCTTCCGGCCTCGGTCTTGACCTCGTCCAGCACGCAGTTGGCCAGGGAGTCGCTGAAACCAGAATCCTTCAGCTCCTTGAGGAGGTCCTCCTCGGAAGCTCCACCTCCACCACCGCAGGCGGTCAGGGTGGCCATGAGGGCGAGTCCGGCGAAGGCGGACACAATCTTCTTCATGGGCAAAAGGTAACAGGAACAACGGGTCACAATGTGTCCGGCTACGACATCTTGATGTCAAGAATCTTGATGGCCTACCGTGAGGGACATGGAGGACGAGGTCGACCGACTGGTCGTGGCATGGCAGCGCGAACGGCCTGATCTCGATGTCGCCCCCATGCAGGTCCTCAGCCGCATCTCGCGCCTGGCCGTGCACCTGGACCGCGCTCGCCGCGAGGCCTTCGCCGATCACGGCCTCGAGACCTCCGACTTCGACGTCCTTTCGGCCCTGCGCCGCGCCGGCTCGCCCTATCAGCTCTCCCCCGGCCTGCTGGTCCAGCAGACCCTGGTGACCAGCGGAACCATGACCCACCGCGTCGACCGACTGGTCAGCAAGGGATTCGTGGAGCGTCTTCCCGATCCCGCCGACCGTCGGGGTGTGCTCGTGCGCCTGACGGACGCAGGGCGGTCGGCGGTCGACGGCGCATTCGGTGCGCTGCTGGACCGCGAGCAACGACTGCTCGCCGATCTGGACGCCGACACGACCGGTCTCGTCGCCGACGCCCTGCGCACCCTCTCGCTGCCATTCGATGCCACCGTGCCTCGTCCTTCTCGGCCTTCCTAGACTTCGGACGTGGCTCACCTACTCGGCGTCGAACAGATCGCGCTGGACTTCCCGACCAAGACCGTCTTCGAGTCGGTGACGATCGGCATCGACGCGGGCGACCGCATCGGCATCGTCGGCCGCAACGGCGACGGCAAATCCACGCTGCTGCGCATCCTCGCCGGACTCCAGCAGCCAGACTCCGGCCGCGTCACCGTCCGCAACGGGGTCACGATCACGATGCTCGACCAGACCGACACGCTCGACCAGGCTGGCACCGTCGCGCGGGCAATCGTGGGCGACCGCGCCGAGCACGAGTGGGCCGGAGACGCACGCATCCGCGACGTCATCACAGGCCTGGTCTCCGACATCGGGTGGGACTCGGTCATCGGGACCCTGTCCGGTGGTCAACGCCGACGGGTCGCCCTGGCCTCGCTGCTCGTCGAGGACCACGACGTCCTGTTCCTCGACGAGCCCACCAACCACCTCGACGTCGAGGGCATCACCTGGCTCGCAGAGCACCTGAAGACCCGATGGTCCGCGAACGCGGGCGGCCTGCTGGTCGTGACGCACGACCGGTGGTTCCTCGACGAGGTCTGCACCGCCACCTGGGAAGTGCACGGCGGCATCGTCGAGCCGTTCGAGGGTGGCTACGCCGCCTACATCCTGCAGCGCGTCGAGCGCGACCGTCACGCCGCCGCGACCGAGTCCAAGCGACAGAACCTGATGCGCAAGGAGCTGGCCTGGTTGCGTCGCGGCGCACCGGCGCGCACGTCCAAGCCCAAGTTCCGCATCGACGCCGCCAACGAGCTGATCGAGAACGAGCCACCGGCGCGTGATCCGATCAAGCTGCAGCAGATGGCCACCTCGCGCCTCGGCAAGGACGTCGTCGACATCCTCGACGTGTCGGTGTCGTACGACCAACCTGTCCTCAAGCAGGTCGAGTGGCGTATCGGGCCGGGAGAGCGCACCGGCATCCTCGGCGCCAACGGATCGGGCAAGTCGACCCTCCTGGGTCTGGTGACGGGCAAGGTCGAACCCACCACGGGACGCGTCAAGCGCGGCAAGACGGTCAAGGTCGTGACGCTGACCCAAGAGCTCGACGAGCTCAAGGACGTCGGATCGGACCGGGTCAGCGACGTCGTCGGACGCCAGCGCACGTCATACGTCTCTGGCGGCAAGGAGATGACGCCGAGCCAGCTGCTGGAGCGGCTCGGCTTCACCAGCGCCCAGATGTCCACGCCGGTCCGCGACCTGTCTGGTGGGCAGAAGCGGCGCCTGCAGCTGCTGCTGATCCTGCTCGACGAGCCGAACGTGCTGGTGCTCGACGAACCGACCAACGACCTCGACACCGACATGCTCGCGGCGATGGAGGACCTGCTGGACTCCTGGCCGGGAACCCTGCTGGTCGTCTCGCACGACCGGTACCTGCTCGAGCGCGTCACCGACACCCAGTACGCGATCCTCGACGGTCACCTGCGGCACCTGCCTGGCGGCGTCGATGAGTACCTGAGCCTGCGCCGCGAACCCACATCCCGCAACACCTCGTCGACACCTGCTCCGGCTGACAACGCCCTCAGCGGCGCCGAGCGCCACGCCGCCCGCAAGGAGCTGGGTGCCGCCGAGCGCAAGATCAAGAACCTGATCGGCACGATCGAGAAGCTGAATGGCGAGCTGGCCGTTCACGACCCGACCGACCACGTCGGTCTGGGTCGCATCGGACAGCAGATCCAGACCGCCGAGGCCGAGCAGTCCACGGCCGAGACCCGGTGGCTGGAGCTGTCCGAGAAGCTGGCTCCCGCCTAGGGGCGTTCAGCGATCCGACGCCACGAACGGCAGGACACTGGAGCCGTCCCCCATCGAGGACCGTGCGATGACGCCGAGCGAACCGTCCTGGTCCAGGATCACCGCCTGCAGGTCGGCCAGTGAGCCGTGACCTGACTCGCGGGCCGCCGTGTGGACGTCGGACTCGGTCATCCGGTGCTTGCGCAGGACGCCGTGCTGCATCTGACCGTCGTAGAACAGCAGGACCGGCGGAGCGTCGAGAAGACGGCGCACGAGACTCCAGCGAGCCCGCGCGGCGGCCAGCACCCACTGGATGACGACGAGCAGCACGAGGGCCGCAAGCGCCTGGGCCAGGCTGACCTTGACAGCCGTGAGCACCCGTCCGAACGCCGATCCCAACGTCACCGCGATGACGAAGTCCAGCGGAGTCATGCTGGCCATCGTGCGCGGCCCAGCACCTCGCAGCAGCATCACGAGAACGAGGTAACCGACCACCCCCACGAGCAGGGTGTGCACGATGGGCGACCATCCGGTCCAGAAGTACGTGGAATCCATCTCGCCACTGTTTCATGCAGCCGTCGTCAGCCGATGATGTGTGCACCCGGCATCGGGCCCCGTGACTGGATGACGTCGGCGCAGGCTGCGGCGGCTCCGAGCGCGATCGAGATGTCGAGTCCGTGCTGGTCGTCCTCGGCCAGGAAGATCGTGGTGGGGCCCGACCCTGAGACGATCGCTGCGAGGGCGCCTGCCTCGAGACCGATCTCGAGGGTGTCGGCCAGCTCGGGTCTCAGCGACAACGCCGCCTCGGTCAGGTCGTTGGACAGGCACGGGCCCAGCTCGTGAGGATCACCGCCGCGCAGGGCCGTCATCAGGGCGTCGGGGACCTGGGGCTCCGGAACCTGACGCCCCTGGTTGAGCAGATCGAACTGTGCGTACACGGCGGCCGTCGACAGTCCTTGCGCCGCCGTGGCGAAGACCCAGTGGTAGCCGCCGCGCGCCAGCACGGGGCTGACGGACTCCCCTCGTCCCGTCCCCATTGCGGTCCCTCCGTGCAGCAGGAACGGGACGTCACTGCCGAGGCTGGCCGCGATCGGGGCGAGCTCGCCTCGGCTCATCCCGGTGCCCCACAGCTCGTTGCAGGCGACCAGCGCCGCTGCGGCATCGGCCGAGCCGCCCGCCATCCCGCCCGCAACGGGAATGACCTTGCGGATCGCGAGCTCCACGCCGTCCACCGTGCCGGTGGCGTCCTGCAGGGCGCGCGCCGCACGGGCGGCGAGGTTGTCGAGGTCCTGGGGAATCGGTGCGGCCTCGACGCGGGCGTCCATGTCAGCGTGCACCGTGATCGTGATGTCACCGTCGTCACGAAGGGTGGCGCGAACCTCGTCGTGCAGGTCGACGGCCTGGTAGACCGTCGCCAGCGAGTGGAATCCGTCGGCCCGAGACGGACCGACCCCCAGACACAGATTGATCTTGGCCGGGACCCCCACCGTCACAGAACTCATCGCCTCAACCTAGGTGATGTGCCCCGCGAGGCGCACGAAGTCCTCCAGCGGGAGCTGCTCGCCACGAGCCTGGGGCGAGATTCCTGCTGCCACCAGGGCCGCTTCGGCGGCGGCCGGAGATCCCACGTACGAGGCGAGCGCCGACCGCAACGTCTTGCGTCGCTGCGCGAAGGCGGCATCGACGACGGCGAAGGTACGGCGCCGCAGGGCGTCGTCGCCGGGAGGATCGCGCCGCTCCCACGCCACGAGCGCGGAGTCGACGTTGGGCGCCGGCCAGAAGACCGAGCGACCGATCTGTCCGGCGAGACGCAGCTGGCCGTACCAGGCGGCCTTGACGCTGGGCACACCGTAGGTGCGCGATCCGGGCCCAGCGGCCAGGCGGTGCGCCACCTCGGACTGCACCATCACGAGCCCGCTGGTGATGGTCGTGAAGTGCTCGAGGAAGTGCAGCAGCACCGGCACCGAGATGTTGTACGGCAGGTTCGCGACCAGCGCCGTGGGCGCCGGACCGGGAAGCGTCTCGACCCGGAGCGCGTCGGCGACGACCAGATCGACGTCGCCGGCCCGGTCACCCGCGTAGGTGGCGAGGGTCTGTGGGAGCTGCCCCGCCAGCACCTCGTCGACCTCGACCACCGTGACGTGTGCGGCGACCTCGAGCAGTCCGAGGGTCAGCGAGCCGAGCCCGGGGCCGATCTCCACCACGACGTCATCGACGCCCACACCGGACGTGCGCACGATGCGCCGCACGGTGTTGGCGTCGATGACGAAGTTCTGCCCCCGTTGCTTGGTGGGACGGATCCCGCAGGTGGCAGCCAGCGCTCGGACCTCAGCGGGCCCGAGCAGCCGGATCTGGCTCAGAGCAGTCCGAGCTTCGCTGCGCAGGCGGGCCACTGACCCCACCCGGACTGGGCCTGCAGGGTCTTGGCGCGCTGCGTCTGCTCGGCCGGGCTGGCATCAGCCGGGCTTCCTGAACCGCCGACAGCCGCCCAGGTCTGCGGGCTGAACTGGTACAGCCCGAAGTACAGACCGGCGTTGTTCGCCCTCGGGTTGCCACCGGACTCGCACTGAGCCAACTTGCCCCAGACACCGTCGAGGCTGACCGCCTGGGCCGGCTCGGGGGCCGGAGGCGCCTTGGTGCCGTGCTTCTCGACCTGCGTCACGGGCTTGGAGACCACGTCGGTGCCAAGCACCTTGCGATCACGCACCTCGCCGTTGGCCAGGACCAGCTCGACCTCGCGCTTGGTCTCACCGGCGACACCCTTGGTGACGACGTCGACCTCGCCCTCGAGGGCTTCGGCGTCCTCCTGGACGTCGGTGTCGAAGTCGACCGTGACCGTCTCGGTCTTGGTGACGGTCTCGATGCGGGTGACCGCGATGGTCTGGTCGGGCTCCAGGTACGAGGAGATACCCGGCTTGACCTCGTCGTCCTCACCGAGCTTGATGTCGGCAGCCTCAAGCGCACCTGCGACGGTCGGTTCGGCCGTCTTGACCTTCTTCTTCTTGCCGTCAGCCTTGATGACCAGGTCCTTGTTGGTGCTGACCACCAAGGAGTTGGATTCACGCGACAACGCCGCGGAGTCGTCCTCGGACACGAACGAGCCGGCCGGCAGATCGATGCCGATCTCGTCGACCGCGTCAGCGACGGTGTTCTCGTACACCGTGTGCTTGGACATCTTGCCGTCGAGCGAGAGAGTGACCGGCTTGGCGTAGTCGAGCTCGATCTCGTCGCCATCGCTGAGGTCGTGATCGGCCGCCAGGCTCAGGCGATCATCGGGGCGAACCTCGATGTCACGTGACTCGAGGACGTCGCCCACCGAGCCGCCGAGCGTGCGGATGTCCTCGGTCTTGCCATCGACCGAGAGGGTCACGGAATTGCTCATGGCGCCGTACGCGGTGGTACCACCGGCGACGACCAGAGCGATCGCCACGTAGAGGGCAATCAGTGGAAGGGATTTGTGCTTGGGTCGGGACAGACTCACATACATCCTGGGGGGGATCGACGACACGCCAGCGTTCAACAGTAGCCGCAGACCCCGATGCGTCAAGTCCGATGCTCCCAGGGGCCGCCGAAGGCCCGATCGGTGTTGGCGGCGATCGCCCGGCAGAGCTCGTCGACCTCCACGCTCAGAACCCCCGCCATGAGGCGGACCGTGAGCGGGATCAGGAACGAGGCGTTGGGCCGCCCCCGGTGGGGTGTGGGTGTGAGGAACGGCGCATCGGTCTCAACCAGGATGCGGTCCATCGGAGTTACCGCCAGGGCCTCGCGCAGGTTCTCGGCGTTCTTGAACGTGACCGTGCCGGCGAAGGACAAGAACGCGCCGCGCTCCACGCACGCGCGGGCGAAGTCGGCGTCCCCGGAGAAGCAGTGCATGACGGTGCGATCGGGCACACCCTCCTCGTCGAGCAGGCGCAGCACGTCGTCGTGGGCGTCACGGTCGTGGATGACGAGCGTCCGATCGTGCCGATGCGCCATGGCGATGTGCGCCCGGAAGGACGCGTGCTGGGCTCCGTGGCCCTCCGCGCCGGTGCGGAAGTAGTCCAGCCCGGTCTCTCCCACAGCGCGAACGTGGGGGTCGGCGGCGAGCTGGTCGATCTCGGCGAGGGCGTCGTCGAGCTGTCCGGCGACCGCGAGGTCGGGTGCCTCGTTGGGGTGCAGTGCCACGGCGGCCACCACGGACGGCTGGGCGGTCGCGGTCTCGACGGCCCAGCGCGATCCCGCGAGATCGCATCCCACCTGGACCACGCGCGTGACACCGACCGCGGCCGCACGGTCGAGCGCCTCGTCGACGCCGATCAGCGACGCGGACTCCCCCTTGGCCGCCCGGATCGGGTGGTCGAGGTGGCAGTGGTTGTCCACGACCGGCGAGGGCAGGGGCTCTGGCGCTTCGGGCCATCCCTCGGTGAGGTTCACGCCTCGGCGCTGCTCTCTTCGACCTTGCTCTCCTCGATTCGGGGGAACAACGAGGCCGACTTGGTGATCGGAGTACCGGCCGGCAGCTGTCCCCAGCGGCCCGCGTCAGCGATGCGCTGGTCCGCGAGCGGCCCGATGGCCTCGGTGGCACCCAGGGAGTCCCACAGCACAGCCATCGCCTTGGGCATCACGGGCGCCAGGACGACTGCCAACGCACGGAGACCTTCGGCTGCCGTCGCCAAGATGGTGGCGGTGCGGTCGAGATCCTCCTTCGCAACCTTCCACGGCGCCTGCTCGGCCAGGTAGCCGTTCAGGGCGTCGACGAGTCGCCAGATCGAGTTCAGGGCGTCCTGGGGGGCGAGCGCCTCGATCGCGGCGTCCGCATCGGCGACCGCAGTGGCGGCCAGGTCGATGACGGCCTGCTCGGCCGACGTGACCGTCCCGGCAGCCGGCAGCGATCCCTCGAAGTACTTGCCGATCATGGCCGAGACGCGGGAGGCCAGGTTGCCCAGCCCGTTGGCCAGGTCGGCGTGGTACCGGGCGTGGATGTCCTCGTAGGAGATCGATCCGTCACTGCCGAAGGTCAGGGCGCGGGCGAAGTAGTAGCGGTAGGCATCGGACCCGAACACCGCGACCAGCTCGTCGGGGTGGATGCCGTTGGCCTTGGACTTGGACATCTTCTGTCCGCCGACCAGCAGCCAGCCGTGGGCGAAGACCCGGTGCGGGACGGGGCGGCCGGCGGCCATCAGCATGGCCGGCCAGATGACCGCGTGGAACCGTGCGATGTCCTTGCCCACCAGGTGCACGGCGGGCCACAGCTCCTCGAAGCGCTCCTCGTCGGTGCCGTAGCCGATCGCGGTGACGTAGTTCAGCAACGCCTCGATCCACACGTACATGACGTGCTCGTCGTCCCACGGCACCTCGATGCCCCAGTCGAACGTGGAGCGCGAGATCGACAGGTCGCGCAGGCCGCGGCGCACGAACGAGATGATCTCGTTGCGCGACGACGCGGGGGCGATGAAGTCGGGCTGCTGCTCGTACAGGTCGAGCAGCCGCTGCTGGTAGTCCGAGAGCCGGAAGAAGTAGTTCTCCTCGGTGACCTGCTCGACCCGGCTGCCGTCGAGGGTCGAGACCATCGAACCGGCGTCGTCGCCCTCGCCCGGCGTGACGTCGTCGTCGCCGACGAACTCCTCCGAGCCCACCGAGTACCAGCCGGCGAACTCGCCCTTGTAGACGGCGTCGCGCGCGTAGAGGTCCTCCCAGAACGCCTTCGAGCCGTCGATGTGACGCTGCTCGGTGGTGCGGATGAAGTCGTCGTTGGCGACGTCGATGGTCTCCAGCATCGGCTTCCACTCCGTCTCGACCAGCCGGTCGACCCACGCCTGGGGCTCGACGCCGCTCGCCTCGGCCTTGCGCAGCACCTTCTGACCGTGCTCGTCGGTGCCGGTGAGGTACCAGACGCGCTCGCCGCGCTGGCGGTGCCAACGGGTCAGGATGTCGCCCATCAGCGTGGTGTACGCGTGCCCGATGTGCGGAGCATCGTTGACGTAGTAGATCGGGGTGGTCAGGTAGAACGACTTGTCAGCAGGCACGCTGACCATCCTAGTGATCTAGTGAGCGGCATCGAAGACGGTTCTGCGGCGCACCCCGGTGGACGCCGCGACCGCGGCCACGGCGTCCTTGCGGCTGATGCCGGTGGCCTGCTGCTCGTCGACCAGCGCGCGCAGCTCGTCGGCGGCCCACTCGCGCTGCTCGGGCGAGGCGCCAGCGATGACCAGGGTGACCTCGCCGCGCACACCGTGCTCCTGCGCCGGCACCCAGGCGACCAGCTCGTCGAGGCTGCCGCGCACGACCTCCTCGTGGGTCTTGGTCAGCTCACGGCACAGTGCTGCCCTGCGATCGCCACCGAGCGCCTGCGCCATTGCGGCCAGCGTGGCCTCGGTGCGGTGGGGCGACTCGAAGAACACCATGGTGCGCTGCTCGGTGGCCAGGGCGCCGAAGACGCGGGCGCGCTCACCGGCTTTTCTCGGGGCGAAGCCCTCGAAGCTGAACCGGTCGACCGGCAGGCCCGACACGGCCAGGGCGGTCAGGACGGCGGACGGTCCGGGCACGGCGGTGACGTCGATGTCGGCCTCGACGGCCGCGGCGACCAGCCGGTAGCCGGGATCGGAGACGCTCGGCATGCCGGCGTCGGTGACCAGCAGGACCGTCGAGCCGGCCTGCAGATCCGCGATGAGGTCGGGGGTACGGCGTTGTTCGTTGCCCTCGAAGTACGACGTGATCCGGCCGGTGATCTCGACGCCGAGGTCGCTCGCCAGCCGGCCCAGCCGCCGGGTGTCCTCGGCGGCCACCACGTCTGCGGATCCCAGCAGCTCACGCAACCGAGGACTCGCGTCGTCGGCCCGTCCGATCGGAGTCGCCGCCAGGATCAACACCATCCCATCGTCGCAGGTCTACCGGCGACAAAGCATCATCTCAACGAGACTGGCCTGAGGAGTACCAACGAAGGGGTGGATGCCGTGGCCACGACCTCGACTCCTCGCGGTGCGTTGCATCTCGTCAGGATCTTGCTGACCGCGAGCCACCCCGGCCCCACGATCGCGGTGACCACCATCGCGGCCCTGCTCTGCATCGCCGTCGACCTCGACGCGCGGCGTGCGGTGCTGCTGATCGCCTCGGTGCTCGCCGGCCAGCTGAGCATCGGGTGGGGGAACGACCTGCTCGACCTGCACCGCGACCGACGGGCCGGCCGAACCGACAAGCCACTGGCGACCGGCGACCTGGGGCAACGCATGGTCCAGATCGCTGCCGTGATCGCCCTGGGGCTTGCCGCGCTCCTCCCGTTGCCCCTGGGAATCGGCCCACCGGCTGCCGCACTCTGGCTGATCGTCGTGGGCGGTCAGACCTACAACCTGGGGTTGAAGCGAACGGGGTTGTCCTGGCTTCCGTATGCCGTCGCCTTTGCCTCGTTGGCCGCCGCACCCGGCCTCGCCGCCGACGTCGACGTCGCCTGGTGGGTACCCCTGGTCGGGGCCTTGCTCGGAGTCGGCGCTCATCTGGTCAACGTCCTGCCTGACCTCGACGACGACGCCCGAACAGGGGTGTCGGGGTTCCCGCACCGAGTGGCTGACCGGCACGGCGCCCGCGCCGTGTCGGTGATGGCTGTCGTGCTGTTCGTCATCGCGTCCGCGATCCTGCTCGTCGCCCTCCCGTTCGGGCCGCTGGTCGTGGTCGCCGGGCTCGTCGTGATCACACTCGCCGCGTTGGCGCTGCGCACCGGTGGACGGCGGCCGTTCCAGGCCGCCATGGCGATCGCCCTGGTCGACGTCGTGGCGTTGGTGCTCGCGATATGAGTGAGCCGTCGGCTCGTCTCGAGCACTGGGATCTCCTCGAGCATTGGGATCTCATCGTGGTCGGCGCAGGTCCGGCAGGGGCCAGCGCGGCACTGGGCGCCCTGCGGGCCGATCCCTCCCTGCGAGTGCTCATGGTCGATCGTGAGGACTTTCCGCGCGACAAGTCCTGCGGTGACGGCATCGCTCCCCACGTCTTCGACGCGCTGGCAGGGGTCGGCGTCCTCGACGTCGCCGACGGTTGGGAACCGCTGCACCGGCTCGACCTGCATCACGGCGAACGCCGGGTCGAAGGGCGACTGGCGCGCCCCGTCTGGGTCATCCCTCGGGACGTGTTCGATGCCCGCCTCGTCGAGCACGCCGTGGCCGCCGGTGCGACGCTGCGCCGACACCGGGTGCGCTCCATCGAGGTCGACTCCGGCGGCGTGACCGTGGACGACGTGCTGCGGACCCGGATGCTGATCGGCGCCGATGGCGCCTACTCCGTCATCCGCGGGCTGGTCGGGCGCCTCGCCGTGGCGAGACGCGCAGTGGCGATCCGCGGCTACTCCCCCACCCCGCCGGAGCGCGCGGGCCTGCAGACGATCGTCTACGGCGACCGTCGCCGGCCCTCGTACGCATGGTCGTTCGACCGCGGCGACGGCCTGGCCAACGTGGGATATGGCGAATTCATCGTCGACCCTGCCGACCGCCCCACCCGCGCCTCGATGCTGGAGGACCTGGAGCGGCTGATCCCTGGCAGCGCCGAGGGCGGCACGTCCTGGAAGGCTCATCACCTGCCACTGTCCGGCTGGCGACCTGAGACGTCCACGGACCCGGTGCTGCTGGTCGGCGACGCCGCCCACCTGGTGAACCCGATGACCGGCGAGGGCATCTACTACGCGGTCGCGACCGGACTGGCCGCGGGCCGTGCGGTCGCCGCCGGCCCGGGCGCCGCCACCCGCTACGACAGCGCCGTCAGCCGTCTGCTCCGCACCCACCTGCACCACACCTGGACAGCAGCCCGACTGAGCCGATCACCCACCGTGCTCGACGCCGCGATCCATGCCGCCCGGCGCAGCCAGAAGTCCTTCGACGCCCTGGTCGAGCTCGGTCTCGGCGACGGCCGGATCACCCCTCGACTCGCCGCCGGGCTGGCCCATGGCCTGCTCGCCCATCGCCCCACGCTCACCTCGAGAAGGTAGGAAAAATGCAGATCCTCTCCATACGCGGCGCCCTCCCCTCTTTCTGCTATCCGCAGGAGGAGATCACCGACGCATTCGCCGCGATGGTGTCCGCCGAGGACGGTGCGAACGAGCAGCTGCTGCGCCGTCTCCACGCCAACTCCGGCGTCCAGTCCCGCCATCTGGTGCTGCCCCTGGACACGTACGCCAAGCTCGGCGACTTCGGCGCCACCAACGACCTCTTCATCGAGGAGGCGGTCCGGCTCGGGTCCGAGGCGCTGCAGACGGCCCTCGACGCCGCCGATCTGGAGCCGGCCGACGTCGACCTGATCATGTCCACGACCGTGACGGGTCTCGCTGTTCCCTCTCTCGACGCGCGGATCGCCGCCCGGATCGGTCTGCGCGACGACGTCAAGCGGTTGCCCATCGTCGGTCTGGGGTGTGTCGCAGGGGCTGCGGGCATCGCCCGCCTCAACGACTACCTCCTCGGCCGACCCGAGGACGTGGCGGTGCTGGTCGCAGTCGAGCTGTGCTCGCTGACGATGCAGAGCGACGACGTCTCGATCGCCAACCTCGTCGCCAGCGGACTGTTCGCCGATGGCGCCGCGGCGGTCGTCTCACGGGGAGACCGAGCCACCCGTGGCCGGAGCGCCGGGGGCCCTCGGGTGCTCGACTCCAGGAGCCGGCTGTACCCGGACACGGAGAAGGCCATGGGCTGGGACGTCACCAGCTCCGGACTGCGGATCGTGCTGGACGCCGAGGTGCCGAAGCTGGTGGATCGACACCTGCAGGGCGACGTCGACACCTTCCTGGCCAGCCATGCACTGACCCGCGCCGACATCGGCTGGTGGGTCTGCCACCCAGGTGGCCCGAAGGTCATCCAAGCCATCCAGGAGGCCCTCGAGGTGCCCGACGAGGCGGTCGAGATGACCTGGAGCTCGTTGGCCAGGATCGGCAACCTGTCATCGGCGTCCGTGCTGCACATCTTCGCCGACACCCTGGATGAGCGTCCGCCGGAGCCGGGTTCCCTGGGTGTGTTGATGGCGATGGGACCCGGGTTCTGCCTGGAGCTGGTGCTGCTCGAGGCGGCCTCGTGACCAGTCTGACGGCCTTCACCGTCGTCGTCGCACTCGTCGCCCTCGAGCGGCTGGCCGAGCTCGTCGTCTCCCGGCGCAATGCCGCGTGGTCGATGCGCCAGGGCGGCCGTGAGACCGGTCAGGGCCACTATCGCTTCATGGTCGTCCTGCACTCAGGCCTGTTGATCGCCATGCTGGTGGAGGCCTACGTCCTCCGTCGCTCGGACGTGGCGGCGGAGCTGGCGTGGTCGATGCTGGCGCTGGTGATTGCTGCCCAGGTCCTGCGCTGGTGGTGCATCACCGCATTGGGTCGGCGCTGGAACACCCGCGTCATCGTGGTGCCGGGGCTGGCGCCGGTCACCACGGGGCCCTACCGGCTGTTCTCCCACCCCAACTACGTGGCCGTCGTGATCGAGGGAGTCGCACTGCCACTAATCCATGGTGCCTGGATCACGGCACTCGTCTTCACGATCGTCAACGCCGGTCTGCTGACGGTGCGGATCCGGGTCGAGAACGAGGCGCTGGCCGGACTTCCCGCGGCTGGAGCCGCGTGATGCGTGACCTGATCATCGCCGGGGGCGGGCCGGTGGGCCTGGCAGCTGGGTTGTACGCAGCCCGGGCCGGACTCGATGTCGAGATCCGCGAGCCTCGCGATGGCACCATCGACAAGGCGTGTGGAGAGGGCCTGATGCCCGGTGCGTTGAGCCTGCTCACCGATCTCGGGGTCGACCCGCCCGGCCACCTGCTGCGCGGGATTCGGTACGTCGACGACACCCATGAGGCAGGTGCGCTCTTTCGACATGGCCCCGGTCGCGGAGTGCGCCGCACGGCCCTGCACGGGAGCCTGCGCCACGCCGTCGACATGGCAGGCATACCCGTCACACCCCGTCCGGTTCGAGCGGTGACCCAGGACACCCGCCGGGTTCTCGTCGACGGTGATCCAGCGGCGTACGTGCTCGCGGCCGACGGCCTGCACTCGCCCGTCCGTCGACTGCTCGGTCTCGACGTCTCGACACGCGGCGAGCGCAGATTCGGCCAGCGAGCCCACATCGCCACCGCTCCCTGGTCGGACTGCGTGGAGGTGCACTGGTCGTCGGGGGCGGAGGCCTACGTGACTCCGGTCGCCGACGACCTGATCGGCATCGCCGTGCTCAGCAGCCGCACGGGATCGCTGACCGAACATCTCGCTGGGCTGCCCTCGCTGAGGGCGCGGCTGGCCGACCACACGCTGGTGGGGACACGGGGCGCCGGCCCCTTGCGCCAGCGATCACGACGCCGGGTTGCGGGTCGAGTGCTGCTGGCCGGCGACGCCGCGGGCTACGTGGACGCACTGACCGGCGAGGGAGTCGCCTCCGGGCTGGCGCAGGCGCGGGCGGCTGTGGCCGCGATCGCGACAGGGCACCCCGACTCCTACGAGAGGGGTTGGCGCCGGCTCACCTGGCGTCACGACCTGCTGACCCAGGCGCTGCTCAGCAGCACCCGGCACCCGGCTCCTCGGAGACATCTGGTGCGTGCCGCCGCCGCCCTCCCCTGGGCCTTCGACGCCGCCGTCAACCAGCTCGCCCGGCCAGCATGAGCACCACCGGCGTCAGCAGCGCGTCCGAGCAGGTCGTGCTCCTCGATGAGGACGGCCATGCCATCGGTACTGCGGACAAGGCCGGCGTGCACGGCCCCGACACCCCGCTGCACCTCGCGTTCTCCTGCTACGTGTTCGACAGCCAGCACCGCCTGCTGCTCACCCAGCGCGCCTGGCACAAGGTGACCTGGCCGGGCGAGTGGACCAACTCCGTCTGCGGCCACCCGGCTCCCGGCGAGCCCTTCATCGCTGCCGTCGGCCGCCGTGCCCGCCAGGAGCTCGGGATCACCCTGACCGATGTGCGCCTGATCGCTCCGAGCTTCCGGTATCGGTGCACGATGGCCGACGGCACCGTGGAGAACGAGATGTGCCCGGTCTTCGTGGCCTTCACCACCGACGAGGTCCGGCCCGATCCGGCCGAGGTGGCCGCCCACGCGTGGGTGCCGTGGGCGACGTTCCGCGACGATGTCCTCTCCGGTCACACCACCGTCAGCCCGTGGTGCGTCTCACAGGTCGCGGAGCTGCCCGAACGTCCCTACGAGGCCCCTGCCGCCGACCCGGTACTGCTGCCCCCGGCCGCGAGACCTGCCCACCGGTGAGGAACGCCCTCTACGCTGGGCGCGTGCGCGTGGGTCAGCAGACATGGGGGTGGATCGGACCCATCGGGATCGCACTGCTGGCGTTCGTGCTCCGCATCTGGGACGTGGCGCGGCCGAACCGGTTGATGTTCGACGAGACGTACTACGCCAAGGACGCCTGGTCGATGCTGCAGGTGGGCTATGCCCAGGACTTCGTCGAGGACGCGAACGACAAGATCGTCGCCGGTGACCTGAGCGGCCTGATGACCGGTGATCCGTCCTGGGTCGTGCATCCCCCGGCCGGTCACCTGCTGATCGCCGCCGGTGAGTCGATGTTCGGCCTCGACCCGTTCGGCTGGCGCATCGCCGCGGTCGTGATCGGGTCGCTGACCGTGCTGGTGCTGGCCCGGCTGGTGCGACGACTCACCGGATCGACCGTCATCGGCATGCTCGCCGGCCTGCTGCTGGCCTTCGACGGGATGCACTTCGTGCTGTCCCGGGTCGCTCTGCTCGACGTGTTCCTCGCCTTCTGGATCCTCGTCGGCGTCGCCTGCCTCGTTGCCGATCACGACCACGCGATGGCTGCCGAGAAGCTGCGGGGCTGGTGGCGGCCGTGGCAGCTCGCTGCCGGCGTCAGCTTCGGCCTGGCGGTGGCGACCAAGTGGAGCGGCCTGTACAGCCTCGCTGCCTTCGGCCTGCTGGTCGTGGTGTGGGAGGTCTGGGCCCGCCGCGCGGGGTGGTGGTCACTGCTGCGAACCGGCATTCCGGCCTTCGGGTGGATCGTCGTGGTCGCCCTGGGCGTCTACCTGCTCACGTGGACCGGCTGGCTGGTCAACCACGAGATCTACGAGGCGCGGTTCGGATACGGCTACGGCGACTACTCGGCCCCGTGGGGCACCTACCTGGACCGGACGCCCACCGGGTTCCTCGGTGAGACTCGCGACGCGTTTCGCTCTCTGTGGCACTACCACCAGATGACGTACGAGTTCCACACCGGCGGACTCGACACCGCCAGCCATCCCTACCAGTCGAATCCGCTCGGGTGGCTGGTGCTGGAGCGGCCGGTCGGCGTCGACGCCCAGAACGACTTGGCGGCCGCCACCTGCGGCGCGGCCGCCGACTCCAGCTGCATCCGAGTCGTGACGATCCTGGGCAACCCCGCGGTGTGGTGGACCGGTGTGGCCGTGACCCTGGCTGCCGCCTTCGCGTGGATCCGCACTCGCGACGGCCGGTGGGCGGTCCCGGTGGTGGGTGTGCTGTCGGGTTGGTTGCCGTGGTTCGCCAACGCGGACCGGCCGATCTTCAGCTTCTACGCCGTCACGGTGCTGCCGTTCATGATCGTGGCCATCGCGATGGTCGTGTCAGCGTTGTACCAACGCTCTGCCACCGCACGTGGCCGCTATGTCGTCGGCGCGCTGTCCGGCGGGCTCGTCGTCACCACGATCGGGTTGTTCTGGTGGTTCCACCCCATCCTGACCGACCAGCTGATCTCCTACGACTCGTGGTTCAGCCGCATGTGGTTCTCGCGCTGGATCTAGCCACCCAAGCGCCGCTCCACAACGACCTCAGAGCACCGCGCCGAGATTCATGACGGCGGGCGTGAGCAAGATGATGAACAGCACCGGCAGGAAGCAGGACATCATCGGGAACAACAACTTCAGCGGAACGGTCTGCGCCTTCGCAGCGGCCCGCTGGCGACGCTTGTCGCGCATCTCATCGGCCTGCAGTCGGACCACTTGGGCGATCGGCACGCCGAACTCCTCGGCCTGCACCAAGCTGCGCATCAACTGCGTCAGGTCGTCGACATCATTGCGCTCCGCCAGCGCGAGATAGGCCTCACGGCGCGGCATCCCGATCGCCAGGTCCTGGACGGTCCGCACGATCTGCGGACCCAGGGGCCCACGATTCGTCGCGCCCACCCGGGCGAACGCCGCCTCGAAGCTCATGCCGGCATCGAGCGCGATCGTGATCTGGTCCAGAACATCTGGAAGCGTGGCCACCATGGCGGCCTGCTGCTCGGTCGCACGTGAGGCGCAGTAGATGTTCGGGTACTGGTACGCCGCGAACACGCCGATGAGCAGGCCGATCCAGATCAGCGGGTTGTCAGTTCCCTTGACGTAGGCCCAGCCTGTGAAGGCGACGAGGAAGGGCGCCACCGTCTTGATGATGAGCAGGGTTCGCAGGGAGTCCAGCGGCTTTCCGGCGATCGAAAGGTTTCGTTCCATCGCCTTCAAAGCCTTGGCGCTGGCCGCGTGGCGCCACACGCCCAGCGAACCACGCTCAGCGTTGAAGCCGCCAGCCTCAGTCGTTGCTCGAGCACCGCCCACGCCGTCGCGCGCGAGCAGCCTGTTGCGCACGTCGGCCCGGCCGGCCGGGAACAGGTCGAAGGCGTACGCGCACGCACACGCGGCGATCGCGAGCAGGAGCAGTCCCCCGACCAGATACAGCACGGGGCTGATCACAGCTTCACCGCAGTGATGGCACGCATCCACAGCACACCAGCGAGATAAAGGACACCAGACACGGCGAGCGCGATGTGACCTGTGGTGGTGCCGAAGAGCTGCCCCAGCCCAGCGGGATTGATCAGGCCCTGGCCGCCACCGACCAAGATCGGGAGCGCCATCAGCACCTTGGCGCCACCGCGCCCCTCGGCCGAGAGGGTGTGAACCTCCCGCAGCAGGGCATTGCGTTCACGAATCGTGTTACCGACCCGCTCCAACACCTCATTCAGGTTGCCGCCGGTCTCTCTTTGCATCGCCACGGCATCAGCCACCCAGTGGAAGTCTTCGTTCGCCATGCGGTCAGCCGTGGTGTGCATGGAGTCGACAAGATCGCGTCCGATGCGATTCTCGTTGATCAGACGCCCGACCTCGCCAGCCGTCGGTGACAGTGATTCGCGCGCCGTGGTGTCGAGGGCACGAGCCAGGCTGTGCCCGGCGCGCAGCGCAGAGGCCAGCAGGTGCAGAGTGGAATCGAGCTGCGCGGCGAAGGCCGACCGTCGCTTGGCCGTTCGATTCGACAGGACGACCTTGGCCCCCAGGAAGACGAGCGCTGCGGCAGCCAGGCCGAACAACCAGCTGCCCGACACCACGGTGACGAGCAGGACGGTCGCCAGCGCGCCCGCCCCGACGGTCACCAGGAAGGTGCCGACGGTCGTGGAGATTCCCGCCAGCTCCAGCGACACAGCGCTGACCGGGGACCACGAACCCTTGTGAAGGGCGCTGTCCACCGCCCCCGCCAATCGATCGGCAAACGTGCTCAGTCCGGTCTCGGAGCCGGTCCGACCGCGCCTCGACGGCGCCACGCGCACGAGACTCGGCTGCAGCACGAGGTACAGCGCCACGCCGAACGCGCTCAGCATGCAGAGGACGCCAAGGCCGAGCATCATCGGTGACCAGCCACCCGCGCCATGAACTTCTGTTGGTCGAAAGCCAGCCCCATCTCCTCGAACTTGTCGATGAATCGCGGCCGCACGCCGGTGAACGTCGGCAGCCCCTTCATGCGTCCCGTGGCGTCCAGCCCGGCTGCGTGGTCGAACAAGAAGATGTCCTGGAGCACGACATTCTCGCCCTCCATGCCGAGCACCTCGGTCACGTAGCTGATGCGACGCGTGCCGTCCCGCAGGCGAGACAGCTGGACCACCAGGTCCACGGCCGACGAGATCTGCTCACGCACAGCTCGCAGCGGCAGGTCCATGCCCGCCATCAGCACCAGGGTCTCGAGCCGCGAGACTGTGTCGCGCGGCGTGTTGGCGTGCAGGGTCGACAGGGAGCCGTCGTGGCCCGTGTTCATCGCCTGCAGCATGTCCAGGGCCTCGCCGCCTCGGACCTCACCGACCACGAGGCGGTCGGGTCGCATGCGCAGCGAGTTGCGCACCAAGTCACGGATGGTGACCTCGCCCTTCCCCTCGATGTTGGGCGGCCGGCTCTCGAGCGTGACGACATGGTCCTGCATGAGCTTGAGCTCAACGGCGTCCTCGATCGTCACGATGCGCTCGGACGACGGGATGAACGACGAGAGCACGTTGAGCAATGTCGTCTTGCCGGTGCCGGTACCGCCGGAGACCAGGATGTTCAGACGTGCCTCGACACAGGCGTTCAGGAACTCGGCAAGCGGTTCGGTCATGGTGCTCATGCGGATCAGGTCGCTGACCACCAGGGGGGTGTCGGAGAACTTGCGGATCGTCAACGATGATCCATGCACGGCCAGAGGTGGTACGACCGCGTTGACACGCGAACCATCCTGCAGACGCGCGTCGACCATCGGCGAGGATTCGTCGATGCGACGCCCGACCTTCGACACGATGCGCTCGATGACTCGGCGCAGCTGCTGTTCGGAGACGAATCCCGTGCCGGAGTCCATCAATCGGCCGCTGCGCTCCACGTAGATGCGTTCGTGTCCGTTGACCATGATCTCGCTGACCGTGGGGTCATCGAGCAGACGCTGCAGCGGACCGAGGCCCAGCGCATCGTCCTCGATGTCGCGAATCAGGTTGTGCCGCTCTTCATGGGTCAGCAGCACCTGCTGTGCTGCGATGATGTCCGTCAGCTCGCGCCGGACCACCGTGCGCAGCTGGTCGTCGGTGATCGAGGAATCAGTGAGGCGAGAACCGACGCTCTCCAGCAGCGTCGCGATGGCCGCCGTCTTCAGCTGCGTCATCGCCGCCGACTGCTTCGGCTCCGGCTCCGGCGCCTCGACCGGGTGGCCGGCCTGGCGGGCTGGTGGAATCGGCTGGCGTTGTGCATCAAGCCGCTCAGACAGACTCATGAGGTTCGCTCCCCTCAGCTGCGAGGACGGTCACGAAGCCGCGCAACGACTTCGCGGCTGCGCCACCGTGCTTCTTGCTTGTCAGCAGCGGTACGCCTTGGTTGCATGCAAGCAACAATTCGGGCGACCTGGGTATCACCGCACCCACAGGTAGGCCGACGACCGCGGAGACGTCCCCAGGCTTCATGCCCGAACGCCGGTCCGCCATGTTGACGACCAGCCGATGACGCTCTGGCAGCAGGCCGACCGTGCCGAGGATCTCGACCTCCTTGCGCATGTTGCGCACGCTGGAAACGTCCAGGTTGGACACGAAGACCGCGTCGGTCGCGACCTCCAGGGCCGCGAGCGTGGGCTCGTCGAGCCCCGAACCGGTGTCGACGACGACGTAGCGAAACGCTCCCTTCAGGACCTGGAGCAGCTCCTTGACGTGGGACGCGTCAACGACGTCGGCTGCAGCAGGCGAGTTGGGGGCCGCGACGAGCCACAGCCCGCTCCCATGTGCGGCGAGGTACGTCTTGAGCATCAGGGTGTCGAGGCCGCCACCGCTGGCGAACACGTCGGCGATCGAATGATCGGGCTGGAGGTCGAGCATCGTCGCGACGTCGCCGAACTGCAGGTCCAGATCCACGACCACCACCTGCGAGGGCGCGATCCGGGCGAGCTCGACGGCCATGTTGACCGCGACGGTCGTCTTGCCGACTCCACCCTTGGGCGAAGCGACGACAACGACACGGCCATTGCTGTGCGGCACCCCCACGTGCTTGGGCGCGGTGAGTCGAGACGAATGGGTGCGGGCCCACAGCAGGACGCGTTCGAGTTCATCGTCGGGGGCGTCGAGGTCGAGCACCTCACGCACTCCGGCGCGCATCGCGGCGGCCATCAGCTTCGGCGTCGGTTCGGCGACAGCGATCACCGCGGTCCCGGTGCCCAGAGCGTCGGCCGACGATGCGATCCACAGCATCGTCTCCTGGTCGAGCTCTGGGCCAAGCAGAAGGGCGCTCGGCGGCGCTGCCGGATCGATGATCTGGCCGATGTCGAAGCCGGGCCGGAAGATCTCGTCGAGCGGTACCTTCTGGAGCTTGTCGCCGCTGATCCGCCCGAGCCGGTACTCCAGCCCGCCGTCTCCACCGACCAGCAAGACGCCCCTCATGACGGTGTCCTCCTCGACGCGACGTCGGTCTCGTCGTTCTGCCCGGTCAGCCAGATGGTGCCGAACTCGGCGACATTGGCAATCTGCTCGGCCTGGGCGGTGTTCACGGCGAGGGTGATCTTGGTGCCCGCACCCACCGCGGCTTCACCCTGGCCGCCAGCAACCCCGTCCTCCAGGCCGATGACCCGCACCTTCGACAACACCAGCTTGGTCGAGTTCGCGTCCGAACCACCCGCGTTCTCCCCGGCGTAGCTCGCCAGCACTCCGACGAGGTCACCTGCCTTCAGGCCACTCGGCACCCGCGGCGCCTCCAGCAGCAGGTCGAGCCGCTGCATCCCCTCGGGCAGGTCCGTCTTGTCCACGGCTTTCTTCGCCTCGCCGAAGCGCGCCCCGAGCAGTGTCTCCCCCGGGACGAGCACCGCATTGGTCACTTCCTGCCCGAGCGCGGCGAGATCAGTGACGACTCCATCCGGCACGAGCGCCTTCGGGACTCGTTTGGTCTCCAGGCTCCCGGCCAGTCGATCGGCGGGCGAACCGGCCGGGACCTGCTGTGTCACGACGAGCACGGGCACGAGTTCGGCGTTTCCGAAGGCACGCGCGTCAGCGGCTCGCGCGTACATGACGGTCGCCACCACGCCGCCGAGGGCCAGCACGCCGGCCAGCAGCAGGGCGAGCAACTTCTTGTTCATGAGGGCCTCTCAGCTCGTGAGCTTGACGCGGATGGAGCCGAAGTCGGCGTTGGGGTCAGTGCCGTAGGAGTCGATGCCTTCCAGCCCGCCGACCCACCCGGTGAAGTAACCCTGGATGCCTCGGCAGCTGCCCGTGCACGGGGGCGCGGACGGGTCCAGGTGCGAGGACCTCACGGTGTTCTGGTCCCCGAGCCGCCACCCGGTGATGACGAACGGCGCGTAACCGCCCACACGAGGCCACAACGTCGTGCCCCAGCCGCTCCAACCGTCGTGCTCACCGATCGCCATCAGATACGTCTTTCCCGGCACCAAGGCGTTCATCCGATCGGTGCAGCTCTGCGGGAACTCATACTTCTGCGGAAAGATCTTTCCGTTGTTGGGTCCCAGCGCGGTCGAGGCCAGACAGGTTGAGGCGTCGAACCCGGGGCTGTCCAGGTTGCCCACCCACAACGCACCACCAATGCTGGTGTTGGTTCCGCCGTCGGGCGCCTCACACGTGATCGGCTCGGTCTGCGAAAAGCGTGGAGCGGCGTCGTACCGGTAGAGCTTACGTTCGGAAGTCGGGTTCAATCTCCACGCGTTGAAGTCGCAGGTGTCCAGCGTCAGCGGCATCGTCGTGGCTGCGGTCGGGACCTGGCCCCAGGCGACCGTGCTGCTGGCCGTGACCGTCCTGGGTTCGACGCCCACGATGGCGGCGAAGCTCATCGGCACACTCTTGGAGACGGTGAGCGACATGGTGCCCTGACCTGGTGTCAGCGAGCTCGGCATGCTCGGCGAGGATCCCGTGGCGTTGCCGGCGACCATCAGCTGGGCCGTCGCGAGCGCGCCAGCGGGCGTGCAGCGCTGGAGCTGGGTGGAGGTCGCTCCCTGTCGTGTGGCGCGAGCGCAGTCCTGGCCGATCGCCAGGGCGGCGCTGTCGGCTGCCTTCTGCACGCTTCCGTTCTGCAGCACGAGATTGCCCACGTCGACGCTGAGACCGACCGCGGCGATCAGCATCGGGGCGGCGACCGCGAACATGACGGCGACGACGCCGCGTTCGGCACGAGCGGTCAGGCAGCGCATCGCGCCACCGCCTTTCCGGTGATCGTGAAGGTCGAGGCAATTCCGGGCAGCAGCTGCGGGAGCGGCGTCACGGCCGGGACGCCCGTGCGACTGATGGTGACGGTGACATTGGGATACGTGCCGTCCGATGCTGGCATGCAGCTCGATGCCGGGCTGCCGTCGTCGAACGTGAACGAGTAGGTAGGCGTCACCGATGCGGGGATGCCTGCGTTGCGGGCGGCCGAGGTCGCGGTGCCTGCAGTGTCGCTGATCGAGTACGACCTAGCCGCGACGAGTGCTGCGTTGTCGTACGTCGCCGTGTTCCTGAAGCGGTCGCCATACTCGATGACGCCCATGATGAGGGCGAGGAGGAGGGGGGCGATGAGCGCGAACTCCACGGCAGCAACTCCGTGGTCGCCTCGGCGACGTGTCGTCATGATGACGGCGGACTGACGAACTGACGTCGCCGCGGTCCGGACCGGACCCCACGGCGACGTCAGCTGATCGTCAGGTCCAACCTCAGGGGAGGATGGTGAGGAAGGCGGCCGAGATCCTGTTGCCGAGGGCAAGTGCTGCAATTCCGACGAGGGCGGCGATGCCGGCCGCGAGCAGCGCGTACTCGATCGCGGTGACGCCGCGCTCGTCGCGACGCTCGGTGATGGTGGCCTCGAACGACGACAGGACCACGAACAGCTTGGTGAATGCGTGCATGTTGAGTTCTCCCTCTTGATGTTTCTGTGCCGCGCCCGGATGAGCGCGTCTCCCAAGAGGGAACCTATGGGGAATAAAGTCCCGGGACTATAGTCATTAGGAGTCCCTTGAAGGACTACTCCAGTAGTCCCGATGAACTATTGACCCCGCGATACCAGCGATACTGGTGATAAACCTGTGACTGACCACAGCCTCACGGAACAATAAAAAACTGAGGGCCCCGCACATGGCGCGGAGCCCTCAGACATGGTGGAGCATAGGAGATTCGAACTCCTGACCTCTTCGATGCGAACGAAGCGCGCTACCAACTGCGCCAATGCCCCTCGGGAAGAAACCCTAGCAGGGGCTCAGGAGCCAACCGCGTGGCGCTCGTCGCCGCCAGCATCGGTCGAAGCACGCTGCGCCGGACGCTGGGGCAGGACGACGTCCTCACCCTCGATGTGACCCGATGTCCAGGCGCCGGGCTGGGCGAAGTCGATGGTGCGGACCGTGCGACCGGCACGCGGCTTGGTGACGTAGGTGGGCAGCGTGACAGGCAGCGGGTCCCACAGGGCCTCGCCCGTGGTGGAGACGCTGGGAACCGCGATGACGATCTGGTCGTCGAGGGCGTCCTCGCCCAGAGCGACGCGCTCCATCTCGTGCTTGCGACCCGGGTCGACCTCCTCGAACTGACCCGAGACCACGATGGTGTCCTCCTGGTCGGGCGTGCGAGGTGCCGACGTCGCCGCGGCGCTCTGTGACGCACGCTTCTTGGAGGTGGGACGCGGAATGCGGACACGGGGCGCCTGGGGCACCGACAGGCCACGCTCGCCGCGGACCTGGATGCGGCACGCCACGAGCCAGGCGACGATCAACGTGGCCGGGGCGGCAACGGCCAGCCACGGCACGTATGGCGTGAAGGCAGCGGCCACGGTGAGCGCCAGCAGCCCGAGCAGGGTCTGCAGGGTGCGGCGACGACGACGAGCGGCCAGCCGCGCCGCCGGACGATCGAGCGGGACGTGCGGAGCCGCGCTGGGCGCCGTGGGTGACTTCTGGGGCGTCGCGGCCTCGGGCTCGGACACGTCGGTGTCGGAGACGACGGAGCGTGCTGCAGCGATCACTCGGCCCGTGGCGCCAGCTTCTTGGACCGAGGCAGTCTTGCCGGCCTCGTCGTATCTGCGCAGCACGAGCGGCACGAAGTACGCCGCCCACACGGCGACGACAAACGCAATGATTAGTCCGCTACTCGGTCCCACGGATACGACGGTAGGTCCTGTGAGCCCCGAACTCGCGGACGCTCATGGTGTGTCGGTCCGAAATCTGTGACTCATGTGGTTCGTGTGGCGCGCTCGAGCACTCCGCGCGGCACGTCCTCGGCCACCATCTGGAACACCTGGTGATCGCGCCAGGCCCCGGCGATGTGCAGATATCGCGGCGCCATGCCGATCGGGGTGAAGCCGAGCTTGGCCACGATGCGCAGGCTCGCCACGTTCTCGGGTCGAATCGCAATCTCGACCCGGTGCAGGCCTGCTGTCGTGAACAGGTGATCGCAGACCAGGGCGACGGCGGTGGGCGTGATGCCACGCCCCGCATGCGACTGCGCCACCCAGTATCCGATGGTGCCGGTCCGCGCCGACCCCCACGCGATGTTGCTGACGGTGACCATGCCCACCATCTCGCCGTCCCAGGTCGTCACGAACGGCATGGACTGGCCACGACGGGCGCGACTGCGCAGGGAACCAGTCATGGCCAGGTACGACGTGGACGCCGACCCGCCCTCCGGCGGCATCGTGGCGTCCCAGGGGCCCAGCCACTGGGCGTTGTCGCGGCGCAGCCTGGCCCACGTGGTCGAGTCGCGGCGACGCAGCGGCCGCAGACCCACCGAGCCATGCTCCAGCTCGACCGGCCAGCCGAGGGTCACGCCGACGACTCGGGCGCGCGCGGGTGGTCGCCCCCGGCAAGCTGGTCGACGGCGTGCGGCACGAGGTCGGTCAGGACCGCGATCGCGTCCTTGACTCCCCCGCGCGATCCGGGGACCGTCACGACGAGCGTGCGTCCGATCACTCCGGCGACACCACGCGACAGCGCGGCGGTGGGAACGCCCTGAGCGATTCCGTACGCGCGGATCGCCTCGGCTACGCCGGGCAGCTCCCGATCCAGCAGTGGCCCGACCACGTCGGGCGTGCGGTCGGTCGGGTTGATGCCGGTGCCGCCGGTGCTCAACACCACAGCCACGCCCGCCTTCACCGCATCGGCGACGGCCTGACCGACCGGTGCACCGTCGGGCACCACGACGGGATCGGGCGTCTCGAAGCCCCACCCGCGCAGCGCCTCGACCAGCAGCGGACCCGTGGTGTCGGAGTACACGCCGCTGGCCGCGCGGTTCGACGCCACGACCACAGCAGCGGTCCTGATCACGAGCGGGTCCAGGTGCCGCTGCGACCGCCGGACTTCGCCACGACCTCGACGTCGGTGATGCGTGCACCCTTGTCGACGGCCTTGACCATGTCGATCACGGTGAGCGCCGCGACCGTGACCGAGGTGAGTGCCTCCATCTCGACACCGGTGCGATCCGCGGTGCGCACGGTCGCCTCGATCACGACCGAGTCGTCGGTCACCTGCAGGTCGACCTCGACCCCGCTGATGGCGATCGGATGGCACAGCGGCACCAGATCGGGCGTGCGCTTGGCCGCCATGATGCCCGCGATGCGGGCCGTCGCGATCGCGTCGCCCTTGGGCATGCCCTCGCTGCGCAGCAGTGCGATGACCTCGGCGCTGACCTCGACCCGGCCGCGGGCCGTCGCCGAGCGCGAGGTGATGTCCTTGCCCGTGACGTCGACCATGCGGGCCGCGCCGGCCTCGTCCAGGTGGGTGAAGCGGTCACTCATGGCGGATTCAGAACGGCCGGTCGAGCACGAGGGTGCGGACGGTGTCACCCATGTTGAGCGCCGTCTGGTCCTCACCCACGATGATCAGCGCATTGGCCTGGGCCAGGTCACCCACGAGGTGCGAGCCAGTCGCCTCCAGCGGGGTGACCTTGGCACCGCGGTGCGTGACCTCGAAGATGCCGCGCAGGTACTGCCGCACGCCCGGCCGGGAGGTGACGTCCTGCGCGAGGACCGCGTGCACCATGGGTCGACGGTACGGGGTGCGGCCCATCATGCGGCGGATGGCTGGCAGCACGAAGACCTCGAAGGAGACGTACGCCGACACCGAGTTTCCCGGCAGCGTGATGATGGGGGTCTGCTCGTCGAAAACCTTGCCGAAGCCCTGCGGCTTGCCCGGCTGCATGGCCACCTCGACGAAGTCGACGGTGCCGAGCGCCGAGAGCGTCTCCTTGACGACGTCGTGGTCACCCTTGCTGATGCCGCCGCTGGTGACGACGAGATCGGCGCGGACGAGCTGATCGGACAGCACCCGGCGGAAGGTCTTGGGATTGTCGTCGACGGCTCCGACGCGGTAGCAGATGGCGCCCGCGGCCCGCACCGCCGCGGCCAGCATGTAGCTGTTGCCGTCGTTGATCGAGTCGTAGTCGAGGTGGGTGCCGGGTTCGCGCAGCTCCGAGCCGGTCGACATCACGACCACACGCGGACGGGGCCTCGCCCGCACCCGGGGGGCGCCGAGCGAGGCGAGCAGGCCGATCTCGCGGGGACCCAGCACCGTGCCGGCCGGCAGCACCTCGTCGCCGGTGGTGACGTCGGTGGCCCTGAGACGGATGCGGGCACCGGACTCGGCGGCCTCGCGGATCGAGACCCGGTTGTTGCCACGGTCGGTGGCCTCGTAGGGCACGACCGCGTCGGCGCCGCGCGGGATGGGCGCGCCCGTCATGATCTTGACGGCGGTGCCGGCACTGATCGCGAACGGCTTGGACGATCCGGCGGCGATCTCACCGACGACCGGAAGCACCACCGGGGACCCCTCGCTCGCGCCGGCGATGTCGCTCGCGCGCACCGCGTAGCCGTCCATGGAGGCGTTGTCGAAGCGCGGCAGATCGATCTCGCTGACGAACGCGTCGTGCAGCGGCAGGCCCAACGACTCGACCAGGGGCTGGTCGTACGCCGTGAGGGGACCGATGCCGCGCAGGATCTGCTCGAGATGGTCCTCGACCGTCAGGCGACCGTCAGCGATGCTGGCCGGCCGGGGACGCGCCCGTGGCTTCGGCCCAGGCTCGGGTGCCGGTTCGGGCTCGTTGGGGGTGGAGTCCTCCATGGGGGGAGTCACCCCGGGTGGTGCGATGACGTCAGGGGTGGGCCCATCGGCCGTGGGCGGGGTCTGCTCGGGAGGTGTATCGGGACGACTGGTGCCCTCGGGGCGTGCCTCGTCGTCCGTTGCCATGCAGGCAGCCTAGCCGTCGCCCAACTGTGTGCCCGCAGCCACACGCTCTGCGGCGCCGGTGTCGTCGAGCGTGGCCGCGCCGTGCACGGTCACGTCGCGCTCGAAGCGCCAGTCGCCACGCACCGTCAACGCCGTCGCACCGACCAGCGACGGCGGGGCCGGGATGCGGGCGTCGAAGTCCGCGATGGTGGTGAAGAAGCGGCGATCCAGATCGACCTGCGGAGGCTCCACCTGAGCCCGCACCCGGTGGTCGTCGCCGATGCCGTAGACGTCCGAGCGCAGGAGCAGCAGGTCGTTGGTCGTCTTGACCGGCAGGAACCTGGACCGATCGACCTCGATGGCCGTGGCGCCGTCGAACACCTCGATCGCGGCCCCCATGGCCGACTCGATCTGGACGACCGGGGTGCTGGTGGGATCGGCCGGGTCGACGGTCTTGGTGTTGCGGATCAGGGGCAGCCCGAGCACCCCGTCGCGCTCGCGCAGCAGCGTCTGCAGAGCCCGCAGGTCGAACCACAGGTTGTTGGTGTGGAAGTAGCGGTGTCGCGTCAGGTCGGTCGCGGCCGCGACGTCATCGGGATCGGTCTGTGCCGTCTCGCGCAGCACGAGTCGGCCGTCGCTGCGGCGCACCACCAGGTGACCGCCCTTGACGTCGGCCGGGGTGCGCCGGCAGACCTCGGCCGCGTACGGCGCACCGGACGCCGCGAACCACCCCATCATGGCTGGGTCGGGAGCCGCACCGAGATTGTCGGCGTTGGAGACCGTCGCATAGCGGTAGCCGCGGTCGATGAGGGTCTGCAGGACGCCGGAGACCTCCAGCGCCGTGTAGAGATCGCCGTGGCCCGGCGGGCACCACTCGAGCGTGGGGTCGGCCGGCCAGTCGACCGGGGTGAGGTCATCGGCGCGCAGCTTGGGCTCGGAGTTCTGCAGGAAGTCCAGGTCGAGGCCGTCGACAGCGATGTCGCCATGGCGCTGCAGCGCGGCCAGCGTGTCGTCGCGGGTGCGGAAGCTGTCCATGAACACCAGTGGCAGCCGCACCCCGTGCTGCTCGCGCACGTGCTGCACCTGACCGACGATCACGTCGAGGAAGTTCTGTCCCGGACGCACGGGCAGCAGCGTCTTGGCACGGTCCAGGCCCATCGAGGTGCCCAGCCCGCCGTTGAGCTTGATGACGGCGGTGACATCAGCAGCCGCGCGGCAGTCCTCCTCGGAGACCTGCAGTGCGCTGGCGTGGTCGATGCCCTCGAGCGGATCAACGTCCGCCTCGCGGATCAGCCCCGAGCCCCCGTCGCCCAGCTGGCGATAAAACGCCGAGAACACGTCCACGGCTCGTTCGGCCACCCCAGCGGACCGCATCCGCTCCTGCGCCTGCTCCAGACCCGACATTCCAGCAGCGTATCGGGTGTCGGAGCCTCACAATCGCCACGTGTACTCGACTTCGGGCCGACCTCCTCCGCCGTACCGCGGTCGACGTCCCACCAGGTCTGCATCCGCGAGGTGCTCCAGATAGCGGCGAGCGGTGACCCGCGAGGTGCCCACGGCGACGGCCACCTGCGAGGCGGACGTCGCCTCGGCAGCACCACGCAGGAACTCGGTGACCGTGCGCAGCGTCTCAGCGCTCATTCCTTTGGGCAACGCCTGTGGCCCGGACGGCCGCAGCAACCCGATCAGCTGGTCGACCTCGTCCTGGACCAGCTGGGGTTCGCTCTGGCCCAATCGCGAGCGGAAGGCGGCGTACTGCTCCAGCTTGGCGCGGAAGCCAGCGAACGTGAAGGGCTTGAGCAGGTAGAACACCACTCCTTGGGTCATGGCGCGCTGCACCACGGCCAGATCGCGCGCCGAGGTCACCGCGACGACGTCGCACAAGTGCCCGGCCCCGCGAAAGCGCTGCAGCAGCTGGAGCCCGTGGCCGTCGGGCAGGTGGAAGTCCAGCAGGACCAGATCGACCTCCTGATCCCCGAGCATCCGCAGCGCGTCGACACCCGACCGCGCGATGCCCGCCACCTCGAACCCCGGAAGCCGGGTCAGGTACGTCGCGTGCGCAGTGGCCGCGATCTCCTCGTCCTCCACCACCAGCACCCTGATCGCCATCAGCGGGGGATCCTCACTCGGAAGGCCGCCCCGCCGAGGTCCGAGCGCTCGACCTCGATGGAACCGTCGTGACGGCGGACGACCTGGGCCACCAGCGCCAGCCCGAGGCCGCGCCCCAAGCCCTGGTCACCGCGCTTGGTGCTCCAGCCGCGCTCGAAGGCCCGCACGGCTTCGTCCTGCCGCAGGCCGGGTCCGTTGTCCTCGACCTGCAGGTCCAGCCGCTGCGCCGTCGCCTCCATCCGGACGACGACGCGCGCATCGGCGCGGCCCGTGACCGCGTCGAGAGCGTTGTCGATCAGGTTGCCCAGGACCGTGACGACGTCGCGGGCCGGCAACGGCACCTCCTCGACCCGGGAGGCCGCCGACAGCTCCAGCTCGATGCCACGTTCGGAGGCCTGAGCGGTCTTGCCGAGCAGCATCGCAGCGACCACCGGTTCCTCCACGGCGGCGACGACCTGGTCAGTCAACGCCTGCGCGGCCTCGAGCTCATCTGTGGCGAACTCCAAGGCCTCGTCGCTGCGGTCCATCTCGATGAGGGAGACCACCGTGTGAAGACGGTTGGCCGCCTCATGATTCTGCGAGCGCAGGGACTCGGCGAGACCTTTCACGGTGTCAAGCTCCCCAGAGACCGCCCGCAGCTCGGTGTGGTCGCGCAGCGACACCGCTGAACCGACGACCCGTCCACGGCTGAGCGCGGCGGCCTGGTTGACGACGAGCACGTGGTCACCGACCAGGTACAGGGCATCTGGACCGGCCGACCCGGCCCGTAGTTCGTTCGCCAGCTCGTCGGGTAGGTCGAGCTCGTCGGCGCGACGGCCAACCGGGTCTGACCCCAGGCTCAGCAGTCGTCGCGCTTCGTCGTTGGCCAGCACCACTCGTCCTCGATCGTCGATCAGCAGCAGGCCCTCGTGCACCGCGTGCAGCACCGAGTCGTAGTACTCGTACATCCGGCCGATCTCCACCGCACCAAGACCATGGGTCTGGCGGCGGAGCCGGCGGCTGATCAGCGCAGAGCCGATGCCGCCAAGACACAACACCAGCAGACCGGCCAGTCCGATCCCGAACAGCTGGCGCTGCAGCGCCCGGTCGACGGTCTCCAGCGTGACGCCCACCGAGACCAGGGCCACCACCTCCTCGCCATCCACGACCGGCACCACCGCCCGCACGGAGCGCCCGAGCGTGCCGGTGTACTGCTGGGTGAACACCTCGCCCAGTGGTGCGCGGCCGAGGTCACCGATGAAGTCCTCGCCGATTCGCGCCAAGGTGGGGTGGGAGTACCGCGTCCGGTCCAGCGCCATCACCACGACGAAATCGGTGTCGGTGTCCACGCGCACCTGCTCGGCGTACGGCTGGATCGTCGCAGACGGGTCAGGGCCGTCCAGGACATCGATCACCGCCGGGGAGTCCGCGACGGCCTCGGCGACGACGACCGAGCGGGTGCTGGCGATGTCCAGCTGGTCACGCCGGGCGTCGACGAGAGCCAGCACCACCACCGCGGTCACCAGAGCGAGGACCACCAGCACCTGCAGCACGAAGATCTGTCGGGCGACGGAGCCACGCGACGTGGCGAACATGGAGACCTCTGGGACAGCTGAAGGACGGACGAGACAGGACACGACAGCCTAGCAATCTGCCTCGTTCCGTCGGTCGGGGCGACAGGTTCGCGTGGGCAATTCGTGAACTCAACGAACAGAACCTCGATTCTTCGGCACACATGCCCGAGTGTGACCGGAGTCACCGCCACCGACCTGCTGATGCAGAGCATCGTGGCCTTCCTCGAACATGGAGCCCCTCATGGAGATCTTGCACTCCTCGATCGCAATCATTGCGGCGATCGTCCTCATCATCAGGTTCAAGGTGGACCCGGTCATCTCGTTGGTGATCGCCTGCGTCTACCTGGGCCTGGCGAGCGGGCAGGGCGCGGACGGCACGATCACCCAGATCACCGGCGGATTCGGCGACATCATGGCCGAGGTCGGTCTGCTGATCGGGTTCGGCGTGCTCATCGGATCGCTGCTGCACTCGATGGGCACCTTCCGGGACCTGGTGGGGATCCTGGCCCGGCGGGTCGGAGGCCGTCTCCCGTACGCGATGACGGCAGCACTCGCCACGATCTTTCCGTCGATCTACGTCGACGTCCAGGTCGTGCTGGCGGCCCCGGTGGCCAGGGAGTCGGCGCCGGCAGTCGATCGTCGGATCGGTCTGCCCTGGTTGGCCGGCGCGATCGCGATCGGCATCTTCGCCGGCTACGTGTTCGTCGTCCCGGGCCTTGCGGCTGTCGCAGTCGCCGGCCTGATGGAGGTGCCGTTGGGCACCTACCTGCTGTACGGCGCACCCATCGGACTCGCCACGGCACTGATCACCACGTTGCTGTTCCGCCTGCTGTTGACACGTGGCTTCTGGAACGTCGAGACGGACGTCGAACCGGACGTCCTCACGGAGGACGGCCAGCCGCGCGAGGAGACCGACGACGTGCTGATCGCCACGAGTGCGGCCGCACTTCCGCTGATCGTTCGCCTGCTGCCCATCCTGGTTCCGCTCGTGTTCATCGCTTCTGGCGCGATCGCCGGCGTGGCGGGCTTCTCCCACCCCGTCCTCTCCTTCGTGGCTGATGCCAACATCGCCTTGTTCGTCGGACTTCTGCTCGCCTTCGTGATGGTGCGCAGGTCACTGGGCGCCGATGGAGTGGGCACTGTGCTCGGAGCAGGCTTCCAGACCACCGGCGAGATCCTGCTGATCACCGGCGTGGGCGGAAGCCTTGGCGCCGTGATCTCGGCGAGCGGCATGGCCGAGACCCTCGAGGACGTCTTCACCGCGAGCGAGAACGCATCCGTGTTCGTGAGCATCCTGCTGGCCTGGTTGATCGCCGCAGTGCTCCACTTCGCCATCGGATCGGTGTCGGTGGGAGCGATCACGGCCGCAGGGATCCTCTCCCCGATCGTCGGCTCGCTTGGTGTCGACCCGGTGGTCATCGCACTCGCGATCGCCTCGGGAGCCATGTTCGCGCTGCACGTGAACAGCAACTTCTTCTGGATGTTCAGCACGTTGCTGGACCTGACGACCAAGGGCACGCTGAAGACGCTGACCCTGGCCACATCATTGGGCGCCGTGGTCTCGCTGCCATTGGTGCTGGTCGCCAGCCTGGTGGCCGCCGCCACGTAGGGCGGCGGCGCGTACAGGCGCTCGAGGCGAGCCTCCGCTCGTAGGGTCGACACGTGACCTCCAAGGCAGATCTACGCGCCCACGTGTCGACCCGCCGGCGTGCCATGTCCGACGCAGAACGGGCGGCGGCCGCCGAGGCGATCGCGCAGCAGGCTGCGGCGGTCGGGCTGATCACGCGGGCGCGGCGGATCGCGGTGTACCTGTCGATGGCGTCCGAGCCCGGCACCGGCCCGCTGATCACGACCCTCACCGCCCTGGGAACTGAGCTGATCGCTCCCGTGACGGCGCCCGATCACACCCTCGACTGGGCGCGCATCACCCTGGGCGCACCGACCGCAACGGCGTCGATCGGCATGGCCGAGCCGACCGGACCGCGCCTCGGCGCCGCTGCGCTCGACGCGTGTGACCTCGTGCTGCTGCCCGCGCTCGCGGTCGATCACGCCGGACACCGCCTCGGTCGTGGCGCCGGCTACTACGACCGCGCGCTGGCGGGTGTCGACATTCCGCTGTGCGCGCTCGTGTTCGCCCACGAGCTGCTGGCCGAGGTACCCCACGAGGACCATGACGTCTCGGTCCAGATGGCCCTCACCCCGCAGGGTCTGTTCCGCGCTCCCCAGCCGGGCGCCTGACCGTCTCCACATTCGGCGGAGCCGGGAAGCACTCAGCCCGGCCGCGAGGCGAGATCGGGTCTGATCCAGTACGAGAGCGGAACGATCTCCACGCCGCGACCGGGGCGCGGGGCCTGGATCATCTGGCCGTTGCCGAGGTACATCGCCGCGTGATAGATCGACCCGGCACCACCGTTGCTCCAGAACAACAGGTCGCCGCGCCTGATCTGCGAGACCGAGACCTGACGGGTCGCGGTGAACTGCGAGCCCGCATAGTGCGGCAGGCTGACGCCCGCAGCCTGCCAGGCACGCATCGTCAGACCCGAGCAGTCCCATGACGAGGGACCCGCGCCACCCCACACGTACGGCTCCCCCAGCTGCGCACGGGCGAAGGCGATGGCCGTCTCGACCTTGTTGCCCGACGCGGGCGGCGGACTGCTGGGCGGCTTGGGCTTGGGCGTCGGCTTGGGTGTCGTCGGTGCCGGTGCCGGAGCCGGTGCCGGAGCCGGAGCGGGCGCAGGCGCCTGTGCCTCGTCCGCTGGTGGCGCAGCTGCGGGGACGACCGACTCGGGAGCTGCGGGACCCGAACGATCGAGGCGCTCGTCGATGACGTCCTGCGCCCGGGTGACCTCGGCGACCGACGCGTCCTGGGCCTCGGCGAGCTGTCGCAGCAGGGCTTCGCGCTCCGTCTCGGCCGAGGACTGCATCTGCTCGGCGCGCGCGATCGCGTCATCGATGTCGGCCCGAGCCGACCTCTGCTGCGTGGTCGCGGCTTCCTGGTCGGCCAGCGACGACTCGACCGCGCTGGTCGCAGAGCTCAACACGGTCTGTCGCGCGTCGAGGTCGTCGAGCACGGCCGTCATCGCCTCGTCGACCGCAGTGTTGGCCGAGGCGCGCTGCAGCAGCTCAGCGGGAGCACTGCCGTCGAGCATCGAGGCGACGGCACGCCCCGTCGTGCCACTCTGCAACCGCTCGACCGTCATCGCCGCCACCGCGTCGCGCTGCTCCTGCACGAACGCGTGCGCCGTGCGCTGCTCGTCGCGGTGCTCGACCAGGTCGACGCGGGCCTGCTCCCGCGCAACGGTGGCCCCATTGAGTCGCTCGGAGGCCGCGGCCGACTGCGCGTAGAGACCGTTGAGCTCTTGGCGCGTCTCGACCAGACGAACCTGGATCTGGCTGACCGACGGGTCGTCGGCGACAGCCGTACTGACTCCGGTGAGGGCGGTCAGCACGACGGCCAGACCCAGGGCCCCCCGGAGGGGCAGAACCGTTCGCATAGGAGGAACGTACGTCGCATCGGCCCCAATGAACACTCCAGTACCAAAAATAACTCAAGTCACATGCGTGTCATTACCGGACTTCCGGTGAATGCCCGTCAAACTAGCTCGCCGCAGGTTGCAACGTGAGGGTGTCCTGAGCGCTGTCGGCGACCGCATCGGCCGAGAAGGCCCACGGCAACGTCTCGCCGCGCTGCCACATCGGGAACTGGTCGAGGTAGTTGCTCTGGAAGGCGTGGCCAGAGTTCCCAGTCAGCTGGATCCAGCGCGATCGGTCCAGGTCCTCGAGATCGATGACCATCCGCATCGAGGGCACGGCCGTGACCTCATAGCCCTGCGACGCGTCCGAGGAGGTTGCGTTGACCAGTCCTCCGCCGCCGGCGACGCCGAAGGGCCCCCGGTTGAACAAGCTCTCGACCGGCCCGATGCCCGATTCGCCCAACGTCGGGTTGACCAGCTCCAGCTGGTGCAGTCTGCCCCAGGTCCACCGCTCGGGGTCCTTGGACTGCTGTGCGGTCATCGTGTCGCGAGCTCGTCGCAACGCGGTGCGCAGCACGACGTCTCGCGTCTCGACCTGCTCGGTGTCGATGTCGTCCCACCAGCTGCCGCCACGGCTGTCCAGCAGTCCATCCACGACCTGGAACCAGCGTTCGCCCCCGCTCGGCCACTGGCCGGGCGGCAGCTCGTCGCGGAACGTCAGGGCGAGCAGCTGGTTCCACACGGCGTCGAAGTAGGCCGCAGCCCCCGAGTCGGCCGTCTGCCGGAAGTCCCAGCCGCGCAGCAGCTCCTGCCCGGCGCTGTAGTACTCGCCGCCCGGATCGACCTTCAGCAGCTCGGGCACCAGACGTCGAGCGTTGGCGTTCATCGAGTCCATCTGCATCTCGGTCATGTCCTGCACCGTGAACTTCTCATCGCGGTCCAGCAGCTCGCGGATCCGGTCGGCCCGATAACCGGCTGCGGTGTCGGCGCCCAGCAGGAAGGGATAATCGTCGTCGATCACCTTGTTGTTGGCCGTGACGATGAACCCGTCGTCGGGATTGAGCACCGAGGGCAGCCGCTCGAAGGGGATCGTGCCCGTCCAGTCGTACTGCGGATCCCACCCCGGCACGGGCCACCGACCGTCGCCGGTACGACGGGTGGGGATCGTGCCGGGTGTCTGGTAGCCGATGTTGCCCTCCCGATCGGCGTAGACGAGATTCTGCGACGGCACCGTGAACTTCTCGGCCGCATCGCGGAACTCCTCCCAGTTCGACGCGGTGTCGAGCGCGAAGATCGCCTCGACGGTCGGCTCGGGAGTCAGCGCCGTCCAGCGCAGCGCCACCTCGTAGATGCTGGCTTCCGCTGTGGTCTGCTCGCTGCGACCCACCTTGGCCAACGAGTCGTCGAGGTCGGAGAGGATCGGGCCGTTGCGTGTCGATCGCACCGTGATCGTCTCGCTCTCACCGCCGGCCACCTGGAAGGTCTCCTCGCGGGTCTCCAGCGGAATCTGTTCGCCGTCGTACAAGTAGTTGCCGCCGCTGACCTTCTCCAACGTCAGGTCCGCGACATCGGCGTACAGCGTCGTGACTCCCCAGGCGACATCTCGATTGTGGCCCACCACGACCCCGGGCAGCCCGGCGAACGAGAAGCCCGACACGTCGTACTCGCAGTCGGCGGAGACGGTGCGGCAGTGCAGACCCACCTGGTACCAGATGCCGGGCATCGACGGCGCCAGGTGCGGATCATTGGCCAGGATCGGCATGCCGGTCTCGGTGCGGTCACCGGACACGACCCACGAGTTGGACCCGATGCCGTCGCCCGTCCCCAGCAGCGTGGGCAGCTGGTCGGCGGCCGACTGCGCCGCGGACATCCCCTCCATCGCCTGCGCGTAGCCGGAGTCGGCTCCCGGCTCGAACCCGGCCGGCGTCAGACTTTCCTGCTCGCCCGGGCCGCCCCCGATGGCTCCACTGCTCAGGTCCCCGCTCTCCACGATGGTGGGGTGATCGGCCGGGTAGTCCGGGTAGAGCTGCTCGACCTGATCGGGACTGAGGTTCGCCGTCGACAGCACCCGATCGGTCTCATCGGACATGTTGCTGCGCAGGTCCCACGCCATGGCCTTGATCCAGGCGACGGAGTCGGCCGCGGTCCACGGTGCGGGCCGATAGTCGGTACCGGTCAGCGACAGGATCTGGTACTCCAGCGACAGCGACGACCCGCCCTTGCCGTCGATGTAGGAGTTGACGCCCGAGCTGTACGAATCGAGCAGCTGGCGGGTGTCGTCGTCGACCAGGTCGACCTCGGCCTCAGCGACCCGCCGCCAGCCGAGCGTGCGCACGAACTTGTCGGTCTCGAGCGCCGATTCGCCCACGAGCTCGGACAACCGACCGGCCGTCACGTGCCGGCGGAAGTCCATCTCCCAGAAGCGGTCCTGCGCCTGCACGTAGCCCTGCCCGAAGAATAGGTCCTCGGGCGTGTCGGCGTACACCTGCGGAATGCCATTGGCATCGCGCACGATGTCGATCGGACCGGAGATCCCATCGAGACGCACCTGGCCCGACGTGTCCGGGAAGGAGCTGCGCACCTCCACGAAGACGAACACGGCGAGCGCCACCAGCACCACTGAGACACTGAGACTGACACCGACGACGATCTTGCGCATCGGGCCATTGTGCCTGAGCACTCAGAGGGCCGGCACGTCGCGGATCTCCCCGACGAGCTCCTCGAGGACGTCCTCGAGCATGATCACGCCGATCACCGTGCCGTCGGCGTCGGCCACCCGCGCCATGTGGGAGCCCCGCACCTGCATGGTGCGCAGCGAGGCGTACAGGGCCGAGCCGGAGACGACGGTGGCCAGCGGCCGCAGCCACTTGTCCGCGATCGGTTCGTGGCGGGCGGCGTCGTCGGTCTCGAGCACGTCCTTGATGTGCAGGTAGCCCAGCAGGTCGCCATCGCCGTCCGCGACCGGGAAGCGCGAGAATCCGCTCTCTGCGCACGCATTCTCCACGTCGACCGGGGTGCTGGCCGGTGGGATCGTGATGAGGCTCTCGCGTGGGAGCAGGACCTGGTCGACGGTGCCGCCGTGGAAGTCCAGCGCACCGGAGACCAGTCCGTACTCGTCCTCGTCCAGCAGGCCCTCACGTCGTGACTCCTCGACCAGACCGGCCACCTCGTCGTGGCTGTACGTGCTGGCGACCTCGTCGACCGGCTCGAACCCGCACAGTCGGACGAACGCGTTGGCGATGCCGTTGAGCGCGAGCACGATCGGCTTGAGCACGGCGACGACGACCAGCATGATCGGCGCGAGCACCAGGGCTGCACGATCGGGGCCGACCAGGGCCAGGTTCTTGGGCACCATCTCGCCCAGCACCACGTGCAGGAACACCACGAGCGTCAGCGCGATCGTGAACGAGATCGGGTAGACGAGAGCCTCGGGCACGTTGAGGGACTCGAACACGGGCTCCAGCAGGTGTGCGATGGCAGGCTCGCCGACGGCGCCCAGGCCCAACGAGCAGATCGTGATGCCGAGCTGCGCTGCGGCCATCACCTGGGTGACGTTCTCCATGGCACGCAGCGCAAGCTTCGCCGTGCGGGACCCGGCGTCGGCGGCCGGTTCCAGCTGGGTGCGTCGGGCCGAGATGAGCGCGAACTCCGAGGCCACGAAGACGGCGTTGAAGGCCAACAGGACCGCGGTCAGGACCACTCCCCACCAGTCACCCATCGCTGCCACCTCCCACCGTGAGTGACACTCTCTCGACGCGTCGCCCGTCCATGCGCTCGACGGTCAGGGTGACGTCGATCGACTCGGGCTCGTCGTCCTCGCCCTCGCCGGGGACCACGACCTGCACCACCACGACGTCGCCGCGTTCGGCGATGCGGCCGAGATCGGCGTGCACGAGGCCGCCGATCGTCTCGTAGTCCTCGTGCTCCGGCAGCGCGACAGCGGTCTGCTCGAGCACCTCGTCGGGGCGCAGGAGCCCCGACAACGACCAGGTGCCGTCGCGTCGGTGCCGGCTCCGCTCGAAGATGCGGTCGTGCTCGTCGGCGATGTCGCCGACGATCTCCTCGACGAGGTCCTCCAGCGTGACGACACCGTCGTTGCCGCCGTACTCGTCGACCACCACCGCCATCTGCATGCCTTGGTCACGCAGCAGGGTCAGCAACGGGTCGAGCTCGATGCTGTCGGGCACCGTGGCGGCCGGATCGGCCAGATCCTGCACTCGTACCGACCGGCGGCGCGACGGCTCGACGCCGACGGCGCGCTTGACGTGGACGATGCCCACGACATCGTCGGGATTGCGGCCGATGACCGGAAAGCGTGAGTGCCCGGTCTGGCGAGCAGCCTCGATGACGTCGGCGGCGGTGTCGCGCGCCTCCAGGAAGTGCACCCGCACGCGGGGGGTGCGGACGTCGGCAGCGGTGCGTTCACCGAAGGCGATGCTGCGGGCCACCAGGTCGGCGGTCTCGTCGTCGATCGCACCCTCGCGGGCCGAGCGCAGCACCAGGGAACGCAGCTCGACCGGCGACCGCGCCGATCGCAGCTCTTCGGTCGGTTCGACTCCCATGCCGCGTAGGATGCGGTTGGCCGAGCCGTTCAGGAAACGGATCGGATAGGCCATCGAGATGGTGAACCAGCGCTGCGGCAGCTGGGTGATGGCCGCGGTGCGCTGCGGTAGCGCGAGGGCGAAGTTCTTGGGGATCAGCTCGCCGACCAACATCGTGACCAGCGTGCTGATGGTGATGGCGAGACCGTAGGAGACACCGCGCAGCGCGCCGTCGCTGAGGCCCAGCCCCTCCAGCGGACCGCGCAACAGCTGACCGAGCGCCGGTTCGGCCAGGAAGCCGATCGCCAGGTTGGTGATCGTGATGCCGAGCTGCGCGCCGCTGAGCTGGGTCGACAGGCTGCGCAGCGCGAGCAGAGTGCCCTCGGCTCCGCGCTCTCCAGCCTCGGCATCGCGCTCGATGGTGGCTCGGTCGACGGTGACGAAGGAGAATTCAGCAGCGACGAAGACGCCGCAGGCGAGGACCAGCCCGAAGGCGACGGCCAGCAGGATCCATTCGGTCATCCGATGAATCCGGAGGTGTACGAGGTCAGGGCAGATGCGGTGATCACGATGGCAGAACTGTACCCTGAGGGGTCGAACCCGACTGTTGACAGGAGCCGCTGTGCCCACGTACCAGTACCAGTGCACCGAGTGCGGTGAAGCCCTGGAGATCCACCAGAGCTTCAGCGACGACGCACTGACGGTCTGCCCGAACTGCGAGGGCCGGCTGCGCAAGGTGTTCAACGCCGTCGGCGTCGTGTTCAAGGGCTCGGGCTTCTACCGCAACGACAGCCGCGGAACCGATCCGAAGGGGGCCTCGGCGACGACCTCCGACACCGGCTCCAAGGACTCGGCGGCCACGACGACCGCACCCAAGGACTCGAAGTCCTCGAGCCCGAAGTCCGACTCGTCCAGCGGCACGACCTCCTCGAGCAGCAGCAGCAGCAGTCCGTCCGCGCCCACCACCTGACGTACGCCTGTGGACGGCTTGGTCCACCGTGCGGCGATAGTTTCTAACCTCGCGCCATGGAACGGATTCGCGCAGCCCTGTTCGACCACCGTCGTGCCCTCGCTGCCGCGCTGACCGTGCTGGCCGTGCTGACCGCGGTCCAGGCCGCGCGACCCGACGACACCGGCGTGCCCGTGGTGGTCGCAGCAAGCGATCTCGACTCTGGCCACGTCCTGACATCGGCCGACCTGGCCGAGGTGTCGATCCCGCCCGGGGCGACCCCGTCCCACCTGCTGTCCGTCGAGGCTGCCACCGGCCGACGCGTGGCAGGTCCCCTGCGTGCAGGAGAACCCATCACCGATCGTCGCGTCATCGATCCACGCGATCTGTCCGGGCACGGAGATGACGCGGCACTCACGATGGTGCGCCTCGATGACCCGTCGATCGCGGCGGGGTTGCGAGTCGGTGACCGCGTGGACGTCGTGGCGACCGACCTCGACGAACAGGCAGGCGCCCGGGTCGTGGCGCCCGCGGCGAGCATCGCGCTCCTGCCTCGCGGCGACGACCTGTCAGGCGATGCCGTGTCCGTGGGTGTGGTGACCGACCGGGCGGCGGCGCTCGACCTGGCAGCAGCGGCGGTCGACACGCGGCTGAGCGTGATCGTCTCGTCGTGACAGGTGGGCACCCGGGCGGTCTACGATCAGCGAGTCAGCCACCCCACCCCTGTCAGAGGAGATTCCCATGCTCAAGGGATTCAAGGACTTCTTGATGCGCGGCAACGTCGTCGACCTCGCGGTCGGCATCGCCATCGGCGTCGCGTTCACCACCCTGGTCGGCGCCTTCGGCACGGCCATCGTCACCCCGCTCGTCTCCATCTTCGGTGGCGACAACATGCAGGGCTTCGGATTCCAGATCACCGACAATCCCGCGACCTTCGTCAACATCGGATTCCTGATCAACGCGTTCATCGTGTTCGTGGTGACGATGGCGGTCATCTACTTCGCCATCGTCGTGCCCGTCCAGAAGCTGCAGTCCCTGCGCAAGCCCGGGCCCGGCGTCGACGAGCCCGAGGCCGTCCCCGAGGACACCGCGCTGCTGCGCGAGATCCGCGACGCGCTGGCCCGCCCCGCCGCTCCGGGCGACGGAGCGCACCGCCCGTAGTCGGCTCAGCCGTGGTGCGGGGGTACGTCGCGCAGGAGCTCGTCCTCTCGTGACGTGCCCCCACTCTCATTCCACCCCTCGGACGTCTCGTCCGTCGAGCTCTGGGGCACGAGCTCGCCGAGCAGCTCGGCGGCGCGACGTCGGCGAGCGCGCTCGCGCTGCTCAGGCGTGTCGGACGAGGCCATCGAGCCACTCTGCTCTGAGGACTGGGTGCGCGGGCAGCCAGCCGGTGGCGTCGGTGAAGCGCTGAGAGCTGACGCGTTGCGAACGCACCAGCAGCTCGAGCTTGTGGCCACCGGCCCGCAGGACCCACCCGGGCAGGAAGTGGGCCTCGCGTCGCCCGGCGGCTGTGGCGATGGCGTCGGCATAGTCGCGGCGGCGGACCGGGTCGGCGCCGACGTTGTAGGTGCCCGGCGGCGCCGTGAGGGCCGCCTCGACCGCCGTGCCGACATCATCGGTGTGCACCACGTGCATCCACGACTCACCCACGCCCAAGCCGATCGAACGGCCCCGGGCGGCGCGGCGCAGCAGCCACGCGGTGTTGCGATCCTCGCCGGTCACCAGCCCGAACCGCAGGCTGACCGCCTCGCCTCCGTCGCGGTCGAAGGCCTGCGCGTGCTCCTCGGCCACCACCAGCGGCTCGGTGGCACCGGTGACGTCGACGGGCGAGGTCTCGTCGATCCAGGTCTCGCCCGCGTCGGCGTAGATGAAGCTGAGGCTCTGCTGCAGCAGGCGACCCACCCCGGCGCGACGGGCCGACTCGGCGACGGTGCGGGCGCCGACCAGCCGGATGCGGTCGACCGCCTTCAACGAGCCGGGCCGCAGGGCGGCCGAGCCGACTGGAATGCGGGTGGCGAGGTTGGCCACGGCGTCACAGCTGCGCATGCCCGCGACCAGGGAGGCACTGTCGTGCACGTTGCCGCGCACCGGTTCGGCGTCCAGCGACCGGACGAGCGCGGCAGCGCCCTCCGACCGCACCAGTGCGACGACCTCGTGGCCGGCATCGCGCAGCGCGCGCAGCGTCGAAAGCCCCATGACGCCGTTGCCGCCCGTGACGAACACCCGCATCGGGTCACCTCCTGCGCACCTGGCCGATCGTCCACGATATCGCGGACCGATACGCTCAAAGGGCAGCCCCCGTAGCTCAGCGGATAGAGCAACCGCCTCCTAAGCGGTAGGTCACAGGTTCAATTCCTGTCGGGGGCACGTGATGTGCATCAAGATCTGCGTGGGTCATCACGCCGGTTGGCGTGGCACTCGGGCGCGCGTCACGAGAGACTGTCGGACGTGAATACTGCTGCAGCGATGCTGAACCTGTCCGAGGACGTCCTCGGCATGCCTCTGCCCGTGCGTCTGCGAACCTGGGACGGCAGCGAAGCCGGCCCCGCGGGCGCTCCCGTGCTGGTGATCCGACGCAAGCGCGCCCTGCGCCACATCTTGTGGTCGCCCGGCGAGCTCGGAGTTGCTCGCGCCTACGTGCAGGGCGATCTCGACGTCGACGGTGATCTCGGAGACGGCCTGCGCACCATCTGGGCCGCGGTCCGTGAGGCCCGCAGCGTCGACGGCGACGCCGGACGTCCCAAGGTCACGATCCGCACCGGACTGCGCGCCGCGCGCCTCGCCGTGCGGGTCGGCGCGATCGGCCGCAAGCCTCCCAAGCCGGCCTCGGAGTCCAACCTGACCGGCAAGCTGCACAGCAAGGAGCGCGACCAGGCGGCGATCAGCCACCACTACGACCTGTCGAACGACTTCTACGAGCTGATCCTCGACCCGACCATGGCGTACTCGTCGGGCTTCCATCGCACGCCCGAGATGAGCCTGCACGAGGCCCAGAAGGCCAAGCTCGACCTGATCTGTCGCAAGCTCGGCCTCGAACCCGGCATGCGGATGGTCGACATCGGCTCCGGCTGGGGATCGCTGACGCTGCACGCCGCCGAGCACTACGGCGTCCACGTGACCGGAGTGACTCTGTCGGCCGAGCAGCGAGACTTCGTGCACGCGCGCGCCGCCGAGCGCGGACTGGCCGACCGGGTCAACGTGAGCCTGCGGCACTTTCGTGACCTGTCGCAGTCCGGGGTCGAGGACGGCAAGATCGACGCGATCGCGTCGGTCGAGATGGGTGAGCACGTCGGCGACGAGGAGTACAAGGTCTTCACCGACGCCATCCACCGCTACCTGCGTCCCGGCGGTCGCGTGCTGATCCAGCAGATGTCGCGCAGCAACGAGCAGCCCGGCGACCGTCCCGGCGGCGGCCCGTTCATCGAGACCTACATCGCGCCCGACATGCACATGAAGCCGTTGTCCAAGACGATCGGCCTCATCTCGACCCCCGGGCTGGAGATCCGCGACGTGCAGGCCATGCGCGAGCACTACCCACAGACGGTGGCGGCCTGGGCCGAGAACCTCGAGAGCAACTGGGACACCGCTGTGGCGCTCGTCGGTGAGGAGATGGCCCGCGTGTGGCGCCTCTACCTCGTCGGCGGATCGCTGGCGTTCGAAGAGAATCGCATGGGCGTCGACCAGATCCTGGCGGTCAAGCCCAGCGACGCCGGCACCAGCGACATGCCGGCCGAACCGCTCGCGTGGCTCAGATGATCGACAACGACGTCTCCCAGACCATTGCCTCCCTGGCTGGAGGTCTGGGTGCCATCGTGGCGTTCATGGCGTTCGGACTCACTCTGGCCCAGCGCCAGAAGAAGCTGACCGTCGTCGACACCTTGTGGGGCCTCGGTTTCATCCTGGTGGCTCTCGTGTCGGCGGTCATCTCCCTCGGCGGCGACGGCGACCGGGCGCTGCCCTGGATCCTGCTGGCCATGGTCACGGTGTGGGGCGGTCGGCTCGCGTGGCACCTGCACCGCCGCAACTCACAGGCCGCCGAAGACCCGCGCTACAAGGACCTTGCCGAGGCCGACGGTCGCCCATTCGCCCAGGTGGCCCTGATGCGGGTGTTCCTGCCGCAGGGCGTCGCGATGTTCCTCGTCGCGACGCCACTCATGGTCGGCGGCAACAACACGGAGATCTCGGTCCCACTGCTGGTCCTCGGCCTGCTGGTCTGGCTGCTCGGCTTCCTGTTCGAGTCGGTCGGTGACGCCCAGCTGGCACAGTTCAAGAAGGACCCCGACAACCAGGGCAAGATCATGGACCAAGGGCTGTGGCGCTACACCCGCCACCCCAACTACTTCGGCGATGCGTGCGTCTGGACCGGCATCTGGGTGGTCGTCGCCGGCTCGTTGCCCGGCCTGATCACGGTCATCAGCCCGATCGCCATGACGATCTTCTTGACGAGGGTCACCGGTGCGTCACTGAACGAGAAGGGCATGAAGAAGACCAAGCCCGGCTACGACGACTACGTCCGCCGCACCAGCGGCTTCATCCCCCTGCCGCCGCGCGGCTGACTCACCGCTTTGACGAGCGGTAGCGGAGCCTGCCACGCCCCAATGCACCCAGCGAGCGGTGACCTAGCGATCTTCAGCGCGCGGGTGGCGGTGGCCTGGCGTCCTATGGAGGGTCGGGATGCGGCGCTGACCCACCTCGATGAGAGGCGGTGGGGCACCCGCGGACTCCCATACACCTATCGTGGCGTGCCAATCGTGCTGGTCCCTGGGATGCGGCGCAAAGTCGAGCTCGGCGGCGTGCTCGAAACCTCATCGGCATCACGCCTCACGTCGACTCCGACGTGGCAGTTCGGCACACACTGAGCCATCCGACGCCGGTAAGCCCGCGAGCTGTCGATGCACGTAGTGCGGGCCGCGCTCAAAGTCATTGAAGTTCCGCGCTGGAGCGTCGATGATCGCACCCCACCCTGGGTCGTTCTTTGCACGACGGATTGAGTCGTTCCAGTCCTCGGCTCTCGCTGGATCCGTTTGCAGGTATGACCACAGCAGGCTCAGGCCACCACTCAGGTCCGGGTCTAGAGAGAGATAGCGATCCACCAGATAGAAAGCCGCTCGGAAGGCCTCATCGCTCGTGAGTGGCTCACTTTCGCTCTCGTTCATACGTCGCAGGCTATCCGCGCACACCGCCATGCCCAACTGTGCTGACCAGCCGTTGGGTCCGCCGAATCGCCGCAAGCCGATCCACAATCGGAGCTTCAGCAGGAGCCCGTCAGGTAGAGCAGCTCGTCACCGGTCTCACTTTCCCAAACCCCGGCGTTCCACATCTCGTGCTTGGACAGTTGCTTGCCGGTGGGCTGGGTAGAGATCACGTGGGGGCGAACCTTTGCCCACTTCGCCCTCGCGGCTTCGCCTTCAAACCATCCGAACTGGTCCCGGCCCAGCATCTCTAGGATCAAGGGCGCGCCCAATGCGACGAGGGCGTCGGCGACGCGTCGCTTGGTCTTGGTTGCTTGGCGCAGGTAACCGCGCCCGTCAGCACCTGTGATCATGCCGCGGTCGCGGTGCTCCTCGAGCTGACCCTCGGCGAGGTCGATCCCATGGTGGAACAGTACGAGCCTGCTCGGGTACATCTGACTCTATCGGTGTGAGACGAGCCGAAAGGCTGCCGCGGAAGCGCCGGTGGCGCATGCTTCAGCGATTGCCTCGGCGAGGCGTCCTTCAGCGGCTTCTGCTGGATTCAACTTGTGTTGTACCTGCACTGGCAGTGCCTAGATTGCAACGAATGGTTGCGGCCACTGCCGAGCACTTGAGGTGCCTCCTCAGGGGCGGCCAACTACGGGGAGGCGCGCTTTCTGCCACGCAGGATCCTGAGCACCTTTGCGACCGGACCCTCGTATGGAACACCCGCTTGATCGCGAAGCACCGAAATCAGCAGAGTGTCGAGTGACGCCGACTCGAAATTGGGCAGCCCGACCGAATCAGGGTCGGTACTCCGGATGTAGTTCCGGAGCCAGGTTTCGAGGTCTTGGGGAACTGGTAACGCGTTCTCCGCGACGACAATGTCGACAACGTCATAACCGCGCGTCACAATCCGAAGCGGGGTGCCGCGACTATCGAATGCTTGGCGTCCATCCTCGGCCGCGTCGTAGATCTCAAGATCCAGACAAGCTAAAGCGACATCTGCAAACACATCCAAGTCGCCATGGTCGTAGAGCGTGATCGGTGGTACCGGTCGTTCATTCCCACTCATGCCTGAAATGTAGCGGCCATCGGCCGGTACGCCAGTTCCGCCAAGCCCGCCTGTGTTGTCCCTGAATGGGTGTGGGCATGCCGGTGGGCCGCCGGACTGGAGGGTCAGGCGGCTCGGGTGAAGCTGACTCTTCGTCGTCGGCGCAGGGGTCGTCCGGTGCGGTTGGTGAATCGGAATCCGTCGGTGGCGTTGCCAGTGATGTGAAGTCGGCCTCGGTGCAACAAATGATGGCATCGGGTGCAGAGTCCCACGAGCTGGTCGAGGTCAGTCTTACCACCGAGTGACCACCAGATCACGTGGTGGATCTCCAGGTGGGTCTGCTTGCAGCCGGGTGCTGCGCAGACGCCTTCTTGGCGGGCGATGATCGAGCGGCGTTGCAGCTGGTTGGGCTGGTAGCGATCGCGCCCGGCGTTGAGGACCTGCGCCTGTCGGTCACCGTCACCCTCTTTCATCAGGAACGCGGTGAAGTCGGAGATGCACAAGAAGTACATCAGCAGATTCGGGCCGATCGCACCATGACCCGCGAGCCGTGCTGGTTCGACTGGTGGCATGGGATCGGGGACGAAGCCGGGATTCTCAGTCGCGTCCTTGACGTGCTCGGCAGCCGCTTCGAGTGTTTCGGCGTCGACGAAGACCGACATGTGCGGTTTGACGCCCTTGTCCGACGGCAACCCACTGCCCAGGATCGAGGACAACAAGTCATCCAGGCCCTGAACCCGGCGCTCGGAACCCGTGCGGGTGTCGTCGGCGTTGCGGGGTGCGGAGACCGAGTCGATGACCTTCTTGAGCTTCGCCCCAGTAGTGGTGCCCAGGAAGCCGTTCACATGCCACCCGTCGGGAACGGCGTTGACCTGGAAGTCTTCCTTGTCCATGCCCTTCTCCCAGGCATCATCCAGATCCTCGGGATGCACGACATCCTTCAAGTGCTTGACGGCCTCGAACAAGTCAGCCGGGTCGCTTTCGAGCGCTACCGCGAGGAACACGTCCTCGAACTCACGCATCTTGGCCAGACCCACGTGCCGGATGCCGTAGACGAACGCCCGCACATGGCCGGCACCGATCCGCCCCGCCACCGCCGCCTCAGCAACTCCAGGCAGCTCGTCCAACGCCGTCACGTTGCGGACCAGAGAGGTCGCCTGACCGGCGTTGAGACGCAGCTCGTTGCGGACCCACGCATTCAAGGTCGAGGCGCCATCGAGCTCGTGATCTCGACTGATCTCCAGCTCGGACAGCGCCACGGCCTTGGCCGCATCGAGAGCATCGGCCGCGACCTGGATCGCACGGGCACGGTCGCGAGCATCACCAGTGCGAAGCGCGTGCGCGGCTTGGCGCATCGCGTCGATGGTGGGCTCCGGGTTCATGTCTCTATCGTACTCGAACACGTGTTCTATGACAACAGTTAATCACTGATATCTCAGCATTTTCCCTGACCGAGTGCCATGTCTGGGGCATCTGCGAAGATGACTCCTGACGTCTGTCGCAGGACAGTGGCGATCACGGGCCGAGCGAAGCGAGGCAGGCGCCCGGGCGTAGCCCGGCAGCGGTGAGGTACGAACCGCTGGAGCGGCGAGGTACGAGCCGTGCGCCCTAGCGGGTCACAAAGATGTGGGCCGCGGCCTCGGCGTCGACCTCGGCGGTCTCGCCCTGCCGAGCAATAACGACTCCCTCGACTCCTGCGGAGACCAGCACGTCGTTGCCCGGCAGTGCGCCGACCCGACGCAGGACCGACATGACCTGCGTGTCCTTCTGGATCTCCTCGGCGATGCGGCGCACCACGACCCGCACGGGTTCTGCCCCGGCGGCGACGGTGAGCGACTCGACACCTTCGAGGAACGTGGCCGACTCACCGATCTGGCCGAGCTCGGCGAGGCCGGGGATCGGGTTGCCGTACGGCGACTCGGTGGGGTGCTCCAGCAGCTCGACGAGGCGACGCTCGACCTGCTCGGACATCACGTGCTCCCACCGACACGCCTCTTCGTGGACGAACTCGATCTCCAGACCGATGATGTCGGTGAGCAGACGTTCGGCCAGCCGATGCTTGCGCATGACACGGGTGGCGAGCTGGCGTCCCTTGTCGGACAGCTCGAGGTGACGATCGCCCTCGACGCTGAGCAGACCATCGCGCTCCATGCGGGCGACGGTCTGACTGACCGTGGGGCCGCTTTGGTGCAGACGCTCGGCAATGCGAGCGCGCAGGGGCACGATGCCCTCCTCCTCCAGTTCGTAGACCGTGCGGAGGTACATCTCGGTCGTGTCGATCAGGTCGCTCACGGGCCCCATTAAACAGCAGTCCACCGACAGCGAGATGCGGGTCGTCCGCGGACCAGCACAATGGCTTGCATGAGCACTGCCGTGATGTGGTTCCGCAACGACCTTCGCCTGGCCGATCATCCGGCCCTCCAGGCCTCCGTCTCGTCCGCCGACGAGGTCGTGCCGTTGTTCGTCCTCGACGACCACTACTGGGGCAAGGGAGCCGAGATCCGCCTCGCCTACATGGTCCGGATGATGCAGGAGTTCTCCGATCGGATCGGCGGCCTGCACGTCGTTCACGGGACCCCGGCCGCGGAGGTGCTGCGGATCGCGCGTGCCGTCGACGCCACCGAGGTGCACGCGACCGAGGACTTCACCCCGTACGGAGCCGAGCGCGACGCCGCGACCGAACGGGCGCTGGCCGAGCACGACATCGCGTTCGTGCGCACAGGCTCGCCCTACGCGGTCTCCCCCGGTCGCATCACCAAGCCCGACGGCGAGCCGTACAAGGTCTTCACGCCGTTCTTCCGGGCGTGGGGCAACCACGGCTGGCGCGCGCCGGCAGCAGCCGTGCGCGACGTCGCCTGGGTGCGACCCGAGGGCCGTACGCATCGCATTCCCGAGGTCGCCGTCCCGGACGGCGTGACGCTGCCGCCGATCGGCGAGGCCGCAGCGCTCGAACGCTGGCGAGAGTTCCTCGACGCCGATGTCGCCGACTACGACGAGCTGCGCGACCTGCCCGGCTCGGATCGCACCTCGCGCATGTCGGTGCACCTGAAGTGGGGAGCGATCCATCCGCGCACCATGCTGGCCGATCTCGCGCAGCTGCGCTCGAGTGGCGCCGAGGCCCATGCGCGCGAGCTGGCCTTCCGCGACTTCTACGCCGACGTGCTGCACCACCGCCCGGACTCCGAGCACGGCTACTACGACAAGAGCTGGGAGGCGATGCAATACGACGAGCCCGGCGACGACCTCGAGGCCTGGAAGAACGGGCAGACCGGAATCCCGATCGTCGATGCCGGCATGCGTCAGCTGCTCGCCGAGGGATGGATGCACAACCGCGTGCGGATGATCGTGGCCAGCTTCCTGGCCAAGGACCTGCACCTGGAGTGGCAGCACGGCGCAGCACACTTCATGGACCGGCTCGTCGACGGCGATCCCGCCTCCAACCAGCACGGATGGCAGTGGGTGGCAGGCTGCGGCACCGACGCGGCACCGTACTTTCGGGTGTTCAACCCCATGACGCAGGGCAAGAAGTTCGACGCCGACGGCACCTACGTCAAGCGGTGGATCCCCGAGCTGCGCGACGTCCCGGCCTCGCACGTGCACTCCCCGTGGGAGATGGACGAGCCACCGGCCGGCTACCCGGCACCCATCGTCGATCACGCGGAGGAGCGCAAGGAGTCCCTGCGCCGCTACGAGGATCTGAAGAAGTAGCGTGCAGGCATGGTGACGATCGACTCGAGGTTCAACGGGCCCACCCACTCAGGCAACGGCGGCTACGTCTGCGGTCTGATCGCAGCGCAGCTGCCCGAGACCTCGCCCGTCACGACCCCGTCGACCTCCACCCTGCGCCAGCCGCCGCCGCTGGACACGGCACTGGCCTGGGAGCACGACGGAGACGAGGTGCGTCTGGTCACCGCCGGGGGCGCGCTCATCGGTGAGTCGGCCCCGGGGTCGTTCAGCCGGGAAGCTCCTGCGGCTCCCTCGGCCGAGCAGGCTGCTGCCGGTGCGGCCGCGTATCCGGGCCACTCCGGACATCCGTTCAGCACCTGCTTCACCTGTGGACCGGACCGCGCCGACGGCGACGGTCTGCGCGTCTTCACCGGACCCGTCGCGCCCGGATCGACCACCACGGCCGCGCCCTGGACCGCCCACCGCGATCTGCTCGATGCCCACGGCGTCCTGCCGACCGAGATCATCTGGGCCGCGATCGACTGCGCCGGTGGCTGGACTGCCGACTTCACGGTGCACCCGACCGTGCTCGGGCGGATGACCGCACAGGTCCTGCGCATCCCCGAGATCGGTGAGTCGTGCACCGTCACCGGCGTGCTGGATCGTCAGGAAGGACGCAAGTTCCTCACGAGCACCGCACTGCACGCCGACGGCGAGCTGCTGGCCCGCGCTGAGCAGGTCTGGATCGAGATCGATCCCGCCGCCTTCTGATGGATCTGTCGCGCCTGTGCGTGACCGGGTGACGCAGGTCAGCTCGTAGATAGCTGGGCCGGGACGCCGGACGGCACCTGCCGCAGCGCCCGCACCGCCCGCACCCAGAACCACACCGTCCAGCAGACGATCGCCGCGGCCTTGCTCGCCTCCTCATGGAAGTACAGCCCTTCCACCACCTCCACGATCAGCGAGTGCGCGAACCACACTCCAGCCAGGACAAGCAGCACCGCCTCCCTGCCGCTGAGCAGGACACGAACGTGGGTCAGACCCCACAGGGCTGCCGCCGCCCCCAGGACGACCAACGTCACCCACTCCGGCACACCCCGCTCCGCCAGCACACCGTCATGGAACATGAACAGGTCGTCGGCACCCATAGCCGCCGAGACCAGACCCCCGAGGACGAGCGCCCGCCCCGCACGTCGTTCGCCGCACCGCCACAACAGGGCGCCGGCGAACACCCCCGTGGTCGCGGCACTGATCCAGCCGACGACGCCCAGGCCGGTCAGCCAACCGGTGTAGAAGGGCAGCGGGTCGCCGGCCCGGGCCACGGAGAGCACGTCGCGCACAGCGGGGCCAAAACGCACGGTGTCGATGGCCAGCACCGCCGTCACCCCCACCGCGACGCCCAAGCTGAGCGCGGCGACCACCGCGAGCACCCACCAGGGAACGCCCCCCGAAGGTGCAGGACGAACGACTGAGGGGTGAACGCGCAGTGATCGTGAGATGGCCACGAGTCAGCATCTCATCCCGTGCCGACTGAGGCGGGACTCTGGACGTCTCGACGTGCGGGTGAGCGTCCCGTGCACGTCCAGGCCCGGCGACCGGTGGCGGCGAACAGCTTGCCCTCCTCGAAGGTGCTGCCGGCGAGCACGGCGATCCCGGGCGGGTGGCGCCGTGATCCTCGATCGCTGCGGCGGTCACGGTATCGGCGTACTGCTGCCCGGCGGCCGGGTCGGTGGTCGACAGGACGTCGTGGTGGAACCAACCGAAGATGCCGGGCCGCTAGTTCATCGTCACGACGATCGACTGGGTGCGCGCGCCGGCCAGCGCGGCGGCCATCCCCCGACGGCGCATCAGCTCGTCGTCTCGACGAGCTCGGTGAGGTCCGGCGCCAGCCATCGGCTGTAGACGAGGGCATAGGTCAGCGGGGCCCCGAACACGGTCAGCGGCCAGATGACGTACAGGAAGAGACCGCTCGCGACGGGCATCCCGCCGAACCTGGCTGTCGAGTCCAGCAGCACGCCGGCGGCAATGAACAGCGCGGCGAGCACGGCACTGAATCCGATCACCGGGATCATGGACCGGGACGACCACTGATCTCGCGCGTTGAGCGATCCCATCAGCATGAACAGCAGCACGAACACGGGCAGCGCGTAGTAGACCATCTGCCAGACGTCGGCCAGCATGCCGATCGTGGCGAGGAGCGTTGCAGCGGTGATCGCCGCGACCAGGGTGTCAGTTCGGTCAAACAACATGTCGATCCTCTTCGTGGTCATGATGCGGAGGTGGCGGAGTCGAGCTCGGGCGCCGGAGCGGTCAGCCCAGTCGGCGCGTAGACCTCGTCGAAGCCGCGCCGGGAGGCGGCCGATGGGAACAGCACCGACAGGGCGACGAACAGCAACATGCTCAGGCCGATGACGATGCCGCCGGACTGCATGTAGGACGGCAGGGTGATGATCCCCTCGGACGTCAGCACCGTCAACGCCATGTTCGACACGAGCGCGAAGGTCACCGCGATGGTGGTGGCCATGCCCGTCGCGCGCCGCCAGTACAACCCCAGCACGATCGGCGCGAACATCGCCGACGCGAACGCCGCCCAGCCGATCGCGCCGAGCAGGAAGACGACCTGCGTCAGGTACAGCGCCAGCAGCAGCGAGCACAGCACCACGAACGCGCTGGCCAGCCGCGACCACAACAGCTCGCGGGTCACGGTGCGGCCCATCGAGCTCATCAGGTCGCGGGTGAGCGCCGAGGCACCGATCGTGATGAACGAGCTGGCGCTCGACATGATCGCGGCCAGCAGGCCCGCGAGCACGAACCCGGCGAAGGCGGGGCTGGTCATGTTGTCCAGGAACCAGGTCGTCGTGTTGTCGATGTTCTCCAGCTCCGGAGCGCGACCCTGAGCGGTCAGGGCACGCGTCGCCAGCCCGATCGACAACGCGAACAACGTGGTGATGGCGTAGGCGACGGCCGCGACCAAGGCGCCCCACCGCAGCTCGGACGGCGAACGGAGCATCAAGAACTTCGTGACCAGCTGCGGCTGGGCCGCCGTGCCGATGATGGCGAGGAACACGAAGGCGAGAACCCACGTGATGGGCTGGGTGGCGTCGAGCTGCAGGAAACCGGGGTCGAAGTCCTCGATCGTCGCGAGCATCGAGGACCATCCGCCCACGGTGTTGGTGGCCACGAAGAACGTGGCGATCGCCATGACGATCATCAGCAGGCCCTGCACCAGGTCGGTCCAGACGGCAGCCAGCATGCCGCCGGCGATCGTGTAGGTCGCCACGACGACCGAGCCGATGATCGCGCCCCAGGTGATGGAGGTGTCGAAGATGATCGCCACGATGACGCCCATCGCGGTGACCTGGGCGGTCATGTAGGCGACGGCACCGACGAACATCGCGACGGACATCGCCATGTGCGCCGACCGGTCCGGGTAGCGGACACGGATGACGTCGGGGACGGAGTAGACGTCGTGGGTTCGGGCGATGCGGTACAGCCGAGCACCGAGCAGAAACCAGGACAGGGCGAAGGCGAGAGGCAGCAGGAGGGCCGCCGCCACGATCGCCTGGATGCCCCACGCATACGTGTTGGCTGTGTGGCCGATCATCCCGAACCCACTCTGGATCGAGGAGAAGGCGGCGATGGCCATCACGAAGAAGCCGAGCGTCTGGCCGGCGACCAGGAACTCCTTCGATGACTTCATCCGGGTGTTCGCCCAGTAGCCGATACCGAACATGACGATGAAGTAGGCAATGACGATGATCACGACGATGCTCACGAAGACTCCTCAGCTGCGACGGACCGTCTGGCCCGATGTGGTCCCCGTCACTCTAGGGACGACGCGCAGCTCTTCAAGAGGTGAAGACCACACACACTTGACCGTGCGATGGTGTGTCCAGCATCCACCCCATTGCGGCTCAAAGCGTCGACGGGGTTCGAAGCTCGTGCAGCCGCACCGCAAGCCGCAGCTGCAGGTCATCGACGGTGCGCCAGTCGTGACCGAAGACCGTCGTGATGCGGTCGAGTCGCTTCAGCAGGGTGTTGAGGTGGACGTGCAGCGCGCGGGCCGTGCGGCGCAGATTGCCGTCGTGCGCGAAGTAGGCGGTGAGGGTGGCGACCAGGTCGGTCGACCGCTGCTGGTCATAGCGCAGCAGCGGGCCGAGGGTGTCGTGGAGGAACCGGTCGAGCTCGCCGCGCCGCTCGCCGTCGAAGACCAGGGCGTAGAGCGCGAATCGATCCGTGCTGGCTCCGAGATCGGTGGCCCCGACCTGGCGGGCCACCGACAGACACCCGGTGGCGAGCCCGAACGCGCGGGACCAGTCGTTGGCCCTCACCCGCTCGGCGATCACGATGGCGGGACGGCCGAGCTCTGATCGCAATCGGCGATGCAGTGACTGGGCGAATGACTCGAGGTCGTCATCGTCAGGCGCCGCCGCGAGCAGGGTGGCACGCCCGAGGTGCTCGCCGGCCAATCCGGAGTTCTCGCCGGCCAGGACTCCGAGGTGGCGCACCAGGTTGCTGGCCGTCATGTCCTCGCACTCGACGGTCACCAGGACGTCAAGAGCACTCAGATCGATCCCGCGCGCCCGGGCACGGAACCGCTGGGCGGCGTCCATCTGCGGACCGGCAAGGATCAGTTCGGTCAGCAGCTCGCCGCTGAGCCGGACTGCGGCGTCGGCGGCCGCGTTCTCCTTGAGCATCAGCAGTCCGACCACGTGTGCGGCCAGCTCGAGGCTGCGGATGTCGGCGTCGCCGATCTCGCCGACATGGGTCCAGGCGAGCGTGCCGAGGACGCTGTCGCCCGCACGGATGCTCATCGAGCTGGACTGATCGTGGCCGCGCTCCCCGGCCTCGGCGAGCAGTACGCCCTCGCGATCGACGATGATCACGCCGCCGCCCATCTGGTCGGCGAGCTCGGAGGCCACGACCTGCGGCCCGCCGCCGGCGAGCACGGCACCGGTCAGGGCTTCGTGCACCGCCTGCGCCCGCTCCATCTGCGCCACCTGCGCCTCGATCGTGCCGTAGGCCTCACGCAGGCGGTCCAGCGAGTCGCGACTCCGCTCATAGAGTCGGGCGTTGTCCAGCGCCACCGCCGCGTGGTCGGCGAAGGCGGTGAGCAAGGCGATCTCGTCGGTGCGAAATCGGCGCTTGCTGCGGTCGGCGGCGAACAGGACGCCGAGGACTTCTCCGCGAACCAGCAGGGGCACCCCGAGCAGAGCAGCCATGCCTTCGTCGCTGAGCAGGTCATCGAAGGACGGGTCGTGCGTCAGCTCGGTCGCACTGGCGTAGTCCTCGACCCAGTGCGCCGTCCGGGTGACGATGACCTTGCCGCCCAACCCGGTGCCCGGGCCGATCCGGGCGGCACGGAACCGCGCCGAGATGGTGCCCTGGCTCGCGGTGATCGCCAGTGAGCCGTCAGGGTCCAGCAGCGACAGATAGGTGATGCCGGTGCCGATCAGGTCGAAAGCGTGCCGCACGATCGACCCGAGCACGTCGTCGACGTCGCCGAGGGCGGTCAGCGAACGGGCCGTGGCGTACAGGGACGCCAGCTCGCGCTCGCGGCTGCGGCGGGCAGCAGGATCAGTCATCGATCAAGTCCTTCGGGCTGGCGGGAGACGCCGGGACGTACCACGGGTGGATCAATATTCCACCCATCGCGCTCGCGATGTATTTCAACACACCCTTCCACGTGGTGTGGCTCACGCCTAGCGTGACGACCGTGAATGGTCTGATGCAGTCTCGGCCCCTGACGATCGCTCATCTCGTCGAGCGGGCGGAGTCGTTGTTCGGGCACAAGCGGGTGATCGACGCCGACGGGTCCGCGATGGACTACGCGACGTGGGCCCTCCGGGTCCGTCGCCTGGTGTCGGCGTTGGATCGACTCGGTGTCTCCCCGGGGGCTCGCGTGGCGACCTTGGCCGCCAACCATCGACGACACCTCGAGGTCTACGCAGCAGCGCCGATCAGCAAGCGCGTCCTGCACACCATTAACATCCGGTTGTCGGCCGAGCACTTCATCTACGTGGTCGAGCACGCAGGCGACGAGATCGTCTTCATCGACCAGCGCCACCTGCCCATGGTCCTGGAGTGTCTCGACCGACTCTCCGAGGTGCGCCACTGGGTGGTGTTCCGGGACGAGAGCGCCATCCCGCTCCCTGACGACCCGCGGTTCTTCGACCACGACCAGCTGGTCGAGAGCCACGAGCCGTGGCAGGGATCGTTCGAGTCGACCTTTGAGACCGAGGAGGAGAATCTCGCGGCCGGGCTCTGCTACACCTCGGGCACCACAGGGCCCCCCAAGGGCGTGCTCTACAGCCACCGCTCGACGGTGCTGCACACCCTGGGCACCATGTCTGCCGGGCTGGTGGGGGTGTGCGAGCGCGACGTCGTGATGCCGATCGTGCCGATGTTCCACGCCAACGCCTGGGGTCTGCCCTACGCCGCACTGATGTCCGGCGCCGATCTCGTGCTGCCCGGCCAGTCGGCGGAACCGAATCACCTGGTCGGGCTGATGGAACGCCACCGCGTGACGCTGGGTGCCGCGGTGCCCACCGTGTGGAGCGACATGATCGCCGTGGTGCCCGGGCGTGACCTCGGCGCGGTCCGCTTGCTGCTGGGCGGCGGAGCCGTGGTGACACCCGAGCTGACCGCCGCCTACGAGCGTGTGATCGGCGTGCCGCTCACCCACTCGTGGGGCATGACCGAGCTGAGCCCCGTCGGCGCCATCGGAGGGCTGCGCAGTCAGCACGACAACCTCTCCGACCGCGAACGCGACAAGGTTCGCGGCGCGCAGGGGCAGCCGCCACCCCTGGTGAGCCTGCGGGTCGTCGACATCGAGACCGGTGAGGTGCTGCCCACCGACGGGACGTCGGTCGGTGAGCTGCAGGCATCTGGCCCGTGGGTCGCGGGGGGTTACGAGGGCGTCGCCGGCGCCGACACCTTCAGCGACGACGGCTGGTTGCGGACCGGCGACCTGGCCACGATCGACGGGCACGGCTACCTGCGCCTGGTCGACCGGCTGAAGGATCTGATCAAGTCCGGTGGTGAGTGGATCTCGTCGGTCGAGCTCGAGACGGCCATTGCGTCACACCCCGACGTCCAGCAGGTCGCCGTGGTCGCACGTGCACACCCTCGGTGGGGCGAGCGACCGGTCGCGTGTGTCGTGCTGAGACCGGACGGGGTCGCCGGCGCCGATGATCTTCGTGCGCACGCCCCCCCCAGGTCGCGTCGTGGTGGCTTCCTGAGGAGTTCATCTTCGTCGAGGCCATCCCCACGACGGGCACGGGCAAGATGTCCAAGGAGTCGTTGCGTCAGTCGTTGCTGACCACCTGATGCCGCGGAACGTCGACGCGCCTCACTCCGCCAGCAGGGACAGCAGGTACGAGCCGTAGGAGTTCTTGTCGTACCGCTCGGCCTGGCGACGCAGACCGTCGTCGTCGAGCAGACCGCGGCGCCACGCGGCCTCCTCGGGGCAGCCGATCGACAGACCCTGCCGCTTCTGGACCGTGCGGATGAACTCGCCCGCCTCGGCCAGACCGTCGAACGTCCCGGTGTCGAGCCAGGCCGTGCCGCGATCCAGCACGTGCACCTGCAGACGCCCCTCGTCCAGGTAGCCACGGTTGAGATCGGTGATCTCCAGCTCGCCGCGCGCCGAGGGCTCGAGAGCACGCGCCCGCTCGACCACCGTGGCGTCGTAGAAGTACAAGCCCGGAATCGCGTAGCGGCTCCTGGGCTGCGCCGGCTTCTCCTCCAACGAGGTCGCCCGGCCGGAGTCGTCGAACTCGACGACACCGTAGGCCGTGGGGTCGGCAACCCGATAGCCGAAGATCGCCGCTCCCTCGACGTGGTCGAAGCGTGACAGCTGGGTGCCGAGTCCTGCACCGTGGAAGATGTTGTCGCCCAGCACGAGCGCCACGGGTTCTGGCCCAATGTGCTCCGCGCCGATCACGAAGGCCTGCGCCAGACCGTCAGGGCTCGGCTGCTGCGCATAGGTGATCTCGATGCCGAACTGTGATCCGTCGCCGAGCAGACGAACGAACCCCTCCGCCTCGTGCGGGGTGGTGATGACCAGGATCTCTCGGATCCCCGCAAGAATCAGGGTCGACAGCGGGTAGTAGATCATCGGCTTGTCGTAGACCGGGACGAGCTGCTTGCTGGTGCCCAGGGTGATCGGGTGCAGACGTGAGCCGGTGCCACCGGCCAGGATGATCCCGCGCATGCGACTCATCGTAGTGATGCGGACCGCCGCGTTCACTACGCTGTCGTCATGGAGAACCTGCTCGTCACCGGCGGAGCCGGCTTCATCGGATCCAACTTCGTGCGCCACGTCCTCGCACACACCGACCTGACCGTCACGATCCTCGACAAGCTGACCTATGCCGCGAACCTCGGCAGCATCGAGCATCTTCCCTCAGACCGGTGTCGCCTCGTCATCGGTGACATCTGCGACGCGGGCCTGGTCGACGAGCTCGCCAGCACGCACGACACCGTGGTTCACTTCGCGGCCGAGTCGCACAATGACAACTCCCTGCAGGACCCGTCGCCTTTCGTTCAGACCAACTTGGTAGGTACCTTCGTGTTGCTGGAGGCAGCGCGTAAGCATGATCTTCGCTTTCATCACATCTCGACCGATGAGGTCTACGGCGATCTCGAGCTCGACGACCCGCAGCGCTTCACCGAGTCCACGCCGTACCGGCCGTCCAGTCCCTACTCGGCCACCAAGGCCGGATCGGATCACCTGGTGGCCGCCTGGACCCGCTCGTTCGGCGTGCAGGCCACGACCAGCAACTGCTCGAACAACTACGGGCCCTGGCAGCACGTGGAGAAGTTCATCCCACGTCAGATCACCCAGCTGATCGACGGCCTCAGGCCCAAGGTCTACGGCGAGGGCCGCAACGTCCGCGACTGGATCCACGTCGACGACCACAGCAGCGCCGTCCTCGCGATCCTCTCCGATGGTCAGATCGGCCAGACGTATCTGATCGGGGCCGACGGCGAGCGCAGCAACCGCGAGGTGGTCGGTGCCCTGCTGACGATCTTCGGACGCGAGCCCGACGACTTCGAGCACGTTGCGGACCGGGCCGGGCACGACCTGCGCTACGCCATCGATCCCACACTGCTGCGCACTGAGCTGGGCTGGAAGCCGCGCCACGATGACGTCGAGACGGGGCTCGCCGCCACCGTCGAGTGGTATCGCGCCCACGAGCACTGGTGGCGCTCGGCCAAGGTCTCCACGGAGCGCAAGTACGAAGGGCAGGAGCAGTGAGCGGCACCGCGATCGATGGGCTGCTGCTGGTCGATCTCACCGTCCACGGCGACGACCGCGGATGGTTCAAGGAGAACTGGCAGCGCGAGAAGATGATCGAGCTCGGGCTGCCGGACTTCGGGCCGGTGCAGCACAACGTGTCGTTCAACGCGACGGCCGGCACGACCCGCGGCATCCACGCCGAGCCGTGGGACAAGCTGGTCTCGGTCGCCGCCGGCCGAGTCTTCGGGGCCTGGGTGGACCTGCGCGAGGGTCCGGGGTTCGGCACTCTCGTGACGGCCGAGATCGGCCCCGACCGGGCGGTGTTCATCCCCCGTGGTGTCGCGAACGCCTTTCAGACGCTCGAGGACGGCACGACCTACTCCTACCTCGTCAACGCCCACTGGTCGCCCGATGCCGTGTACACGTTCGTCAACCTGCAGGATCCCACCCTCGCCGTGCCGTGGCCGCTTCCCCTGGTCGAGGTCTCCGACAAGGACCGCGCACACCCGGCGCTGGCGGACGTGATTCCCGTTCGGCCACGCGGCACTCTGGTGATCGGCGCCGAGGGCCAGCTGGGACGGGCCCTGCGCGACGTCATCCCCGAGGCCACCTTCCTCACCGAGTCCGATCTCGACCTCACCGACACCGCCGCGATCGAGCGGCTCGACGTCGGCGGAGTCGACACCGTCATCAACGCAGCCGCCTACACCGCGGTCGACGTGGCCGAGACCCCCGAGGGCCGCCAGCTCGCCTGGGCCATCAACGTCACGGCAGTCGCCGCGCTCGCCCGCCTGTGCATCGCGCACCGGCTCGCCTTCGTGAACGTGTCCAGCGACTACGTCTTCGACGGTGAGGCCGCCGAGCACGCCGTCGACGAGCCGGTCTCGCCGCTGGGCGTCTACGGCCAGACCAAGGCAGCCGGCGAGGCGGTCACCTCGACCGTGCCCCGGCACCACCTGGTGCGCACCAGCTGGGTCGTCGGCGACGGCCGCAACTTCGTCGACACGATGCGCCGTCTGGCGCGCGACGGTGTCAGTCCGCGCGTCGTCGACGACCAGTTCGGCCGCCTCACGCCTGCGTCCCACTTGGCCAAGGCCATCGTGGACCTCGTCCGCGGCGACGCGCCGTACGGCGTGCACCACGTGACCGGCGACGGTCCGATCGAGTCCTGGGCCGATGTCGCCCGCCGCATCTTCGCCGAGGAGGGGCGGGACCCCGCCGACGTCACAGGTATCAGCACCGAGCAGTACGCAACCGACCAGCAGACGAAGGGCCACCAGACGGCCCCCCGCCCAAGAAACAGCACCCTGGCGCGCACCGGGCCCCAACTTTTGTAGCGGTAGGCAGGCAAACGGGGCTCGGAAACCTGCCTACCGCTACAAAAGTTGGTCTACCCGGTGGCCTATGGCGCTAGCCGGGTCCTCGTCCAGCCTTCGTCGGTGCTCTCGTAGCGGAGGCGGTCGTGGAATCGGCTCTGGCGGCCCTGCCAGAACTCGATGACGTCCAGGCGGATGCGGTAGCCGCCCCACGTGGCCGGTCGCACCACCTCGGGTCCGGACCGCTCGACGCCGTCACGCAGGCGGTCCAGCTCGGCCCGGTCGGCCACCACGCGCGACTGCGGGGAGGCGGCAGCGCTGACCTGCGAGCCGTGCGGGCGCGACGCGAAGTAGGCGTCGGACTCGGCCGGGGCGAGGCGGGTGACCGCACCCTCGACGCGCACCTGTCGCTGCATGGGGTGCCACAGCATGGTCGCCGCCGCGTACGGGTTGGCCTCCAGCTCGCGGCCCTTGCGCGACGCGTAGCCGGTGTAGAACACCAGACCGTCCGCGTCGAAGCCCTTGAGCAGGACGATCCGCGACGACGGCCGTCCCTCGGGCGTGGCCGTGGCCAGGGCCATGGCGTTCGGCTCGTGCACCTGCGCACCCACGGCCTCGTCCAGCCATCGATGAAACAGCTTCACCGGATCGGACCCGGCACCGGCGCGGTCGAGCTCGGTCTCGTCGAGACCTCCGTCGGTGTACTCGTCGCGCATGCCGGCCAGGTCCATCCTCGAGTGGCTTGGGGTCTCCATGTGCTCACGGTAACGACGCAAGGCACAATGCGAGGCATGACTGAAGGCGTACAGGTCCATCACGGACTCGAGGGTGTCGTGGCGTTCGAGAGCAAGATCGCCGAACCCGACAAGGAAGGTTCGGCCCTGCGGTATCGCGGCGTCGACATCGACGATCTGGTCGGCCGTGTGCCGTTCGAGAAGATCTGGGGACTGCTGGTCGACGGGAGCTACGACCCCGGTCTGCCGCCCGCCGAGCCGTACCCGATCCCGGTGCACTCCGGGGACATCCGTGCCGACGTGCAGAGCGCGATCGCCCAGATGGCCCCCATCTGGGGCATGCGTCAGCTGTACGACATCGACAGCTCCGAGGAGGTCCGCGACGACCTGGCCCGCTCGGCCGTCATGATCCTCAGCTACGTGGCCCAGGCCGCCCGCGGCCTCGGTCGTCCGATGGTTCCGCAGGCCGAGATCGACCAGTGCGACACCATCGTGGAGCGCATGCTGACCCGCTGGCGCGGCGAGGTCAACCCGGACCACGCCAAGGCCATCGACGCCTACCTGGTCTCGGCCGCCGAGCACGGCATGAACGCCTCGACCTTCACCGCGCGCGTCATCGCCTCGACCGGAGCCGACGTCACCGCAGCCCTGTCCGGCGCGGTGGGTGCCATGTCCGGGCCGCTGCACGGCGGCGCCCCGGCTCGCGTGCTGACCATGATCGAGGCCGTCGAGAAGTCCGGCGACGCCGAGGCCTACGTCAAGCAGCTGCTCGACTCCGGAGAACGCCTGATGGGCTTCGGTCACCGCGTCTACCGCGCCCAGGACCCACGAGCCCGCACCCTGCGCCGCACCGCCCAGGAGCTCAACGCACCCCGGGCCGAGGTCGCCATCGCCCTGGAGGAGGCCGCACTCAAGGAGCTCAAGGAGCGCCGCCCCGACCGCGTGCTGGAGACCAACGTCGAGTTCTGGGCGGCCATCGTCCTGGACTACGCCGAGATCCCGTCGAACATGTTCACAGCCATGTTCACCTCCGCCCGCACCGCCGGCTGGAGCGCACACATCCTGGAGCAGTACGAGACCGGCCGACTGATCCGACCGTCGTCGATCTACACCGGCCCGGCCGAGCGCCAGGCCGACGAGGTCGAGGGCTGGGACCCCGACTGGGCCACTCGCTGAACCAGCATCACGACGAAGGGCCGGTCACCTCCCCCTGAGGTGACCGGCCCTTCGTCGATTCACGGTGCCTGGTCTGATCCGAGCCACCCCCCGATGGGCTCGGACCGGCAGATTCACGCCGCTGAGATGACTATAGCCAGCCTAGTCCTTTGTGACTAGTGCTTCGTAGTCATCATTTTCAGCGCGTTGCTCAGCGCAGCATCGCCAGACCGGAGTGGTCGTCCATCGGCAGATCATCGACGACCGCCATGACCTCCATCCACTTCAGATCGACCGCCGCACCGTGCTGGGACAGGAACGCCGTCTCGGAAGCATCCTGCCCCGTGGCGATGCGCAGCAGCGAGGGCCGCGGCGCCAGTCCGGTCGCGTCCACCACGTACCAGCCCCCGTCGACATAGGCCTCGGCCACGGCGTGGAAGTCCATCGGCATGAGCCCGGGTGCATAGACCGAGGCCAGCCGTGCGGGAGTGTCCAGCGATCGCAGCAGCGCCACGACGAGGTGCGCGTAGTCGCGACAGATGCCACGACGCGCGAGGAATGCCTTGACCGCGCCGTCGGTGTGCTGGCTGACGCCGGGCACGTAGGTCAGGTGGCCCCGCACCCAGGACCCGACGGCGTCGAGCAGAGCGATGCCCGACAATCCGGCGAACTCCGACTGGGCCGTGGCGAAGAGGGTGTCGGACTCGCAGTAGCGCGACGGGCGGCGGTACTCGATGATGTCGAGCTCCTCGACGCTCGGCTGCTCGGCCTGACCGTTCGCCGTGGCGCGATAGTCGATCACCATCGGCCCACGTTGGCCGGCGACCCGGTGCAGACGGGTTCCGTGCCGGCCCGTGACGATCCGCGACTCGACCGGCTCGCCGTTGGAGGTGATGGTCATCGACTCCTCGGCAGCCACCCCCTCGGCCACGGCGAGGGAGAAGACCAGGTCGACCGGACCGTAGACGTACAGCTGCAGGTGGGCTGAGACGGTGCGTTCCATGCGCTGATCGTGTCACGGACCTGGCAGAACAACCGATCAGCCCGGCGACGGCAGATGACCAGAGCCAACCGGCTCGCCAGCGCTCAGGCGTCCCACGCTGCGAGGATCTGGTCCGCGGCCGTGGCCGCCGGCATCTCCCCCGACAGCACGGCCGCCCGGATCTGTGCCCGCATGGCCTTGACGTCCGGGTCAGTGCGCAGTCGCTGGTCGAGCTCGTCGCGCACCAGTGCCCAGGTGAAGTCCAGCTGCTGCTGCGCCCGCTTGTCCTTCAGGCCGTTCGGGCCCATGAACTCGCGGTGGCGGATGACGCGGCTCCACACCGTGTCGATGCCCGTGCCCTCGATCGCCGAACAGGTCAGCACCGGGGGGACCCAGTCCTGGGTACCGGCGTAGACCAACCGCAGGGCACCGGCGAGGTCCTTGGAGGTGGCCTCGGCCTCACGCACCCGGTCGCCGTCGGCCTTGTTGACGCACAAGACGTCAGCGATCTCCAGGATGCCCTTCTTCATGCCCTGCAACGCATCCCCCGTGCGCGCGAGGGTCAGGAACAAGAAGGTGTCGACCATGCCGGCCACCGTGATCTCGGACTGGCCCACACCCACGGTCTCGACCAGCACCACATCGAACCCCGACGCCTCGAGCACCGTCATGGCCTGGCTCGTGGCGCGGGCGACCCCACCCAGCGTGCCCGCACTGGGCGAGGGCCGGATGTAGGCATCCGGACTGACCGCCAGACGCGACATGCGGGTCTTGTCGCCCAGCACCGAACCTCCGGTGCGCACGCTGGACGGATCGACGGCCAGCACCCCCACCCGGTGGCCACGTTCGATCAGGTACATGCCGAGTGCCTCGATGAACGTGGACTTGCCGACCCCCGGAACGCCCGAGATGCCGACGCGAACCGTCTGCTTCGTGTCGTCCTGGCGCATGCTGGAGGTCAGGTCGGCGAGCAGCTCGCGTGCGTCGGCCCGGTGATCGGCCCGGCGCGACTCGATCAGGGTGATGGCGCGCGAGATCGCGGCCCGCTGGCCCGCCCTCAGGTCGTCGGCGAGCTCACTGATCGGAACCACGCAGCTTGTCCAGCAGGTCCAGGGCCGAGTCGGCGATGACGGTACCGGGCAGGAACACCGCGGCGGCCCCCATCTCCTTGAGCGTCGGCACGTCGTCGGGCGGGATGACACCGCCGATCACGATCATGATGTCGCCACGGCCCATCTCGGCCAGGGACGCCTTGAGCGCAGGAAGCAGCGTGAGGTGTCCGGCGGCGAGACTCGAGACGCCGACGATGTGCACGTCGGCGTCGACGGCCTGCTGCGCGACCTCCTCCGGCGTGGAGAACAGCGGTCCGACGTCGACGTCGAAGCCCATGTCGGCGAACGCCGTGACGATGACCTTCTGGCCACGGTCGTGTCCGTCCTGGCCCATCTTGGCCACCAGGATGCGCGGACGGCGGCCCTCGGCCTCCTCGAACTGCTCGGTCGCCTCGATCACCTTGGCGACGTTGCCGGCCTGGCCGGCCTCGGTGCGGTACACACCCGAGATCGTACGGATCACGGCCTGGTGACGTCCGTAGACCTTCTCGAGCGCGTCGGAGATCTCACCGACCGTGGCCTTGGCGCGAGCGGCATCGACGGCCAGGGCGAGCAGGTTGCCGTCGAGCGAGCCGTCACGACTGGCGCCGCGTTCGGCGCTGGCGGTCAGGGCTGCCAACGCGGTCTCGACCTCGTCGGCATCGCGCTCCTCGCGCAGGCGCTTGAGCTTCTCGACCTGCGAGGCGTGCACGGCCACGTTGTCGACCTTGAGCACGTCGAGTGGGTCCTCGTCGGCCAGGCGGTACGTGTTGATGCCGATGACCGACTGCTGACCTGAGTCGATGCGCGCCTGGGTGCGGGCGGCCGCCTCCTCGATGCGCATCTTGGGGATGCCCTCCTCGATGGCCTTGGACATGCCTCCGGCGGCCTCCACCTCCTCGATGTGCGCCCAGGCGCGGTTGGCGAGGTCGTGGGTGAGCTTCTCGACGTAGTACGAGCCGCCCCACGGGTCGATGATGTCGGTGGTGCCGGACTCCTGCTGCAGCAGCAGCTGGGTGTTACGGGCGATGCGGGCGCTGAAGTCGGTCGGCAGCGCGATGGCCTCGTCGAGGGCGTTGGTGTGCAGGCTCTGGGTGTGGCCCTGGGTGGCGGCCATCGCCTCGATGGCCGTGCGACCCACGTTGTTGTAGACGTCTTGCGCGGTCAGCGACCAGCCCGACGTCTGGCTGTGGGTGCGCAGGCTGGAGGACTTGGGGTTCTGCGGGTCGAACTGCTTGAGCAACCGCGCCCACAGGGCCCGGGCCGCCCGCATCTTGGCGATCTCCATGTAGAAGTTCATCCCGATCGCCCAGAAGAAGCTCAACCGCGGCGCGAACGCGTCGATGTCGAGACCGACGTCGAGCCCGGCGCGGATGTACTCGACGCCGTCGGCGAGCGTGTAGGCGAGCTCGAGGTCGTTCGTGGCCCCGGCCTCCTGGATGTGGTAGCCCGAGATCGAGATCGAGTTGAAGCGCGGCATCTTCTGCGCCGTGTAGGCGAAGATGTCCGAGATGATCCGCATCGAGGGAGCCGGCGGGTAGATGTAGGTGTTGCGGACCATGAATTCTTTGAGGATGTCGTTCTGGATGGTCCCCGACAGCTTCTCGGGCGGGACGCCCTGCTCCTCGGCCGCCACGATGTACAGCGCCAGCACCGGCAGCACGGCGCCGTTCATCGTCATCGACACGCTCATCTCGTCGAGCGGGATGCCCTCGAAGAGCTTGCGGGTGTCGTAGATCGAGTCGATCGCCACACCGGCCATGCCGACGTCGCCGACGACCCGCGGGTTGTCGGAGTCGTACCCGCGGTGCGTCGCGAGGTCGAACGCGACCGACAGCCCCTTCTGGCCGGCCGCGAGGTTGCGGCGGTAGAAGGCGTTGGACTCCTCGGCGGTGGAGAACCCGGCGTACTGCCGGACGGTCCACGGCTGGGTCGTGTACATCGCGGGGTACGGCCCACGCAGGTACGGCGCCTGACCGGGAAAGGTGTCGAGACCGTCGAGGTCGGCCACGTCGTCGGCGGTGTAGAGGCCCGCGACGTCGATGCCCTCGGGGGCGGTCCACGGCTCGGCGTCCGCCGTGGCGGCCGCGTGGGTGGCCGGGTCGGGCGTGTAGTCGCTGTCGAGCGGAAGGTCCGCGAAGCTGTCCGGAATGCTCATGCGCCGAGCTCCTGTCTGATCTGGCGGAGGAAGGCCAGGGCATCGAGCCCTGCGGCCGCGGTGGTGTCAGCCCCGACATCGGCGGAACCGGCGAGCACCACGTGCTGGGCGCCGGCCTCGCGCAGGGCGGTGACCAGTTCAGTGCCCCAGTCGGCGTAGGTGGCGTCGTTGCCGCACAGGCACACCACCTGGGGTGAGTCGGCCTCGCGGTAGGCCGTGAGCACCTCGTCGACACCGTCGGTGGCGCCGGCGACGACGACGTCGATCCCGCCCGCGGCGAACAGGTTGGTCACGAAGGTGGCGCGTGCGGTGTGCTGCGCGATGGTCCCCAGGGTGGCGAGGAAGACCGGGGCATCGGCTCGGGCATCGCGCATGGCGGCGAACTCGTGGCCGTAGCGGAAGACGTTGGGTCGGCCGTCGGCGTAGGGACGACGCTCGGGCATCTCTTCGTGCAGATGGGGGAATTCGGAGACACCGGTCAGGGGCATCGTGCGGCGGGCGATCTCGAGGCCACGGGTCGACACCGACTCCGCGATGCCCGCGCGGACGAGATCGAGGGCCGCCTCGAGCGACGGGGTGGCATCGATCTGGCCGAACAGCTGCCACGCGGTGCGGGCCAGGTCGTCGGTGAGCTGCTCGACGGCGAAGGCGCCCCCGGCGGGATCGGCGACCGCCGCGACGTGCGACTCGTCGATCAGCAGGCTCGAGGTGTTGCGCGCGATGCGACGACTGAACGGCTCGGGCAGACCCAGCGGCTCGTCGAAGGGCAGCACCGTGACGGCAGCGGCCCCACCCACGCCGGCAGCGAACGCCGCGACCGTGGTCCGCAGCATGTTCACGTACGGGTCGTAGCGCGACATCATCGGTCGCGACGTCACGGCGTGCTGCAGCTGGCCGGCCGCATCGACGACCCCGGACAGCTCGAGCACCCGGTGCCAGAGGCGGCGGGCTGCGCGGAGCTTGGCGATGGTCGGGAACTGCTCGTCGGTGGCCGCGTAGCGGAAGTCGATCAGGTCTGCGGCATCCGCGACGTCGATCCCGGACTCGACCAGCACGCGCAGGTAGGTGACGCCGGTCGCGAGCGAGTAGGCCAGCTCCTGGGCGTCGGAGGCGCCCGCGTCGTGGGCTGCCGTGGCATCGACCGTGACAGCCCGCGTGCCGATGCGGGTGGCGATGGCGGCTGCCTGCACCGCCAGGCCCAGGTCGGTGACGCCGACTCCGCGCAGGGCGGCTCCGATCGGGTCGACGCCCAACGTGGTGCCGGGCGCCGGTGCGACGGCCTTGTCGTCGACGACTGCGGCGAAGGCCTCGGCGGCTTCGATCGGCTCGTGGGGAGCGTCGATCACGACCGCGGCGAGGTCGATGAAGACCGGCTCGCAGATGGCGGCCAGCTTCTCGATCGGGACACCGCCGGTGCCCAGCGACAGCCACACCGAGTTGACGCCGTTCTCGAGGTCAGCGGTGACGTCCGAAGCGGTGCGCTCGGGGTCGGGATCGGCGAACCAGGCTCGGTTGTCCCAGCCGTCGAGCTCGCGGGCGGCCGTCGATCCGCGCGTGTACGGCGCCTGGCCCGGCAGTCCGGGGTCGGGGATCTGCAGGTCGGTGGTGCCCAGCGGCGTGATGCTGATCCCGTCGAGCGTGGTGGTGGCCAGCAGCGACCAGACGTCGGAGTCTGGGGCGTCATCGGTCAACTTCTTGGTCTTGCGCAGCACTGCCGCGGTGGCCTTCTCCCACTCCTCACGGCTCGACTCGAATCCTTCGGCGAGGGGGACGGGGACGGATCCCGGGTCGGACACCGGTTCAGCAGGCATAGGGGGCATCGTACGAACCTTGTGTGACGACCGCCACCGAATGTGAGGAATGCGACGAGCGGGTGCCGCGATTTCGGCGTCATCGCGGTGACTGACAAACTGGAGACGTGAAGATTCCTGCTGCGTTGCTGCCGGCCGACGGACGATTCGGCTCGGGTCCGTCCAAGGTGCGCGCCGAGGCCCTCGCGGCACTGGTCGACGCCGACGTCATGGGCACGTCGCACCGCCAGGCCCCCGTCAAGAACCTGGTCGCCTCGTTGCGCGCCGGGTTGTCGGACCTGTTCGCCCTGCCGGACGGCTACGAGGTGGTGCTCGGCGTGGGCGGATCGCACGCCTTCTTCGACGCGGCGGCGTTCGGACTGGTGCGAGGCCGCAGCCAGCACCTGGTACACGGCGAGTTCAGCCGCAAGTTCGCCACTGCCGCGACCGCGGCGCCGTGGCTGGCCGACCCCGAGGTCCTCGAGACCGCCCCCTCCACCCATCCCTTGCCGCACGCGACGGCCGGCATCGACGTCTACACATGGGCGCACAACGAGACGTCGACCGGCGTCATGGTGCCCGTCGCCCGCGTCGACGACGCCGATGACGACGCCCTCGTGGTGGTGGACGCCACCTCGGCGGCAGGCGGGTTGTCGGTCGACGTCAGCCAGACCGACGTGTACTTCTTCGCCCCCCAGAAGGGCTTCGCCTCCGACGGCGGCCTGTGGGTCGCCCTGATGTCCCCCGCCGCGATGCAGCGCGCTCGCGAGATCAAGTCCAGCGGCCGCTACATCCCGGCGTTCCTCGACCTGCCGACCGCGATCGACAACTCGCTCAAGGACCAGACCTACAACACTCCGGCCATCGCGACCTTGTTCCTCATGGAGCAGCAGACCCGATGGATGCTGGACCACGGCGGCCTGGACTGGGCGGCCACCCGCACCGGCGACTCCAGCGCGCGGCTCTACCGCTGGGCCGAGCAGTCATCGTTCGCCAGCCCCTTCGTGACCGCACCGTCGGAGCGCTCGCACGTGGTCGGCACGATCGACCTCGACGGTGTCGACCAGGACGACGTCACGGCTGCGCTGCGCGAGAACGGCATCGTCGACATCGACAGCTACCGCGGCCTCGGCCGCAACCAGCTGCGCGTCGGGATGTTCCCGGCCGTCGACCCCGACGACGTCACCGCCCTGACCCGCTGTATCGATTACGTTGTTGAGCACCTCTGAGCGGACTGGGCCCGTCCCGGTCCGAGGAGCAAACCTCATTCAGTCATCCAGGCGATCCCGTGTTGGACCCCTCGATCACCAGGCAACACTGGACCTACCGATGAACTCGCTGCAAGACAGCTTGGACGGTCTCGTTGCGGCCGGGTTGAGCAGCGGCGGTACCGCGTGGGGCCATGGCGAAGATTTCCCCGGCTTTCAAACGCGCAATGCGGTCTGAGCTCCTGACGCGGTCGTTATGCTGTGGTCTGACCGCCGGCATGTCGCGTCGGTGGCGAAGGGTGGTAGGTCCGGTTGGCTCACTTGCGCATGGTTCCTCCACTCGATCCGGACGACCTGACACCTGATCCTCCATTGCCGGAAGAACACGTGGCCTGCCCTGACGGCACTCTGGTCTCTGGGATCTACACCAAGTGGCGGGGCAGCTACTACAGTGCCTACTCCATCGGCGCGGACCTGTGGATCGAGCACCGGGTCGCCGGTGATTTGCCTGCGGACTGGATCCCGATTCCCTGCAGCTTCCGCGAGGGTTCCCGGCGATCGAGCTTTCGCAGGAAGGTCCCGGCAGACGAAGTGGAGCGGTACGTGAGCCTCACCTCCACGGGGACCTGGCAGGGACTTGAGTTCGGGATCGTTGCCTACTCCGATGACGGAATGGTGGCTGTGCGCGGCGAATACTCCCCGGAGATGATCGAGCTGCTGGAGTCCGGCTCCGCTCCGCAGCTGGAGGTCGTCGAATCCGGCCGGGCCGGTGTCGTGGGGGACCTTCCGTGGTCCGAGATGTCCGACTTCAGTACCGCGATGACGGACCTGCCGCTGCCCAGGCCGGACACGAGGTGAGGATTCCGGACGCCGAACGCGGTTGTTCACACCCTTGACCGGCGAGAATGAGCAGTGTCAGAGGGGTCCTCTAGATTGAGAACATACAGCAGTTGCAGGCAGAAATCGAGGTCGAGCTCGTCGCTGCCGCGCGCACGGCGGCCCGCGCCGAGCACGCCGTCTGGGTCCGGATGCTCGCGCTCTCCGAACGGTTGGAAGGCGAGTACTCAGCAACTGAGGAGTACTTCCACCGACAGGCGCAACTGCTGTCGATCCCCTTGGAGATCGGCGTCGCGATGGCCATGTCTGAAGGCCAGATCCGGCGCGTGCTCTCCGCGGCCGAGCGGTTGCGCGATCGGACGCCGGCCGTGTGGGCTGCGTTCGCCGACGGTGTGATCGACGCACGGCGGGCGCACCTCATCAGCGACGCCGTCGGGCGGCTGCAGTGCGACACCTCGATCGCCAAGCTGAACCTCAAGGCCGTCGGCTACGCCGCCAACCACACCACCATCGAGCTCAAGACCTGGCTCAAGCAGTTCATCGCCCGCACCGAGGCCGACCTCTTCAACGAACGAGCCGAGAACGAGCGCGCCCAACGTCACGTCGAGGTCGTCCACGGCGACGACGCCATGAGCTGGCTCAACGCCTACCTCCCCTCCCACGTCGCAGCAGCCATCGACAAGCGCCTCACCTTCGAAGCCCGCAAAATCAATGACGGCCGGACCATGGCGCAGAAGCGGGCCGACCTCCTCGCCTGCTGGTTGACCACCAACGAGCACGGCGAGATCGCCCTCGGTGCTGACATCGCGGTCATCATCGACGCCGAAACACTCCTCGGAAACAACGACGAACCCGCCGTCGCGGCCGACGGCTCCTTCGTGGTCCCCGCCAAGTGGGGTCACCGACTCAGCGACCAACCCGTTCTGGCACTCAATTCTCACGGGCAAGGGCGGCAACGTCCTCGAGCACCGCTACCACGGCCGATTCGCCCCCGACATCCTCAAGAAGGCGTTGATCTTCACCCACGGTGTTCGTGACGCAACCACCGGCCGAGCGCAGCGAGGCGACGCGCCCGGGCGACGCCCGGCAGCCGTGAGGAACGAGCGGCTGAAGCTGCGAGGGACGAGCAGCGCGCACCACCAGATGAAATCGCACGGCGTCATCACATGGACCCTCGCATCCGGACGCACAGTAGACGCCGAACCCGCCCAGCACGCCGCCTGAGGTCAGTGCTGCTCGACGCCCGTACGGTGCAGGTCGCGGTGGGTCTCATAGGTTCGCGCGTTCTGGTGCAGGTGCGCGACCTCGTCCTCGGTGAGGTCCCGTCGGATCTTGCCCGGCACTCCGGCGATCAGGGAACGCGGAGGCACCACAGTGCCCTGCGGAACGAGGCAGCCGGCCGCGACCATGGACTCCTCGCCGATCTCGGCGCCATTCATGACCACCGCCCCCATGCCGATCAGCACGTGATCGCCGATGGTCGCGCCGTGCACGACGGCATTGTGTCCGACCGAGACGCCCTCGCCGAGCGTCACCGGATGGCCCGAGTCGACGTGGAAGGAGCAATTGTCCTGCACGTTGGACCGCGCCCCGATCATGATCGGCTCGTTGTCCGCGCGCAGCACCGCTCCGTACCAGATGCTGACCCCCGACCCGAGGGTCACCGAACCCACCACGGTGGCGTTCGGCGCCACCCAGGCAGTCGCGTCGACGTGCGGCTTCTTCTCACCCAGCGTAATCAGCATGAGTCCAACCTATGTCTGGCGCCGATGTCTCAGGAGACCCACCGGGTGATCGGGTCGATCGAGAAGTAGATGACGAACAGGACCGCCACGAACCACATCAGCGGATGCACCATCGAGACCTTGCCCTTGGCGACCTTGAGCAGCACGTACGTCACGAAGCCGGCGCCGATGCCAGCGGTGATCGAGTACGTGAACGGCATCAGCACGATCGTCAGGAAGGCCGGGATGGCGATCTCGACATCGTTCCAGTCGATGTTCGAGACCTGACTCATCATCAGGAAGCCGACCAGCACCAGGGCCGGAACGGCCGCCTCGTTGGGGATGTGCTGCACCAGGGGCGCAGCCAGCGTGGACAGCAGAAACAGCACCCCGGTGACCACCGAGGCCAGACCGGTGCGGGCTCCGTCGCCGACGCCGGCGGCGGACTCGATGTACGACGTGTTGCTGGAGACTCCGCCGGCCCCGCCAGCCACGGCCGCCAGGGAGTCCACGACCAGGATGCGCTGCGCGCGCGGCGGCGACCCGTTCTCGTCGTTGAGGCCGGCCTCGGCGCCGATGGCCGTCATGGTGCCCATCGTGTCGAAGAAGTCGGCGAGCAGGAGCGTGAACACCAGCAGCGAGGCGGTGACCACGCCGACCCGCTCGAAGGAGCCGAACAGCGAGAACTGGCCGAGCAGCGAGAAGTCGGGCAGCTGGAAGAACGTGTCGGGCCACGAGGGCACGTTGAGGTTCCAGCCCTTGGAGGTCGGGTCGCCGTTGCCGGCCGGCACGTCGGCGATCGCGTTGACGACCCCGGCGAGCACCGTGGTGGCCGCGATGCCGATCAGGATCGCTCCGGGGATGCCCCGGGCGTACAGGGTGATCATCAGCAGCAGACCGATCACGAACACCAGGACCGGCCACCCGGACAGCTGGTTGTCGATGCCCATCTGCACCGGGGGCGCCGGGATGCCGGTGGTGCGCACGAACCCGGCGTCCACGAGCCCGATCAACGTGATGAACAGGCCGATGCCCACGGCGATCGCGGTCTTGAGCTCGCGCGGCACGGCGTCGAAGACCGCCTTGCGGAATCCGGTGAGCACCAGCACCAGGATGATCAGGCCCTCCATGACCACCAAGCCCATGGCATCGGCCCACGTCATCTGCGTCGCGACCGAGTACGCCACGAAGGCGTTCAGACCCAGGCCGGTCGCCAGCGCCAGGGGGAAGTTGGCCACCACGCCCATCGTCAGGGTCAGCACGCCCGCCACCAGCGCGGTGACAGCCGCGATCGTCGCGAAGCCTGATCCCGGTTCGCTGCCGCCACCGAGGTACATGCCGTCGGCGTCCGCCACGCCGGACAGCACGATCGGGTTGAGCACGATGATGTAGGCCATCGTCAAGAACGTGACGACTCCACCCCGGACCTCGCGACCGACGCTCGAGCCGCGCTGCTGGATCTGGAAGTACCGGTCGAGCCGGCTCGGAACGGTGGCGGTGGCCATGGGTCCTCCTGGAAAAGGTGATCTGCAGGCAGCAGCCTGCCAGATCCTCTCAGGTCACCGACCGCGGGCGATCCACGCACTGACCCCGACCAACGCAGCGAGGATGAAAGCGACCCCGAACCACGACCGTCCGGCGAAGCCGTTGTTCTCCCGAGGGTCGCCATTCGCGTCGACCGGCACCGGGTCGGGCGTGGGCGTCGGGGAGGCGGTGGGCGGTGGCGGAGCGTCGAGCGAGACCCGCACCAGCGGGGAGCCCTCGCCCTCGCTGCCGAGCAGGAAGGTGGTGCCCCCTGGCTCGACGGCCAGCGACTCGCTCTGCTGCATCGACAGCACGGCGATGCGGCGAGTCTCGGACCAGTCGGCGGGATCGTGGACGCGCACGTCGCCGTAGGTGCGCAGGATTGCACTCTCGCCGTCCGGCGTGAAGGCCGCATCGGTCACGACGCCTGGTGCAGCAGCGACCCGCTCGGCCAGGTTGACCTGCCCGGGGACCAGCTCGTCGGGCAGCGCGTAGACGTCGCCGGCGTCGAAGCTCTTGCTGATCAGGAAGGTGGCCCCCGTGCCCGGCTGCACCAGCAGAGCCTCGGCGTCGCGCGGGCCGTCCTCGAAGGACACCGGGTACCGCGTGGCCTCCGCCGTGCTGTCGCCCCGCCCCGGTTCGGGCAGGGCGTACAGGGCGGCATCGTCTCGCTGCACGAGGTTGTCGCCCGTGTCGGCGATCCACAGCATGCCGTCCTCGTCGATCGCGAGCGCCTCGGTGTCGCTCCAGGTGCCACCGGTCACGGCGGTGACCCCCACGACCGTGCCGGTCGAGATCTGCACCGCGTAGAGCTCTTGTGCCTGCCCCGAATCGTTGATGACGTACCCCAGGTCGGAATCGGTGCGACTCACGGCCAGTCCGCTCGCCTCGGTGATCCGCGGATCGTCGATCGTGCTGACGGCCGTCCCCGCAGGATCGAGCTCGGCAGCATCGGAGCGGTCGACGATCGATGCGATCACCACCACCACGAGCAAGGCGGTGAGCAGCCCCGGGATCAGCAGACGTCGGTGGCGCGGATTCATGGCGTCCTCAGCATGACAGGTACGGTGTGGGGGTGAGCGATGACTGGATGATCCGCGACGGCGACGGCCCCGAGACGGTCGAGCGCAAGATGGGCTCCCGCGAGATCGCCCGCTTGGACCGCGCGGCTCGTCGTCACGAGTTCGGCCGGCCCGACATCACCGAGCTCGAGATCGGCAACACGACGCACCGCGTCGCCGAGGTCGAGCCGATGGATGTCGACGGTGTGCGGACCATGACGGTGGGAACCATCCTGTGGGGTGTCGTGGCCGTGGCCATGCTGCCGTTCCTGGGCAGTCTCGAGGAGCAGGGCCGCACGTGGTGGCTGTGGACCGCACTCGCCGGTCTCGGACTGGGACTCATCGGGATCGAGTACTGCCGGCGGCGGCGCAACGCGTTGCACCTGCAGCCCGGGCGTCGCTCCAGCTCCTAGTCGCGCTTGTCGACCGTGGTGGGCAGGGGCACCTCACGAATCAGCAGCGCCGCGATCAGGCTGAACACCGCGACGCACGCGCCGACCACGAAGATGGTTCCGGTCGCGTCGCCGTAGGCCGACCGGACGATCTCGGCCACCTCCGGCGGCAGGTTCTTGACGTCCAGCAGGGCTCCCCCGCCGGTGCCATCGCCCTGCACGCCGATGGCGGCGAGCTTGCTGGTGACGTCGCTCTTGACCTGCGCGGCGAGGATCGCGCCGAGCACCGACACGCCGACGGCGCCGCCGAGGGACCGGAAGAAGGCGACCGAGGCGCTGGCCGAGCCGACCTGCGTGACGTCCACGGTGTTCTGCACCGCGAGCACGTAGTTCTGCAGGAGCATGCCCATGCCGAGACCGACGAACGCGATGAACACCATGGCGTGCCACTCGGGCGTGGTGTGGTCGAGCGTTCCCAGCAGACCCATGCCGATGATCAGCGAGATCGAGCCCATGACGAGGAACCGCTTCCAGCGACCGAACCGCGTGATCAGCTGCCCCGACATGATGGTGCCGACCAGGGACCCGATCATCAGCGGAATGGTCAGCAGTCCGGCCTCGGTCGGGGTGCGGCCGCCCGCGACCTGGAAGTACTGCCCGATGAACACCGATCCACCGAACATCGCGATGCCCACCGAGATGCTGCCGATGATGGCCAGCGCTGTGGTCCGCTCGCGGATCACCGTGATCGAGACCAGCGGCTCGGGGTGGGTCAGCTCGACCCGCACGGCCAGCACGGCGGCCAGCGCGGTACCACCGAGAAAGGCTGCGGTCTCCCACGACAGCCAGCCGAAGGAGTTGCCGGCGAAGGTGACCCACAGCAGCGGCAGGCTCGCCGCCACGGCGATCAGGACGGCGCCGAAGTAGTCGAAGTTGACCTTGCGGCGCACCGTGGCCAGGTGCAGGTACTTCTGCAGCACGAACAGGCTGATGACGGCCAACGGGACGCACACGAAGAAGGTCCAGCGCCATCCGAGCCCGGGGGTGTCGACGATGACGCCGCCGAGCAACGGGCCGCTGACCGTCGCGACCGCCATGGTGGCGCCCATGTAGCCGCTGTAGCGGCCGCGCTCACGCGGCGGGATGACCGAGCCGATGATCGACTGGGCGTTGGCGGTGAGGCCGCCCATCGCCAGACCCTGCACGACGCGCATCGCGATCAGCTGCGGCACCGACTGGGAGAATCCCGCGGCCATCGAGGCGACCACGAACATGACGATCGAGATCTGCACCAGGACCTTCTTGTTGACCAGGTCTGAGAGCTTGCCCCACACGGGGGTCGAGACCGTCATCGCCAGCAGCGATGAGGTGATGACCCAGGTGTACTGGGTCTGCGATCCCTGCAGGTCGGCGATGATGGTCGGCAGCGCGTTCGACACGATGGTCGAGCTCAAGATGGCGGTGAACAGCGCTGCGAGCAGGCCGAACAGGATCTCGAGGATCTCTCGGTGCGTCAGCTCGGCTTGGGGCTGAACAGCCACATCCTCGGTTTGTTGCATAGTGCAACCATATGACGCAGCCCTCCAGATGTCACCCGAAAAACCGGGTGAATCGGGTCACTCCTCGGCGTCGACCGCCGGTGGCGTGAGATCCACAGCATCGCGGGTCATCGTGTCGTGCACGTGCGATGGCAGCGCCGGAGCCGACGCGGAGCGCTTCAGGCGTGCCTCGGAGTGAGCGCCACAGCCGTGCTCGAACGAGACCACCTGGCCGTCCGCATTCGCCATGCCGTTGGCGCAGACACCGAAGCGGTCCGAGAGCGGACCGGCGAGGCTCACCAGGAACCCGCAGCCACCGCAGGTGCCCTTGGACTCCTTGGCCATGGCCGTGTCGGGGCCCTGCGCGCCGTCGTGCCAGCGATCGGCCGCCATCTCGCGGCCCTCCAGCGACAGGACGTGCTCGCGTCCGAGGCCGACCTCGCGAGCGAAGAACCGGTCGGGCGTCTGCTCCTCGCCGTCGCCGGCGCTCCAGGCAGGCACGAGTCGCAGATCGTCGTCCTCGGGCGGGAGCACATCTCCGGGGCTGAGATCGCCCGGGCGGATGCGGTCCTTGTACGGCGTCCACTCCGGCGCCGTGACGGCGCTGTCGCCGGGCAGCAGCACGACGTCGTTGACCGTGACGTCCTCGCCGTCGGGGGCTCGCGACACGCTGATCGACCAGTACCAGCCCACGTAGCCGGCACGGGAGCACGCGAAGTGGTGCGACACGAGTCGTTCAGCGTCCGCGACGACGGCGATGTGCTCGCCCACAGGTTCGGGAGCAGCGGCCGAGGTGGCAGCGGCACGCGCCACGTCGACGGCTTCGGCCAGGCGAGCGTCAGGTGCTGGGGTCGGCATGGACATTCTCCCAGTGTCCCCCATGTCCACAGCCCCGACCGTTCAGGGGTGAGGCAGGATGGGGGCATGCACGAGGAGGATCTGGACGGCACGCACCGCCCCGGTCACTCACCTTCCGGATCGCCTGTCGCTCGCCTCGGACGCATGTCCGCCGGCGTGGGACGCGCCATGGGGCGAGGGGTCGGCCGCGGAGGCACTGCCGCATTCTCCGGAGCGCGACGATTCACCCACTCCGGTGGCGCCGGGGAGAGCGGCCTGGCCCGCCTCCTGGAGCTGCACGCCTTCAACACCGCCGGCGACGCTGCCGTGGCCATCTCCCTGGCCGGCACGCTGTTCTTCACCGTCCCCACCGACGAGGCCAGCGGCCAGGTGGCCCTGTTCCTGGTGCTCACCATGCTGCCGTTCGCGGTGGTCGCGCCCCTGATCGGACCCTTCCTCGACCGGTTCCGGCGAGGGCGGCGATGGGCCATCGGGGCGACGCTGGCAGCACGCGCGTTCTGCTGCTGGGTCCTGGCCGGCGCCGTGTCGGGCGACCAGACCTCACCGACCTTCTTCGTCGCCGCGTTGGGTTGTCTCGTCGCCTCCAAGGCGTACGGCGTGACCCGAGCCGCAGCCGTCCCGCGCATCCTGCCGTCGGACTTCACGCTGGTGAAGGCCAACTCGAGGATCTCCCTGACCGGTACCGCGGCCGCGGCCATCTCCGCACCACTGGCCGGGCTCGCCGCCCTCATCGGTGCGCCGTGGTCCCTGCGCTACGCCGCGCTGCTGTTCACGGTCGGCACCGTGCTCGCGATCCTGCTGCCCGCCCGCGTCGACTCCAGCGAGGGCGAGGAGCACGTCGACCTGGCGGACCTCGCCGATCCGACGCGCGATGAGACCCGGCGCCCGGGCATCGTGATCACCCACGCCGTCGTCAACGGTCTGCGCAGCAACGCCGGACTACGCCTGCTGTCCGGCTTCCTCACCATCTTCTTGGCGTTCCGCCTGCGCGAACCACCTGACTCCGTGGGCTGGAGTGCCGACCCCACCCTCCTGCTCGGCCTGGTGATCGGTGGCGCCGGTGTCGGCAACATCCTCGGCGTCCTGCTCGGCAACGGCCTGAAGTCCCGGCTGCCCGAACGGGTCGTGATCGCGGTGCTCGTGCTCGACGTCGCCGCCATGACCGTCATCGGTGTCGCGTTCACCTGGTGGACGGCCGTCATCCTGGGCCTGACGGTGGGCCTGTGCCAGTCGCTGGGCAAGCTGAGCCTCGACGCCCTGATCCAGCGCGACGTGCTCGAGAACGTGCGAACCTCGATGTTCGCGCGCTCCGAGACCCTCTTGCAGCTGTCGTGGGTGACCGGTGGCCTGATCGGCATCGGGCTGTTCACCGTCGGCGCCAGCCCCCGACTCGGCCTGCTGGCCGTGGCGGCGATCCTGATCGGCTGGCTGGCCTTCGTGCTCAGCCGCGCCTCCGAGGCACCTGAGCCCCGCGTCGACCGTCGCTAGATCTCCAGCTCGGTCGCGACGGCGCGCAGCACCGAGGCCACCTGCTTGCCCTGCGCACGGTCGGGGTGGCGACCGTGACGGTAGCCCTCACCGATGTCGTCGAGCATGCGGATCAGGTCCTCGACGATGACGGCGAGCGCCTCGGGGTCCTTGCGTCGGGCCTGCGCCTGCGAACGGGTCACCGAGGTGACGGGGTCCAGCAACCGCACCTGCAGGGCCTGGTCGCCGCGCCGGCCCGACACGATGCCGAACTCGACCCGGGTTCCGGCCTTCAGGGACGTTGTTCCTTCGGGCAGGGCGTCGGAGCGGACGTGGACGTCCTCGCCGCCCTCGCGGCTGAGGAAGCCGAAGCCCTTCTCTGCGTCGTACCACTTCACCTTGCCCGTGGGCATGTCGTCACCTTTGCGTCTCTGGAACAGGATCCTGCTCCCCCACTGTAGTGGGCTGGGGTGCGGACTCTGGTGGTTCAGGGTCAAGGTGCTGATCGCGAAAGGTCACGACGACCTTCTCGAAACCCTTGTGCCGCTGCGACTTGGCGTAGGCGGCATAGGCACGCTGATCGGCCTCGGTCAGCACGACGTTGTCGGTGAACGGCGTGAGCAGAGCCCGCGGGTAGAGCTTGCGACGCCGCACCACGTTGACCTCGAGGCCGAACATCACCATGATCGCGGCCACGTAGATGAACACCAGCAACCCGAGCACCAGGGCGAAGGTCTGGTTGACGGAGTTGGCCTTGACGATGACTTCGCTGACGTAGGTGTTGCCGACCAGCTGCAGGCCCTGCCACAGCACGCCGGTGACGATGGCGCCGGGCAGCACCGCGCGCGTCTTGGCTCGCCCCAGGCTGATCAGCCGGAACATCGCGGCGAAGATCGCGACCGTGAGCAGGAAACCGACCACTCGGGAGAGCACGCCGAACGCCGGCGCCAGGTCCCTGCCGAGCGCATCGGGATTGGCCAGCACCGAGGTCGCGATCGCCAGCGCCAGGATCCCGATCGCACCGATCGACAAGAAGATGAGGCTTCGAAAGCGCAGCAGAAAGGGGTTGGCCCGACTGTTGCGCGGCACCGACCACGCGATGTTGGCCGCATTCTGCACCGCCTGCCCCAGGCCCATGGCGCCGTACAACGCCGTGACCGAACCCACCACGATCGCTGTCGTCGAGCCTTCCAGCCCCTCGGGACGGCCCAGCTGGTCGCCGATGATCGGGAACTGGCTCAGGGCCGAGTTGAGCAAGGTGTCGCGAAGACCGTCGTTGCCCTGCAGCACGAATCCCAGGATCGACGTGCTGAGCAGCAGGATCGGGAAGATCGCGATGAAGGCGTAGTAGGTGATGATGGCCGCCAGGTAGGCGCCCTGGTCGTCGAAGTACTTGTAGATGACAGCGAGAGGAAATCCGATGACCGGGTGGCGGCGCTGAAAGGCGTCGAGCGGCCCGACCGTGGCAGTCACTCGCCAAGCCTGCCACAGCCGGCGACACCTGTGGACGAAGGTACATCGGCGGGGCGCACCCGACCGAGACTGAATCCATGGAGACGACCCTGCGACTCACCGATCTGTTCGCCGCCTGGCGGCAGGGCTGGCGCGTGCTGCTGGCCGGCTCGGCCGCCGGTGCGCTCGTGGGAATCGCCGCGTGGCTGGTGATCCCTGCCCCCTACGAGGCCGTGACCGTCGTGCAGGTCGAGTCAGCCGAACCGCAGCAGCTCGACATGGCGGCCGAGGAGGCCATCGCCAGCTCCCGACGGGTCACCGCAGAGGCGCTCGACGCACTCGCCGACCCCCACCTGACGATCACGGCGCTGGAGTCGGCCGGTTCTGCCCAGGCGGTGCGCGAGTCCGGCGTCCTGCACGTCACGTTCGGGTCGAGATCGCCGCTCGCCGCCGCTCGCGGCGCCGATGCCCTGGCGCAGGCGTACCTCGCCGCTCGCGCGGTCGACGCGAGTCGCCGCGACGTCGCAGTTCCTGCCGCCCATGTCGTCGACCCGGCTCGGGTTCCCCTGTCGCGCAGTGGGCCGGGACGACTCGCCTGGTGGCTCGGTGGCACCACGCTCGGTGCCCTGGTCGCCGCGGCGATCGTGACTAGTCGAAGTCGGGCAGCTCGCGCTTCATGACCTTGCCCGTCGGGTTGCGCGGCAGCTCGTCGATGAACTTCACGCGTCCGGGAACGGCGTACCGGGCCACGTGCTCCTTGGCGTAGGACACCACCTCGTCCTCGCCGAGGTCCTGGCCGGGCTTCGTGACCACGTAGGCAGCGAGCACCTGCCCCCACCTGGCGTCATCGATCCCCACCACCACCACGTCGGCGATGGATCGATGATCGATCAGCGCGTCCTCGAGCTCTCGTGGGAACACGTTCTCGCCGCCGGAGATGATCATGTCGTCATCGCGTCCGGACACGAACAGCCGACCGTCAGCATCGAAGTGCCCCAGATCGCCGGTGCTCATCAGTCCGTCCGCGAAGTCCTTGGTGTTGCCGTCGGTGTAGCCGCCGAACGGCATGTCGTTGCCGACGTGGATCACTCCCGTCTCCCCCTGCGACAGCTCGGAGCCGTCGGTACCGAGGATCTTGACGGTGGTGCGGTGCGGGGTCCGACCGGCTGTTCCCGGCGCCTCGCGCAGGTCGCGCGGACTGGCGATCGTGACCCAGCCGGTCTCGGTCGCCCCGTAGAAGTTGTAGACCGAGTCGGTGAAGGTGTTCATGAAGTGGTTGGCCAGATCGCCGGCGAGTGCCGACCCGCTGCTGGCCGTGATCTTCAACGACGACACATCGGTGCGCTCGACCACGGCAGGGTCGACGTCGACGAGGCGCTGCATCATCAGCGGCACCACCACCAGCACCTCGGCGCGCTGGTCCTGGATGTCGCGCAGCACCTGCGCCGGATCGAACTTGCGACGCAGCACGTAGGTCGGGCAGGTCGAGAGTCCGAATCCGAAGTTGATCAGACCCCAGGAGTGGAACAGCGGCGCGGCCAGCACGACGGTGGAGTTGCCCGAGTACGGGATGGCACCGAAGTAGGTGACCAGCGGCTTGAGGTCCTGCGGCTCCTCGCGACGCGCCCCCTTGGGCAGTCCGGTGGTGCCCGACGTGAAGATGACCACCGATCCGGACTTCTCGGGCTTGGGGTGGTGGGCCGTCGGGCGGCCCACGATGGCCTCGGCGACGCTGGAGATGGAGGAGTCACCGTCGGACCAGGTCAGCATGAGGTCGTCCTGGGGCAGGTCCTGGGCGACGGGCACGAACTCCTCGTCGAGCATCACCAGCGACGCGGACTCCCGCCTGGCCAGCTCGGTCAGCTGCGAGGAGCTGGCCATCGTGTTCAGCAGCAGCACGCGCGCACCTCGCTGCATGATCGCGACCATCGCCATGATGATGTAGCGGTGATTGCGCGCCAGGAGCGCCACCGAGTCACCGGCGTCGACACCGCGGTCCTTCAGGGCGTCGGTGAGCTGGTTGATCTGCTGGGACATCTCGCGCCAGGTCAAGGACCCCGCGTCGTCGATCACGGCGGTCTGGTGCGGGTACCGCGCCGCGCAGGCCATCACTCCCGACGGGAACCCCGGGCCCCACGTGGCGAGCTTGATCCCGGCTCCGATCAACCGGTGCGGCAGCGCCGGCTTGATCAGCCCGATCTGCCGAAAGACCTTCAGGGTGTAGGCCAGATCCGTCATCAGTCCTCCGGGTTGATCAGAACGTGTGCCCCGAATGTAACAGCGCGTTACCCCGAGCCTAGTGGGCGCCGTCACGCCGCGCCACGGCACCGATCGTGCGCAGGAGGATGGACAGGTCGAGGCGCAGGCTCTGGTGGTTGACGTACTCCAGGTCGATGCGGACCGCCTCCTCCCACGTCAGGGACGAGCGACCGCTCACCTGCCACAGGCCCGTGAGGCCGGGAAGGACGTGCAGTCGTCGCCAGGTCCACGGATCGTAGGAGGCGGTCTCGGACGGCAGCGCCGGTCGCGGACCGACCAGCGACATGTCGCCCTTGACGACGTTGATCAGCTGCAGCAGCTCATCGAGCGATGTGCTGCGCAGGAAGCGACCCAGTCGGGTGATCCGTGGGTCGTCGGCCATCTTGAACATCGGCCCGGCGCCCTCGTCGACATCCAGCAGGTCGACCAGCTGGGACTCCGCCCCGGTCACCATGCTGCGGAACTTGTACATCGTGAACGGTCGGCCGTCCCGGCCGGTTCGCACCTGCGCGAACACCGCCCGACCCGGCGAGTCCATCCGGATGGCCATACCGATCACCAGCAACAGCGGGAGCAGAACCACCAGTCCGACGGCCGCGCCGCATCGATCCAGCGCAGACTTCGCGAGCCTGGACGCGTGGTGGTCACCCGGAACGCGCAGCGCCAGAGCGACCCGGTCCCCCACCCGCCGGGGCCGCAGCGACTCGGCGTGATCGTTCATGTCCGGCACGACCAGACACTCCACCTGGGCTCGCTGCATCGTCCAGGCCAGATGACGCAGTGCCGGCGAGGAGAGCGCGGGCCCGGCAGCCACCACGACGGAGGCGGCCCGATGCCGCACGACCGAGGCCAGGACGTCCGTCACGATGTCCGAGCGGTACTCGTTCAGGTCCATCGACGCGGTCCAGCCGTAGGTGTCGACCACCCGCACGTCGCGGTGGCCCGCCCACCGCATCGCAAGCCGTTCGACCTCTCGCGCCGGACCCACCAGGACCGTCGGGGTGCCGCGCAGGGCGATCCGGTGCGCCGTGGTCGACAGCCCCGCCGTGACGACCACTCCGGCCAGCACCATGGCCGCTCGGTGCACCAGGGTCTCCTGCGACACCCCGGCGATGATGGTCGCGACGGCGACTGCTCCCAGCACCGCCGACAGACGCAGGACGGGCACGAATGAGGTGGCCCGTTCATAGGCGGGCAGCGCCAAGTGGCTGAACACCAGCCACACCGCCACGATCAGCACCAGCGCTGAGGACTGAGCGGCCGACAGCCCGACCACACCGGCCAGGACGCCCGCGACGACCAGCACCAGCGCGACACCGAGGATGCCCTGCCGCACGACCGGGATGCGCGACCGCGCCACCGCAGGGGCGGGCGATGACACGTGCAGGGTGGGGTCGAGTCCGAGAATGGCCATGACCGGTGCTCAGATCCCTCGGCCCGATGTCGTGGCGGCCCGGGCGATGACGGTCGGCGACACCAGATGGACGGAGACGGCCAGGGCGAGCCACGCCCGCAGGTTGCGTCGGCGGCCAGACAGGGCGCGCCTGGCCCAGGAACGGGCCTCCTTGCGTTGCCCGGAGGCCGCCAGGGCGAACGCGATCTGCGACTGGATGCGAGAGCGGGCTCGCGCGTTCCCCTCGAACTCGGGGTGCTGGGCCAGCAGATAGGTCAGGGCAGCGGCGTAGGTGGCCCACTGCCCGTAGAAGTAGGACTGTCCGGTCCAGCGGACGGCGATCAGCGGTTCGTTGACCACACGGATCGAGCCGACGCGCGCGGTTCGCAGCAGGACGTCGTAGTCCTCGCCATAGCTGCCGGGTAGCGCTTCGTCGATCAGACCGACGTCGTCGACGAGCGCATCACGGCGGAAGACGAAGCTGCTGGAGTGCAGGGCGGCGATCCGGTCGGCGACGAGGTCCTCGTGGTGGACGTCCTCACGGGGAGCCAGGCGCACGTGCGACGACCGTCCGCCCCGCACCACCCGCATGCCCGAGCACACGAGAACCAGCTCGGGATCGGCCTCGAAGAGGGCCATCTGGGCGGTCAGCTTGGGCGGCAGCCACGCGTCGTCGTCGTCGAGGAAGGCGACGTGCCGATGGGCCGCCGCGAGGATCCCGGTGTTGCGGGCGCCGGCAAGGCCCTGAGTGCGGTCGTTGGCGATGCCACGCATCGAGCGCCTGGACGGAACATCGATGTCGGGCATCTGGACCGGGCACCCGTCGAACACGATGAGCACCTCGACGTCGCCGGCGTAGTCCTGCGCCAGGACGCTCTGCACGGCCAGGCGCATCATCTCGGGTCGGCGGTGGGTGGGGACCACGACCGACACCGGCGCGACCACGGTCACCGGTCGTCGCTCTCGGCGAGGTACTCGCGCAGCATCGTGCTGGAGGTGTGGCGCGTGTAGGGGAAGTAGACGACGTCGACACCGAGCTCTCCCATGGACCGCTCGAGCCGGTACCCCTTCGGCGTGCCCTGCCAGTCATTGCCCTTGAAGATGGCATCGAAGCGGCGTTGCTGCCAGGCCAGGGACTTGTCCTCCGAACGGTCGATCACGACCTCGTCGACGATCCCCAGAGCGGCGATGATCTCGAAGCGTTCGTCGCACGGCACGACGGAGGGACGGTCCTTGAGCTGATCGGTGTACTCGTCGCTGGCGACACCGACCACGAGGTGGTGGCAGTAGTTGCGTGCGCGGCGCAGCAGGTTGAGATGACCGACGTGGAACATGTCGAAGACACCACTGGTGTATCCGACCTCGTACATCGGTCGCGATGGGCTCACTGCCGGACCTTCCGTTGGACACTCTCACCGGTGCAGAGTGCTCGACGGCGACCTCGTGACGCAGAACCCCGAACTTTTGAGGCCCGGACCTCTAACCGACGTCGCGGTTGACGTGCAACAGATCGCGGTACACGTCGACGCACCGAGCGCAGCTCTCGAGGTGCGTCGAGACCCGCGTGGCCTCCCGTGCCGCAGCCGTGCCGCGCACGTACGAGGCGAGGCGCGCGCGCACCGGCGCACACGCGTCGGTGCCCTGGCCGGAGTTCACGTGCTGGGCCAGGTACGCCTCGCGCAGACCGGACCGCGCCCGGTACACCAGCGCCGAGACGCTGTTGGCCGACAGGTCCATCAGGGGGCCGAGCTCCTGGGGCTTGCGCCCCTCGACGTCGAGGTGCCACAGGACGGTGCGCCACCGGTCCGGGAGCGACTCGTAGGCGGCCCGGACGGCGGTCGTCTCGAACGCGTCGAGCTGGCCGTTGCCGAACGGGACCGCCTGGTCGATCGTCGACTCGTCGTCGGTGGGCATGACGCGCTTGCGCGCCTTGGCCCGCCGACCGGACTCATGGCGAATGGTGGTGAACAGATAGGCCCGGAACGCGCGGTCGGGGCCCTTGCCGCGACGGACCAGATCCAGAACCTGGGCGAAGGCCTCCGCGACCACGTCGTCGGAGTCCTCGGCCTGGCCGAGGTGCCGGGCCAACCGTCGACCCGCATACGAGTAGCGGTTGAACAGCTCGGCGTAGGCGTCCTGGCTGCCCTCGCGCGCCAGCACGATCAGCTGTGCGTCATCGCACTCGTCGAGGCCGGGCTGGTCGAAGAAGTCCGCCGCGACGGATGACGTGTCGTCGACGAGCGCCGGAGCGCTCGCCTGTTCATGCTCGCTCGTGCTATTCATGTTTGCCCCTGGATCCGGTAACCCGCTGTTACAGGCACCGGTGCCACCATGACACAGCCACCGCAGACCGTCCAGCGGTTCACCCACAGTGTGCCCCGGGTCACGGCACGAACGATTCGCGTCATAGGTCGACGGCACAGTCCTCTCCTCGTGTGCACCCCGAGCCGAGTCGTCGATTGGATCATCTGCATGCCCGCATCGCTTCCGCCAGCGCAGCTGACCGACGTGGCCGCGAAGCTCGGCCGCCACTGGCCGATCGCCGCGGTCACGGCGATCCTGGGACTCATCCTGGGCGTCGTCGGTGCGATCGTCATCCCCGCGACGTATGCGGCTCAGTCGACGGTGTCGGTCAACCCGATGAACTCCGACCCGCTCCTGTCCACCGACTCCAACCAGACCGTGAGCATGGCCACGGAGCAACAGCTCGCGCGCTCACGCAACGTCGTCGAGGCTGCGGCGATCCGGCTGGCGCCGCGTTACTCCTTCACGGGCCAGGAGATCCAGGACGCGCTCGTGGTGAGCTCGCCTGATCAGTCCTTGGTGCTCAACATCGAGTTCACCGGCGCCACTCCCCAGGAGGCCGCGGCAGGAGCCGATGCCGTCGGCGAGGCGTACCTGGCCGAGCGACGGGTCGATGCCTCCGCCGAGCTCGACCGGCTCGCCGCGTCCGCCTCGAGTCGATTGACCGAGCTGCAGGCCGGCGCCGTCGACGACGCCTCGGGCATCGAGGAGCGTTCGATCCAGATCCAGGTGGACGCCCTCGCCAATCAGCTCGCGCAGCTCAGCAACGTCGACCTCAACCCCGGGCAGATCGTCGGTGCTGCGGAGGATCCCACGACTCGTGCGACGCCCGGGCCCATCATGCTTGGAATCGCGGGTGCGGTCCTCGGCCTGCTGATCGGCATCCCCATCGCGTTGTCCCGCAAGGAGGACACCACGACGATCGGCGGCATCGAGGCCATGACCACGATCGGCGATCACCCGGTCCTCGACGGCACGAAGGACACGAACCGGGCCGACACCTGGGACATCGCGGCCCTCATGCTCCAGGTTCCCCACGACCTTCGATCCGAGAGCTTCGTCATCATGCTCGACGCCGACGATGACCCCCTCTCCATCGTGGAGCCGGGCCGAGAGCTCGTGGACGCCCTGGCCCGTCGTGGCCGGGCCGCGCAGTTCGTCGATGCCGGCGCCATCAACGAGGGCAAGATCAGTCGGGGTTGGCCCACGGTCACCACCCGAAAGTCCTGGGTCGGAAGCATCGTCGTGCTCGACACCACGGCGCTGACCTCAGACGCCCACAAGGTGGCTCTCGCCACGCGTTCGGACTCCATCGTCCTGTCCCGCAACACGACCGACGACGCCGCTGCACTGCGCCGCCTGACCGGCCTCCTCCGGTCCAAGAACGCTGCTGTCGACCTGGCGGCGTTGTTCCCACCACGCTCCGGCACGCTCCTGTTCACTCGCTGAGCCGAGTCAGCCCCAACCGGTCACGCAGCACCGCACTCATGACGAGATAGCCCGCGGCCGCCACGGCCGTGGTGCACAGGAGCACCGTCAGCGAGGATCCGAACCACGCTCGCCCCACCAGGCAAGCGCCGCCGACCCCCACCATCGACACCGCAGCCGCGACCAGGGGGTAGGTGCCGATGGGGCGCACCCCCATGAGCCCCTGGACCTGCCACACCACCACCGCGGTGTCGACGACGATCGTGACGGCCCAGGCCACGGCAGCACCCTCGATGCCCCACGCCGGCACCAGCGCCACGGTGAGCACCACGTTGAGCACGAGCGCACCCGCCTTGTCCGCCAGCTGCCACCGACTGCGGCCCCCCATCAGCACGATGGTCTGGACCGTGCCGGCTGCTGTGGCCACGGCCATGGCAGCAACCAGGATCCGCAACGAGGTGGCACCTGCGTCGAACCCCGGCCCGAACAGGTCGAGCACCGCCTCGGCGAACACGGCGACGACCACGTAGAACGGCCATGCCACCCAGATCATCGCGGCCGTGACGAGACCGTACAGCTGGCGCGCCCGCAGGACGTCGTTGCGGGCGAGAGCAGCGCTGATCTGCGGGCCGACCGCGATCCGGGCCGCCTGCTGCACGACCTCGCCGGCCCGAGCGGCTCGCGTGACCACGGCGTAGACACCGGCCGCCTCGGCCGAGGCCAACGCGGCGACGATCAGGACGTCGATCCACTCCAAGGCGATCTCGATCGCCGCCGCAACCCCGCGCGAGGCGCTGAAGGCCCAGAACGCTCGCACGTCGGCCGGCTCGCGGCCCAGGCCCGCGGTCCGGTACCGCAGCGCGCGACGAGCAGCGAGACCGGCGAGCACCGCGACGACGACCGTCGGAAGCATCCAGGCCACGACCACGTCGGTGGCCGAGGCACCGATCAGACCCACCACGAGGGCCACCGCCGTCAGACGCAGCAGCGGCAACGTCACGTTCTGCAGCAGCGGGTAGGTGACCGGGTCGCCGAGACCTCGGGTCAGCGACAGCGCACTCGCCACCCCAGACGACGCGACCGCGATGGCGGCACCACCGGTCAGCTGCCAGCCCGAGAAGTCGGTCGGGTTGACGCCGCTGGCGGCTCCGACGGCGACCAGGCCGACGAACACCGCACCCACGACGAGGACAGGACGCACTGCACCAACGACCAGAGCCCGCACGGTCGCGGTACGACCCGTGGCCACGGCGGCCGACACGAACCGCACGAGCCCGGTGTCCGCGCCGAGCTCCAGGACGTTGGAGGCGATCAGGAAGACCGCGACGGCCACGAAGTAGGTGCCCGCGCCCTCCGTACCCAACGTGCGTCCGACGAGCGCCGCGAGCAGCAGGCCGACCGCCGATCCGCACGCGCCGCCGAGCAGGTTGACGACGCCGGCTCTCGCGACCGCCTCAGACACGCGCGAGCTCGTAGCGGCGGCGCAGCAGCACGGCCGCGACCAGCATGATCGACAACAGCTGCATGATGTCCAGGCCGTAGACGACGATGGCCACGCTCGCGGCGATCAGCGTGCTGTGCAGCACCAGGTCGATGTCGCCGGGTGCGCGCCAGGTGCGCACCGTGGTGCCCCACAGGAACAGCAGGAACAAGATCAGGCCCACGAAGCCGTAGCTGAACATCAGCGTCCACACGAAACCCTGGGTGCCGGCCGAGATGTCCGTCTGCGACGAGGGCCGCGGAGCCCCGTAACCCAGCAGGGGCGACTCGAGGGTGCGTCGGATCGTCTCCTCGTAGAGCGTGAACCGTGTGCCGGTCGAGTCGCCGTACTCCTGACGCACCGCGATGCGCTCGAGCAACCCGCTCGCCACGAGGGCCGCAGCGCCGGCCAGCCCGAGCGCACCGAGGGTCAGCACCGGGACCGCCCGATCGCGCAGGGCCAACCTGATCACGACGTAGACGCCGGACAGGGCGAGCGCACCGAACATGCCGCGGTTGCCCGTGGCCACCGCGGGCGGCAGCATCGCCGCGAACGCCAGGACGAGCACGGCCCGCACCCCGAGCCGACGCGACTGCAGGAACGCGGCCACGGCGGCCGGCGACAGCACGACGATCGCCACCCCCCAGCTGTTGGCGTAGGGAAAGGGGGCAGCGGGACGGTAGAACGTCTCGGGAGAACCGTAGGGCGTCTGGATCTCCGCCAGGGACGGGAAGAACAGGTCGTTCACGTAGCTGTTCGACGTCAGGTTGGTCGGTAGGAGCATCCCCATCGGGGTGGTCAGCCGCGTCTCGGGAAAGATCATCGCAGCCACCCCGCAGACGATGGTGAAGAACCACAGGAATGCCAGCGCATTGATCACCCTGCGACGTGTCAGGTGCGCACCGGCTCGCAGTGTGTAGACGAACGCCGTGACGACGAACACCAGGATCGTGGTGCGGTAGAAATACCCGAGCAGTCGATCGCTCGCATCGATCATCACGACGCAGGCCAGCACCCACACCATGAACCCGACCAGCGGACCCAGTCCCGGCACGAGGGGCAGGCGGCCCGCCACGATCAGGTACGACACCATCACGATGGTCAGCAGACCCGCCACGAACACGGTCAGCCCGGTGGCCCACCACAGGGGAAATCCGACGATCATCACCAGGACCGGCCAGGCCGGCACCTCGACGGTCATGAGGCCGTCAGCTCGCGGTAGCGACGCACGACGGTCGCAGCGAGCAGCACGGCGTTCGCCAGGGCGAACGCTCCGTAGACCGCGAGGAAGACCGGAGTCCACGGCCAGAGCAGGATCACGACGTTGTTCAACCCGGTGTCGGCCGGGGCCTGGATCCAGGTACCCAGACGCGGCACCGAGGCCGGGGCGCCCATCGGGTCGCGACGAGCCAGCTGCTCGGCGAGGATCTGCGCGAAGAAGCGCACGCTGGCCACGACGGCGAATCCGATCGGGATCAGCAGCGCCACCTCGGGCAGGTCCGTGAAGCGCAGCAACCCCGCGCCCACCGCCAGGTGGAACAGCAGATGTCGTGCGGCGTCGACCACGTGATCCAACCACTCGCCGGCCGGTGAACCCGTGCCCCGCAGGCGCGACAGCTGTCCGTCGGCCGAGTCGAGGGCGAATCCGAGCTGGAGGAGCAGCATCGCGACGATCGCCATCACGACCCCGGGGGTGGCCACGACCAGCAGGCCGGCACCGGCGAGGAACGCCAGGAAGCTGGCGCCGGTGACCTGGTTGGGGGTCACGGCCGTGGGCGAGGCGGCCGCCGCGATGGCTCGACCCAGCCGCCGGTTGACCACGCGCATGTACCAGGGCACGCCGGCGCCGCTCTTCTGCGCGCCGGCGAGCTGGGCCCACGCCTGCGTCCGGCCCGACCTCGTCACGACGTCCCGATCAGCGACAGGTCCATGCTCGTGTTGGCGGTGGACCGGTAGTTCGAGTGGACCTCGACCGCGATCGTGTTGGTCCCGGCCTTCAGCAGGGTCGCAGGAAGGTCCAGGACGACGGGATCACCGACTGCCTGCGCCGTGCTCACCGCGCTGGTCGCGTAGGAGTTCGCGGTGATCGTTCCGGTGGGCATCCGCACCCGACTGACCTCGGTGCCGTTGACGTAGACCACCACCCCGTCATCGGCTCTCGTGGTGAGGGTCAGGGCACTGAAGTCGCCCGGATCGGCGACCGTGAAGGTGCGCCGGAAGTACGACGCCAACCCCCGCTGCTCGCCGGTCGGCACGTCGATGTCGGTGGTGATCGGACCGGTACCGAAGCCCAACGGGGCCGCTCCTGAACGCCAGCCATCGGTGCCGCTCGCCGACGTCTTCCAGGTGGTGGGAGCCGCGGTGTCCCTGCTGAACAGGTACGACCACGCCGACCCCTGCGCGACCAGAGCCGTCCGGCCGGCCACTGCGTCGGGGACGTTGCTGCCCTCCGTCGCCTCGACGGTCGCGTCCATGCTCGAGTCGGGCGTGGCCCGGTACATCGAGTGCACCGAGATCGCGACGGTGTTGACTCCTTGGCGCAACGCTGACAGCGGCACCTCGAAGGTCACCGGCTCTGCCGCCGCACGGGACGTGCGCGGCGCGGTCTTGGCGTAGCTCGACGCCGACAGCGTGCCGTCGTCCAGGTTGGATCGGCCGACCTCGATCCCGTTGACGTAGGCAGCGACGGCGTCATCGGCGCGCGTGGTCACGGTGACCGTGCCGACGCTCTGCCCCGGCGCGATGTCGAAGGTCGAGCGGTAGTACGACACGACGGCGCGACGTTCTCCCGCCGGCACGTCGATGTCGGTGGCCACGTCGCTCGAGCCGAAGCCGAGCGGAGCCGCGCCCGACTTCCAGCCGGTCGGCACGAAGCTGGGGCGCTGCCAGGTCGACGGCACGGCAACGCTGTCGTCGAACAGGTACGACCACGTCGCTCCGGAGCCGAGCAGGATCTCGGTCTCGGCCTGCGCGGTCGCAGAGAACACGCTGGTGCTCGGCGAGCGGTTGCCGGAGCCATCGCTCGCGCGCACGAACCACCGATCGGAGGCGGCCGATCCCGGCAGCACCACCGAGGTGTCCGTGGTGGTGGCCACGACGCGATCGCCGCGCAGCACCTCGTACGACACACCGGGCGTGCTCGCCTTCGTCCACGAGATCGTCGCCGTGGTGTCGGTCAACGTTGCTGTCGCCTGCGCCGGCTGGCTGGGCGCCGTGTGGGGGCGCGGCTCGAAGCGAGTGAATCCGCCGACCCACTGGTTGGCGCCGCTGGTGGAGATGCTGCTGGTCAACGAGCCGCCAGCCCACACCGCACCGTTCGACGCGACCTTGATGGCCCACACCCCCATGCCACCGCGGGCTCGGAACTTGGGGCTGAAGTCCGCCGCGTAGTTGCCCGTCCCCGCGTCGTAGGCACCCAGGAAGTTCATCCGATCCGCCTGGGACCAGACCGGGTTCGGATTTCCGGGGTTGGAGCCCTCCCACGTGGTGGTGTCGGAGTAGTTGAAGTGCTCGGAGTGGTTGCCCTGGAACACCAGTCCGTTGCCGGCCTCGATGGCCTGGACGTCTCCGCCCGAGCGGGTGATGTGGGCCTTCTTCAGGGCGAAGGTGCTGCGGTCGTAGCCGAACAGGTTGTGCTGCGCACCGCCGAGCCACACGCGCGACCCGACCTCCTTGACCGCCTGCTGGTAGCGCGACGAACCGGTGGTGCTGACGGTGGGCGTCCAGGTCGGCGTGATGCGGGGGGCGCCGCCGGCCGTGCCGAAGGCGGCTCCCCGCAGCGCCTCCACGCCGCGGGCCTGGGTGAAGTAGCCCGAGAAGTACACCCGCGAGACGTCGCTGCTGACGTCGAGGCCGGTCACGGTGCCGTTGAACTCCGGATTCCACACGGTGTCGGGTGCACGCGTCGAGATCTTGATGCGCCCGGCGCCCTTGGCGTAGACCTGCTTGCTGCCGTGCTGGAAGTGCGTCATCGAGCCACCGACATAGAGGTAGTCCCCGCCCACGTCGAGGGCCCGAACCGAGACCTTGAGGCCCGACAGGTTGTTCACCAGTGATGCCGTCCACGCGGTGTCGACCGCACCGGTGGCGCCGTTGAGCACCACGAGGCCCTGACGCTTCGACGTCCCGACCGTGGTGAACTCACCACCGACGGCGAGCTTGCCGCCTGGCAGCGCGACCAGCGCCTTGACCTGGTTGTTCAGGGCCGGCGGCCTGAACGAGCTCAGGTAGTCGCCGGTGGTCGCGTCGAATGCGGCCAGGTACGGGCGGCTGATCTTGTCCGAGCCAGTCGCAGTCGCCCCCTTCTGCACGGTCGTGAAGTTGCCCCCGACGTACATGACGTTGCCGATCTGGGCGAAGGCCTGCACCTCGGTGGCGTTCTCACCGGTGCCTGCGGCCCCGGTGCCGCTCACGCCCCAGCGTGTGGGGGCTGACCCGTTCTGCGGGATCGGAGCAGCGACCTGGGCGGGGGTACCGGCATCGGGGATCGCGGCGTAGGTCAGGTCCGATGTCTGCAGCCTGGGACGGATGAACATCTGCGTGAACGGCGTCGCGTGGGTTCCTCCCGTGGCCTTGGAGTACAGGTACGTGTTCGGGTCGGTGCTGCCCTTGACCGCTGACCCGTAGTTGAAGCCTCGGACGTAGCCGTTGGTCGCGGAGTCGAACGTCCAGATGCGTCGAGCTCCGTTGTCGATCGCGATGTCGCGCGTCGTGGTCCCCGAGAACGAGACACCACCGACGGAGCCGGAGGCCGCGAATCCGGCCGCCAAGGCCCAGGACCACCGATCGCGCTTGGTGAGCTTGAGGCGCGACTCCTGCCACTGGGTCCCGGTGGCGTTGGCCGCACGACGCAGACGGACTCCGTCCGTCATCGAGTCGAACCGGCGGCCCCCGACCAGCGCATCGATGACATGAGCATCGAGCTGGCGGGGAGCGAAGGCGGCCCGGCCGGTGACGGCGCCGGACACGTCCTCGGGGGTGCCCACCCCGTTGTGGATCTCCTGCCAACCCTCTCGCCCGCGGGCGATCAGCACCCAGCCACCGCCATCGGTGGTCATGTCGCAGTAGAACTTCTGGGGCGCGACCAGCTGGGGGGTCTGCAACCAGTACGTGCCGTCCGAGGACGAGGGGTTGTTCTGCTTGATCTCCCAGCACGAAGCGGCTGCGGCGTCCTGGGTGCGACCCGTCACCGGCGGCGCGGCGCCAGCCCCGGGCGCCACCAGCAGCGACAGCGGCACGGCGACGAGACTCGCGAGCAGCAGCGGACGAAGTCGAATCATGAGCGGATCCTCTGTCTCCAGGAGTCGCGGCCGTCGGACCGCGCACCTGGAAGAGTCCCCCATCACCTCGTCATGACGAGATTCGTGTCCACAACCTCAGGCGTCGCGGCGCAGGAACCGCGCGGCGCCGGCCACCAGGACCAGCACCACGAACACCGTCAACGTGATCCCTCCGCCCAGCACACCGAACGGCGTGGCCCCGACGATGGAGCCCGCCTCGGGGAGGCTGAACCGGGTGTACATCTGTCCGCCGGCGTCGTAGGGCAGGTACTTGAGCAACGTCGGGAGGCCGCCGGGCGCCGACGGATCGTCGGAGAACAACCGGATCACCACGACGACGTAGCGCAGTACCGACTCGGCGACGGTGGGGAGCAGCAGCAGCAGGACCAGTCCTGCAGTCTGGTTGCGGGCCAGGGCGGTCAGCCCCATGCCCGAGAGGGTGAACAGCATGGTGAAGATCGTGACGCCGAGACCGAGGCTGCCCACCGCACCGACCGACGGCGTGGGCAGACCGAACAGGGCGGTGATCGCGACGGCGGGCAGCACGCTGACCGCGGAGACGACTCCCACCGTGACGGTGACGACCACGGCCTTGGCCGCAAGGACGTGCTCGCGGCGTGGAATGGCGGTGAGCGTCGCGCGGATCATGCCGTGGCGGTACTCGTGGCCCAGCGAGAACACCCCGATGAGGCCCAGCAGGTAGGCCACCAGCAGGGGAGGCACCCCCGTCGAGGCTCCGGTCGTGGCCACGATGGCGTAGACCTCGTCACCGCTGAGACGGTCCTGGCCGGTGCTGATGCCCCACGCGATCAGCGACCCCAGCCCCACGACGAGGGCGAGCGTGAGCCCGATCAGCCAGAAGGTCGACCGGATCGACCGCAGCCGGAACACCTCGTAGCGCAGCGCGTCGATCATGCGGTGTGCTCCTGCGGCGGCGCCTGGAACTCCTGGGCCAGACCGGTCGCCTCGAGGAAGGCCTCCTCGAGCGTGGCGCGCACCGTGGTGAGCTCGTGCACCCGGAGCCCGGCCTGATGGGCGGCATCGCCGACCTGCTCGGCACTCAGGGCCGCGACGGTCAGGGTCGAGCCTTCTTTCGACACCGCCGCGCCGGCGGCCTCGAGTCGCGGTGCGAGCGCGGCCGCATCGGGGGTGACCACCCGCACGCGTCCGAGCTCGCTGCCGTTGATGAAGTCGTCCACGGCGCCATTGGCCAGCAGCCGGCCACGCCCCACCACCACCAGGCGGTCGGCGAGCACCGCCATCTCCTGCAGCAGGTGGCTGGACACGAACACCGAACGGCCTTGTCCGGCCAGGTGCTGCAGCAGCTCGCGCAACCACGAGATGCCCTGAGGATCCAGGCCGTTGCCGGGTTCGTCGAGGATCAGGGTGTGCGGATCACCGAGGAGTGCTGCCGCGAGGCCCAGACGCTGCCCCATGCCGAGGCTGAACTTCTTGGGCATGTCGCCGGCGACGCTGGACAGTCCGACCATCTCCAGGACCTCATCGACCCGTCTGGTCGTCACGCCGTTGGCGGCGGCCAGCATGCGCAGATGGTTGCGGGCCGTGCGGGTGGGGTGGAACGGTTTGGCCTCCAGCAGGGCGCCGATGTGCCGCATGGGGCGCTCGATGTCGCGGAACTGACGACCGTCGAAGGTGGTGCGTCCGTCGCCGGTGTCCAGGCCCAGCATGAGACGCATCGTGGTGGACTTGCCCGAGCCGTTGGGCCCCAGGAACCCGGTCACGGATCCGGGGCGGACCTCGAACGACAGGTCGTCGACGGCGCGCTTGGCCCCGAAGGACTTGCCCAGGCCCACCGCCTCGATCACCGCCATGGCCCCACTGTGCCACTGGTCATGGCCCGGCGTCCGGTCGGTCGACCAGGGCGGCCAGACGTGGCGGCGCCTGCACGCAGTACGAGTCGACGACGAGCTCGGCGACCTCGTTCCAGTCGGTGGAGTCGTCGAGCAGCAGGCCGACGACATTGCTCCCCCACGGGGTGCGGAAGTAGGGATCGCCCTGCAGCTCGAAGGCCATGACCTCGGCGAGCTCGGCGCGCACCACGAGACGGAACCGCTGGTCCTCACCCCCGAAGAGATGAGCGACGGTCGCGTTCCCGACCCGCCAGCGCACCCCGGTCCAGGCGGGCTCACGGCGGCACTCAGCACACGTGTCGAGCGCGGCATGGATGCGCTCGATCCAGGCTGCGGGAAGGTCTGGACGGGTCGCCACGCCAGCACTCTGCCAGATGCCTCAGACAGACCAGATGCCTCGGACACACGAAGGCCCCCGACCACATGGTCGGGGGCCTTCGCGGAGTGCGGGTGGGGCTAGAAGCCCATGCCACCCATGCCACCCATGTCGCCCATGTCCGGAGCTCCGCCGCCAGCGCCTGCAGGCTCGGGCTTGTCGGCGACGACGGCCTCGGTGGTCAGGAACAGAGCCGCGATGGACGCTGCGTTCTGCAGCGCCGAGCGGGTGACCTTGGCCGGGTCGAGGATGCCCTCGGCAATCATGTCGACGTACTCGCCGGTCGCCGCGTTCAGGCCGTGTCCGGGGGTGAGCCCGGCGACCTTCTCGGCCACGACGCCGCCCTCGAGGCCAGCGTTGATGGCGATCTGCTTGAGCGGAGCCGAAGCGGCCGCCTTGACGATCGCCGCGCCGGTGGCCTCGTCGCCCTCGAGGCTCAGGGTCTCGAACACGGCCGCGGTGGCCTGGACGAGAGCCACGCCGCCGCCGGCGACGATGCCCTCCTCGACAGCCGCCTTGGCGTTGCGCACGGCATCTTCGATGCGGTGCTTGCGCTCCTTGAGCTCGACCTCGGTGGCTGCGCCGACCTTGATGACTGCAACGCCACCGGCCAGCTTGGCCAGACGCTCCTGCAGCTTCTCGCGGTCGTAGTCCGAGTCGCTGTTCTCGATCTCGTTCTTGATCTGGTTGACGCGACCGGCGATCTGGTCGGCCGAACCGCCACCTTCGACGATGGTGGTCTCGTCCTTGGTCGTGACGACCTTGCGGGCCGTGCCGAGCAGCGTGAGATCGGCGTTCTCGAGCTTGAGCCCGACCTCTTCGCTGATGACCTCGCCACCGGTGAGGATGGCGATGTCGGCCAGCATGGCCTTGCGGCGGTCACCGAAGCCGGGAGCCTTGACGGCGACCGACTTGAAGACGCCCTTGAGCTTGTTGACGATCAGGGTGGCCAGGGCCTCGCCCTCGATGTCCTCGGCGATGATGACCAGCGGCTTGCCGGAGGCCATGACCTTCTCGAGCACCGGGACCATGTCCTTGACGGATCCGATCTTGCTGTTGACGATCAGGATGTACGGATCGTCCAGCACGGTCTCCATGGAGGCCGGGTCGGTGACGAAGTAGCCCGACAGGTGGCCCTTGTCGAAGCGCATGCCCTCGGTCAGCTCGAGGTCGAGGCCGAAGGTGTTGGACTCCTCGACGGTGATGACGCCTTCCTTGCCGACCTTGTCCATGGCCTCGGCGATGATCTCGCCGACGGAGGTGTCGGCAGCCGAGATGGAGGCGGTGGAGGCGATCTGCTCCTTGGTCTCGATGTCCTTGGCCATCTCGAGCAGCTGGGCACTGATGGCCTCGACGGCGATCTCGATGCCCTTCTTGAGGCTCATCGGGTTGGCGCCGGCCGCGACGTTGCGCAGTCCTTCGCGCACGAGGGCCTGGGCCAGGACAGTGGCCGTGGTGGTGCCGTCGCCTGCGACGTCGTCCGTCTTCTTGGCGACCTCCTTGACGAGCTCGGCACCGATCTTCTCGTAGGGGTCCTCGAGCTCGATCTCCTTGGCGATGGACACGCCATCGTTGGTGATCGTGGGGGCGCCCCACTTCTTTTCCAGCACGACGTTGCGGCCCTTGGGGCCAAGCGTCACCTTGACGGCGTCGGCGAGCTGGTTCATGCCGCGCTCGAGACCGCGGCGGGCCTCTTCGTTGAAGGCAATGGTCTTTGACATGGGTGAATAACTCCGACTGTGGTGGTCGACGAACTAGCACTCTCACTATACGAGTGCTAATCAACGAGATGCAATCAGGTCACGTCATAGGTGAGTTCGGCGAACTGTCCGCGCTGCACCACGGACACCAACGTGAGCCGGTCCGAGCGGATGTCGCGCGGCAACAACGGCGCTCCGGCGCCCAGCGTGACCGGGGCGATCGTGACCACCACTCGGTCGAGCAGACCGGCGTCGGCGAACTGGCCGACCAGGTCGCCACCTCCCATCAACCACACATCGCGGTCGCCCGCGCCGGCGACCATCTCGGCATGGACCTGCGCGATCGGGGCCCGGGTGAAGCGGATGTCGGCGCCCTCGAGCACCGGGAGCGACCGGGACGTGAACACCCACGTCGGCCGGTCGCCGTACCACTCGCGCCACTTCTCGGGATGCTCGAGCAGGTTCTCGTGACGGACGACCCACTCATAGGTCGACGAACCCATCGTGAGGGCCCCGACCGAGCTGGTGAAGTCGGGGATGGCGTCCTCGGCGACGTCGGACCCCGGCACCTCGAAGAGCCAGTCGAGACCGTGATCGGGCGTCGCGAGGAAGCCGTCGAGCGTGGTCGCGGTGTAGTAGATCGTCGCCATGGTCAGACGATAGTCGGGCCCGGAGGGGTCAGCGCCGCAAGACCCGCAGCGAACCGGTGTGCCCGATCTCGACGAAGCCGTCGGCCAGGGCACGCAGGTAGATCCCGTAGGGAGCCTGCCCGCCGTCGGCGGGATCGGGGAAGACGTCGTGGATCACCAGGACACCACCGGGTCGGATCCAGCGGGCCCAGCCGTCGTAGTCGGCGTTGGCGTGCTCGTCGGTGTGCCCGCCGTCGATGAACACCAGATCGACCTCGGCGCCCCACCACGAGGCAACCGCCGGCGAGCGAGCGACCACGACGTCGACGATGTGCTCGAGCTCGGCCGCGGCCAGCACCTCGCGCAGGAACGGCAGGGTCTCCATGCGGCCGTCGGAGCCGACCAACGACGTGTCGTGGTACTCCCAACCGGCCTGCTGCTCCTCGGATCCGCGGTGGTGATCGATCGTGACCAGTCGAGCGCCGGCACCGGCGGCCGCGTGTCCCAGGTACACCGCCGACTTGCCGCAGTAGCTGCCGATCTCGACGGCCACACCGCCGGGCCGGAGGTGCTCGACGGCAGCGGCGTGCAGCGCAGCGGCCTCGCCGGCCGGCAGGAACCCGCGGACCTCGTCGGCGATGGCCTGCAGCCGCTCGGGCAGGGCGTTCGTGCTGGTCACCGCAGGTCCTGCTCGTTCGTCAGGGTCGGCAGGTCCGCACCGCGGAACAGCCCGCTGGCCGGCGTCGTGCGGCTGAGCGCGTCAGCGGCCAGCAGCATCGTGGCCGCAGTCCAGGTGGCCTGCTCGACGGGCCAGAAGGCGTCGTCGGGATACACGTAGCCGGTCCAGTAGGAGCCGACGTCGGCGCGCAGCTGCTGGATGTCGGCGAACAGTCGCCGTGCCTCGGCTCCTCGATCACAGGCGTCGAGGGCCAGCACCAGCTCGCAGGTCTCGCCGCCGGTCACCCACGGGCTGTCGTCGACGCACCGGACGCCCTGCTCGGGCACCACGAAGTCGTCCCACCGGGCATCGAGCCGCTTGCGCGCATCGGAGGCGGACAGTGCTCCGCCCAGGACCGGGTAGTACCAGTCCATTGAGTACCGGGTCTTGCTCGCGTACCGCTCCTCGTGGTGATCGAGGGCGGTGCGCAGTCGCACGGCCGCCTGCTCCCACGTCGGTCGCGACTCCCCCACGAGTGCCGCGAGCGCCACGCCGCAGCGCAGACTCAGGTGGATGCTGGCGTTGCCGGTGACCAGCGACTCTGCGGACAGGACGCCCTCGGCGCTGCGCGTCCACCGCACCGAGCCGTCGTCAGCCTGCATCGAGACCACCGCGTCCAGGGCTGCAGAGACCGCCGGCCACATCGCCTCGACGAGGTCGAGATCGGTGGTGCACTGCCAGTGGTGCCAGATCCCGGTGGCCAGGTAGGCGGTGAAGTTGGCGTCGGTCGCGTCGTCGTCGACCTCGTCCAGGTCGGCGCCGACGTACCGGGTGGCCCACGATCCGTCGGGTCGCTGGGCGCGGGCCGACCACATGTAGGCGGCGTCGGCGGCCTCGATGCGTCCCGCCACGGCCAGACCCATCGCGGCCTGCACGTGGTCCCACGGGTCGAGGTGCCCACCGTCGAACCAGGCGATCGCGCCGTTGGGCCTCTGCACCGCCTCGATCGAGTCGGCCGTCGCGGACACCTGCTCGGCGTCCAGCAGTCCGGTCAGGTCAGGCGTCACGCGAGCGGTTTGGTGTAGTACAGCGCCACGCTCTTGCCCAGGATCGGGTTCAGCACCTGCTCGGCGATCCGCGTGGTGCGCGGTGCGCTCATCATGTCCCAGACCAGCAGCCGGTGGTACGCGCGGACAGCCGGGTGCTGGTCACGCTCGACGCCCACGGCGCACTTGATCCACCAGTACGGCGCGTGCAGGGCGTGGGCGTGATGCTTGTGCAGCGGGACGAGGCCGCGGCTGCGCAGCTTGGCGTCCAGGTCGCTGGCCCGGTAGATGCGGATGTGGCCACCCTCGTTGGCGTGGTACTCATCGGACAGCGCCCAGCAGACGGCCTCGGGCCAGTGCCGCGGCACCGTGACGGCCAGCGTGCCGCCGGGCGCGAGGATGCGTTCCAGCTCGCTGATCGCCTGCTCGTCCTCGGGCACGTGCTCGAGAATCTCCGAGGCCAGCACGACGTCGAAGGTGCCGTCGGCGTAGGGCATGTCGAGGATCGTTCCGGCCTGCACAGATGCCGCGCCAGTGCTGGGCACCTCGCCCTCGACCTGCATCGCGCCGAACATGTCGTCGACGCCCTTGAGCTCGACCTCGTCGAGGTCGAAGGCCGTGACGTCGGCGCCGCGGCGCAGCGCCTCATAGCTGTGCCGCCCGGCTCCTGCGCCCACGTCGATGAAACGGGTGCGCCGGCCCACGCGAAGGCGGTCGAAGTCGACGGTCAGCATCAGTTCTCCTTGCGGGCGAACGCAGCGATCGCCTCGGTGTAGACGGCCGCGGTGGACTCGGCCACCGCCGGCCAGCTGTAGTGGTCCAGGACTCGGGCACGCCCGTTGGCGCCGAGGGTCCTCAGTCGCGCCGGATCGTCGAACAGCTCGCCCAGAGCTGCGGCCAGGCCCTCGGCGTCGCCCGGCTCGACCAGGATGGCGCACTGGCGCTCCTCGTCGGCCCCCACTACTTCGGGGATGGCGCCGGCGCGGCTCGCGACGACCGGGGTGGCGCACGACATGGCCTCGACGGTGGGCAGCGAGAAGCCCTCGTACAGGGACGGAACGCACATGATCTCGGCCGACGCGAGGAGGTCGGCCAGCTGATCGGCGTCGAGGTCCTGGTGCACCGTGACGCAGTCGGCCAGCCCCAGGGACTCGATGCGCCGGTCCGTGGCTCCCCCACGCTCGATCGCCGAGACCAGCTGCAGCTCGACGTCCCGCTCGACCCGCAGCTTGGCGACGGCGTCGAGCAGGTGGGCCACGCCCTTGAGTGGCTTGTCGGCCGACGCGATCGCAACGATGCGGCCCGGGGTGCGGTCGCCCCGTGGCCGGAACAGGTCGGTGTCGACGCCGAGCGGGACCACCCGGATGCGGGCGGGGTCGATGCCGAAGTCGGTCACGGTGTCGTCGGTGGCTGCGGTCGAGACCCCGATGACGAACGGCATACGTCGAGCGACCCGCGCCTGCATGCGGACGAAGGAGTACCAACGACGCACCGACAGCGAGCGCAGTCCCGTCGCGGCGTCGAGCTCGACCCGGCGGTCCCGGCTGATGGGGTGGTGAATCGTGGCCACGAGCGGGAATCGTCGGGCGATGCCCACCAGCCCGTGGCCCAGGCTCTGGTTGTCGTGGACGACATCGAACTCGTCACGGCGATCGCGCAGCTCACGCCGGGCTCGCAAACTGAAGCTGAGGGGTTCGCCGAACGCGCCGGTGAGCGTCAGCAGGTACTCGACGAGATCGGGCACGCTGTGCAGTCGCCACGGCGGCGGCGGGGTGAAGGGATTGGGCTCGTCGTAGATGCCGAGGCTCGGCAGGCGGGTCAGGGACACCTGCGAATGCAAGCCCTCGGGGTAGGGCTGTCCGGAGATGACCTCGACGTCGTGGCCGGCCTCGACCAGGCAGCGGCTGAGTCGCTCGACGTAGATGCCCTGTCCACCGCTGTGCGGCTTGCTGCGATATGACAGCAACGCGATGCGCACGCGCTCACCTCCGGGTCGGGCCGCAGGCTGGCGGCTTTCAAAGACCCACGGTATCTGAAACCGGTCAGGGCCTGTCGTCGTAGGTCCAGTGCACGTCTTCTCGCACGACACGCGCCGGAGCTCCCGCGACGACGCAGTGGGCCGGGACCTTCTGACCCCGGACCACCGCGCGCAGCCCCACCACGGCGCCCTCGGCGATCTCGACGTGCCCGGTGACCACGGCGTCCTTGCACAGCCAGACGTGCCGACCCACCCGGATGTGGGCACCGAAGGGGTTGAGGCGGGCCCCCGTGCGGCGGTCCTCGAGGCGGTGCATGTCGTCGGTCGCGACGTACACGTCCGCAGCCCACAGCTGGTCGGGCGCGACCACGATCGTGCCGCCGTTGCGGGCGTCGATCACAGCCTTGCGCGTGGCGACCAGGGGTCCGGCGAGCACGATGCTCGACGCTCCCCCGCAGTACAGCTCACCTCCGGTCAGCTCACATCTCGCCCCGATGAAGATCGTGGCGCCGTCGCCACCGATCAGGAGCGAGGACAAGGTCGACAGGTCCGAGCCGATGACCACGAGGGCGTCGTGGAAGGCGATCAGGCCCAGGTGCTCCAGGATCTGATCGGGCAGCTTGGCACCCTCGGCGAGGTACAGGGCATTGCCCAGGTCGTGCCACCACTGCGGCAGCCGGGGGTCGTGCGACAGGTGCACCAGCACCGTCCCGAGCACATCGGCATCGACGCCGGCTTCCTGCAGGCGGGCGCGATCTGACGGACTCAGCACCCCGCCACCCTAGGACAGGCCGGCGGCGACGAACGCGTCGTAGCTCGGCGCGATGGTGGCCCGAGGACCGACCACACCCGCCACGGCGTCGACCGTCTTCAGGCCGTGGCCCGTGTTGATGACCACGGTCTCCAGGTCCGGGTCGAGCTGGCCGGTCTCGACCAGCTTCTTGAGCACGCCCACGGTCGTCCCGCCGGCGGTCTCGGTGAAGATGCCCTCGTTGCGCGCCAGCAGCACGATCGCCTCGCGGATCTCCTCGTCGGTGACGTCCTCGACCGCGCCGCCGGTCTCGCGGACGATGTCGAGGACGTAGACGCCGTCGGCGGGATTGCCGATCGCGAGGCTCTTGGCGATCGTGTCGGGCTTGACGGGCCGGATCGCGTCGATGCCGGCCCGATGGGCGGTCGAGACGGGCGAGCAACCCTCCGCCTGCGCGCCGAAGATGCGGCACGGCTTGTCCTCGACCAGTCCGAGCGCGACCAGCTCGCGAAATGCCTTGTACACCTTGGTCAGCTGCGAGCCCGAGGCGACCGGGATGACCACCTGGTCGGGCAGGCGCCACCCCAGCTGCTCGGCGATCTCGTACCCGAGGGTCTTGGACCCCTCGGCGTAGAACGGACGCACGTTGACGTTGACGAACGCCCAGTCGTCGGTCTCGCCGGCGATCTCGGTGGCCAGCTTGTTGACGTCGTCGTAGTTGCCGTCGACGGCGATGAGGTTCTCGGTGTAGACCGCCGAGTTGATCTGCTTGGGCGCCTCGAGGTTGCTCGGGATCAGCACGACGGTACGGATGCCGGCCCGGGCCCCGGCCGCGGCGACGGCGTTCGCGAGGTTGCCCGTCGACGGACAGGCGAAGACCGTGGAGCCGAACTCGCGTGCGGCCGAGAGGGCGATCGCGACGACCCGGTCCTTGAAGGAGTTGGTCGGGTTGGTGCTGTCGTCCTTGACCCACAGCTTGGTCAGCCCGAGCTCGGCGGCGAGGTTCTTGGCCTCGAGGAGCCGGGTGAAGCCCGGTTCGAGGTTGGGGCTGGTCTCGATGTCGTCGGGCACCGGCAGCAGAGCCTTGTAGCGCCAGATGTTGGCGGGCCCGGCCTCGATCGACTCGCGGGTGACCGTGCCGAAGTCATAGCCGATCTCGAGGGGGCCGAAGCACTGGTCGCACGCGAAGTGCGGCCCCAGGTCGCGCGTGGCGCCGCACTCGCGGCAGCGCAGGTCGACGGCCGGGCCGAAGGCCCCAGCTCGGATGGTGGTCGAGTGCAGGGTGAGGCTCATGACTGCTCCTGTCATCTGTCCCGGCGCCACGCATCAGCTGCGTGCACCGGGGCGGATTTAGCACCTAGTCGGATGACTGGTTGCTGGGGCTTCATCGGGCCGCGTCCCTCTGCCCCTCTGGATGAGGTGGCACCAGCCTAGACAGGCGTCTCACGATGCGTCCACCTCGTCCACATCGTGGACGACTCAGGAGCTGTGTTTCGAGGCGAGCCGGTAGCCCCCGTCGGCCAGACCGGCCCACCGCTCGAACGGGTTGCGCGTCGCGGGGTCCCCGGCCAGCAGGTACGACACAGCCACCGCCAGCACGTACAGCGGCAGCATCACCGGGCCGAGCAGGAGCGCGTACTGCGTGCAGTGCCGGTCCTCGTGGCGCAGCAGCGCCGGACGAGCACGCAGCCAGGCCGCGTCGTGGCGACTGACGATGACGCTGCCGATCGTGAACGCACCGGCGACCGGGAATCGGTACCGGTAGTCGCCAGCCAGCCAGGTGCCGCGGCCGCGGCGCACCACCGTCGCACCACCGAGCCACGCGATCAGCAGGCCCAGCGGGGTGCTGAGGTTGATCCAGTTGATGACGGTGCGCGCGCGGGTCCAGCCGGTGGGCGCGAGCACCGCCGCACTCATGCGTCGAGCTGGTCGGCCCAGGCCGTGAGCCAGGTCGCGATCGCGTCGGGTCCGTCGAGCACCGCGTCGGCGCGAGCGACGAGCGCATCCTGCTCCGCCGATGCCGAGCAGATCAGCACCCCGCGCAGCCCTTCAGCGCGCAGATCATCGACGGCGTCATAGGCCGGCAGGTCACCCAGATCGTCACCGGCGAACACCACGGTGCGGGGGGTCGTCTCGGCCACGATCGTGCGCAGGGCCTCGCCCTTGTCGGCGCCGGAGAAGCGCATCTCCAGCACCTGGCGCCCCGGCTCCAGGGTCAGGCCCATCTCGCCGGCCACCTCCGCGAGGGGCGCGTGCAGCCGCTTCACCACGTCGGCGCCGAGCCCTCGGGTGTGCACCGCCAGCGCGAGCCCCTTGTCCTCGACGTACGCGCCCTCGGCGCCGTGCTGCGCGAGGAGCGCAGGCAGGCGCTCGGCGAGGCGATCGATGGTCTCGACCCGTTCGGATCCGCGCGGATCGAGGTCGTCGGCGTCCTGGTCGGCGGCGTTCCACCGCTCGGCGCCGTACTGACCGAAGATGACGAGCTGCTCGAGCCCGTCGATCGACGCGAAGCCGCCGAGCTCGAGGGCCTGCGTGACCGGTCGGCCGGTGATGATCGCGATCGTCCCGAGGTGGTGACCTAGTCGTCCCAGGGCCCTGATCGAGTCGGGGTGGGCGAAGGCCTCGGTGGGATCGGCGACGATGTGCGCGAGCGTGCCGTCGAAGTCCAGCGCCAACAGGGTGCCGGCCGGGTCGTCGAGGGGTGCTGGATCAGCAGAGGAGGAGCGGGATGTGGCGGGCATGCGCCCTATTGTTGCGGCCCCGACAAGATGAGCGTGAGCCGGTCCATCTGCATGGGCGCGACGCTGGGCAGCACCCGGCCGATGCCCAGATCAGCGGCCAGCAGCTCGCCCGCCTCCTGCTGTCCGGCCGGGTAGTAGACCGTGTTGGTAGGGATCTGACCATTCCAGTTCCCGGTGCCCGACACGGTCCATCCAGCGCCCGCGACCCGACCCGAGAACGACGACGCGAGATTCGCGACGCCGGTGTTGTTCAGCACCGCTACTCCGGCGTCGCGCTGAGGGGGTGCCTCGGTGGTCTCAGTCGGCGATGGAGAAGGGGAGGGAGAGGCCGACGCCGACGCCGTCGGCGTGGGGGTGGGAGCTGGAGTCGGCGACGCTGTCGTGGGAGCTGGTTGCGCTGCCGCGGGCGGCTCGTCGGAGTCCGACGACCCCATGACCAGCAGGACACCGAGCCATGCCGCTGCGACGATCACGACGGCGACGCTGACCACGATGAACCAGCCGGACGGAACGGCCACGCGGTTCCCCGGAGTTCTGCGGTGGTCGACCACGGAGGGCCTCAGACGTCGAACCCGAGACGTCGCGCCGACCGGCTGCGCTGGCGCTCGGCCCGCAGGCGTCGCAGACGCTTGACCAGAAGAGGGTCGAAGGCCAGTGAGTCTTCGCGGTCGATCAGAGCATTGAGCACCTGGTAGTACCGCGTGGTCGACATGTCGAACTTCTCGCGGATCGCCTGTTCCTTGGTGCCGGTGTACTGCCACCAGAGTCGTTCGAGCGCGAGGATCTCGCGGTCGCGGTCCGTCAACGGGGACGGACTGACCGCGGTCCGGTTCGACGACTCCGCAGCACTCATAGCGGCAGCCTACGACACGAATGACACGACTGTCATTCGGATCGCCGAACCCGCAGAGGTTAGGCTGCGCGTATGGCTGGACTCATGGCTGGATCCGCTGATTTCGTGGTCATCGCCAACCGCCTGCCCGTCGACCGTGTCACGGCGCCTGACGGCCAGACTCTGTGGCGCAAGTCGCCCGGCGGACTGGTCACCGCGCTCGAGCCCGTCATGCGCAGCAACGGCGGCGCGTGGATCGGCTGGCACGGGGCTGCCGACGAGAAGCTCAAGCCCTTCACCCACGAGGGTCTGCAGCTGATCCCGGTGCCGCTGAGCGAGAGCGAGGTGGCCGAGTACTACGAGGGCTTCTCCAACGCGACGCTGTGGCCGCTGTACCACGACGTGGTCGTCGCCCCGGAGTTCCACCGCGAGTGGTGGGACGCCTACGTCCGGGTCAACCGGCGCTTCGCGCAGAAGGCCGCGCAGGTGGCGCGCAAGAACGCCGTGGTGTGGGTGCAGGACTACCAGCTGCAGCTGGTGCCCCAGATGCTGCGGGACCTGCGCCCCGACCTGCGCATCGGCTTCTTCCTGCACATCCCGTTCCCTCCCACCGAGCTGTTCCAGCAGATGCCGTGGCGTCGCGAGATCCTCGAGGGCCTGCTCGGCGCTGACCTGGTGGGGTTCCAGATGCCAGGAGCGGCGCAGAACTTCGTGCGCCTCGTGCGCCAGCGCGTGGGGCACAAGACGCACCGCGATCGCGTGTACCTGCCCGACGGCCGCAGCGTCATGGCTCGCGCCTTCCCCATCTCGATCGACGCCGCCGGCTTCGAGGAGCTGGCCCGCACCCCCGACGTCCTCGCCCGGGCGGCCGAGATCCGCGAGAGCCTCGGCAACCCCAAGACCGTGATCCTGGGCATCGACCGGCTCGACTACACCAAGGGCCTGCGTCAACGGCTGCGTGCGTTCGGCGAGCTGATCGCCGACGGGTCCCTGCACGTCGACGACGCGGTGTTCGTGCAGGTGGCGACACCGTCGCGCGAGCGCGTGCAGCAGTACAAGATCCTGCGCGACGACATCAACGGCCTGGTCGGCCGGATCAACGGCGACGTCGGCCGGATCGGCCACCAGCCGATCCAGTACCTGCACGCCTCCTACCCCCGCGAGGAGATGGCCGCGCTCTATCGAGCCGCCGACGTCATGGTCGTCACCCCGCTGCGCGACGGCATGAACCTGGTGGCCAAGGAGTACGTCGCGTGCCGCTACGACAACCGCGGAGCCCTGGTGCTCAGCGAGTTCGCCGGCGCTGCATCCGAGCTGAAGTCGGCCTACCAGGTCAATCCGCACGACATCAACGGCCTCAAGGCCAAGCTGCTCGAGGCGGTCCAGGCCGGCCCGCGCGAGGATGCCCGCCGCATGAAGGCCATGCGCAAGCAGGTCATGGAGAACGACATCGAGCGCTGGGCCAGCAACTTCCTGCGCGAGCTGCGCGACGGTCCCAGCGACAGCGACTGAGTCGCCTCGGGGGGCGGTTACTTAGCGTCCTATTGCCGCCGGTGGCGGTGGCTTGGCGTCCTGTCGAGGGCCGGGATGGGACGCTGCGCCACCGCTCGGAAGTGAGGGCCCGCGCGGGAGCATCTGACACGCTGAGGTCATGACCGACCCCGCAGTGCCCGACGCAGCCGAGGAGCTCGACCGCTTCTGGGAGGCCGCCCGCCACCAGACCCGCACGAATCCGGTTCCCGGCTACTTGGGCACCTACGCCGCTGAGGCGTTGTCGCCGCCCGCCTGGTCGTTCGGCGGCACCCCCGAACAGGCCGATGACCTGCTGTCCCTCGTGCTCTCCGGTACCAAGACCGCCACCGCGGGCGCCCTGTGGGACTACGAGAGCGAGGACGAGCCGCTGCCTCAGGTCGGCGACCTGCACATCATCCTCGACGGAGCCGATCACCCGCGCGTCCTGATCGAGACGATGTCGGTCGAGGTCACACCGTTCGACGAGGTCGATGCCGAGCACGCCCGACTCGAGGGCGAGGGCGACCTCACCCTGGACTACTGGCGTGAGGTGCACGAACGCTTCTTCACCGAGTTCGCCACCCACGACCAGGGATTCAGCCCTCAGATGCCGGTGGTACTCGAACGATTCCGGGTCCTCTACCCGCGCTGAATGCGTTTCGGGGAGAATGGAACGCGATGACCGACACGACGAGCGTTGATCCCATCCTTGAACCACCGGTACTTCCGGGCGCCTGGACCGCCCGAGTCCCCGGCTACGACGACATCGATGCGCTGGTCGCCCTGCGCCACCTCGACGAGGTGCAAGGCACGGGATCGGCACACATCGATCCCGCCGGCATCGAGTCCGAGGTCGCGGGCCAGGCGTCCTGGACGCGCCGCCAGCTGGTCGCCGTCGGCGACGACGACATCCCTCGTGCCTGGATCACGGTGCACGACCGGGCCGCGGGTCGGGCGCTGATCTGGGGCTACTTCGACCGCGACGTGCCGGAGGTCGACGAGATCGCCGACGCGTTCTACGCCTGGGCCGAGGACGCTGCCATCGTGATGGCGCGCATGCGCGGCGTCGAGGAGACCCGACTCGACGAGAGCCCCTTCGCCACCGACTCGCGTCAGGCCGGCTGGCTCGAGCGCGCCGGCTACAGCAAGCGCCGCACCTGGCTGCACATGGAGCGTCCCACCACGAGCGACGACACCCCGTTCGTCCCGCGTGAGGGCGTCACGGTGCGTCGCGTCGAACGCCACGAGAACGGCTTCCCGGTCGCCTCGGACCTGCAGATCGTGCACCAGATGCTCGAGGAGTCCTTCGAGGACCACTTCAACTCCTACCGCGAGAGCTTCTCCGAATTCGTGCAGCGCCTCCGCGAAGAACCGGGCCACCGCTGGGACCACTGGTGGCTGGCCTACGTCGATCCGCAGGACGGAAGCGATCCGGTCGCCGCCGGCACGGTGGTCTGCACCGTGGGCGCGGCCCCCGAGGGTGGCACCCCGGGCTCCTACGTCGAGTACATCGGCGTCAACAGGGTGGCCCGCGGTCGCGGCGTGGCCAAGTCGCTGCTGGGCACCGTGATCGCCGACACCGCCGAGCGCGGCTGGGATCGTGTCGGCCTCGAGGTCGACGACGACTCCCCCACCAAGGCCGACCAGCTCTACCTGTCGATGGGCTGGGTCACCGACTACGCCACCGACTCGTGGTTCAAGGACATCACCCTCGACCCGTCGTGACTCCTACGCGTCGTGACTCCTACGCGTCGTGACTCCTACGCGTCGTGAATGGGCTCGGCCGGAAGCTTCTTGAGCCGGCGCGTGCGCTTGCGGCGGTTGGGGATCATCGAGCGCATCTCCTCGAGCTTGCCGAAGCACAGCAGGCGGTCACCGGCCTCGAGCACGTGCGACGGGCCCGGGTTGGGGATGACGCTGGTGCCGCGCTGCAGGGTCAGCGCGCTCACGTCGCGCTCGCGCAGGCCCGACTCGCCCAGAGGCTTGCCGACGATGTCTGACGCGGACTGCACGAGGATCTCGGCCACGCCGTAGCCGGTCGAGACGGTGAGCCGCTGGCGCACGTCGATCTCGGGGAAGGCGACCTGGTTGTCGATGAAGTCGATGATCGAGCCGGCGACGTCGAGATCGGTGGCACGCTCGATGCCCTCCAGGCCCGGCGAGGAGTTGACCTCCATCACCAGGGGCCCCTCGTTGCCCTCGAGCATGTCGACACCGGCGACCCGCAACCCCATGATCTGCGCCGAACGCACGGCCACCTTCTCGTACTCAGGATCGAGGGTGACCTTCTCGACCGATCCGCCGCGATGCACGTTGGAGCGGAACTCATCGCCCTTCGCCACGCGCCGCATGGCCGCCACGACCCGGTCGCCCACCACCAGAGCGCGGATGTCGCGACCCTTGCTCTCGGCCACGAACCGCTGGATCAGCACGTTCTGCTTGGTGCTCTGCAGGGTCTCGATGATCGCCTCGGCGACCTTGATGTCGGGCGCGAGGATGACGCCGATGCCCTGGGTGCCCTCGAGCAGCTTGATGACCACCGGTGCGCCGCCGACGCGCTCGATCGCCGAGATCACGTCCCCGCGATCGCGCACGAACGTGGTGGCCGGCATCCCGATCTGGTGGCGCGACAGGATCTGCGTGCCGCGCAGCTTGTCGCGCGAGTTGATGATGCCCCACGAGGTGTTGGGGGTGTACACGTCCATCTGCTCGAACTGGCGCACCACGGCCGTGCCGAAGTAGGTGACCGAGTTGCCGATGCGCGGCAGGATCGCGTCGTACTGCGACAGCCGCTTGCCGCGGAACTGCAGGTCCGGCTCGTCCCCTGCCAGGTCGATGCCGAAACGCAAGGTGTTGAGGACCTTGACGTCATGACCCCGGTCGAGCGCAGCCGTGCGCAGCCGCTGCGTACTGTACGAGCGGGGAGCGCGGGACAAGATGGCGAGCTTCATGGATCCTCGAGGCGATAGGGAAGGGGTCAGATGACGGGGCAGATGTCGGGGCAGCCCGGTACATCCCACGGTACGACCGGCGATGCGACGTCGCCGAGCAGCACCCCCGTCGGGTGGCGCGAATGGGTGACGCTGCCCGACATCGCAGTCCCGTGGATCAAGGCCAAGCTCGACACCGGCGCCCGCTCCTCGGCGATCCATGCCTTCGACCTCGTCGAGTCCGAGCGTGACGGACAGCTGTGGGTGCAGTACGTCGTGCACCCCTGGCAGGGATCGGACGCCGACCCGGTCTCCGTCGAGAGCCCCGTGATCGATCGGCGCGAGGTGCGCAGCTCCTCGGGACACAGCGAGGAGCGCCTGGTGGTCCCCACCCAGATCACGCTGGCCGGACGCACCATCACCGTCGAGATGACGCTCAGCCGACGCGACGAGATGGGGTTCCGGATGCTGCTGGGCCGCGAGGCGCTGCGTCAGGGATACCTGATCGACCCGGCCCGCTCCTACACCGCCGGGCGGCCACCCCTCGCGGTCCGCCGCCGCAACCGAGGACGTGGATGAACCGCCCGTCGTTCGAAATCGGCTCCATCCGGGTCCGCCCCGGCATGAAGCGCTCGGTCTCGCTGCCCATCACCCGTCTGGTCACCGGCGCCGAGGTCGAGTTGCCGGTGCGCGTCGTGCACGGCCGCGAGGACGGCCCGACCGTCTGGATCAACGCTGCGATCCACGGCGACGAGGCCGTGGGGGTCGAGGTGGTCCGCCAGGTGCTGGCCGATCTGGATCCCAAGACGTTGCGCGGCACGCTCATCGCGATCCCGATCGTCAACGTGCTCGGCTTCATGACCGGCGATCGCTACCTGCCGGACCGCCGCGACCTGAACCGGTCGTTCCCCGGCTCCGCCCGTGGATCCCTGGCAGGCCGCATCGCCCACCTGATGATGAACGAGGTCGTCGCCAAGTGCACCGTCGGCATCGACCTGCACACCGGCTCGGACCGGCGCACCAACCTGCCGCAGATCCGGGCCGATCTCGAGGACGCCGAGACCCGCGAGCTCGCCGAGGCCTTCGCCGCACCGGTCATGATGCACGCCCGCATCCGCGACGGATCGCTGCGGCACGCCGCGGGCGAACGCGGCGCCAAGGTCCTGCTGTACGAAGCCGGCGAGGCGTGGCGCATGGACCCGTGGGCCGTCGACGCAGGCGTGATCGGGGTGCGCCGCGTGCTGGCCCACCTCGGCATGACCGAACCGGTCGCCGAGGACTCACCCACCCCCAGCCAGGAGACCTGGCGCAGCGGGTGGGTGCGGGCCCGCGGCACCGGAATGCTGCACCTGGAGGCCCGACTCGGCCAGACGGTCGCGAAGGGCGAGCGGCTCGGCGGCCTGTTCGACTCCTTCGGCAAACGCGTGCGCCTCGTACACGCCGACCGCTCCGGAGTCGTCGTCGGACACACCGAGGCGCCCCTCGTCAACAGCGGCGACGCAGTCATCCACATCGCCGAGATCGAGTAGGCGATCAGGCCCCGCCGCGCTGGTGGGCGAAGATCAAATTGGTCTCGGTGTGCGCCACCTCGGGCTGGGTGCTCAGCCGGTCGGTCACGAACTCGCGCAGCGCGTCGGTCGACTCGGCCGCGACGTGCAGGTGGAAGTCGTCCGCGCCGGCCAGGTAGTAGGCGTTGATCACCGGGTCCATCGCAGCCACCCGGTCGAAGAACTCCGACATCGCGGCTCGCCCCTCGGCGCGCAGCCGCACGGCGATCATGGCCTCGATCGGCCGACCGATCCACACGGGCGCCACCTCGGCGTGGAAGCCGGAGATGACGCCCCGGTCGACCAGCGACCGCAACCGCGTCAGGCACGTCGACGCCGCGATCCCCACCTGGGCGGCCAGAGCGTTGTTGGGCAGTCGTCCCGACCGGCGCACGGCGTCGACGATGCGGCGGTCGACGTCGTCGAGCCGCCCCTGAACATCCTTCGACTGCATCGACTCTCCCGGATCTGAAAACGATGATCGTTCGCTCAAAATCATTCTTGCAGAATGTTCTGCAGCTGGATGGACGAGCGCCGGCAGTTCCTTCAGGCTGGACTTCTTTCCACTCTGAGGAGTAGCGCATGGTCGTCGGCGTCCCCCGCGAGATCAAGAACCACGAGTACCGCGTGGCCATCACCCCGGCCGGCGTGCACGAGCTGGTCCGCCGCGACCACGAGGTGGTCATCGAGACAGGTGCCGGCGCGGGGTCGTCGATCTCCGACGACGAGTTCGTCACGGCCGGCGCCACCATCCTCGGCACCGCGGACGAGGTGTGGGGAGCGGCCGAGCTGGTGCTCAAGGTCAAGGAGCCGATCGAGGCCGAGTACCACCGGCTCCGCGCGGGTCAGACGCTGTTCACCTACCTGCACCTGGCCGCCAGCCGGCCGTGCACCGACGCCCTGCTGGCGGCCGGCACCACGTCGATCGCCTACGAGACGGTGCAACGGCCTGACGGGTCGCTGCCGCTGCTCGCCCCCATGTCGGAGGTCGCGGGCAAGCTCGCACCCCAGGCCGGCTTCCACCACCTGCTGGCAAGCCAGGGCGGTCGCGGTGTCCTGCCGGGCGGAGTGCCCGGCGTGCATCCGGCCGATGTCGTGGTCATCGGGGCCGGGGTCTCGGGCGTCAATGCCGCCGAGGTGGCCCGCGGCATGGGTGCGCGCGTGGAGATCCTCGATCTCGACGTCCCGCGCCTGCGACAGGTCGACGCGCGCTTCGGCGGCCGCGTCACCACGGTCGCCTCGAACTCGCTCGCGGTCGAGCAGGCGGTGCTCGGGGCCGATCTCGTGATCGGCGCCGTGCTGGTGCCGGGCGCCAAGGCACCCACGCTGATCAGCGACGACCTGGTCTCGCGCATGCGGCCCGGCTCCGTGCTGGTCGACATCGCGATCGACCAGGGCGGATGCTTCGAGAGCTCACGTCCCACCACCCACGACGACCCGACGTTCGCGGTGCACGACTCCATCTTCTACTGCGTGGCGAACATGCCGGGCGCCGTGCCGCGCACCTCGACCTTCGCCCTGACCAACGTCACGCTGCCCCACGTCGTGGCCCTGGCCGACCGCGGCTGGCGGCAGGCGACCGCCGACGACCCCGCTCTCGCTGCCGGTCTGAGCAGCCACGAGGGCGCCCTGCTGAACACGGCCGTCGGCGAGGCGCTCGGGTTGCCGACGACCTCGGTCTGACGCTCGACCTGCTTGCAGCGGTGATTCGCGGTTCACTGGCGGCATGAGCGACCACGAGCACCCGGGCGTGCGAGAGCTCGGCCTCGCGCGGCGGGCGGCCGCGTGCGCGGTCGTGCTCGTCCTGCTCGCGCAGGTGTCGTCGGGTCTCACGTCGCGGGTCGGCCTGTCCCTGACCTTCGTGCTGTGGCTGTTCGCGATCCTGGCCGGCACCCAGGCTGCGGTCGCCGCCGTCATCGGGGTGTGGCGACGTCGGCATTCCTGGCCCTGAGCCGTGCCTTCTTCTGCCGGTTGCCGCACGTGTTCATGTCGCACCAGCGGCGGGTGCGGCTCTGGCTGGTGTCGAGGAAGACGGCGCGGCAGGTGGGCGACGCGCACAGGGCCAGCCGCCCGTCACGCTCTCCGGCCACGAGGCTGATCGCGTCGGCGGCGACCACCCCGAGCGCGTCGTCGACGCACGACTGCGTGCCGAGTCGCCACTGGCGCTCGCCGTCGGCCGCCAGGAGGGCCGCTGCGGTTCCCCGGGCGCTGCAGTCGTTGACGACCCGGACGGCGGATGGCGGCTGACCGTCTCCGGTGGCGGCCGCCGTCGCGACGAGGTGGATCGCCTCCCGGAGCTCTCGGGCGAGGTCGAGCTGGGCAGCACTGCAGGAGCGCACGGCCAGTCCGTGCTCGCCCAGCCAATCGACCAGCCGCTGCCGGGTAGGAAGACGTTCCACCGGCGTGCCGTGACGCTCCGACAGCGTGCCGGTGAAGCTCGTGGCCAGCACGCCTCCCGGGCGGAAGTCCGGGAGTGTCTTTGGCATGGAACCACCTTAGCCGGTTGCCGTTTGCCTGACGTGCTGATAGAACCGTCTTAGCCGGTTCATACCTGAGGACCGCGCCGTCTGGGGGAATCCATGCTGTCCACCGGTCAGGTCGATGTCGCGGTATTGCCGGGGTTCATCGCCGTGATCGCGCTGTTCCTCGCCCCGCCCGGACCCGACATGGCGTACATGCTGGCCATCGGTCTGGACCGTGGCCGCCGATCTGCCCTGGCGGCGATCCTCGGCATAGGGACGGGCATGAGCGTGTACGCAGTCGCCGTGGTCGTCGGGGTCGGGCGGGCCGCCGAGTCGCAGCCGCTGCTGTTCGACGCCGTGAAGCTGGCGGGAGCGGCTTACCTGGTGTGGCTGGCGGTGCAGACCGTCGGCTCGGCGCGAGCCACTGCCGCCGGCCATGCTCCCCCGTCGACGGGACGTCCATATCTCCGGGGCGTGCTGGTCAGCCTGGCCAATCCCAAGGTGCTCCTGTTCTTCCTGTCCGTCCTCCCGCAGTTCCTGGGCGATGCCCAGAACCCTGCGCTGCAGCTGGCCATGCTGGGAGCAGTCAACGTGCTCACCGAGGTCGTCCTCTACGGGGCCATCGGGGTGCTGGCGGGCTCCCTCCACGAGCGGCTCAAGGGATCGCGGACGGCCGGCGCCGCGTTGGGCTACCTCGCAGGCACGGTCTACGTCGCGCTCGCGGTGGTCGTCCTGACGGACGTGCTGGCCGGGTCGGCCCTCGGCTAGACGTGGGCCTGCGGAACTGCCTCGCGCAGCCGTCGGTTGGCGACAGCGGCCAGCACCAGAGCGAATCCCCCGGCGAACACCGTGACCGCGAAGGCCGGACGGTGGCCGCCTGAATCGGCGAGCTGGCCGGCCACCGAGGCACCCAGGGCGTACCCGATGCCCGTGGCTCCCGCCAGCAACGTCATGGCGGTACCGACCCGCCGCACCGGCACGAGGATGCCGGCCAGTGCGAAGTTGCTGATCATGTACGGCGCCACCGCGAATCCCAGCAGGGCGATGACCGCGATCAGCGAGGTCAATGAGTCGACGGCGAGCAACGGCAGCGACAGGATCAGCAGGCCGGCCGCCGCGACCAGCATGCGTGTCGCGTAGAGGATCCGCTCGGGCAGTCCGGTGATCGCCAGACCCGCGATCACGCTGCCGATTCCGAGCACCGCATGGATCAGACCGGCGACACCGGCCTGCCCGGCAGCGGTCGCGAGCACCGTGGTGCCGGTCTGCACGCTGCCGAAGATCATGCCGACGCACATCTGCGCCAGGGCGAGCACGAAGAACGGCACGGTCCACATGGCTCCTCCCGACGACCCTTCGCCGATGACCGCGTTGCGAGCCACCAGGGCCGAGGTGGGATGCAGGGCGAACCACGTGCCGAACACGGCCAGCATCACCGCGGCCGCGACCAGTGCGCCGGCTGGTGCAGCCACCACGGCCAGCACGCCGATCAGCGCCGGGCCGAGCACGAACGAGGCCTCGTCGGCGGCACCCTCGTAGGAGAACGCCGCATCGATCAGACGCCGCTGGTCGCGCGCGTCGCGCGTGATCGGTCGCCACCGCACGCGCGCCAACGGACCGACCTGCGGGAGCGCCAGACCGGTGATGCCGGCAGCCGTGTAGATGAGCGCCAGCGAGGCGCCCGGTTCGGTCACCAGCACGATCGCGACGAGACCAGCGGCGCCGACCAGCGACTGGACGAGCACGACGGGTCGCTGCCCGATGCGGTCGGCCAACGCTCCGGCCAGAGGAGAGCCCAGTGCGTTGGCGACGGCCAGGATGCCCGCGGCCACTCCGCCCGCACCGTAACGACCTGTCGTCGAGCTGACGAGCACGAGCACGCCGAGCTGGCTCATGGCAAGCGGAATTCGCCCGAGGAAGGCTACAAAGATGTAGGCGGGCCCGACGATCCGCAACAACGCGCGGTAGGCGGCAACTGCTGACACTGCGGAGCACACTCTAGCGGGCCGATCCCCGTCCGTAGCATGGGAGCCATGCCATCGATCGAGGCCAGCGTGAGGCGGGCGCGGATCGCGACGTTCGGGTTCTTCGCGCTCAACGGCTACGTGCTGGGTCTGTGGGTCGTCAACATCCCCGAGATCCGTGACCGCACGGGAGCCAGCACCGAACAGCTGGGCTACCTGATCCTGCTGCTCGGCGGCGCGGCCCTGGTCGGCATGCAGGCCGCGGGACGACTGATCGACCGGTTCGGCAGCGGCGTGATCACCAGGTCGGCGTGCGTCGCACTGAGCCTGTCCCTCATCGGCCCGGCGTGGTCGACCAGTATTCCCGGACTGGCCGTTGCACTGGCCCTGGTCGGCCTCGCCAACGGGTTCGTCGACGTGGGTCAGAACTCGCACGCCGTGGAGGTCGAGACCGCCTACCAGCGTCCCATCATGAGTGCCTTCCACGCCATGTTCTCGCTCGGGGGACTGCTCGCGGCCGTCGTGGGCGGTAGCGCGATCGGGGCAGGCGTCGACCTGCGCTGGACCCTCGGGCTGAGCGCCGCTCTGGGGGCCGTGGCGAGCGTGGCTTTCGGACGTCACCTGATCGCGCCCTCCACGCGTGACGTCGTGGCATCGTCCTCGCCTGCCGACCCTGGCGGCAGGACCGGCTGGAGCCCGCGCGTCCTGCTGATCGCCGTGCTGGCCTTCGCGCTGTTCCTCAGCGAAGGAGTCGCCTACGACTGGAGCACCGTGCACCTGCACGACGTCCTCGACGCCGACAAGTCCGTCGCGGCGTGGGCCTTCGGCGCCTTCTCGGTCACGATGACGATCGTGCGGCTCGTGGCCGACCGCATCGTGGCGCGCATCGGCCCGGCGGCCTACGTGCAGCGCGCCGCACTCGTGGGTGCCGTGGGCCTGACCACGGCGACCCTGGCCCCCACCCCGTGGATCGCGATCGTCGGATGGGCCGTGTTCGGGGTCGGGCTGGCCGGGTGCGTCCCGCAGTTCTTCAGTGCCGCCGGGCGCATCGACCCGGCCAATGCGGGGCTGTACATGGCTCGCGTCACCAGCTTCGGCTACGTCGGCATGCTCGCCGGCCCGGCCCTCATCGGCATCGCGACCCGCTGGATCTCCCTCACCACCGCCTTCGCCCTGCCGATCGCCGGTTGCGTGCTCGCCGCCCTGCTGGCGCGGCGGGCCCTGTCCGAACCCGAGCGAGAGCTGGTCCCGTGAACCGTCCCCTGCACGACCTGATGGCGAGCGACTGGGCTGACGCCCTCGAGCCCGTCGCTGACGAGATCTCGGCGATGGGTGACTTTCTGCGCGCCGAGAACGAGGCCGGGCGCAGCTACCTGCCGGCCGCGGGCGACGTGCTGCGCGCGTTCGCCGAGCCGATGGCCGACGTGCGGGTGCTGATCGTGGGCCAGGATCCCTACCCCACTCCGGGGCACGCCATGGGTCTGTCGTTCTCCGTGCGTCCTGACGTCAGGCCGGTCCCCCGCAGCCTCGCCAACATCTACGCCGAGCTCGAGTCGGACCTGGGCATCGCGCCGGCGCCGCACGGCGACCTCACCGCGTGGGCCGAGCAGGGCGTCCTGCTGCTCAACCGGGTGCTCACCGTGCAGCCGCACGAGGCCAACAGTCACCGCGGGCGCGGCTGGGAGGCCGTCACCGCCCGGGCCATCGAGGCGCTCGTCGCGCGGCCTGCACCACTCGTCGCGATCCTGTGGGGCAAGCCGGCACAGACCCTCGTCCCGATGCTGGGCGACACTCCCACGATCATGTCCTCGCACCCCAGCCCGCTCTCGGCCCACCGAGGCTTCCTCGGGTCGAGACCCTTCAGCCGGACCAACGACGTCCTGGCCGCCCAAGGTGCGCAACCGGTCGACTGGCGGCTGACGACCTAGGCTGGCCCGATGAACGAGGAGCGAGTGCGCGACCGGGCCGTCGTGATCGATGACGCCGTCGGCGGCATGCAGCGCTGGGCCCTGCGCATCGTGATCATCGGTGCCGCGCTGTTCCTGGCGGGGTGGGTGATCGGTCAGCTGTGGGTGATCGTCTTCCCGGCCGCGATCGCGCTGGTCATCACCAGCCTGCTCCAGCCCCTGGCCAGCTGGCTGCGGGGCAAGGGCTGGCCTTCGGCGCTGGCTGCGGCCGTCGTGATGCTCGGCTTCATCGCCGCGGTCGTCGGCATCGTGGTGGCACTCACGCCGCAGGTGGCCGGACAGTCAAGCGCCATCGCCCAAGGAGCATCCGACGGCCTGCAGCAGGTGCGCGACTGGGTCACCGGCGGACCGTTGAACCTGTCCGAGGGGCAGATCACGCAGGCGATCTCGGCCGTGCAGGACCGGCTCCAGGACAGTGCGGCCGCCATCAGCGCGGGCGTGTTCAGCACGATCAGTGCCGCCACCTCGGTGATCATCAACTTCGTCGTGATCTTGCTGCTGACGTTCTACTTCGTCAAGGACGGTCACAAGTTCGGTCCCTGGGCCCGCACCCTCGGCGGCAAGCGCGCCGGCGAGCACGTGGGTGCCGTGATGGGCCGCTCATGGGGCACTCTCGGCGGCTTCATCCGCACCCAGACCCTGGTCTCGTTCATCGATGCGGTCATCATCGGCGCCGGACTGATCATCCTCGACGTGGAGCTGGCGATCCCGCTGGCCGTGCTGACCTTCTTCGGCGGTTACATCCCGATCGTCGGTGCCGTCATCAGCGGCCTCGTCGCCGTGCTCGTCACCCTGGTGACCAACAGTCCCCAGGATGCCCTGATCGCGCTGATCATCGTCATCGCCGTCCAGCAGCTGGAGGGAAACGTCCTGTCGCCGCTGCTGCAGGGCAAGAGCCTGAACCTGCACCCGGCCGTCGTGCTGCTCGGCGTCACCGCCGGCGGCACGCTGTTCGGCATCACCGGTGCCTTCCTCGCTGTGCCTGTCGTGGCAACAGCGGCCGAGGTCCTGCGCTACATCAACGAGCAGATCGACCACGCCGTGGGTCCGGGGGCTCCGCTCGAGGACTCACGCGCCGTCAGCCTCCTCGCCGACGACACCATCACCGCAGAGACGAGCCCACCGACCCGACCGGCCGAATCGTCGGACTGAGGAACCGCAGAAGGTCAGGACGGGGTGCCCGCCGCCTCCACCGCGGCGGCGACCTTCTGGTGCACCTCGGCGTGGAAGACGCTCGGGATGATGTAGTTCGGCCCCAGCTCGTCGGCGCTGACCGAGTCGGCGATGGCATCAGCGGCCGCCGTCAGCACGTCCATGCCGATGCCCCGGCTGCGGGAGTCCAGCAGCCCGCGGAAGATGCCGGGGAAGGCGAGCACGTTGTTGATCTGGTTGGGGTGGTCCGAGCGCCCGGTGGCCACGACCGCTGCGTGCCGTCGGGCGATGGCGGGCTCGATCTCCGGATCGGGGTTGGCCAGGGCGAACACGATGGCGTCGTCGGCCATCGACTCGACGTCGGAGGCGTCGATCAGGTTGGGGGCGGACACCCCCACGAAGACGTCGGCACCCGGCAGCGCGTCGCGCAGTCCACCCGTGACGTCGCGCGGGTTGGTGTGCTCGGCGGTCCAGACGAGCGACTCGTGCAGACCGGGCCGCCCGGTGCTCACGACGCCTGCCACGTCGCACACCACGACGTCAGTGGCTCCGGCGTGCAGCAGCACCTTGAGCACCGCCGTGCCGGCCGCACCGGCACCGACCAGGACGATGCGAGCCGTGGGCAGCTGCTTGCCGACGACCCGCAACGCGTTGCGCAGAGCCGCCAGCACCACGACCGCAGTGCCGTGCTGGTCGTCGTGGAAGACCGGGATGTCGAGGCGCTCACGCAGTCGCTGCTCGATCTCGAAGCATCGCGGCGCCGAGATGTCCTCCAGATTGATGCCGGCGAAGCCGGGCGAGATCGCGGCCACCGTCTCGATGATCTGCTCGACGTCCTGGGTGTCCAGGCACAGCGGCCACGCGTCGATGCCGGCGAAGGACTTGAACAGCGCCGCCTTGCCCTCCATCACGGGCAGCGCAGCCTTGGGGCCGATGTTGCCCAGGCCCAGCACGGCCGAGCCGTCGGTGACGACCGCGACGCTGTTGCGCTTGATCGTGAGGCGACGGGCGTCCTCGGGATCCTCGACGATCGCCTGACAGATACGGGCGACGCCCGGCGTGTAGACCATCGAGAGGTCGTCGCGGTTGCGCAGGGCGTGCTTGGACTTGGTCTCGATGACGCCGCCGAGGTGCATCAAGAAGGTGCGGTCGGAGACCTTGGACACCTCGATGTCGTCGATGGCCTTCAGCGCATCGACGAGGCGCCCCGCGTGCTCGGGTCCGGACGAGGAGATCGTCAGGTCGACCTGCAGCACGTCGTGCGAGGAGGAGGAGACGTCGAGGGCGGTGACCTGTCCCCCGGCCTGCTCCACGGCGGTGGTCAGGTCACTGACCGGACTGGCTGCTGGCAGCATCAGCCGCACGACGATCGAGTTTGAAATGCTCACACTGGTCATGAGTCGAAGCCTAGGCCCACCCGATCCAGCGTCTTCAGCAACAGGTTGCGACGCCCCTCACGATGGTCGGCGCGGTCCAGCGACCACGTGGTCGCCTTGATGCCGATCGCGGCGACGGGTTCGGGTGGGAACGGCAGCGGCTTCTTTCGCACCATCTCCAGCGCGGTGCGTTCGGTGGCATGCCCCTCGAGCCGGTCGAGCATCACCTCGGCGGCGAAGCGGGTGGCCGCCACGCCGAGCCCGGTGAATCCGGCGGCGTAGGCCACGCGGCCGCGCCGGGCCAGGCCGTGGAAGGCGCAGAACTGGGTCGAGGTGTCGATGGGACCGGCCCACCGGTGGCTGAACCCCAGGCCCTCGAGCTGGGGAAAGGTCGTCAAGAAGTGGCTCGCGAGACGCCGGTAGGACTCGTCGCGGTCCTCGTACTCGGGGCGCACCTTGCGGCCCGCGTGATAGATCGCGTCATACCCGCCGTAGAGAATGCGACCGTCCTGCGTCAGGCGCGAGTAGTGGAACTGGTTGGCCAGGTCGGCGACGCCCTGGCGGTTGCGCCAGCCGATGGCGTCGCGCTGCTGCGCGTTCATCGGTTCGCTCATCAGCACGTAGTCGTACACCGGCACCGTCGAGAGCCGCGCACGGCGCAGCAGCGGCCGAAAGACGTTGGTGGCCAGTGCGACCCGCGCACTGCGCACCGAGCCTCGGGCCGTGCGCACCGTGACCGCACCGGACAACCCGGAGTCCAGATCGGTGACGGCCGAGTGCTCGTGGATCTGGACTCCCAGCTCCTCGGCGACGCGAGCGAGCTCGTGCACGAGGCGCATGGGATGAACCAGAGCGCAGTCGTCCTTCGACCAGAGTCCGGCGCGGAAGATGGGGCTGTCGATCTCAGCGCGCACGGCCGCCTCGTCGAGGAACTCGCCCCCTGCCTCGTCCTGGGCTGCCTCGTCACGCAGCCACTGCACCTGGTGCGGTTCGTAGGCGACCGACAGCGTGCCGGTGCGCTCGAACTGGCAGTCCAGGGACAAGTCGCGGACGTCACGCTCGATCGCGTCGAGATTCTCCAGGCCGAGTCGCTCGAGCGTCTCGTACTCCTCGGGCCATCGACTCAGACCGTTCTCGGCACCGTGGGTGATGCTCGCCTCCGCGAAGCCGCCATTGCGCCCCGACGCCGCCCACCCGACGGACTCGGCCTCGAGCAGCACGACGCGCGCCGACGGATCCCGTCGTTTCGCGAGCACCGCGGTCCACAGTCCGCAGTAGCCGCCACCGACGATCGTGAGGTCGGCGTCGACCTGCCCCTCGAGCACCGGACGGGCGACTCCCGGGGCGTCGTCGAGCCAGAACACCCGGTGCTCGGACGGAGCCAGCGAGGCCGTGATCTGCGCAGTGATGGGTGGCTGCCGCTCGAACACCGTGGTGTGACGTCCCATGGGGTCAGCCTCGCAGGTCTGCCCGCTCACGTCCGTCGAAGATCGGGGCTGCGAGTGCCTCGTCGTACTCGCGGCGCAGCTGCTGCACCAGCTCGGCGGTGCTCTGGCGCCGGTCGAGGGCTCCGATGCCCTGGCCCGATCCCCAGATGTCGCGCCACGCCTTGGCATCGGAGCTGCCGCCGGAGCCGAAGTTCATCGCCGACGGGTCCGAGACGGGCAGGTTGTCGGGGTCGAGGCCCGAGGCCTCGATGCTGCCGCGCAGGTAGTTGCCGTGCACGCCGGTGAACAGGTTGCTGTAGACGATGTCGGACGAGGCGCTGTCCACCAGCATCTGCTTGTAGGCGTCGTCGTTGTTGGCCTCGTGGGTCGACATGAACGCCGAGCCGACGTAGGCCATGTCGGCGCCGGCGACCTGCGCGGCGAGGATCGAGGCGCCGTGCGCGATGGCTCCGGACAGCAGCAGTGGGCCGTCGAACCACCGACGGATCTCGCGCAGCAGGGCGAACGGCGACGTGACGCCCGCGTGTCCGCCGGCCCCGGCCGCGACGGCGATGAGGCCGTCGGCGCCCTTCTCGATCGCCTTGTGCGCGAAGCGATCGCTGATCACGTCGTGCAGCACGATGCCGCCGTAGGAGTGGATCGCATCGTTGATCTCGGGGCGCGCGCCCAGCGACGTGATGACGATGGGGACCTGGTGGTCCACACACATCTGCACGTCCGCCTCCAGGCGGTCGTTGGACTTGTGCACGATCTGGTTGACCGCGAAGGGCGCCACCGGCTGGTCGGGGTGGTGCGCCGCGAAGGAGAGATTCTCCTCGGTGATGCGGTGCAGCCAGTCGTCCAGGAGGGCCGCAGGTCGGGCGTTCAGCGCCGGGAACGAACCGATGACGCCGGCCGTGCACTGGGCGATGACCAGCTCGGGACCGGACACGATGAACAGGGGCGAGGCCACGACGGGCAGCGCCATGGGACGGGTCAGGATGTCGGGCAGTGTCACGGGTGATCTCCTCATAGTGTGCAACTAGTTGCACACTAGCAGCGAGCGCGACGCAGCCTTCAGACTCGCCCCACCGGGTCGTTCGGCGTGCCGAAGCGGTGTGCCGTGATGCTGACGGCCTGCTCGACGAGGAACGGCAGCAGCTCGACGCGGCCCGCCTCGAGGACAGGCTGCGTGTAGGCGGCCAGGTCGGGACGGCCCTGCACACCGGCGGCGAACTCCGCACCCGTCATGCCCAGAACCCGGGCCCGACGCAGACCCGAGGCCTCGAAGCGCTCGAACCAGGCAGCGTCCGCCTCGACGCTGACCGTCAGGCCGAGCGCTGTCAGACCCGTGCGCAGCTCGCCGCCCGGGTCGGTCTCGAAGGAGATCCATGGCGCAGCGCCGGCGACGAGACCCGCCGCCGCGATGCGCAAGCTCTGCGCCAGCGGGACGTCCGCCTGGACACGGATGCCGGTCTGTGTCGCCCGGTACCGGAACACGTTGCGCTCCACGCTCAACCCGGACTCGTCGGTGGAGCGCGAGAACTCCTCGGTCCAGGCGAGTGCATCGCTGCGCAGCGACCGGTCGAGCACCTCCAGACCGCCCTCGTCGAGGGCGTGGTCACGTGCGAGGCGCTGCACTCCGAGTGCCGACGCACCGAGGTCCGCACCGGCGGTCGCCGGAGCAGACGCCCAGTCCACGAGCCCCATCAGGTAGTTCGGGCCGCCCGCCTTGGTGCCCGGGCCGACGGCCGACTTCTTCCAGCCGCCGAAAGGCTGGCGGCGCACGATGGCGCCGGTGATGCCGCGGTTGACGTAGAGGTTGCCGGCCTGCACGGTGTCCAGCCAGGTCTCGATCTCGTCGGCGTCGAGCGAGTGGATGCCTGCGGTGAGGCCGTAGTCGACCTCGTTCTGCAGGACCATCGCCTCCTCCAGCGAGGCGGCGTGCATGATGCCGAGCACAGGACCGAAGTACTCCACGAGGTGGAACTGCGACCCCCGCGCCACACCGGCCTTGACGCCGGGACTCCACAGCTGGCCGTCGTCGTCGAGTCGGGTGGGCTCGACGACCCAGCGCTCGCCGGGTGCCAGCACCGTCAACGCGTCGAGCAGCTTGCCCTCCGCAGGTGCGATCAGCGGCCCCATCTGGGTGGCTGGATCGGACGGACGGCCGACGGTCAACGACTGCACCGCGTCGACCAGCTGGTCGTTGAAACGTCGCGACTCGGCCACCGAGCCGACCAGGATGACCAGGGATGCGGCCGAGCACTTCTGCCCGGCGTGTCCGAAGGCAGAGGAGGCCACGTCCTTGGCCGCCAGGTCCAGGTCGGCGCTGGGCGTCACGATGATCGCGTTCTTGCCACTGGTCTCGGCCAGCAGGGGCAGGTCGGTGCGGAAGGAGCGGAACAGCTCGGCGGTCTCGTAGGCGCCGGTCAGGATCAGTCGGTCGATCCGTGGGTCGCCGACCAGCTGCTGCCCGAGCTCGGACTCGCTGAGCTGCACCATCGCCAGCACCTCGCGCGGGACGCCAGCGGCCCACAGGGCCTCGACCATCACCGCACCGCAGCGGCGCGCCTCCGCGGCCGGCTTGATGATCACGGCGCTGCCCGCAGCGAGTGCTGCGAGGGTGGATCCGGCCGGGATGGCCACCGGGAAGTTCCACGGCGGCGTGACCACCGTGAGCTTCACGGGCACGGCCACCGCACCGTCGACGAGCTCGAGGTCCACTGCGCCCTGGGCGTAGAAGTTGGCGAAGTCGATGGCCTCGGAGATCTCCGGATCGGACTGGTCGAGAGTCTTGCCGCACTCGCTGCCCATCACCTCGGCCAGCTCGCCGCGGCGGCGCTCCAGCTCCACGGCTGCGCACCGCAGGACGGCAGCGCGCTCGGCACCGGACCGCTGGGCCCACGACGTCGCCGCAGCGTGGGTGCCCGAGATCAGCACCTCCAACTCTTCTCGGGTCGTGACGTTGCAGTCGGCGGCGGCCTGCTCGCCCACCTGCGAGGTGTCGATGCGCTCCAGGAGCCCGCGTCCCCACGCACGGTTGCCGGGCAGCGAGGGATCGGTGTCGGCGATGTTCTCGAACCCAGTCATGGGGCTCTCGTCGATCGGGGCCCGGCGATCCTGGCGGCGGTTCGGCAGCGGCACCTCGGTGTCGAGGTCGGCCAGCGACGCCATGAAGCGCGCTCGCTCACGCTCCAGCAGGCGGTCGTTCGAGGTCAGCTCGAAGACCGCCGACATGAAGTTGTCGGCGCTCGCGCCCTCCTCGAGCCGGCGGATCAGGTACGCGATGGCCACGTCGAACTCCCGCGGGTGCACGACCGGCGTGTACAGCAGCAGCCCACCGACCGTGTCGCGCACCGCAGCGGCCTGCTCCTGGGCCATGCCGAGCAACATCTCAAACTCGAGGCCGTCGCGCACGCCCCGGCGCCCGGCCAGCACCCACGCGAACGCGATGTCGAACAGGTTGTGGCCGGCGACACCGACGCGCACGTTCTCGATCCGCTCGGCGTCGAAGGCGTAGTTCAGCACCCGCTTGTAGTGGGTGTCCGAGGCCTGCTTGCTGGACCACGTCGCCAGCGGCCAGTCGTGCAGCTCGGCCTCGACCCGCTCCATGGGCAGGTTGGCCCCCTTGACCACCCGCACCTTGATCGCGGCGCCACCGTCGGCGCGACGGGCGGCCGCCCACGTCTGCAGGCGGATCATCGCGGCGAGGGAGTCCGGCAGGTAGGCCTGCAGGACGATGCCCGCCTCGAGGTCGTTCAGCTCGGGTCGGTCGAGGATCCGCATGAACACGGCCATCGTCAGGTCGAGGTCGCGGTACTCCTCCATGTCGAGGTTGATGAACGTGCGCTTCGGCGAGGACGCAGCCAGCTGGTACAGCGGGGTGAGCGTGTCGATGATGTGCTCGACGGCCTCGTCGAAGGCCCACACCGAGTGCGGTCCGATGACCGAGGACACCTTGATCGAGACGTAGTCGATGTCGTCGCGGGCGAGCAGCGTGCGCGTGCCCTCGAGGCGGCGTGCGGCCTCGCGCTCGCCGAGCACGGCCTCTCCCAGGAGGTTGACGTTCAGCCGGGTCCCGTCCTTGCGGATTCGTCCGACGGCGCGACCCAGCTGCGCCTCGCGGGCATCGATCACCAGATGACCCACCATGTGGCGCAGCACGCGACGCGCCACCGGGATCACGACACCCGGCACGAAGCGGCCGGCGAACGCGCCGAGCCGCAGCGCACCGCGCAGGTGCCACGGGATGAAGGCCGGGATGTCCCGGGCCAGCGCAGCCAGCGCACGGGCCGCGACGCGGACGTCCTCGGGCCGGATCACGCCGTCGACGAACCCGACCGTGAAGGGCAGGCCCTTCGGGTCCTTCAGCAGGCCCGCGAGGCGGGCAGCGGAGGCGTCGACCGGCACGTCGGCCGACGCCGCCAGCCACGCGCGCACCTGCTCCAGCACCGGGTCCTCGATGCCGTCGAGATCGTGGTCGGCGTGGGTCGATGCAGCAGGGGTGTTCGGTGACACGGTGGGTGGCCTCCAGCGGTGCGGAACGGGGAACTCACCCTGAGTATGGAACCGCAAATACGGTAAGGTAAAGCAATGTTTTCTGACTGATGATCATCAGCAAATCTGAGGAATTGTCATGCTGAACCTCGCCCGCCTGCAGATCCTCTTCGAGCTGCGTCAGCGCGGCACCCTGGCCGAGGTCGCCGAGGCCCTGCACCTGAGTCCGTCCGCGGTCTCCCAGCAGCTGTCGACCTTGGAACGGGAGACCGGGACCCAGCTGTTGCGCAAGAGCGGCCGCCGAGTCACCCTCACGCCGGAGGCCCATGTCTTGTGCGAGCACACCGACGAGATCCTGCGCACGGTCGAGGCTGCCGAGTCGGACCTGGCCACGGTGTCCGAGGAGATCAGCGGGACCGTCCGGATGGCGGCCTTCCAGTCCGTGGTCCTGTCGCTGATGCCCGCCATGCTGACCACGTTGCGGGCCGCACATCCGCAGCTGCGGGTGACGCTGACCCAGCACGAGCCCGAGGACGCGCTGGAGCGCACGTGGATGCGCGACTTCGACCTGGTCGTCGCCGAGCAGTACCCGCACCACGCGGCTCCACACCACGACGGCCTGGACCGCGAGGAGCTGATGCGCGACCCGATCCGACTGGCGGTTCCGCCCACCTCACGCGATCCGGCCTGGAGCGACGTGGGCTCGCTGTTGGACGTGCGCGACGCACCGTGGGTCATGGAGCCGGCCGGCGCAGCGTCGCGGCACTGGGCACTGCAGGCGTGTCGCCAGGCCGGGTTCGAGCCCGACATTCGGTTCGAGACCGCGGACCTGCACGCGCACCTCGCGCTGATCGAGGCCGGCCAGGCCGTGGCACTGATGCCCGACCTGATGCGGTCAGAAGCCCGCCACACCGTCCGCTACATCGACCTGCCCGACCGGCCGGAGCGCACCATCTTCACGTCGGTCCGACGCGGCGCGCAGGCACGTCCGGCCATCAGCGCCTGCCGGGCCGCCCTGGTGACGGTCAGCGTCAGACGATGTTGAGCTCGGGGCGCGGCGAGGCGGCCGCGAAGCGGTCCGCGGCAAGGCTGCTCACGTCGATCGACGGGGCCTCGCCCAGGTAGAGGTCGCAGATGATCTCGCCCACGGCCGGCCCCATCAGGAATCCGTGGCCGGAGAATCCCGTCGCGTACAGAAATCGCGAGACCTCCCCGGACTCGCCGATCAGCGCGTTGTGATCGGGCGTCATCTCGTACAGACCCGCCCAGCCCGACTGGATGCCGACATCACCCAGACTCGGCAGCCGTCGTTCCATCGCACCTGCGAGCGTCTCGAGCCATTCGGACGACCGGGAGAGGTCGAACCCCCAGGCGTCCGACTCCTCAGCCATGCCCAGGAGCAGTCCCTCCCCCTCGCGATGGAAGTAGAACGAGCTCGAGAAGTCGACCGTGAACGGCGTGCGGGGGTCGATGCCAGCGATCGGCTCGGTGATCGCGACCTGGCGACGCAGCGGGCTGACCGGCAGGTCGACGCCGGCGGACCGGGCGATGTCGCGCGACCAGGCACCGGCAGCGCAGATCACGACCGAGGTGTCGAGGGTGCCCGTCGAGGTGTGCACGCCCGTGATGACGCCGTCCTCGGTCGCGATGCCGGTGACCTCGCATCCCGTCAGGATCTGCACCCCGTGGCGTCGAGCCGCGGTCGCGTACCCGAGCACCACGGACTCCGGAGTGCAGTGGCCGTCGCGCGGCGACCACACCGCGGAGCGGATACCAGTGGTGTCGATCAGGGGCGAGAGTCGCTTCGCCTCCTCGGGACCGATCATCCGGCTCGGCACGCCGAAGGAGTTCTGCAGCTCGACGGCTCCGGCCAGGGCCGCCTCGTGATCCGCGTCGTCGATCAGGAACAGGTAGCCGACCTGGTGCAGGTCGATCTCGGTGTCCATCTCGATGCCGAACCGCTCGAACATCTCCAGGCTGCGCAAGCCGATCGCGATGTTGACCCTGTCCGAGAACAGCGATCGCACTCCCCCAGCCGCCTTGCACGTCGAGCCTTCGCCGAGCGCACCTCGCTCCACCAGCACCACGTCCTCGACCCCCGCCCGGGCCAGATGTTGGGCCGTACTCAGGCCCATGACCCCGCCACCGATGATGACGACCGCGGCACGATCGGGCTGCGGTGCGGACATGGTCACCCTCCGATCCCTCATCATTGCACCGATCGGATGGGGCGGAGGAGAACAGCGCCGACCAAGCATCCGGCGAACGCCACGATGAAGACCGGGGAGAAGCCGAGTCCGGCTCCGACGATCGAGGCACCGACGAGCGGACCGGCGACCTGGCCCGCGTTGTTCGCCAGGGACAGGAGACCGAGGTCGCGGCCGCGAGTCTCCTCCGACGGCAACACCTGAGCCTGGAGTGCCGCATCGACCGAGAAGAACATGCCAAGACCCACTCCGCTGATGCCTGTCGAGATCAGGATCGCCCAGGGCTCGGCCGCGAGGATCGGGAAGAGGTTCCCGAACCCGATGATGATCGCGGCGATCGCGGTCACGAGCTTGCGTCGGCCGAGCCGGTCCGACAGCGGCCCGCCGAGGACCACGCCGAGGAGGGATCCGACCAGATTGATGATCGCGGCCGACCCGATGATCGCCGCAGACTCCGCCTTCGTCATCCCCACGTAATCGGTCAGGATGAACAGCTGGAAGCCGTTGACCACGTAGAAGCCGAAGATGACCAGGAGCCGAGCGGAGAATGCCCAGTAGTAGTCGGGAGCCCGACGCGGGAAGGTGAAGGTCGCTCGGAGGTCAAGACCCTTGCCTGCGGGTGGGAGGTCGAGGCTCGACTCGTCGGGAGCCAGCAGCTGGAACACCGGCAGGAGAACCAGCGGGATCACCGCCAGTGCCAAGAATCCGGGCCAGACGGTGACGGTGAAGGGCGCCGCGACGAGGGCGCCGAGCGTCATGCCGAGCAACAGGCCAGCACCTTGGGCGGCCGACGCCGTCCCTTTGCGCTCGTCGGGGACGCGGTCGGGGATGATCGCCAACGTCGCAGCCGCCGTCGCGCTCAGGGCAGCGTTCAGGGTGAGGAATCCCGCCGTCAGGACCAGCACGGAGTCGGCGGTGGCCATCAGTGCGGTCGACGCCGCACACACCAGCATGCCGCCGAGGATCCACCCGTTGCGGCGCCCCAGGCGGCTGCGCGTCCGGTCCGACACGGCGCCCACGATGACCGACGCGGGGAAGGAGACGATCGCCGCCGCCGCGGTCAGGATGGCCAGCAGCGTGATCTTGTGCGGCGCGTCGAGCTGCTCCAGACGGGAGGGGACCAGCACGATCGTGGCTCCGCCGAACGGGGCGAACACGGCCACGGTCGCGGTGAACAGCCCCCAACCGACCCGCTTCAGACCCACCGGCTGGGGCGGGTGTCCTGCGACCGATCCACTCGCTGCTCGACGCACCCGGTACTCCGCTCTCCCGCCCCGAGCGACGACTGTCGTCGCAGGGGAGAAACCTAACTTGGACATCCGACCAGGTCAAGTGACCAGTTGCCTGGTGACCAGCTATCGTGCTCGCAGAGCGACTGGCGTCGCGCTGAACTGCTGCAGCGTGTTGCGCACGCGGGCCGACACGACCCATGAGTGATTCATCGCCCGGTCGAACAGGACGAGGGAGGTCTCCGCGCTGACAGCGGGCGCTCGCGCAGAGTCCATGTACAGCTCCGAGGAGACGGCGAACGAGGTCCGTCCGACGTGACCGACCCAGAGTCGTATGCGAAACGGCTGGTAGGCCACGAATCGCATCTCCTCGTGATAGTCGACGCGTTGGGCCACGACCAGCTCGGCGATCACCGGTGGGACGTCCGCGAGCAATCCTTGCGGGCCGCTGCCGGTCCCCACGTCGCCGTGACGGAGGAACAGCTGACGAGCCTCGTCCAGGACTCGCAACGCCTCGACGTTGTCGACGTGGCCGCCGGCGTTGACGTCACGCCACCGCGGCTGGATCTCGCACGAGTAGGTGTCAGCCTCGCGCTGCTGCGTGGGTGACATGTCAGCCGACGTCCTGCACGAGCCACGCGGTGGCGTCCGGCCCCAGGAGTCGCGAATCGACGCGTCGATCGGTGCGAAGCAGCACCCGCCCGGAGGGGAGCACGACCTCAGTGCGATCGAACGTCGTCACGGAGACCCAGCCGTTGGATCGGCGGAAGGCGACCACACCGGGACCGAGATCGAGCCACTCGACATGGTCGTCGGCAAGCAGGTCCGCGCGCAGCGCGATGGCCCGCCGCATCAGAGCCAGCGTCGACCCTGGGTCGTCCTCCTGCGAGTCGACCGCGTACTGGCCGAACCACTCCGGTTGCGGGAGATGCGCTCGAGCGGTGCTGAAGCCGAAGCTGGGTGCGTCGGAGCTCCAGGGCAGCGGGACACGACATCCGTCCCGCCCCCACGTCATCACGCCGTTCTCCACGACGGCCCAGGGATCCTGCACGTGCTCGGCGGCGATGCCGTCGACCTCGGGCAGTCCGAGCTCCTCGCCCTGGTACACGTAGGTGCTTCCGGGCAGGGCGAGCGCCAGCAGGGTCGCGGCCTGGGACCGCGACAGACCACCGAACCGGGTGGCTGCGCGGACCACGTCGTGGTTGGAGAAGACCCACGTGCTGGACGATCCGTTCTGGGCGGCCAGCTGCAGGTTGTCGCGGATGGTCATCGTGAAGGCGCCGGCATCCCACGGGGCCGAGAGCAGGTCGAAGTTGAAGGCCTGGCCCAGCGAGTCGAGGCTGGCATAGCGCCCGCGGCGATGGGGCGCGACCCACGCCTCCGCCACCGCGAAGAGCGGAGGATCGTAGGTGTTGAAGACGGCCCGCCAGTCCGCGTAGATCTCCGTCAGCTCGTCACGATCGACCAGAGGGTGCTGTCCATCTGCGTACGGACTGTCCTCGTTGAGGCCGAGCAGGGGGAACCCGCCCATCTCCTGCCACGACGGGAACGGCTCGCTCATGTCCTTCGCCATGCCCATCGCGACGTCGACGCGGAAACCGTCGACGCCCCGGTCACCCCAGAACGCCAAGGTATGCAAGAAGTCGTCCCGCACGTCGGCGCTGGACCAGTCCCAGTCGGGTTGATGCGAGGAGAACAGGTGCAGATACCACTGACCCGGCTGACCATTCGACTCGGTCACCCGGGTCCATGCAGGCCCGCCGAACATGGCCTGCCAGTCGTTCGGGGGCAGCTCGCCATGCTCGCCCGCCCCGTCATGGAAGTGGAATCGCGATCGTTCCCGCGACCCCGGCCCCGCGGCCATCGCGTCCCGGAACCACTCGTGCCGGTCGGAGCAGTGATTGGGGACCAGATCGATGATCACCTTGATGCCGCACTCGTGCAGCGCCGCGATGACCTCGTCGAAGTCCGCCAAGGAACCGATCGTGGGATCGACGTCTCGGTAGTCGTCCACGTCGTAGCCGCCGTCGTTCAGCGCGGAGGGGTAGAACGGGCTGAACCACACCGCGTCCACGCCCAGGTCGGCGAGGTGGTCGATCCGGCTCAGCACTCCGGCGAAGTCGCCGATGCCGTCGCCCGATCCGTCGGCGAAGCTCCGCGGGTAGATCTGGTAGACGACCGCCTGGCGCCACCAGTCAGCAGCGGGTTGGTCCGAAATCTGGTTGTTCATGTCAGTCCTTCGTGTACGACGCCGCGTCGGGCGTCATCGTCTGTAGGTAGTGGGCATGGCCCTTGCGGCCGAGTGCCTCCAGCGCAGGCAGTGCCTTGTTGCCGAGCTGGGGAGCGAACGCCATCAGCCGAGCGAAGACCCCGTCGGTGCGCGGCACGAAGACCTCCAGACGACGTGAGTCGAGGGCTTTTTCGTAACCTCGGACGACGTCGTCGACCGAGAGCACCTTTCCGACGAAGTTGAGGACGCTGCCCCCGTGCAGCGCTTCGGCGCGCAGCATCGGTGTGTCGACGCCGCTGGGGAAGACTCCTGAGACCACCACTCCGCTGTCACGCAGCTCTGCGGACAGGGCGGTGAGAAAGGCGCGCAGTCCCGCCTTCGAGGCCGAGTAGGCCGCCGAACCGGGCAGCGCCAAGACCCCACCCATCGAGACCGTCGCCAGGAGGTGTCCGCGCCCGCGGGGCGCCATGACAGACGCAGCCGCGGCGATCAGTCGCATCGGGGAGGCCAGCATGACGTCGACCTGGGTGCGGAACGCCTCAGGCTGGGCGTCGACGACGTCGCCGGGGTAGATCACACCCGCGTTGCACACCACGATTTCGAGCCGTTCGGCCCACTCCCCGCTGATCCTCTCGGCGAGCGCCTCGACCTCGGCGACGACGCCAGCATCGCTGATCACTCCGATCGTCTGTGGTCCGAGCTCGGCGACGGCCCGGTCGACACCGCGCGAGTCCAGATCGACAGCGACGATGTCGTACCCGCGCCCGGCGAGCATGCGGGCCACGCCCAGTCCGATGCCGCCGCCGACCCCCGTGACGAGGGCGAGGGGGCGGCCGCTCACGACGCCACCTCCGACGTCTGCGCCTGCTTCGACGCGGGCTTGACGAATCGTCCTGGCGCTAGCTCAGGCCATCCCACACGCTTCGCGAGGCGGCGAAGCTCTCGCTTGTAGGCGCGAACCTCGACGTAGGTGGCGTGACGATCACTGCTGACGAAGTCGACACCTCCGGACACGTCCGGGCGGTCCCCCTCGACGATCTGCCGCACCTGCCGCGCCCGCTCGGGATCACGGCGGACGTCGTCGAGGTGCTCGGCGATGAGGTGGGCGATGCGATCGAACAGGGTGTAGGCGCTCGAGTTGACCTCGATGTAGCTGACCCCGAACAGACCAGGGCGGCGCGCGAAGGCATTGAGGTACATCTGCGGTCGTCCGCCGGACCACTCGAGGTACTCCTCCGGGACGTAGGAGATCGACATGTCGTAGCCCGTCGCGTACAGCACGAGGTCGACCTGCTCTCGCGTTCCGTCCGCGAAGATCACCGCGTCGCCGTCGAAGCGTCTGATCGCCGACTTGGCGGCGATGTCGCCGTGCTGGAGATGATGCAGCAGCTGGGTGTTGATCAGCGGATGGGACTCGAACAGCTTGTGGTCCGGCTTCGGTAGGCCCCATCGCGTGACGTCGCCGATGATCACCGAGGCGAAGATGCGGTGCAGCAGACGCTCTGCCCAGATGGGCAGGGACTCCGACTGGTCCGCCGGTTGCCCGAAGATGTGCTTGGGGACGAAGTGATAGCCCCGACGCGTACTGATGAACGCCTGGGCCGCCGCCTGCGCGGCATCGCAGGCGATGTCCGCACCCGAGTTGCCTAGCCCCACCACGAGGACGCGACGACCCGCGAACTCGCCAGGGTCGACATACGTCACCGAGTGACGGACCTCGCCGTCGAAGCGGCCCGGCGTGTCCGGGATGCGTGCGTCCCAGGTGACCCCGGTGCAGCAGATGACCGCGGACGCCGTGATGTCCCCTGCGTCGGTCTGGACGCTCCACTCCCCCGTCGTGTCGTCCTGCCGCGTGCTGAGCACCTCGGTGTCGAACTGGATTCGTTCACGCAGGGCGAAGCGATCTGTGAAGGTCTGCGTGTACTCGAGGATCTGTTCGCGACTCGGGTAGTCGGCGAACCGACTCGGCATCGGGTGGTCGAAGAAGCCGGACTTGTCTCGCGAGGAGATGAAATGGGCCGTCCTGTACATCGGCGTCCCCGGGTTGTCGATGTCCCAGATGCCACCGACGTCGTCGTGCCGCTCCAGGTGGACGTACGGGATGCCCCGCGTGCTCAGCGCGCGCGCTGTCGCGAGACCGGCGGGCCCCGCTCCCACGACGACCACCGGATGGTCGTCCGTGGCAGGTACGAGCGGGATTCGGTGAGTGGGTCCAGACATGGTGCTCTCCTTCGTTCAGTGCGCCCAGTATGATCTGGTCACACGACTTGGTCAAATGACCAGATTGAGTGGATTGACGATGTGCGATGCTGCACAAATGGCCGGACGACCGAACAGACAACGCGGACCTGAGACACGAGAAGCACTCCTTCGAGCTGCCATCGCCGTCGTCGAGCGCGACGGGATCGCGGCCGTGACCACCCGCCGGGTGGCGGACGAAGCGGGACTCCCCCTGGGGACCGTGCACTACTGGTACGCCGGCAAGGAAGCGCTCGTGGCAGCCGTGGTCGATGCGCTGCTCACCGACCTTCGCACCGTCGCCGACGAGGAGGTGGACGGCGCGAGCGCCGGACGCCTCGAGCGGATCCACGACCGGTACGCATCCATGCCGATCGGACGTCAGATCGCCCTGTTCGAGATCACCACCTTCGCCGTGCGAGACGACGATCTCCGGGGGCTGGCGCGCGAGCAGTACGCCGCCTACACCGCCACCGCCCGCTCCGGCATCCAGGACTGGGCCGATTCTGCCGATGTCGATCTCCCGGGCGGCGCCGACGCACTGGCAGCACTCGTCGTCGCCGTCATGGACGGCCTCAGCCTGGCCGAGCTCGCGGCGCCAGATGATCCGAGCCGCAAGGACGCCCTGCGCCTGTTCTCATACCTGCTCGAGAACAGGTCGACCTGACGAGGCGAGCTCGCGCGTCAGCTTCTCCCCCTCCACGTCGAAGGACGGCAGCAGGCGATCGAGCCATGCCGGCATGCTCCAGGCTCGATCCCCGAGCAACGTCATGACCGCGGGTACGAAGGTCATACGCACCACGAAGGCGTCCACGAACACCCCCACTGCCAACGCCAGCGCGATGGGCTTGATCGTCGAGTCAGCAGCAGGGACGAATGTCGCGAACACGGCGAACATGATCAGGGCAGCGGCCGTGACGATCGGAGCTGAACGGCTGAAGCCACTCATGATCGCCGACTGCGCTCCGGCGCCGTGCACGTAGTCCTCGCGGATGGCGGAGACGAGGAACACCTCGTAGTCCATCGCGAGGCCGAACAGCACACCGAGCACGATGATCGGCATGAAGCTGATGACCGGGCCCGTCTGCTCGATTCCCAGTGGCCCGGCGAACCAGCCCCACGAGTAGGCCAGTGCCACGGACCCCAAGGCCGAGCCGATCGTCAGGAGGAACCCCACCGTCGCCTTCAGGGGGACCCAGATCGATCGAAACACCATGGTCAGCAGGATCAGGGACAAGATGACGATGAAGGCGATGTACGGGACCAGCGCATCGCTGAGCAACGCCGAGACGTCGATGCCCGCGGCAGCCGCACCCGTCACCGACAGGGCGACCCCATGCTCGGCCTCGAGGTCTCCTGCGGCCGAACGGATCGCGGCCACCAGGTCCTTGGTCTCGTCGGAGTCCGGCGAACTCTGCGGGACGACCGTCAAGAGGCCCGTCGTCCCCGTGGGGTCCGGGGTCGCGAGGGGGATGGAGGCCACCGAGTCGACGGCCAGGAGATCCTCACGCAGGGCACCCATGACAGCGACGGGATCGTCCACGCCGTCGAGTGATCCGGTCACCAGCAGCGATCCGTTGCGGCCGGGGCCGAAGTTCTCGGCGACGAGGTCGTACGTCTGGCGTGCCGATGAGTCGCGGGGCTGACTCCCGGCATCCTGCAGCCCCAGACGGAGATCGAGGGCAGGCACGCTGAGCAGGCCGATCGTCCCGACCACCAGGCCGATCGTGACCAGTGGACGCACCGTCGCCAGTCGCACCCAACGGGAGAAGAACCGTGTCGAGACGGACTTCCGCTCATCGATGACCACCGACCGGTCCGGCTCCAGGTGCCGAGCCCGCGCCACACGCTTCGCTTCGCGCCGCCTGATGCCGCGGACCAGGAGGCCGGAGGAGAATCCCAGCAGAGCCGGCGTCAGGGTCAGCGCCATGACCACGGCCAGTCCCACAGCGGCTCCGGCCGCCACCCCCATGACCGTCAGGAACGGGATGTTCACGATCGCCAGGCCGACCAGGGCGATCACGACGGTCAACCCGGCGAAGACGACGGCTGACCCGGCCGTCGCCACCGAACGAGCAACGGACTCCTCGGCCGCCATGCCCTCCCGCAGCTGTCTGACGTGGCGCGACAGGACGAACAGCGCGTAGTCGATGCCCACCGCCAGGCCCAGCATGGTGGCCAGCACCGGCGCGGTCGAGGAGATGTCGGCGAACGAGGTCACCACCCCGATGGCCGTCAGCGTCACACCGACGACACCCACCGCCGTGATCAACGGCAGGCCTGCGGCGACGAACGATCCGAAGGTCACCAGCAGGACCAGGAACGCGAGTGCGATGCCGATGATCTCCCCCAGGTTGTCGTGCGGGACCTCCACCGCTGCGAAGGCCTCACCTCCGATGGACACCTGACTGCCTTCAGGAAGCATGGCTCGGAGCTCGTCACCGGCGTCGGTGAGCCCGGCCAAGGTGGCACCGTCCACCTCGGCGGCCTCCTTCCCCAGCTGCACCGACACCAGCGCAGCCGTCCCGTCATCGGTCATGCCGTCGGTGGTTGCTGGGTCGAACGGGTCCGAGACGGCCACCACGTCATCGATGCCCCCCAGAGTGCGCACTGCTGTCCCCAGGGCCGCTTTCGACGGCTCGTCGTCGATGCGCGAGCCGTCCGGCGCCACCACGATGACCTGGGCCGACGATCCGGTCATCTCCGGAAACGCCTCACCCAGCGTGTCCATCGCCTCCTGCGCCTCCGTTCCCGGAATCGAGAACCCTTCGACTGGCGGGCGGCCCAACAGCGCCGATCCCGCCACCGTTGCGAGCAGCAGCAGCACCCAGGCCCCTGCGACCCATCGACGCGCTCGGTAGGACCAGCGTCCCAAGCGATACAAGAACATGGACATGCCGTTCTCCCCTCATCGGGCGGATGCGAGATCCGCCATCTCTCGCGCGATACGTTTTGTATCCGATACGGATCGTATCGGATACATTATGAATCCGATACACCGCGTATCACCAGTCGGACGACGCGGTAGGATGCGGGCGCGAGGAGGAGAGCCATGCGAGCAGGACCGAAAGTCACGGAGGGATCGGACCCGTCGTCACGTTCCGCCGACAGCACGAAGAGGCGCCAGACGCGAGCTGCGCTGATCGAGGCAGCGCACGGAGTATTCGCCGAGCACGGACTCAGTGGCGCCACCATCGACCAGGTCACGCAGGCCGCGGGATTCACGCGCGGGGCCTTCTACTCCAACTTCGGCTCCAAGGAAGAGCTGATGCTCGCCGCGATGGACCGAGAACGCGAGCTGTCCACGGCCCGCATGTCGCGTTACATCGAGCAGATAGCCGCTGACGACACCGACTTCACCATCGACGACCTCACCACGACGCTGATCGAGGTGCTGTTGATCGGGACAGTGAGCCGCGACTGGCAGCTTGCGCTGATGGAAGCCCTCCCCGTCACCCTGCGCGACCCCGTCCTCATCGGCAGGCAGCTGCAGATCCGCGCGCGAGCCGAGGCAGACACCCGCCTCCTGATGTCACAAGGCCTCCATCGGCTCGAACGACGTCCAACCCTGGATGCCGACCTGCTGGTCCTCCTGGTCGTCGGAGCGGTCGAACGAATCAAGACCGACACCCTGCTCGAAGATGCCCTCGGCGACTTCCCGACGCGAGCCGGCAGCGCCATCGCCGCGTTGCTGCTCCACGCCTCAACACCGATCGACGATTAGCCCTTCTCAGGGGCACCGGGTCAGGGCCGCCATTCACACGAACCAGGTCAGCGCAGGCCTATGGTGGGACTCCTACCGAGGGAGCAACCGATGCGCATCTCCGTGCCCGACCTTGCCGACGAACATCTCCAGATCGCGCGCCAGGCGTCCAGTGGCCGCAGCGGCCACAAGCTGTACGGCGGCCGCGAGCACCAGATGCATCTGACCATGATCGCCCTGACCGCTGGCCGGATGCTCGACGAGCACAACAACCCCGGAGAGGCCCTCGTCCAGGTGGTGTCCGGGCACGTCGTGGTCGAGGGAGCCGGTCAGAGGCTCGAGGGGTCTGCCGGCGATCTGCTGGTCGTGCCAGACGCGCCGCACTCCCTGGAGGCCCTCGAGGAGTCGGTCATCGTGCTGATGACCGTCAACACCTAGCAGGTCAGAGACCGTTCGGAGCCTCCGACAGGATTCGAACCCGCGACATCCTTATTACAAGTAAGGCGCTCTACCAACTGAGCTACAGAGGCGTGCGGACAAACCCGCCCCCTCATCGTAGGCGATCGACCCAGTGCGACGACTGCCCCGGTTGGAGACGCGGCTCGTGGCTACCCCTCCCCCGACGTCCTCGGGTGGTGCTCGGTCAGCAGCCGGCCGATGACGGAGACGTCCGGGGAGGGGGCCGTGAGAATCTCCGCGATGAGCGCTTCAGCGTGGGAGTCGCTGACGCCGGCCTGCGACAGGTTCGCCGTTGCCTTGGCGATCACCTGGTCGGCCGGAACCGGGCGGCCAGCTCCACCGAGAACGTCGTCGACCACTCCCTCGATCACCCGACCGTCCCGCGCGGCGATCCTGACGCGCGCCGGATAGCGGGCAGGAAATCCCGAGTCGTCCCAGATCTCGTGGGTGATGCGCTGTGAGAGCGCCAGCCGCGCACCACCAATCGGCTCGTCGAACAGATCCAGATCAACTACTCCGTCGATCACCTGAGCGGCCATCACGTACGGCAGGCTCCAGCGTGCATCGTGCGGGGACGCCGGAGCCTGACGCACGCTCCATGGCTCCGCGATGATCGGGGCCGCCCCCCGGGGGACGAAACAGTGGATGGACTCCACATCGTGCGCAGCAATCTGCGGACCGACCACCTGACTCACCGCCTCCACGAACGGATGGATGAAGTGGCAGCACGGGAGCAGCTTGAATGCGGCCTCGGTCAGGTGCCACCGCTCCCCCAGGTCCGACAACCCCTCAGCCAGTCGATCGGCTGCCTGCTCGTCGTCGGCGTACAGGGCGAAGAATCCCAGTGGCCCTTCCAGAACCCCCTCAGGGCCCGTCATCCCTGCCCTGGCCAGCTCGGCCGCCCAGATGCCAGAATGTGCGGCCCAGGCTGGCTGGCCCGCCTTGACCGTGTCGCCCCCGGCGAGGAATGCGAACGTGCCGCCCGGCTGACTTCCAGCGATGCCGAGCGCATTGACGGCCACCTCGTCACTGTCTCGGTGCAGGAGGCTCGCGACGAGCGCCGCGGCAAACGGACCTGCCGCGGACGTGGTCTGAAAACCCCTGGCCTGCAGGGTCCCTGGGCTGGCCAGGCCCATGCGCACCAGCACCTCCCAACCCAGCGCGAACGCCCCCAGAAGATCGCGCCCGTCGGCCTGCGTCTCCTGCGCGACTGCAAGCGCTGCGGCGGCGACCGTGCTGCTGCCGTGCATCACCGAAGCGACATGCGTGTCGTCGTACTCCAGCGAATGGATCAGCGAACCGTTGATGAGTGCGGCGACTGCGGCCGTGGTGGTGTGCGGGGCACCCAGCACGCTCGAGCGTCCGCCCGGGTGGGCAGCCGCCAGCTGGGGCAGGTTCCGCAGAGGACCGCGGCGGGCGGCAGCGGCACCCACGCCGAGCGCGTCCAGCAGGTGGAGGCGGGCCGCCACCGATACGTCGTCGGGCAGCACGTGGAACTGCGCCCCTGCCCGACGGACGATCTCGCGACTGAGACCGAGCTCGACGCTCATCCGAGCGCTCCGTCCATCGCGAGGGACCAGGCGCGTTGATCGACCATCGGTCCATCGACCAATGAGCGAGCAAAGCTCTCGAACGCGGGTGCCGCCGGTTCCGTGAGCCGTGCGATCTTGTCGAGCACGTGGGACTCGGTCAAGGGGCGATCCGGTCCGCCGATCGCACTCAAGCAGGTGGCGTCAGCCACCGAGCCATCGGTGAACGTGAGGGTGACTCGAGCCGGTCGATCATGGGGCGCTGGCGGGAGCGGCTCGAACGGTGAGATCTGGACCCGCTGCCGTAGCCGATCGATGGCCTCGTCGGCCAAGAGGTGCTCGTCGAAGGTGGACGGTTCCGTCTGCCCGGTGGCCAGCACGGCCGAGACCACGTGGGGCAGCGAGAACTTCCCGGCCAAGGTGGTGAGCGGGCTTCGGTTGTCGAGCGGGTACGCCAAAGGATGTGTCGAGATCATGATGTCCCTGATGTCGTCGATCGATCGACCGGCCAGGGCCCCGTCGGCCAGCTCCACCGATGCCTCGAGGGCCGAGTGCGTGTACTGACAGGTGGCGTACGCCTTGTGGTAGCCGTCGAGAATCGCCCAGTACGCGAAGTCGTGGTCCAGCTCGGCATCGTTCAGGCTGTGCCCGTAGCCGCGCGCGAACGTCTCGCGCGCGCTGGTGGGCTCGGCACCCAATCCTGCCGCGGCCATGTCCGCGGCGAGAAAACCGAGCATCGCTCCAGCAGCGGGCCAGGCATTGCGCACCTGTGCACCCGAGACCGCATGCTCGAACGGACCGGCCATCGACATCGTGACGGCGACATCGGCAGCGGCCAACGTCGACCGCGCATCACCCGTGCGAAGCCATGTCAGAGCTGCCGCGGCGCCGATCGGGGAGAGAGTCGCGTGTGGGTGCAGCACGAGCGGACGCGGCGCCGGAAGAACTCGCGCGAAGGCGGTCACGACCTCATAACCCACCACGACCGCAGCCAGCACCTCGGCGATCGTCCGGCCCGTGGCCTCGGCTTCGGCAATCACGACCGGGATCGTGTAGAGACCGCCGTGGCAGGTGGCGGGTCGGTATCCCTCATCGAGCTCGTCCCAGGCAGCTGCTGTCGCATTGATCGCGGCGGCCTTCTCCCGCGGGAGGCGTACCCCGTTGAGCAACCTGGCCTCCTGCTGTCCGCCGTGGGCCTTTGCCTGGGTGACCAGCGTCCGTACCTCGGCGTGCTCGTGGCCGGCGATCATCGCCGCAAGATCATCAGCCAGGACGAGCGACACCTTGCGCCGCAACGCATCGTCGCCGAACATCGTCGATGCATCGGTCGTGTTCACACGCGCGATGAGTCGCTCGCGCCACGAGTCCCAACGCTCTGCCGGCCACTGCATCATCGGTGTGCCGCCGCCGAACCCGCAAGCCGGCCAAGACCGATCGCGGTGAGGAGTCCGTTACCCGATGAATAGCCGCGACCGCCCATGCGCCCGCTGATACCAGCCGCAACCCCGCCCACGGCGAAGAGTCCTGGAACCGATGATCCATCGCCGGTGAGGACACGCCCGTCGGCGTCGACGTCGAGGCCCCCTTGGGTGTGGAACAGACCGGGCGTCACACGCGACGCCACGTAGGGCGGCACCAGTGGCGCCAGACCGAAGTCTGCGCGGCCGAACTCATCGGCTTCCTCGCCCAGCGCTGACGCCTCGTAGGAATCGAGCGTTGCGGCCAGCGCCTCTGCGGGTGTTCCCGTGACGTCGGCAAGCTCCTGAACCGAGCTGCACTCACGCGCACCGCCCATCTCGACGAGGTCTGCGAACTCGTCCTCGCGCAGCGTGATGTCGCGAATACGCGTGTCGTAGATGGCCCAGATCGGCTCGGTCCCCTTCAAGACCTCGGCAGCAAAGCCCGAGTAGCCGACGATCTCGTCACCGAGACGCGATCCGGTGGCATCGACCAGGACGCCGCCCTTCTCCTGAGTGGTCCACGACAGGATCGAACCGTGCGGATAGGCAACCGCGGCATACCCCTGGAAGGCAGCCTGATTGCGCAGTCGGCCACCCATCGCCAATCCCCATTCGATGGCTTCACCGGTGGACCCGTGCGCCCCGAAGTACTCCAAGCCGACCAGGTCGGGCGCCCACTGAGCCAGCAGATCGCGATTGGCGGCATAACCGTTGGCTGCGAGAACGACCGATCTGGCCCGGATCGTGTATCGACCACTGCGGGGGCCGTCCACCACGACGCCCACGACGGCGCCGTCCTCGACGAGGAGTTCGGTGACCGGATTTCCCAAGGCGATGTCGACCCCAGCACGTCCGCACGCCGCAACGAGATCGTCGGCCAGATCCACACCCCGTCGCGAGGCTGGCGCGTGGAGACGTTCGACGGAGTGGCCCACATGCTTGTAGTCCGTGATGAGGTCGAGCCGAATCTGGTGGTCATCGACCAGCCACTCGACCAGAGAGGCCGACGCCTCCGCCAGCCGATGGGTGAGATGCTCCGCTTCGTGAGGACCGCTCTGGCGCAGGAGATCGGCCGCCATCCGAGCCGGGTCGTCGGCGATGTCTGCTTCGCGCTGGAAGCGTGACCCGGCCGCCGGAATGGATCCCGTCGACAACGCCGTGTTTCCGCCAGCCTTGTCGAGCTTCTCCAGCACGACCACGGAGGAACCGGCATCCGCGGCGGCCAGCGCGGCTGTCAGCCCTCCACCACCTGCACCCACCACGACGATGTCAACGTCCACGTCCGCGCTCATGCAGTCGGCACCTTGGCAAGAAGTCCACCATCGATCAGGATCGACGTCCCGGTGACGAACGATGCATCGTCCGAGGCAAGAAACGCCACGGCTGCGGCAACATCGGCCGCGTCGCCCATACGACCCAAGGGGGCTGCGGCGGCGGCACCGGCCGCAGCGGCGGCGGGGTCGTCCTGAGCGTCGAAGAATCCCTGCAGATTGGGAGTCAGGATGAACCCCGGGCACACCGCGTTGACCCTGATCCCGTGCGCGGCGCCATCGAGCGCCATCGCCTTGGTCATCGCCAGCACGGCGCCCTTCGACGCGACGTACGCGGCATCTTGGGGAAACGCTGCGAAGGACGCGGTGGAGGCCAGCGTGACGATGGATCCGCCCCGGCTGGTCATGGCCGGCCAGACGTGCCGGTTCAGCAGGTAGACGCTGGTCACGTTGACGTCCATCTGACGGTGCCACTCCTGCGGGGACAGAGCATCCAGAGCGCCGACCACCGTGATGCCTGCGGCATGCACAACGACGTCCGGAGCCCCGTGATCGGCCAGGAGCTGCGGCACGTGTGAATCGACCTCCTCCTGGACAGCGACATCGAACGCGGCCGTCACAGCGCGGTTGCCACAGGACGCCGCGACCTCAGCCAGACGATCGACGTCACGCCCCAGAAGCACCACGGTGGCACCCTCGGACGCGAGTCGCTCTGCGGCACCTCGTCCGATTCCTGAGCTCGCACCGGACACCCAGGCGATCTTCCCGTCGAAGCGGCCGCTCATGACTCGCCTCCCATGGGCAGCGCCGGCTCGCCGGCAGTCCAGCCGCCGTCGACGGCCATCACGACACCGGTCACGGCCGAGGCCCACGAGGAGGCCAGGAATGCGATCGTCCGACCGATCTCCTCGGGCTCGAACATGCGACCCAGCGGGACACGACGCGACACTGCGGCATCGAGCTGTGGGGTCATCTGCTGCTTGGCCATCGGTGTGAGGGTGAACCCGGGGCACACGGCGTTGACTCGGATGTTGTCCGGCGCCCAGTCGACGGCAAGCGAACGGGTCAGTGCGGCCACAGCTCCCTTGGAGGCGGAGTAGGCCGACTGATCGGGAAGGCTGACCAGTGCAGCCTGCGAGGCGACGTTGACAATGGCACCAGAGCCGGACGCCTTCAACGTCGCGTAGAGGGCCTTGCTCGTGTTGAACGAACCCACCACGTTGACGTCGTAGGTGCGCCGGAAGTCGTCCGGGTCCACCTCATGCGCCGGGAGGTTCTCGGTGATGATGCCGGCACAGTTGACGAGAATGTCGACACCGCCGTGCTCGGCCACCGCGGCCTCGGCTGCCGCTGCCACCGAGCTGGAGTCGCGGATGTCCACACCGACCACTCCCGACCCGTCGGTGAGGTCCCAGGGGACCACAGTCGCACCGGCGGCTCGCAGCACCTCGACCGTCGATGCTCCGATGCCCGAAGCCCCGCCCGTGACGACGGCCACCTTGCCTGTCAGATCCACCATGTCGATTCCTCTCATTCCTGCGAGCCGGGATGGCTCGCGTAGTCGATGTAGCCTCGGTCGCCGCCGGCATAGAAGGTGTCCTCGTCCCACGTCGATCGCGGGATACCCGCACGCCACCGCTGGACGAGGTCGGGATTGGAGATGAACAGACGACCCACGCTGACGAGGTCGGCCACACCGTCCGCCACGATCGGGGCGACCTCCTCCAGCTCGCTGGATCCCATGTAGCCCGTGTTGATGACGTAGGTCGACCGCCAACGCCGCCTCAGCTCCTCATGGAGTGTGGAGGATCGACCGCGCAACGTGTGCAGGTAGGCCAGCTCGGTGTCGGCGAGGGCATCGACGAGGCACAGATATGTCTCCTCGTTGCCACGGTCGCTCATGTCGTTGAACTTCCCGCCGGGCGACAGACGCAGGCCGACCCGATCCCCACCGATCCGATCAGCCACCGCTCGAGCCGTGTCGACGACGAACCGTGCTCGCCGTTCGGGCGTTCCGCCGTACTCGTCCGTGCGGTGATTGGTCGACGGGGAGAGGAACTGGTGCAGCAGATACCCGTTGGCCCCGTGCAGCTCGACGCCGTCGGCTCCGGCCGCAACTGCGCGCGCAGCCGCATCGGCATGATCGGAGATGGTCTGCGCGATGTCGTCGACCGTCATCGCCACCGGCGTGTCGGCGGGGACCATCTGCCCGTCGGCCGTCGCGACCTCCAGATCAGGTGCCACGGCGCTCGGCGCCAGCTGCGGTGTCGCCGTGGGTCGGTGGCTGGGGTGCCCCACCCGGCCGGTGTGCATCAGCTGGATGAAGACGTGTCCACCGGCCTCGTGGACCGCGTCGGCGACCCTGGCCCACTGGTGCTGCTGGGCATCGGTGTGCAGGCCGGGCGTACCCGGGTACCCCTGTGCCTGATGACTGGGCTGAGTCGCCTCCGTGACGATCAGACCGGCGCCGGCACGCTGGCGGTAGTACTCGACGGCGCTGTCGGGCAGCACCCCGTCGACATCGGCGCGGTTGCGGGTCATCGGCGCCATCACGACGCGGTTGCCCAGCTCGATCTCGCCGAGCCGCCAGGGTGAGAAAAGTGCTTCGGTCATGACTTCCTCTCATTCAGGTCGGCGGCGACCTGGAGCATCTGGATGGTGTTCTTCAAGGACGCCAACAGGTGCTGACGCATGCACGCGCGAGCGCCTCTGCCGTCTCGCGATGTCAGGCACCCGATCAGCTCACGGTGCTCGTCCGCGGCCTCCTTCGCGCGTTCCCCCGTGGCACCGGACCGCGACCGGGCGAGCCGCAGCTCGCCGTTGACCTGGGCCACGGCCTGCTGGAGCCGACCGTTGCCGGCATGCTGCACGACCAAGGTGTGCAGGTCGAGATGGTCGAAGACACCCGGCTGAGGCCCGTGGTGCCCCGTGGACGTGGATGCCTCCTGCAGCAGCGTCAGCTCTCGCAGACCCACGTCATCGATCCGCAGCGCCGCGAGCTCGGCCGCCTCGCACTCCAGGGCGATCCGGACCTCGAACAGCTCGCCCACCTCGTGCAGGTCGAGTCGGCGCACGAAGGCGCCGCGGTGCGACTCCAGCGTGACGAGCCCGTGGTGGGCCAGTCGCTGCATCGCCTCGCGCACCGGACCTCGGCTCACGCCGAGGTCCGTGGCGATCTCGACCTCGTTGAGCCGTGATCCGGTGGGACGTTCCCCCTGGACGATCTGGTGGCGCAGCCGTGCCTCCACCTTGTCGGCGAGGGTCAGGTTGCTGCGGTCGATCGGCAGCACGCCGTCGAGCCGGTGGCTGTCAGCCATCGATGTTGACGCACACCGTCTTGACGTCGGTGTAGTCGTTCATGACCTCGTGGCCCATCTCGCGGCCCCATCCCGACTCCTTGACACCTCCGAAGGGCATCGCGGCGTCGAACACCCCGTAGGTGTTCACCCACACATTTCCAGCCTGGATGCGCGAGGCCACGGTGTGCGCCGTGCTGACGTTGCGGGTCCACACGCCCGATGACAAGCCGTAACGCGTGTCATTGGCCATCGCGATGACCTCGTCGGTGTCGCGGAATCGAGAAGCGACCACCACCGGTCCGAAGATCTCCTCCTTGACGATCCGTGAGTCCTGCGCCGCCCCGGCGAAGATCGTCGGCTCGATGAAGTACCCCTGCTCGCCGACCCGGGCCCCGCCGGTCACGACCTCGCCCTCGCCCCTGCCGATGTCGAGGTATCCGCTGACCCGGTCGAAGTGCTCGAGGCTCACCAGCGGTCCGATCTCCGTGTCGGGTTCGAAGCCGTCGCCGACCTTGATCTGACGTGCCTTCTCAGCCATCCCAGCCACCACCTCGTCGTACACGTCGTCGTGAACGTAGAGGCGCGATCCGGCGGCACACGCTTGGCCGGCGTTGTTGAAGATGCCGTCGGTGGATCCGGCGATCGCGGCTTCGATGTCGGCGTCGGCGAAGATGATGTTCGCGCTCTTGCCTCCCAGCTCGAGCGTCACCCGCTTCAGGTTCCCCTTGGCCGCCTCCAGGATGCGGCGGCCGGTGGCCGTGGACCCGGTGAACGAGACCTTGTCGACCAAGGGGTGTTCGGCGAGGCGTTGACCAGCCGTGGACCCGTAGCCAGCGACGACGTTGACCACGCCGGGCGGGATGCCGGCCTCGAGGCACAGTTGGCCGAGCCGCAACGTCGACAGCGGTGTCGCCTCCGCCGGCTTGATGACGACGGTGTTGCCCGCTGCGAGCGCCGGAGCCAGCTTCCACGCCGCGATGTTCAGCGGGAAGTTCCACGGCACGATGAGACCGACGACGCCGAGCGCCTCACGCTGGGTGTAGGTGTGGTACCGACCCGGCGCCGAGATCGGGATCGTCGAGCCCTCGAGCTTGGTCGCGAAGCCCGACATGTAGTGGAAGAGCGCGGCGGCTGCGGGCACGTACCCGCCGACTGCCTGCGAGTAGGGCTTGCCCTGGTCGAGGGTCTCCAGGCGGCCGATCTCCTCGGCGTCGGCGAGCAACAGATCGCCGAGCCTCCAGATGGCCGCGGCGCGCTCGTCGGGCTTCATCCGCGGCCAGGGGCCGTGGTCGTACGCCCGACGCGCGGCCTGGACGGCCCGATCGATGTCAGCGGCACCACCCTCGGCGACCTGGGTGATGACGGCGCCGGTGGCCGGATTGAGGGTCTCGAAGGTCTTGCCGTCCAGTGCGTCGACGAACTCTCCGTCGATCAGCAGCTGGGTGTGCTCGATCGCCTTCGAGGGGTCGACGGGGTGCGAGGAAGTGCTCATCAGATCGTGTCTCCTGTGACGTGGGTTGGCTCAGTGCTCGTGGATCACGACGCCGCGGATGTTGCGACCCGCGTGCATGTCGGCGACTGCTTCGTTGATCTCGTCCAATGCGTAGCGGCGGGTCACGAGCTCGTCGAGCTTGAGGGTCCCGTCGGTGTACATCTTCAGCAGCTTCGGGATGTCGGCCGTCGGGTTGCAGTTTCCGTACATGACGCCCTGGAAGTGCTTCGCGAAGTTCGTGAAGTCCTGGGGGCTGATGGCGATGCCCTCCTCCGCCTGGCCGACCGAGACCAGCACGCAGGTGCCGGACTTGCCGACCGCCCGGAAGGCGTCGCCGATGATGGTGCCGTCGACGCGACCGACCGCGATGAGTGCGACGTCGACGCCCTGACCGTTGGTCAGGTGGTCGATGCGCGACTGCGCCTCGGGGATCGACGTGAAGAACTCGGTGGCCCCGAAGACCGTGGCATGGTCCCGCTTGGACTCCACCGGGTCGATGACGATGATGTGGTCGGCGCCGGCGTGCTTCGCACCCTGGACCGCGTTCGCGCCGACGCCACCGAGACCCAGGACGAGCACGACGTCGCCGGGCTTGACGCCTCCGTTGACCGCGGCGCCGAAACCGGTCGCGACGCCGCAGGAGGCCAGGCAGGCCAGCTCGAACGGAATGTCCTCGGGGAGCTTGACGGTCTGCATCTCGTGGCAGACCAGGTAGTTCGAGAAGCTCCCGAGGCGGGTGACACCACCGACAGCCTTGCCGTCCGCGTCGTGGAAGTGGGCCTTGCCGTCCATGCCCATGCCGGTCTCCATGCCGGCGCCGTTGTTGCAGATGTACTGCATGCCGCGCGCGCAGTACTCGCACTGGCCGCAGGCCGGGATGAACAGCGTGGCGACATGGTCGCCGACCTTGACCTTGGTGACCTTCGAGCCGACAGACTCGACGATGCCTGCTCCCTCGTGCCCCCCGACCATGGGCAGGTCGACCGCGAGGTCGCCGGTGACGAAGTGATCATCGGAGTGGCACAGTCCGCTGGCCATGACCTTGATGCGAACCTCGTTGTCGCCCGGCTCGTTGAGATCGAGCTCCTGGACCTTCCATTCTTCGCCGATGGCGTGAATGACTGCTGCGCGTGTCTTCATGATGGTTCTGCCTTTCGAGGGATGACAGGTAGGGGGTCAGGATGAAACGTCAGGCTGGACATCGATGCGGCGACGCCGCTCGCCTCGGCTCCTGACGAGCTTGGACATGACGACGGCGATGACCAGGGCTCCGCCGTAGAAGAGCTGCTGCACGTACTGCTGGGCCCCCATGAGCTGCAGACCGGTGATGCCGGTGACGAGGAAGTACACCGCGATCAGAGTTCCCCAGGGGTTGAAGCGACCGATCTTCAGCACCGTCGAACCCAGGAAGCACGCGGCAAAGGCAGGCAGCAGGAAGGCCGCGCCGGAGACCGGGTCGGCACTCGCCGTGGTGCCGGCGTAGACCACGCCCGCCAGGCCGGCGATTCCGGCGGACGACATGAGCGCCGCCACTCGCAGGCGGGGGACGTTGACGCCGTTGAGACGGGCCACGTCGCGGCTCTGCCCGGCGAACAGCAGGCGTTGTCCGAACGCGGTGTGGTCGAAGACGTACCAGACGACGATGCACAGGGCGATCGCGTAGTAGAAGTCCAGCGGGATCGACAGGAACGGTTGCGTCAGCATCACGTCGGACAGGTCCCGATCGACGCCGGTGATCGTCACCGACCCGGAGATCTGGTAGATCAGGCCCTGGACGACCGTCCCGATGCCCAAGGTCACGATCAGCGGATCGATGTCGAACCGCGTCACGATGAGCCCGTTGACGACGCCGACGAGCAGCGCTGCGACGATCGCTGCGAGGACTGCGGCCCAGATGTTCCACCCCTGATTGACGTTGAGCACCGCGACCACGACGGCCGACAGGTTCAACGTCGAGGCGATCGACAGATCAAGGTCTCCGGTCCGCAGCGGAATGATGAGCCCCAGCGCCAAGATGAGCAGCACCGCTTGCGACCCCAGCATGTTCGACACGTTGGCCGTGGTCGGGAACGTGTCGGGGACGATGATGCTGAACACGATGATCAGCACGACCCAGACACCCAGCAGCGCGAACCGCTCCGGCTCGGCGGGACGCTTCATTGCCACTCGACGAGCGGACTTGTTTCCGGAAGGTGCCGGCGAGGTGGTGGTCATGATGCTTCCTCTGAGTAGACGGCGGACGCCAGTGCGTCCTTGGTGATGTCGTCTCCGTGGATCTCGGAATGAATCCGGCCCTCACTGAGGACGATGACCCGGTCAGCCATCTCGACGAGTTGTTCGTAGTCCGACGTGGCACACAGCGCGGCCATGCCGTCGGCGGCGGCGGCGCGGATGAGCCGGAAGATCTCGCGACGCGCTCCGATGTCGACACCCTGCGTCGGCTCGCTCAGGAGCATGACGCGTGGAGCGGTGTCCAGCCACTTGCCCAACAGGGCCTTTTGCTGATTGCCGCCGCTGAGGTGTCCGAACTGGGCCGACGGCTTCGGCGGGAGGACGTTGAGCCGGTCGCACGCTTCCTGCGCCTGCTGCTCGATCGCGCTCCAGTCGACGCGAAATCCCTTGGCGCGGCCGGTCAGGAAGGGCAATGACATGTTCTCCATGACGCTCAGTTCCAGCACACCTCCCTCACCCTTGCGGTCAGCGGGGATCAGGACGACGCCGCGGTCCATCGAGTCGATCGGCCGAGGGTTCAAGAAGGTCCGGCCGTCCTGGGTGATCTGACCGCTCCGGGCCTGCTTGGCGCCGTACAGCAGCTCGGGAAGCTCCTCGAACCCGGAGCCGGCGAGTCCGGTCACGCCCACGACCTCGCCCGGGAACAGGTCGAGATCGAGGTCGCGGACCCGCATTCCGGTCAGTCCCCGGGCCGAGAGCAGCGGCTCGCTGCCATCGGTGACCACCACGGAGGCCTTGGCGGCCCGATCGTTGCGAGATCCGAGGATCAGCTGGACGAGATCGTCGCGGGTCGAGGTCGCCGTGTCTCTCGTCCCGGCGGTTTCGCCGTTGCGGAAGACGGTCACGCGGTCGGTGACCTGGATGATCTCGTCGAGGTCGTGACTGACCAGCAGCACGGCGTCGCCGTTCTCGCGCAGCCGGTGCAGCAGGTCGAACAACAGGCCCACCTCGTGGCGAGGCAGGAAGACGGTGGGTTCGTCCAGCACGAGGATCTGGCCGCGCCGCCCGGAGTCGTCGCCGAGCTCCTGTCCACCGACGGCCCGCACGACGGCCACCATCGCACGTTGCACCGGAGTCAGCGTGTCGATCGTGGCGTCGACGTCAACCTGCACCTCGAAGCGGTCGAGCAGCTCGCGAACACGGTCGCGCTCCCTGCTCCACTCGATTCGGCGCAGCCCTCGGGCGTCGCCGGCGGAGTCGAGCGCCATGTGCTCGAGCACCGTTCCTGCTGGCGCGAGGCCGAGGTCCTGGTGCACGAAACCCATGCCCTCGTCGCGCAGACCGCGGGCTCCGAACGGGCTCTTCAACTGGCGGCCGTGGATGCTGACCTCACCGCCGTCGGCGTCGTGGAAGCCGGCCAGCACCTTGATGAGGGTCGACTTTCCGCTGCCGTTGGCACCGAGCAGACCGTGGATCTCGCCCGGGCGGACGTCGAGATCGACGCCGCGCAAGGCGGGCACACCGCTGAAAGCCTTGCGAAGGGACGTGACCCGCAGCAGCGGGGCGGCGGTGGCCGCCCCGCTGCTGCGGACGTCCGACTGGATGTCAGGCATGGGTTACGACAGCCCCCAGAGCTTCAGGAACGCGTCGGGGTACTCGTCGCCGAAGCCCTTGCCGCTCTCCGGCGGCGTGCCGGTCTCGTCGACGTTCGAGGCGTCGATGAGGCGCAACGGGCCGGTCTCACCCTCGATCGGGTCCTCGCCGAGCATGGCGCGGAAGGCGACGTCGATGTTGACGTAGGCGACCCAGTCGGGGTTCTCCGCGACATTGACCTCGACGCTGCCGTCCTTGACCATCTTCAGGATCGCCGGCGTGCCGTTGAACGTGTAGATTCCCACGTCCCGGTTTCCCGCGGACTGCTGGATCCCCGGAGCCGCGTACAGCGCGATCGAGTCGTAGATCGGCAGGACTGCGTTGATCTTGGGATCCTTCAGGAGTGCGGACTGGACCAGCCCCTGAACCTGGGTGGACCACTGGGCGACTGGAGCGTTGACGACCGTGGCCGTGGATCCCTCCGGTCCTTCCTCAGCGAGGGTGTCCTCGATGGTCTGGACCATTCCCTCGGAGGGTCCGGTCTCGGAGACCTCGATGACCAGTGCGTGCACCGGCTCGCCCTCCAGGTTGGCGATCGCGTACTGGGTGAAGAGCCGAGCTCCCTGGTTGAACGGGGCGAACGCCTCGTACTCCAGGCCGGGGGTGCCTTCACTGTCAGCGTCGCTGAGGTGCAGTGGAATGACCGGGATACCGGCCTCCTTCGCCGCATCGATCTGCGGCCCGAGGGTCTCCGCGAGCGGTCCGTTCAGCAAGATCGCTCCGGCGTCAGCGTTGATCGCCTGCTGGATCCCCTGCTGGAAGGAGGTCTGGGTGCCATCGGACGGGAACGTCACGAAGTCGACACCAGCCTCTTCCGCGACGGTCTTCATGGCCTTCTCGCCCACGGCGTAGAACTCGGCCTTGCTGTCGATCGGGATCGAGTGGATCGACTTGCCCTCCAATGAGCTGACGTCGATGGCTTCGCCGAGATTGTCGGTTCCCGGGATGGCCTTCGCCGCCTCGACAGCTTCGCGCGCTGCCTCGGCCTTCTCGGGATCGCTTCCCGCCGACGAGGAGTCGCCGGAGGAGCCACAGGCTCCGAGCGTCAGCAGGGCGACCGCCGCTACTGCAGTGAGCTTCTTGATCTTCATCAGTTCTCCATAGGGGGTGAGGAGGGGGATTAACTGGGTTTCAAACAGGGGAATTATCGGTTCGCGAGGCTGGGGTCTTCGATCAGGTCGTCGTAGATCCTCGCGATGGAACGGCGTTGGAACATCTCGACGAGCGAGTCGGGATAACCGACGTACTCATCGGTGTCGACGTGGATGTTGTCCTCGAATCGGACTTCATCGCACGCCTGGTCCCGGGAGTGCCCGGCCGAGATGACCGACGACACCTCCTGAACCACTTCCCTGCCGAGCTGGCGGTAGTGATCGACGACCGCGCGGTCGGCCACCTCCCCGTGACCGGGGACGAGGAACTCAAAGTCGTAGGCCGCAACCGCGTCGATGGCGTCGAACCAGTCGACGAGCCGCGAGTCCTGGAAGGACGGCAGGCCTGCCTCGCACACGATGTCGCCGCTGAAGATCACCGCGTCACCCGGAAACCAGGCCAACAGACTGTTCGCGGTGTGGCCCGGCCTGAAGGTGAGCTCCAGGCTGGCGCCCTCGACATGCAGGTCGAGTCGCTCGCTGAACACGACATTGGGCACGCGGACGCTGTAGTCGTCGACCAGCGCCACGGCGTCAGGGTCGATGCGCGAGAAGAGGTCCCGCAGGTACTCATCGGTCGGCGGGTCGACCAGCAGCCGCTCGCGCGTCCCGCGGTGGGACACGACCTCGCCGCCCTGCCAGAAGTTGCCGATCGTGTGGTCGGGGTGGTGATCGGTGTTCACGACGAACCGGGTCGGCCCGAAAGCCGCCACCGTCTCGTTCCAGCGCATCGCATCGGTGGGCCGGTGGGGGCTGTCGACGAGCATGACGCCGTCGTCACCGACGATGATCGAGTTGTTGCTACCCAGGTGCGCCGTCTCCACGCGCACCCGGCTGGTGATCTGCTGCAACGTCATGCGGACTCTCCTTGTGGCGCCGGATTCGGTGTTCCCAGGAAGCCGGGCAGCAGGTCGACCTTGAGCGGCGTGAAGACCTCGACGAAGACCGCGTCGCCCTCGATGCTGCGCCCGCCGTGGACCGCGCCGCGGCTCACGAACGCCACGTCGCCGGCGGACAGGACCATGTCGACCTCGTCGATCGTGAACTCGATGCGACCTTCGAGCATCACGATGGCCTGTTCAGCGTCGTCGTGGACATGGAACGGAAGCTCGGTGGGATGCGTCCATCGAATTCGGTTCACGCTCATCTCGCGCCCGGCAACCGCCTGACGGAAGTTGTTGGGCAGGCCTTCGACGACCGGCACCTCGGACCACGAACACGCGTACATGCAACCGACTCTCTGTCGAAAGAATATGACTCGCATCACGCTAGATCGTCAACTGCAAACTGTCAACAGTTCTCTGTAAACGTTACATACCAATCCTGTTTCAGGCGCCAGGACGTCGCAAAAACACCTGCGTCGGACCTTCTCTGGACGTCCGACGCAGGTGGTGGCGGTGGGGTCAGCCAGCCTCGGGCGGCACGCCTGCGGCGTGGTAGACGTGCGACTGCGCCGACGACTGCCGCAGGCCGATCACCTGCTGGTAGTCCTGCGAGTGGTAGAACTCGGTGACGCGCTCGAGGCTCTCGAACTCGACCACGATCAAGCGCTCGAACGTGCGACCGCCTTCCTTCACGATCAGGTCGCCGGCGCTCGAGAAGGCGTGCACCAACAGGCGTGCACCGTAAGCGGCGAGCACCGTCCCGCTGCGCTCGACGTACTCCTCGTACGTCTCGGCGTCACTGACGGTGATCTCCGCGACGATGTAACCCGGAGGGCCGCTCGCCGTGCTGCTCATCGAGCGTCGATGTGGGCAAGGGAGCTCAGCAGCTCAGCCGTCGAGGAGACATCGGCGTACTTCTGCCCCATGTCGAACAAGTTGACCTCGTGCACCAGGGGGCTGCGGTCGTAGACGGCGTCCGACGGGACGGCCACCTTGTAGTTGTAGGAGAACGCGTCCACTGCGCTCCCGCGCACGCAGCCCGACGTCGAGCAGCCCGTGACGACCAGGGAATCGGCGCCTGCCTGAATCAGATAGCTGAGCAACGGCGTCCCGAAGAAGGCGCTCGGATGGCGCTTCGGGAGCAGGATCTCTCCCTCGAGGGGCGCGATGTCCGGGTGGAACTCGTAGCCCTGCTCGGGGATATCCATGATGCCAGGCACCTTGGCTCCCAGCGCACCAGCGTCGAACCCCTTCTTGGGAGCGACGTACGGGTAGAGCACCGGCCAGTTCTTGCCACGGAACAGCTCGAGCAGCTTCGCGATGTTGCCCACGGCGTCCCACGCCACCTCGCCGCAGCTGGTGGTGAACTCCTCGAGCGCCTCGTCGAATGCCACCCGAGCGGTTCCGGTGGTGCGGTACTGCACGTCGATGATCAACAGGGCCGGCCGCTGACCGAGGCCGACAGGCCGGCCGAAGCCTGCGGCATCGTAGCGCTGCCGCGTCAGGTCGTCGATGATCTCGGTCATGAGGTTTCTCCTTCGAGCTCTGCTGCAGCGAGGGCGGTCGCGCCGCTGTGCTCGCGGCGCAGGTAGCGACCGGTCGTCTCGGGGGCGAGCTGCCCATCACGCAGTGCGAACTGTCCTCGAACCAGCGTGTGCACGACGCTCAGCGGCACCTCGGTGCCTTCCCAGGGCGTGTAGTCGGCGCCTGAGTGCTGCGTGGCGGCATTGATGACATAGCTTCCGTCGAGGTCCACGACAGCCAGATCTGCGTCGGATCCGACGCGAATCGTGCCTTTTTGTGGATACATGCCGAAGAGCTTCGCCGAGCGGGTCGAGGTCGCGTCCACCAGCCGCGCGAGCGGAACTCCGCGTCGCAGGCCCTCGCTCAGGGTCAGCGGCAGCACCCCGCCGGTGCCCGGGAAGCCGGCCGACGCCGACCACACATCCTTTTCCTTGAAGGAACGGTGACGAGCGTTGTGGTCGGACCCGACGGTGTCCACACGTCCGTCGGCAAGCCCGGCCCACAGTGCTTCGAGGTCGTCCCGCTCCCTGATCGGCGGGTTGACCTTCCCGTACGTGCCGCAGTCGGCATCGGTCGTGAGGGTGAGGTACTGCGTGCAGGTCTCGACGAAGAGATTGTCGTAGGACCTCCGTTGGCGCTCCATCGCCTCCAGGGCCAGCTGACTGCTGGTGTGGACCGCGTAGACGGAGGCACCCGTGATCTGGGCCATGTAGGCCACACGTTGCACTGCTTCGGCTTCGACGAAGGAAGGACGCGACTGGTTCCACGCGCTGAGCGGACCGCGCGACTCATCGATCTTTCGGCTCTTGAGCTTCCAGACCAGCTCGATGTTCTCGGGATGCGGGTTGATCATGGCACCGTTGTCTGCAGCCATGCCGAGCACGTCGTACATGTAGCCGTCATCATTGCCCGGCAGGCCCAGGTAGGCGCCCTCCTCGCCCTTGAAGTTCATGAAGAACTTGAAGCTCGAGATGCCGAACTCTCGCATGTAGGCCGGGATGTCGTGGACGTGGTCATCGGTGCCCACACAGATGTGGAAGCCGAAGTCGACGTAGGAGTCCTGCTCCATGACGGACTGGGCGCCGGGCACGACGCTCTCGTACGGCTCGCCACTCATCAGGTAGACCAGCATCGAGGTGATGCCACCGGCGACGGCGGACGCGGTCTCGAGCCGGGCATCGTCGGGATCCTTTGGGACCCGGATGTCCTTGCCCAGGTGGACGTGCGGGTCGATCGCCCCGGGCAGAACCACCTTGCCTCCTAGCTGCACCTCCTCACGGGCCTCGGCGGCCGTACCGCGCGCAACGATGCCGGCAATCAGCCCGTCGGTGATGAGTAGATCCACTTCGGACAGTCCCGTGCCGTGCAGGAAGACACGACCTCCTGTGAGACGGGTGTCGTGCACGGTCATGAGAGCGCTCCTTCGAATGGCAGATCGGCCGCATACCGCCGGTCGAGCTCGTCGAACTCGGTCTTGCGAACCAGTCCTTGGCGATCGGCCCAGCTGATCATCAGCTCGGTGGCGTGCACGGTGTCGCCATGGGTCATGAGATGGGCCATGACCTGCCTCATCCCCGCGACGGCCCCGCGCATCGCAGCGTTCGCGTACAGAGCGATCGAGAATCCGAGCTCACCGAGCTCGTCCCGTGACGTCAGTGGGGTCATCCCGCCTTCGACCATGTTGGCCATGTGGAGGCCCGGCACGGTGCGCACGATGTGCGCCATCTGCTCGGTGGTCGTGGGCGCTTCCACGAACAAGATGTCGGCACCTGCCTCGGAGTAGGCCGCGGCTCGCTCGCAGGCCGCCTCCAACCCTTCGGTGGACAGCGCGTCGGTGCGCGCGATGACCAGCATGTCCTCGCTGAGCCGCGCATCGACTGCGGCGTGCACCTTGCCGACCATCTCCTGCATCGAGACCACCTCCTTACCGGCGAAGTGTCCGCACTTCTTCGGGCTCACCTGGTCCTCGAGCTGGATGGCGGAGGCTCCCGCCCGCTCCAGCTGGCGGACGGTGCGCTGCACGTTCAACGCATTGCCGAAGCCCGTGTCCGCATCAACCACCAGGGGGATCGAGACCACCTCAGCCATCGCGCCCACGTGGCCCACCAGCTCAGTGATCGACATCAGCCCGAGGTCTGGCATTCCGAGGTAGGTGTTGGTGACTCCAGCGCCCGAAACGTAGACCGCCTCGAAGCCAGCCTGCTCGATGACGCGCGCAGTGAGGGCATTCGGTGCGCCAGGAAGCAGAATCGGTCCGTGCGCCTGCTCGATCAGGTGGCGCAGTCCAGTGGTCGTGGTCATGGTCGTCACTCCGTCTTTCGCGGGTTGTCGTCGAAGCCGAGCGCCGCCATGGCGCTGGTGCGGGCCTCGTCGAGGTGGATCTGCACACAACGTGCCGCATCGTCGGCCGATCGCTGCGCAAGTGCATCCGCGATGTCGGCGTGCTCGTCGAGCGCAGCCTTGGCGCGGACAGCGACCTTGGCCGACATGGAGCGAGCCAAGGAGATCTGCGCCTGCGTCTCTGCGGCGGCGCGCGCGAGAGCCACGTTGTCCGCCAGAGCGATCAGCTGGCTGTGGAAGTCTCGCTCCACCGGGTAGCGTCCGTCGCCTTCGGCGGACATGATGTCCCCCGTGGCAGCGACGAAATCCACGAAGTCGGCCAGCTGTTCCTCGCTCGCCCGGACACACGCCAGTCGGGCGGCGTGCATCTCGTAGGCCGTGCGCAGATCGTAGAGCTCGTGGATCTCTCGCGGCTCGAAGGTGCGGACGAACGCTCCCCGGTGACTGATGATCGTGAGGAGCCCCTCGCCGGCGAGATGCTGGATGGCTTCGCGCAAGGGGCCCCGGCTGATGCCGAGAGCCCCGGCGAGAGCCACCTCGTTGACACGCTCCCCCGGCGCGATGGATCCGTCCAGGATTCGTTCGCGAAGCACAGCTTCGGTGCGCTGCGAGAATGTGCCGTCACGCGACAACGTCGATCCGATCTCGTCGTCCATCAGACCTCCTCCTGACCCCCCAGGGCCGCTCATGGGGCGGAGACCAGCACCGCTGCCACCCCTGAAAGCCCCAGCGCGTCACCGGGGCACCTTCATTGTGAGCCGCCCCATGTCAACTGTCAACAGTTTAAGGCTACCTCAGCGTCATCCTGTCGGCTGCGAGCCAGGCCATCGCCATGACCGGTGCCGCCGTGTTTCCCGAGACGTGGAACGGCAGCACTGACGCATCGACCACTCGCAGGCCGGAAACGCCTCGAACCCGTAGGTCCACGTCGACCACCGAGTCCGCCCCTGCGCCCATCGCACAAGATCCCACCGCGTGGTAGATCCCTCCCCCAGCCAACCGGGCATGTGCCACGACGTCAGCGCTCGACGCGACCTCGGGTCCCGGGAAGACCTCGTGATCGATCAGGTCGGCCAGATCCGACCCGGCCAGCACCGAGCGCGCATGGTCGAGAATCGCCCCGGTCGCCGCACATTCAGCCGGGTGTTCGAGATAGTGCGGTTCGAGCTTCGGCGGTGCCGCCGGATCGCTCGACGCGACGTGCACCGAACCCGCCGACGTCGGGCGCAGTGCGTAACCGGTGAACAGCAGGCCCGAGTAGGGCGCGGGCCCCATCTGCTCTGACGTCTCATCGATCGCCATCGGTATCCACACGCCCTGCACGTCCGGCCGCTCCAGGCCCGGCGAGGACCGCAGGGCGCTGACCACGTCGTAACCGCTGGTCGCGATGGGGCCCTGCCGCGTCGCCAGGTAGCGGACGCCTTCGACGGCGCGCCCCAGTCGCGAGTTGAACCGCTCGGTGACGCCGAGACGGTCGCGGAACCGCACCTGCATGCTCACCCCTCGATGCTCGATCAGGCCCTCTCCGACGCGCGGGCTGTCCACGATGGTGTCGATCCCAGCGTCGGTCAGCACCTCGCGAGATCCGATACCCGATCGTTCCAGCAGCAGAGGACTCTCGATCGCGCCCGCCGCGACGATGACCTCACGTCGCGCCCGGACCTCTTCGACATCGTCACCGCGCCGCACCTGTACACCGACCGCCACGTCACCCTCGATCAGCACCCGCTCCACGCGTGCCCGGATCGCCACCGTCAGGTTGGGTCGCTCGAGTGCAGGTCGCAGGAACGCCGTCGCGGCACTCACCCGCCGACCACGGGCAATGGTGGCCGGCGTGAAGGCCACCCGATCGCCGTCGGAGTCGTTGAAGTCCTCGACTCGTCGAAGCCCCCACCGCTCGGCACCGACCAGCACCGCGTTCGTGACCCCGTCGTCGGACCGCGGGACCGACACGGCGAGAGGGCCGCCAGCGCCTCGGGTCGACGAGGCGCCCAGCTCGTGGTCCTCGATGGCCCGATATGCGGCGAGGACCTGCGACCAGCCCCAACCGTCCAACCCCTGCGCCTTGAGCGCGTCGTAGTCCGCAGCAGCACCGCGGGTGTACATCAGGCCGTTGACCGTGGTGGAACCGCCGAGCCCTCGCCCCCGGGTCCACCACTCCGGCGGGACGCCACTCGCCGGGCTGGTCTGGAAGCGACGGGTGAATCGTTGCGACCGCAGGGAGTAGTAGAAGGCCCGGGGCACCGAGAGCATCGGATGGCGCGAGGGGCCTCCGTCCTCGACGAGCAGTACGGAGGTGGTCGGGTCCTCGGACAACCGGCTCGCCAGGACGCACCCGGCCGCACCTGCGCCCACGATCACGACGTCGTAACCCGTCACGAGCCACCTCCCTGCCCCGACCCGACACCGCTCGAACGTGCCGGCAGCAGACATCTGATCGATCGCGCACGGAATGCTCCCCACCAGACGCCGGCTCCGTAGGCCAGGTCGTCGACCCGGCGGGCGGCGAGGAACCGTGCCGGCCCCAGAGCGGTCGAGCTGCGCTTCCGCGACACGAGGAAGTCGATGACCGCTGCGCCGATCACTGCCTTCCGCGCCCGCCTGGAGAAGACCATCAGGACCGCCGCCATCGGCCACCAGTGTCGCAGGGCGAGCGCCGAGGCCTGCCGAGCCGTGGCGCTGGCTGAGGCACCCGTCAGCCGGGCTCGCTCGTTCCGGTCCAGCTCGGGCAGCTGCGCCGACACCACCCGATAAGACCGCAACCCCAGTCCGGCTGCGACCACCGTGGCCCACCGCCTCTGGACGACCACCGCGGCGACCAGCGCTGCCGACTCGGCGGAGAGCACGGCCGGCGCGACCTTCGATCCGTGTCGACGGGCCAGCGCTGCCGCACTGGTGCCGTAGAAGAACTTGCGACCGAGCCACCCACGCGCCGTGCTCCGGTGGTCGTGCCAGACCTGCACGTCCGCGCAGTAGCGAACGCGACCGCCCGCAGCGATCAGTCTCCAGACGAGGTCCACGTCCTCGCCGCTGATCAGCGACTCGTCGAATCCGTCGCCGAGGGCATCCACCCTCGCCACGAGACACGCGCTCGGAACGTAGGCCACGGCTGACCACGGCCGGACCGTCGCCGACCTCGCCCCCAGATCGAGGGCACCGCACCCGTCCTCGTAGCGCTCGAACCAGCGCTCGCCGCCCCTGGTGCGCACGCGGGGCGCCACGACTGCAAGGTCGGGATCGACGAACTCCTCCAGCAGTCGCACCAGGTCTGAGGTGCTCAGGTTGATGTCGGAGTCGACGAAGGCGACGAACCGACTCGAGACCTGGGCCAGGCCGGCATTTCTGGCGCCAGCCGGACCGAGGTTCTCCTCGAGCCTGAGCAATCGGGCTCGGTGCGGATCGGCGACGACGCGCAGCGCTTCGGGGTCCCCGGATGCATCGTCGACCACGATGCACTCGACCCGCCCCGAGAGCTCTGCCAGCAATCTCCCCACCTCGGCGGGGCGGTCTTTCACCGGCACCACCACGGTGAGGTCCGACACGTCGGCGACCGCGTGGTCGTTGCGCACCGGTCGTGCCAGGTCGAGGTCGATCAGGCGATGAGCCAGCGCGACCGTCGGCCGGGAATCGGCCACGACCACGCGGTCGGCAAGCATGGACTGGGCTGTGGGTGAGAGCCGCAGCACCCGCCCGGACCGGACCAGGACCGGGCCCACAGCCACGTCGTCGTGCAGACGAACGCAGAGCGGCTCGATCATGGTGCTGGCAGGACCGGCGAGAGTCGCCCGTGGGCGTTGACATCGCCCTCCCGGACGGCGCTCCTCGTGTCAGCGATCATCTGTGCCAGGAGCCGCGACCCACGAGCGGCGTCGGCGCCGGCCGGATCGCCCAGCACGCCGTTCGGCGAGACCGCAGCCACCCCACCAGACATCAACAACGGCAGGATGTCCGCCAGCGGCCGGGTGTCTCCCGGCTCTGCCCGATCCAACCGGACCGACTCGGGTCTCAGGTGCAACATCAAGGACGTCTCGGTGAGACCCGCGTGCAGGTCAACGTCCTCGGTGGCGCAAGGGATCCAGGCCACGTCGTGGCCTTCGTCGCGCATCTGCGTGACTGCAGCAACGAGTGCCGTCAGATTCCCGCCATGAGCGTTGACGAAGACCACCCGCCCCGCCCAGGTCCGCATCGAACGGACCAGCTCCACGAGCATCATCTGCAGCGCATCCGAGCCGATCGAGCATGTTCCGGGAAAGCTCTGGTGCTCACCGCTGCTGCCGTAGATGACCGGTGGTGCCACCAGGGCACCCTCGACCTCGGCGGCCACACCCTGCGCGACCGCGACGGCTATGACCGAGTCGGTGTCGAACGGCAGGTGCGGGCCATGCTGCTCGAGGGAACCTGTCGGCACCAGAACCAGGGGCCGCTCGCCGATGTCGGTCCACGCCGAGTGCGCGAGGTGCATCAGCTCGACGCGGGGACGCCGAGATTGCGTCGGAAGTCCGCGTCCATGACCAGATGACCTGGCTCGAGCTCGTCGATCGAAGCGACGCCCATGCCCAGCATCGCCGAGTCGATGCCGCTGCGCATGATGTCGAGGACGTTCTCCACACCGGGCTGGCCGTTGGCCGCCAGTCCCCACAGGTAAGCGCGACCGATCATGACCGCCCGGGCGCCGAGAGCAACGGCCTTCACGACGTCGCTACCCCGGCGGACACCTCCGTCGAGCAGCACCTCGACCTGGTCGCCCACGGCGTCCGCGACCGCAGGCAGAGCCCGGATCGGAGCGGGGGTGCTGTCGAGGTTGTTTCCGCCGTGATTGGACACCGAGATGGCGTCGACGCCGCTGTCCACGGCGCGCAGAGCATCGTCGACTCGGCACACGCCCTTCAGCATGAATGGCTTCCCGCTGATCTGCTTCCACTGCTCACGCATCCACTGCACGTCGTCCCACGACGGCGGCGGCGTGGTCATCCACTCGTAGTAGGCACCGAAGAACGTGGGGCCCTTCGACTCGCCGGGAGCAGCGAGGTTGGGCGCTGTCAGATCGGGAAGCTCGCGCGCGAAGGAGGCCAACCAGCGCGGCTTCCGCATCACCTGGGGCACGAACTTCATCGCCGTCTTGAAATCGACCTTCTCGGGGATCTCCGGACTGCCCCAGTCGCGTCCCATCGAGAACGACCAGTCGAGCGTGGCGATGAGCCCCACCGATCCTGCGGCGTGGGCACGCTGCATGCGCTGCACCATGACATCGCGATCGCCGGTCCAGTACATCTGGAAGAACGTGGCCGGGTTGGCATGGACGACATCCTCGACCGACCGGCTCGCGAAGTTGCTCAGACCGACCACCGTGCCGCGCGAGGCGGCAGCACGGGCGACGGCAACCTCACCGTCGGGATGCACTGCCTGCACCCCAGTGGGAGACATGATCACCGGCAGCGAGATGGCCTGGCCCATCACCGAGGTGTCCATCTTCCGCTCGTGCGGATGCCCCGCGACGTGGGGAGCGAACCCGAGCTCGGTGAAGGCCAGCTCGTTGTCGCTCATGGACTGACCGCGCTCGGATCCGGCCACCAGGGCGCCGTACACGGACGAGGGCAGTCGCTTCTTGGCGCGCTGCTGAGCCACGGCGACGGACTCGAACCAGGGGTTCTTGGCCCAGGGGTTCATCGACATCAGGTGATCTTCGTTTCTGCTAGAGGGTGAAACCAGCGAGCGGATCCTCAGCACACGCCGAGACCGGCGGCGCCTGCAGGTCCTCACGCCGGGTGAGGGTCAGCATGACGGGCTGGTTGCGCGTCGGATTGGACTTCGAGTGGTCCTGGCTCTGGGCCGGGATGATGCGATCTCCAGCCAGTGCGGTCTCGCCGTAGCCCTGCACGCACTCGGGGTCGGGACCGTCGAGCGGCAGACCGGTGAAGAACTTGGCCGCCATGCATCCGCCGCGGCAGGAGTCGAAGAACTCGCACTTCGTGCAGGCGCCGCCGGTCTGCGGTGAGCGCAGTTCGTTGAACAGCTCGGAGTTCTGCCAGACCCGCTGGAACCCACCGTCAGCGAGCAGGTTCCCGGCCAGGAAGTTGTCGTGGATGGCGAACGGGCAGGCGTACACGTCGCCCACAGGATCGATCAGGCACACCACCCGGCCCGCTCCGCACAGGTTCAGACCCGGCAGACTCTCGCCGAACGCCGCAAGGTGGAAGAACGAGTCACCGGTCAGGACGTTCTCGCCGTTCGCGACGAGCCAGTCGTACAAGATCCTCTGCTGCTCCGGGAGCGGGTGCAGCTCGTCCCACACGTCGGCCCCACGGCCCGACGGCCGCATGCGCGTCAGGCGGAGCGTCGCACCGTACTGATCGGCCAGCGCCTTGAACTCGTCGAGCTGGGTGACGTTCTGACGGGTCACGACGACGGAGATCTTGGCATCCTTGAAACCGGCAGCCTGCAGGTTCTTCAACGCGGCGATGGCGGTGTCGTAGGACCCGGGGCCGCGCACGTAGTCGTTGACCTCGGCCGTCGCCCCGTCCAGGGAGATCTGCACGTCGACGTAGTCGGTCGAGGCGAGCAAGGCTGCCTTCTCCGGGTTGATCCGCACGCCGTTGGTCGAGAACTTGACCCCCACGTTGTGGTCGACCGCGTACTGCAGCAGGTGCCAGAAGTCGGGTCTGATCGTCGGCTCGCCACCGCCGATGTTGACGTAGAAGACCTGCATGCGCTGCAGCTCGTCGATGACCGCCTCTGCCTGCTCGGTGGTCAGCTCGTTGGGATCACGACGGCCCGATGAGGACAGGCAGTGCGCGCACTCCAGGTTGCAGGCGTACGTCAGCTCCCACGTCAGGCAGATCGGCGCGTCGAGACCGTGCTCGAACTGCTCGATCAACGAGCCGTTCTTCGGACGGTCGATCACGGGACGGGTCTCGAGGATGGTCATGCGACGCCTTTCGTGCGGATCATGTCGGTGGCGGCCAGGCCCTGCAGAGCAGTCTCGTAGGCCGGCCACTGCGGCTCTGGAATGCCCGCCGACAGGAGTGCCGAACGGACGTCGGGATGCTCGTCGAGCGCACGGACCAGCGCCACAAGCTCAGGGCGTTTCAGGAAGGTGAGCTTGCGGTTGCCGAAGTGGTAGGCAAGCGCGCCGAACGGCTCGGGGCGCAGCTCCACCGAAGGCGACAGCCGCCATGACTCGTCGAGCATCCCTGACATCAGTCGATCTCCGGTCTCAGTAGACGCCGCACATGCCGTCGATCGAAACTTCCTCGATCAGCGACTCGGGTGTGACGACTTCGCCGTCGAGCACGGGCTCGGTGTGGGGTTCGACGTTCATGGCGACTCCTTCGGTGTTGTGTGCCTCACACAGTAATGGCACCCGTGGCCAAAAGGAAGCGCTCCAGAGAGATCGTCCTCGGAATTGCTAGATTTCGTCCATGCCCGAAGCCCGCCCGCGATCAAGTACCGGACGACCGGTGGTGACCAGCCACGGGGATATCGAACGAGCAGCCTTCGCGCTGTTCGCTCAGCACGGTTTCGAAGGCACCACGCTCGAGGACATCGCGTCGGCGGTCGGCGTCGGGCGACGCACACTTTTTCGGTACTTCGAGTCCAAGAACGACATCCCGTGGGGACAGTTCGCCGACAGCCTCGAGGGTTTTCGCCAGATCCTCGCCGCGATGCCGTCAGACCTTCCGGTCTGGGAGGCCGTGCACCGCGGAGTCGTCGCGTTCAACGACTTCGACACCGACACGATGCCCGTGCACCGCCAACGCATGACGCTCATCCTCTCCACCCCGGCGCTGCAGGCGCACTCGGTCCACCAGTACGCCGAGTGGCGCGAGGTCATCGCCGAGTACGTCGCCGACCGACGAGGTCTCGATTCGCACGACATCCTTCCTCTGGTGGCCGGACACGTCAGCCTCGCGCTTGCCATGACCGCCTACGAGCAGTGGCTCACGACCGAGGGCACGGACCTGAAGCCGTTCGTCGACGCGGCGATGAGCTCACTGCGCGATCATCTTGGTCTCGAGCCGTTCACTCCCCACTGAGACACCATCCGTACGAGAGGATTCCCCCATGGACACGATCGACAGCACCCATCTTCAGCGCGCCATCGACATGGCTGCACGGGCGTTGGCCACCGGCAACGAGCCCTTCGGATCGGTGCTGGTCGGCGCGGACGGGACGATCCTCGCCGAGGATCACAATCGTGAGTCCGAGGGCGACCCGACGCTGCACCCTGAGATCACCCTGGCTCGTTGGGCAGCGCTGAACCTGTCGGCGCAGGAGCGCGCGCACGCGACGGTCTACACCTCGGGCGAGCATTGCGCCATGTGCTCCAGCGCCCACGCCCGCTGTGGACTGGGTCCCATCGTGTTCGCCGCATCGACCGAGCAGCTGGGCGCGTGGTGGGCAGAGCTGGGAGCCGAGCGAGGATCGCTCGCGCCCTTGACCATCGCCGAGGTGGCGCCTCACCTGTCCGTCCGCGGCCCATTCCCCGAATATGCCGAGCTGGTCCACCAGCTCCTGATCGCTCGCTTCCGGCCGGTGTGAAGGCAGAACCCACCTGCCCCGGAGCTCAGGGCCGCAGCACCAGCCTCGCCCCACCCAGTCCGCCAGCTGCGAGTGCGCGGTGCGCTTCGACCGCCTCGTCGAAGGAGAACCACCGCACCGGCCCCGTCCGAAGCGATCCGGTCGCGGCGAGCGACGACAGCAACGTGAGCTGCTCCCAGTCGGGCCGAACGGCGAACGACTCAGAACGCACGTCCCGCAGCGGAGCGGGACGCTCCAGCACCACCAGACTGACGTGAGCACCTGACTCGACCACTGCGTCGAGACAGGCCTGTCCGACGACGCCAGCATCGATTGCGCCGTCCACTCCGCCGGGCACCACGTGCCGCACGTTCTGGGCCAGCTCGCTGGTCTCGACGAACTCGTGCGCCCCCAGCTCGAGCACGAGCTGGCGGTGGCGAGCTGCGCCGGCACCGACGACCTTCAGCCCTCGCATGCGCGCGAGCTGAAGTGCAAGCGTGCCGACCGCACCACCCGCTCCCGTGATGAGAACCGACTGCCCACGACGCAACGCCAACAGGTCCAGCGCCTGCAGGGCGGTCAGTCCCGCAAGCGGAAGCGTCGACCCCGCACCGGCATCCAGTTCAGCGGGAATGGCCGCCACCGCTGTCTCGCTGAGCACCACGAGCTCACTGTGGGTCCTGGGGCTGTCGAACATGTGGGTCGAGATACCGATGACCCGGTCTCCGGGCGACAACCGCCACACGTCTGCACCGACCATGTCCACGGTTCCGGCCACGTCCCACCCGAACGTCAGCGGGGGCTCACCGTGGAAACCGAGACCCATCAGGATGCCTTCGCGGGTCGCAGCATCGACTGGGTTGAGAGCTGCGGCCTCCATGACGATCCGGACCTCACCAGCTCGCGGCGCAGGCTCCTGGACGTGCAGCACCTCAACGACCTCGGGGCCCCCGAAGGCGCTGATTCCCATAGCTCTCATCATGTTCTCCCATGTAGTCGGTCGGGTGGTCGATCACTGTAGAGGGCACCGGATCGAGCCGGCGCCCGCCTGCTAGATCGATCAGATCCGCGGCCATCGTCTCCTGCGCCATACTGGCCGCGTGGCCTCCTCACCTCAGCGACTGCTCAGCGCGACCCACGACCTCAGCACCCCGCTGGCGATCATCGACGCCGAGACCCTGTGGGCCAACGCCGACGATCTCGTGCAGCGCGCCGACGGCGTTCCGATCCGTCTGGCGAGCAAGTCGATCCGGGTGCGGTCGATCATCGAGCGCACCCTGGTCCGGGACGGGTTCGCCGGGATCATGGCGTACTCGCTGGCCGAGGCCAACTGGTTGGTCGACTGCGGCGCCGACGACGTCCTGCTGGCCTACCCGACCGTCGACGCGGCCGCCCTGCGCGACCTGATCGCCGACGAGGCCCGCCTGGCCGCCATCTCGGTCATGGTCGACAGCATCGAGGCGCTCGACGTCATCGACGCCCTGCTCCCGGTGGACCGCCCCGAGATCCGGTTGTGCCTCGACGTCGACGCCTCCCTGCGCATCGGTCGCCTCCACCTCGGTGTCCGCCGTTCACCAGTGCACAGCGTCGACGACGCGACCCACCTCGCCCAGATGATCGCGGGGCGAGCCGGCTACCGGCTCGTCGGCCTGATGTTCTACGACGCCCAGATCGCCGGGCTGCCCGACACCTCCCGCGCCGTGCGGATGGTCAAGCGTCGATCGGCCGCCGAGCTGACCGACCGGCGCGGCGAGATCGTCGAGGCGGTGCGTCACGTCGCCCACCTCGAGCTGGTCAACGCCGGTGGCACCGGCAGCCTGGAGATCACCGGCGGGGACCCGGCCATCACCGAGCTGACCGCCGGATCGGGACTGTTCGCTCCGACCCTCTTCGATGACTACAACGCCTTCGAGTCGCGTCCCGCCGCGTTCTTCGCGCTCTCGGTCGTCCGACGCCCCGCCGAGGACATCGCCACCGTGTTCGGCGGCGGGTACATCGCCTCGGGCAGCACCGACAAGAATCGCCGACCGACCCCGGTGTGGCCCGAGGGTCTCGCGCTGATCGACAACGAGGGCGCAGGCGAGGTGCAGACGCCATTGCGCGGGTCCGCCGCAACCGACCTCGCCATCGGCGACCGAGTGCTGCTCCGGCACGCCAAGGCCGGCGAGATGTGCGAGCGGTTCAGCTCCGTGGTCCTCGTCGACGGTGCCGGCGGCACGGAGGTCGTGCCCACCTACCGGGGCGAGGCAAAGAACTTCGGGTGAGCACTCAGGCCTGGTAGGGCTTGTGCCCCAGCAGGTCCGCCAGGTGTGCAGCATTCGCGGCCGCAGCGTTCAGCGCCGCGGCGATCGCCGGCGGTGTCTCGTCGAGGTCGAGGTAGTCGACCTTGTGCATGGCTTCACCGTTCCAGTAGGTGCCACCCTGCGCCGGGATGGTGTACCCCACGTCGCTCAGCGCCTGGAACAGATCCGCCGTGATCTTGTGCGCGCCGTCCTCGTTGCCGACGACACCGACCACTGCGACCTTGCCGGACAACACCGGATTTCCGTCGGGCCCCTCCGTCGCCACCTCCGCGTCCAGACGCTCCAGGACTCGCTGCGCGACACTCGACATGTGACCCATCCAGGTGGGCGACACGAACACGAGGATGTCGGCCGCGAGCACCCGGTCACGAATGGACGGCCAGTCGTCGCCATCGCCCATGTCGGCCTCGACACCCGGCAGGATGCGGTGATCGACGACCCTCACCACGCTGCCGCTCACCCCGTGCTCGCCCAGCGCGTCGACGAACTGATGAGCCATCAGGTCGCCGCTGGACGGTTCATCGCCGGGCTTGAGCGAGCAGTTCAGTGCAAGGACGGTCTTCGAGGTCATGCCCGCCGCCCCGTCAGATCTTCTTGCGGAGACGCTGAGCGAACTGCTGGGACGGCTTCTGCTGCTCTCCCTGCTGCGCGCCGAGCACCACGAGCAGTCCGGTGATGGCCGGAATGGCCCACTGCGCGATCTTCAGCTGTCGCTGCGCCGAAGCGAGATCGCTGGATGCGCCGGCGGCCGGTTCGGTCGCTCCACGCCCGCCCTGCTGGCTCTGCTCCTCCACCTTTGCACCGAGCGCACCGCTGTAGGCCGTGACACCGGCTGCGGCGAGGGTGAGCGCCGTCTTCAGAGCCGTGTTCGAGGCGGCGCCCTCCTGGTTTTTCACGCGCTCGCGATTGGCCCGGATGAGTCCCAGACCTCCGACCCCGTGCATGGCGATCGCGGCAGCGCTCACCGGCGCCCAACGCTTCCATCCGAGCGAGGAGAGCCTCAGCCGCTCCGCCGGGTCCTGCGCATCGGCCGTCGCGCCGTTGAGTCCGACCGCGCCCATCAGCGAGCCTCCGAACCACACCCCGAGACCGATGTCGTGAAGACTGCGAACAGTGGTGTTTCGTTCTGCCATGGTGTGCTCCTCAGGTGAGCTGCGCGAGGGCCCGCTCTGAGCCCGCATCACCCATGTCATACCCGCGCTGACCGTCATCAAACCGCGGGAGCGTGGATCGGACGCATCGATCCCGGTTCGACGCTGCGCCATACTGACGGCGTGACACTCCCCGGCAAGCACCTGGTCGAGGCCTCTGGATCCTGGACCAACTGGGGCCGCAACGTCGTTGCGCACCCGGCACGCACGGCACGGCCACGCACCTCCGGGGACGTGTCCACGATCGTCCAGCAGGCAGCCGCCGATGGTCAGACGGTCAAGGCGGTCGGCGCCGGTCACTCCTTCACCTCGATCGCGGCCACCGACGGCGTGCAGGTCCGGCTCGACCAGATGGCCGCCGTGCTGTGGCACGACGCCCCGAGCGGGCAGGTCCGCGTGCAGGCCGGCATCTCCCTGCGCGACCTCAACCCCCGACTCCAGGCGCTGGGGCTCGCCCTGTCCAACCTCGGCGACGTCGACCCTCAGTCGGTGGCCGGCGCGATCAGCACCGGAACCCACGGCACCGGTGGGCGCCTGCAGGGCATCGCCGCCGCCGTCGTGGCGGTCCAGCTGGTCATCGGCGACGGCTCGATCGTCGAGGTCGACGAGCAGCACCCGTGGTTCGGCGCGACTCGTGTCAGCCTCGGTGCCCTCGGCATCATCACCGAGGTCACGCTGCAGTGCGTGCCGGCGTTCCTGCTGCACGCCCGTGAGGAACCCGTGGCACTGCCCGCCGTGCTGGAGCAGATCGACGACCTGGTCGAGTCCAACGACCACGCCGAGTTCTACTGGTTCCCGCACACCGACAAGGCCCTGCTCAAGCGCAACAATCGCGTCCCGCCCGGCACCGAGCGTGACCCGGTCGGACGACTCCGAGGCTGGCTCGACGACGAGCTGTTGTCCAACACCGTGTTCGGGGCCATCAACCGCATCGCTGCTCACCGACCCAACCTGATCCCGCACGTCAACCGGCTCAGCGGCTCGGTGCTGGGCGCTCGCGAGTACACCGACGACTCCCACCGGGTCCTCGTCTCGCACCGCACCGTCCGATTCTGCGAGTCAGAGTTCGCGATGCCGCGTGCCGCGCTGCCCGACGTGCTCGCCGAGCTGGACCGCTGGCTCGATGCGGGTCACGGGCACGTCTCGTTCCCGATCGAGGTCCGCTTCGCCGCCGCGGACGACATCTGGCTCTCGAACGGCCACGCCCGCGACAGCTGCTACGTCGCGGTGCACCAGTACTGGCGCTCGGACCACACGGACTACTTCGCGGCGGCGCAGGACATCTTCACCGCACACGAGGGCCGCCCGCACTGGGGCAAGCTCCACACGCTGGGTGCCTCGGACCTCGAACGCCTCTACCCGCGGTTCGCCGACTTCGTGGCCGTCCGCGACGCGGCCGACCCGGGCCGCCTGTTCACCAACACCTACCTCGACCGCGTGCTCGGCTGAGCATCAGGTCGTCGGCGGCGCCAACCGATACAGCAGCTCGGGCCGCCCCTGGCCCCCGTACCGGTGCGAGACGTCGACGGTCCCCCGTTCGTTCAGGTGCTCCAGGTACCGGCGCGCCGTGGCCCTCGAGGTCCCCGCGCCCTCACCGATCTCGCGGGCGGTCGCCGATCCCTGCTCCCTCAGCACCTGCAGCACGAGCTCCATCGTCGGCACCGACAATCCTTTGGGGAGCCCTTGCACCACCGCGTCGGCCGCGACCCGAGGGCCCGGGGGCGTCCGGGCTGCGACAGCTCCACCGCGCATCATCGAGTCGATCTCCTGCTGGCCGAAGCGATCCTCGTTGACGGCCCGGGTGACGGACCTCGCCTCGCCGTAGGCCCGCAGCCGCTGGGAGAAGGCCTCCCGACTGAACGGCTTGACGAGATAGTCGGCGACCTGCGCCGACAGGGCCTGCCGCACCGTGACCCGGTCGCGCGACGAGGAGATCACGATGACGTCGACGGGCCGCACCCCCGCCCGGCGCAGGCGATGCAGCACCTCGATGCCGCTGATGCCCGGCAGGTTGATGTCCAGCAGCACCAGATCGACCGGGGCGTGCTCGACGACATTGAGCGCTGCACGCCCCGAGTCGACCGTGGCGATCAGGGAGAATCCCGGCTCGGTCTCGACGTACCCCGCGTGCAGCCGTCCGGCCGCAGGGTCGTCGTCGACGACCAACGTTCTGATCGACGTCACCGGACCGGCCTCGATTCGGGCACCGTGGCGGTCGGGAGACTGACCGCGAACCGTGCACCACCGAGCTCGGAGCGACCGACGTCCACATGACCGCCGCGCGCCCTGACCACGTCCATCACCAGGGCCAGGCCGGTGCCGCGTGTCAGGTGATCGGCCTGCGCAGCCTTGGTCGTGGATCCGCGCTCGAACAAGGTGGTCTCGACAGCAGCGGCGACACCGGGCCCGTCGTCCTCGATGACCGCCTCGATCCACGACTCGTCTGCCTGCAGGAACACCCTGACCCGGCCATCACCGCCGGTGGCCTCGACCGCGTTGCTCAGCAGGTTGGCGATGACCGTGAGGTCGTCGTCGTGCAGGACGTCGTGCGCCACCGTGGTCAGCGGGGCGAGTCGCAGCTCGCCGCCGCCGTCGGCCAGCTCGACCGCCACGGCACCCACCAGCGCCGAGAGTCGCACGTCGGCGATCTCGGCGTCATCGCCTCGCCTGCCCGGGCCGGCCACGGGGACCAGGCCGGCGATGTAGTCCAGCGCCGCTCCGGAGTCGTCACTCTCGACGAGCCCGTAGACCACGTGCATCCGGGTCCTGAACTCGTGGGTCTGGTCGCGCAGGGCGCGGGCGACGCGGCGCTGCAGGTCCAGCTCGGTCACGTCCTCCTCGAGCCTGCGGACCTTCTGACTGACGCTTCGGGCGAGCAGCGCGGCGGCGACACATCCGACGATCAGTGCGCCCAGGGTCCACGGCACCAGGGCCCACAACCCGTCACGCAGGTCGGCGGCGATGTCGCGCTCCAGGATCCCGACGGACGCAGCTCCGACCACGACACCGTCGCGACGGATCGGCACCTTGGCGCGCAGGGTGGGACCGAGGGTGCCGACCTCGGTGCCCACGAACTCGCTGCCCGACAACGCGATGAGTGGGTCGGTCGAGACCGGTCGGCCCCGCTCGGCCGGTGTGGGGTGCGTCAGGCGCACGCCCTCGCCGTCGGTGATGACCACGTAGTCGACCCCGGACGACTCGCCGACCAGATCGGCGAGCGGCTGCAGCTCCGTCGAGGCGTCGGGTGCACCGATCGCCTGCTGCACCTGCTCGAGAGCAGACAGGCTCCGGGCCACGGCGAGCACGCGTTCGGCGGTCGCGTCGCGGATCTGCCGTTCCTGGATCGTCGATGCGGCCCAGGTGGTGACGGCAACACAACCGATGACGATGCAGCACTGCACGAGCAGCACGACCAGCCCTCGATACCGGCCGGTGGCAAAACCGCGCACGCCCTGCATCATCCACCTCCTTCGCCAGCAGCACTTATGAGCACAAGTCGTCGACGTGTCGACCGTCACACCCATCGGTGCCATCGTCATCAGCATCGCCGATCCCACTGGAGCCGGCGAGTCGATGAAAGGAAACACTCGCATGCGCAGGACCTTCTCCGCGATCGCCCTCGGCTCGATCACCACCGTCGTGCTCGGCTTCGCGGTCGCCGACGCGAGCAGCTCTGGGGGCGCACCGAGCCCCCGCACCAAGCTCACGATCATCGCGCCGGCCGCACCCGGCGGCGGATGGGACGGCTTCGCCCGAGAGGCCCAGCAGGCCTTGCGGGTCAACGGGATCGTCAACGCGACCCAGGTCGTGAACGTTCCGGGAGCAGCCGGAACCATCGGTCTCAGCCAGGTCGCGCGCATGGAGGATCGCGCCGACGTCATGCTGGTCACCGGCGGCGTCATGATCGGTGGCGTGCTCCTGTCGGACTCCGGCGAGACGCTGGAGGACATCACGCCGATCGCCCGCATGGCCGACGACTACAACGCCCTCGTCGTCCCCGCCGACTCGCCGTTCGAGACCCTCGACGACTTCATCACCGCATGGACCGAGGACCCCGGCGCCTACCCCATCGCAGGCGGTTCGCTCGGCGGCATCGACCATCTGCTCAGCGGCATGCTCGCCGAGGAGTCGGGCATCGACCCGCAGAGCATCAACTACATTGCCTACCCCGGCGGCGGCGAGGTGGTCACCTCGATGCTGTCCTCGACCGCGGCCGTCGGGCTGTCGGGGTTCAACGAGTTCCGCGACCAGATCGAGGCGGGCACGATGCGCGCCCTCGGCATCTCTGCCGAGCAACGCCTCGACGGTGTCGACGTGCCCACGTTCATGGAGCAGGGCGTCGACGTGACGATGTCGAACTGGCGCGGCTTCGTGGCCCCGCCGGGCATCGACGACGAGACGAAGGCCGAGATGCTCGCGATCGCCGACGAGCTGCGCCGCACCGGCGAGTGGGACGACGCGCTGGAGCGCAACAACTGGGTCGAGGAGTACCTCACCGACGAGAAGTTCGGCGAGTTCCTCGTCGAGGAGACCACCCGCATCGACACGATCATCCAGGAGCTCGGACTGTGACCGCCCTCGAGTCACCCACGCCCCCACAGCTCGCCACGACGCGCGGATGGCGCGCCTGGGCCATCCAGCACAGCGAGCTGGGCTTCGCGTTCGGCGTGCTCGCCCTTGCCGTCTTCCTGACCGTCGGCACCGCGGTCATGGAGGTGCCCGAGGGATCAGGAACCCCGGGGCCGCGATTCTTCCCGATCATCGTGACCGGGTTCTTGTACCTGCAGGCCGCGCTGCTGACCATCGACGTGCTGCGGCATCCGCCGCTGCCACCGCATCGCGAGGCCGAGGTGTCCCGGGCCATGCTCGAGGACCTGGGCGGAATCGATCACCAGAGGACCAGCTCCGCGACCGAGACCGTCGACTGGAGATCGGTCGCGATGGTGCTCGGCAGTCTCGTGATCTTCGTGCTGCTGCTCGAGCCGGTGGGCTGGCTGATCTGCGCCGGCGCCCTGTTCTGGGCCATCTCGCACGCCCTGGGCAGCACACGCCCCCAGTTCGACATCGTCGTGTCGGCCCTCGTCTCGGCCACGATCCAGCTCGCGTTCTCGGCCGGACTCGGCCTCAACCTGCCCGCGGGCATCCTCGAAGGAGTCCTGTGATGGATCAGCTGTCCCTGCTCGGCGGCGGCTTCGCCGAGGTCCTGACGCCGCTCAACCTCACTCTGCTGCTGATCGGCGCCATTCTCGGCACCGCTGTCGGCGTGCTGCCCGGCCTGGGCTCGGCCATGGCCGTGGCACTGCTCCTGCCGGTCACGTTCAGCCTCGATCCCACCGGCGCGTTCATCATGTTCGCCAGCATCTACTTCGGCGGCCTGTTCGGTGACTCCACGTCCGGGATCTTGCTCAACACACCCGGCAACTCCTCGGCGATCGCCACGACCTTCGAGGGCCATCGCATGGCCCAGGACGGCCGCGCGGCCAAAGCCCTCGGGATCGCGGCCATCGGCGCCTTCACCGGCGGCATGATCGCCACCGCCGTCGTGGTGTTCTTCTCGCCCTACCTGGTCGAGCTCGCCTCCCTGTTCGGACCGGCCGAGTACTTCGCCCTCGCCGCCTTCGCCTTCGTGGCCATCTCGGCTGTGGTCGCCGAATCGGTGATCCGAGGCCTCACCGCACTGGGTATCGGCCTGGCGATCGCCCTGGTCGGCATCGACAGCGCCAGCGGCGCCGAACGCTTCACGCTGGGCAGTCCGGCGATGTTCGACGGCATCCCGATCGTCGTCGTCACGGTGGGCCTCCTCGCCCTGGGCGAGGTCTTCCACGTCGCCTCGAAGATCCGCCGAGAGGGCTCGGCACCGATCCCGGTCTCGGCCGAGGGATCGCCGTACCCGACCCGCGCCGAGCTGCGGAAGGCCGCGCCGGCCTTCCTGCGCGGCACCTCGTACGGCCTGCCGTTCGGCGTGATCCCGGTCGGCGGCTCCGAGGTACCCACCTTCCTGGCCTACGGCACCGAGAAGAAGCTGGCCGCTCGCCGCGAGGACCCCGACTTCGGCACCCGCGGCGCCCTCGAGGGCGTCGCCGGCCCCGAGGCTGCGGGCAATGCGACCGCCGGCACCGCGATGGGTGCCCTGCTGGCCCTCGGGCTACCGACCTCGGCCACGGCCGCCATGCTGCTCGCCGCGTTCCAGCAGTACGGTCTGCAGCCCGGACCGCTGCTGTTCGAGCGCAGCGCCGACCTGGTCTGGCCCCTGCTGGCGAGCCTCTTCATCGGCCTGGTGATCCTGCTGGCGATCAACCTGCCGTTCGCAGCGGTGTGGGCCAAGCTGCTGGTGATCCCCCGGCACTACCTCTACGCCGGCATCACGGTCATCGCGATGCTGGGCGTGTACGCAGTCGCCTCGTCGACGACCGATCTGTGGCTGCTGCTGGCCATCGGGATGATCGGATTCGGCATGCGCCGATTCGCCATCCCGCTCGCACCGGTCCTGATCGCCGCGATCCTCGGCCCGGTCGCCGAGACGCAGCTGCGCCGCGCCCTGGCCGTCTCCGAGGGAGATCCGTCCATCCTGTTCGGATCGAACATCACCGTGACCCTCTATGCGTTGATGGCGGTCGCGGTCGTCGCCAGCGTCGTGCAGCACCTGCGTCATCGACGCACCGACGACCGCACCCCCACCTCGGTCGGCTGAGCTCAGCCGTTGACCAGCATCATCGAGGTCGGGACATCGGCGAGGGTCGAGCGCGTGCGCTCCTCGCCGGTGCCGAGCTCGAACAACGCGATGGAGCTGTCCCGAGGGTCGGTGACCCAGGCGAAGCCGCCACCGATGGCGATCTGCGGCGTGGGAACGGTGTAGTCGTCGGTCATCTCCCACGGCTCCATCACGTCGATCTTCTCCACGACCTCACCGGTCGCGTCGTCGAGCACGTGGGCGGCTCCGTCGGTCCCCACCACGGCCGACTGACCATCGGCGCGAGAGACCCCGGAGAACTCGACCCCCAGGCCCACGGCGGTCGAGCTGCCGGCCTCGAGGTCGTAGAGCGCGATCTGCTCGGCGACCGAGTCGTCGGACTCGCTGGTCAGGTTGCCGACCAGCACGTCGGAGTCATGGGCTCCGAACAGCGCCCGCGTGCCGGCACCCTCGACCGGTGAGTCGATCGTGGCGCCCTCGCCCTCCTCGACGACGAGGACACCGTCGGAGCAGCCGAAGGCATATCCCTCGTCGCCGGCATGCGCCTCCCCGTGCAGGCCGGCGCACCCCTCGATCCGGTTGGTCTCCGTGCCGTCCTCGTCGAGGACGAGCACGCCGGCAGCATCCTCGCCCTCGGGGTAGGAGGCGAGGAATCCACCGTCCGCCGTCGGGGCGGCGACTCCGTGGTGTCCCGCGCCGGTCTCGACACGCTGCACGTCGATGTCGTCGTCCTCCAGTCCCTTCCAGTCAAAGGACTGGAAGGAGCCGTCATCGTCGAACCAGACCACGCTGCGCTCGTCGTCACTGACGACGTGGTAACTCGTGCCGTCGTCGAACGTCGTGTCGAGCAGCGAGGGATCGGTGACGTAGGAGTGCCCGTGATCGCCGTGGGCCTCGGTCCAGGAGCCCGGGTCCACGACACCGACCGTGCCGGCGTCGGACTGCAGCACGAACACGTGCCTGTCGTCGCCGGCCATCTGCAGCTTGGGCCGGCTGGCCAGGTCGTACTGGCTCAGGCTCGCGAGATCCTGACCGCCGACGACCTCGGCTCCGCTGTCCGAGGCGATGACCAGACGCGGCTGAGGGGTGGCGGTGGACTCCCGCTCCGCGGCGGGGGCCTCCTCGGCCGCATCGGTGCCGCCTCCACCGGAATTGGATGGGGAGGCGCAGGCCGCGAGCGTGGCGCCGGCCGCGAGCAGGGTGAACAGGGAACGGGTGCTGTGCAATCTCATGGTCAGCATCCTGACCCTTATTGATAATGATTGTCAAACTCGTTAGGCCTGACCGTGCGACACCACCTACTGGAGGCGCACGCGGCTCACGGCGTAGAGCGAGACGCCGGCCGCCACGCCCGCGTTGAGGCTCTCCAGACCGGTCGACATCGGGATCGAGGCGATCTGGTCGCAGGTCTCTCCGACGAGGCGCGACAGTCCCTTGCCCTCGCTGCCGATCACCAGGGCGACCGGGCCGTCGATCAGGGTGGAGTCGGGCAGCTCGACCTCGCCGTCGGCGGCCAGGCCGATGACCATGAGTCCGGCCTCCTGCAGCTGCTTGACCGCACGGGTCAGGTTGGTCACGCGCGCAACCGGCACCCGGGCGGCCGCACCGGCCGAGGTCTTCCAGGCCGCCGCCGTGATCTGGGCGGCACGGCGCTCGGGGATGACGACACCGTGGGCGCCGAAGCCGGACGCCGACCGGATGATCGCCCCGAGGTTGCGTGGGTCGGTGATGCCGTCGAGCACCACGACGAGTGGATCCTCGGCGCGCTCGGCCGCACGGTCGAGCAGGTCGTCGATCGTGGCGTAGTCGTAGGCGTTGAGCTTGATCGCGATGCCCTGGTGCGTGGCGCCGAGGGTCAGCTTGTCGAGCTCGGGACGACCGATCTCGAGCAGGTTGACGTGCTGCTCGGCGGCCAGCTTGAAGATCTCGCGCATGCGCTCGTCGCGCTCGGTGCCCTCGGCCACGTAGAGCGCCTGCACGGGTACCCGCTCCCGCAGCAGCTCGGCCACCGGATTGCGTCCTGCGACCCACTCGGCCTGCGATCCGGGCTTGCGCTTGGGGCGTGCCATCTCCCGTCGCTCGGGCCGGTCTGCGCCGTACGCCTTGTGGTACGGACGCTCGTTGGCCTTGGGCGTGGGGCCCTTGCCCTCCAGACCCTTGCGGCGTCGGCCGCCCGAGCCTGCGGTGGGGTTGCCCTTGCCGGTCTTCTTGATCGCGCCTCGGCGCTGGCTGTTGCCTGCCATGTCAGCGGGCTCCCTTCGTGCGCAGGGACCAACGAGGCCCCTGCGGTGTGTCCTCGACCTCGATACCAGCCGCGGTGAGCTGGTCGCGCACCCGGTCGGCGGCCCCGAAGTCCTTGTCGGCGCGCGCCTGCTGACGCTGCTCGACCAGTCCTGCCACCAGTCCATCGATGGCCTCGCGTTCACCGGTTCCCGAGGACGACCCGGCCCAGGTGGGCGAGAGCGGGTCGAGTCCCAGCACGTCCAGCATGGACCTCACCGCCGCCAGCGCCGCGCGCAGGTCGTCGGACGCACCCGCTGACAACAGGCGGTTGCCCTCGGCGATGACGCGTTGCAGCTCGGCCAGCGCGGCCGGCACGGAGAGATCGTCGTCCATCGCGGCGGCGAACGGGAGGGTCGGCTCGCCCAGCTCGCCGGGGCCGACCAGCTCGGCCGCCCGGGTCACGAAGCCCTCGATCCGGGTGAAGGCCGTGGCAGCCTCGGTCAGCGCATCCTCGGAGAACTCCACGATCGAGCGGTAGTGCGCCGACGCGAGGTAGTACCGCAGCTCGATGGGGCGCACCCGCTTGACGACCTCGCTGACCATCAGGGTGTTGCCGACGGACTTGCTCATCTTCGAGCCCGACAGGTTGAGCATCGCGTTGTGCATCCAGTAGCGAGCAAAGCGTTGACCCGCCGCGGCGGACTGGGCCAGCTCGTTCTCGTGGTGCGGGAACCGCAGGTCCAGTCCTCCGCCGTGGATGTCGAACTCGTCGCCGAGGTACTTGGCGGCCATCGCCGAGCACTCCAGGTGCCAGCCGGGACGACCGCGACCCCAGGGCGTGGGCCAGGACGCGGATGCGGGATCGCCGTCCTTGCGTCCCTTCCACAGGGCGAAGTCGCGCGCATCGCGCTTGCCCGCCGGCGGAGCATCCTCGGCCGGCAGCATGTCGTCGATGTCCTGACGCGACAGCACGCCGTAGTCGGGCCACGAGCGCACGTCGAAGTACACGTCTCCAGAGCCGTCATCGGCAGCGTAAGCATGCCCGCGACCCATGAGCTCTTGAATCATCTCGACCATCTCGGGAACATGGCCGGTGGCGCGCGGCTCGTAGGTCGGCGGGATGCATCCCAGCACCTCGTAGGCGGCGTGCAGCGCGCGCTCGTTCTCATAGGCCACCGCGAACCACGGCCGCCCCTGCTCGGCGCCCTTGCTGATGATCTTGTCGTCGATGTCGGTGACGTTCGCGACGATGGTGACCTCGAGGCCGGCGCGCACCAGCCAGCGCCGCAGCACGTCGAAGACCACTTCCTTGCGGATGTGTCCGATGTGCGGCGGTCCCTGAACGGTCAGACCGCAGTGGTAGATGCTCACCTGACCGGGAACTACCGGGTCGAGGGTCTGCACCTGACGCGTCGCGGTGTCGTAGAGCCTGAATGCCACCGGCCCAGTCTACCGGCTGGTCAGTGTGCTCAGGTCACGCTGACGCTGATGACGTGGTGACCCGTGGCACCGTCGGGCAGCACGTCGGCGAGGTCGGGGGTCTGCACGACCCCGTCGGCGTCGATCGCTCGGACGGCGATCTCGTGACGCCCCTCGGGCGCGTCCCAGTCGATGACCCACTGCACCCAGGTGTCGTCGGTCGGCACGCTGGAGATCTCGGCCGCACGCCACCGACCGTCGCCGAAGTCCACCTCGACCCCGCTGATGCCCAGGTTCTGGTGCCACGCCACGCCGCCCACGCGCGTCGGCCCTGCCGTGAGCTCGTCGCTGGCCCGTGGCACGTCGATCCGCGATCCCGTCTTGATCTCACCGCGCTCACCCCAGCCGCGCTGGGTCCAGTAGGCCTCGAAGTCAGAGAACCGAGTCACCTCCCAGTCCACGACCCACTTGGTCGCCGACACGTAGCCGTACAGCCCGGGCACCACCTGACGCACCGGAAAGCCGTGCACGATGGGCAGCGGTTCACCGTTCATGGTGATCGCGAGCAGCGCGTCGCGGCCATCGGTCAGGGCCGCGAGTGGCGTGCCGCAGGTCCATCCGTCGTCCGAGGTCGACAGCAGCGCGTCGGCACCGCCCTGCACCCCGGCCTCGTCGAGGATGTCCTTGATCGGGACCCCTCCCCACACGGTGTTGCCGATCAAGTCACCGCCGACGGGGTTGGACACGCAGGTCAACGTGATCCACGCATCGCTCAGACCCCGGTCGATCAGGTCCTGGTACGACAGCGTGATCTCGTTGTCGACCATGCCGTGGATGCGCAGGCTCCACTCGATCGGATCGATCAGGGGCGGGCTCAGTGCGGTGTCGATGCGATAGAAGTCGCGGTTCGAGGTGTTCCAGCTGGCCACACCAGGCACGTCGAGGTTCGCGCCATCGGGCACCGTGACCGGACGCCTGGGCAGTGTCAGCGCGGCCCGCGCGGCCTCGATGTCGCGGCGGCGCCGGCGGCGAGCCGCCAACAACTGGCTGCCGCCGCCCAGCACGGCGATGCCGATGGCCACCAGCCCCACGGTGCGGATGAACGATCGCCGGTCGGCGACCCCGACAGCGCCCGGCGCTGCCTCGCCCGCACCGCGTTCCAAGAGCTTCAGCACACCGAGCATCGCCACCCCGGCAGCGGTGCACACGAACACCCCCTCGACCGAGCCGTAGGGGCGCGCGAACAGGGCCGTGATCGCGCCGGCCACCAGCAGCACCACGAGCGAGAAAGCCCGCAGCCGGTGCGGCTGCCACCAGTGCCCGGCCAGCGCGCCGAGGGCGAGCACCGCCAGCACGACCGCCGTGACGGCCAGCGGCTTGTCGGCTGTTCCGACCCACCCGATGATGGTCTCGGCGACCGGACCGGGCGTCAGGTTGATGACGCCTTGGCCCACCGCGAGCAGCGGGGATTCGCGCAGGTCGAACACGGCAGCCAGCGCCTCGGACAGCGCCAGACCGGCCCCCGCCCCGAGGACACCAGACAGGACAGGGCCGCGGGAGTTCACCACTCCATGGTGCCGCGCCGCACCTGATCCTGCGCGTCCATACGGCATGATCGGCGGTGTGATCTCGCCCCGTATCGGCATCGGCACCGACGTGCACCGCCTCGTACCGGGCCGCCCCCTGTGGCTGGCCGGCCTGCTGTGGGAGGACGAGGAAGCCGGACTGGAGGGTCACTCCGATGGGGACTGCGTGGCTCACGCGATCGTCGACGCCGTGCTGTCCGCTGCCGCCATGGGCGACATCGGGAGCCACTTCGGCACTGCAGAACCTGCGTGGGCGGGCGCCTCGGGCGTCGACTTCCTGCACGAGACCGGCCGGCGAATCCACGAGGCCGGGTGGTTGGTGGGCAACGTCAGCGTTCAGGTGATCGGCAATCGACCCCGGCTGGGGCGGCGCCGCGAGCAGGCGCAGACCTTGCTGAGCCGCGCGCTCGGCGGCCCGGTCGCGGTCAGCGCCACCACCACTGACGGCCTCGGCCTCACCGGTCGTGGCGAGGGCGTTGCCGCCATCGCCACGGCGCTGTTGTTCAGCGCATCGGGCTGAGGCGTCCGGTCAGGAGGCCAGGACCTCGTCGAGACGAATCTCGGCCTTGTCCTCGTTGGTCTTCTCGGCCAGGGCGAGCTCGGAGACCAGGATCTGACGAGCCTTGGCCAGCATCCGCTTCTCGCCGGCGGACAGTCCGCGCTCGTGATCGCGGCGCCACAGATCGCGCACGACCTCGGAGACCTTCAGGACGTCTCCGGAGTGCAGCTTCTCGAGATTGGCCTTGTAGCGGCGTGACCAGTTGGTGGGTTCTTCGACGTGCTCAGCGCGCAACACACCGAAGACGCGCTCGAGCCCGGCCTTGTCGACCACGTCGCGCACTCCGACCAGATCGACGTTGCACGCCGGCACCCGCACGACCAGGTCATTTTGGGAGATGATGCGCAGAACGAGGTAGTCGCGCTCTTCACCCTTGATGGTGCGAGACTCGATGTCTTCGATGACTGCAGCGCCGTGATTGGGATACACAACGGTTTCGCCGACCGAGAAAGTCATAGAATGAACACCCTTTCGTAGGTGACCTATTCTAACACGGCTCTCAGGCTGGCATGACAGGACAATCTGCAGGTCAGCGCCATAGCAGACGGCTCTGACAATGGTCAATGCTCAGCGATTCATCAGGCTCGGATACGATGTGCGCGGGCCACACCGGCCGGCCTCAACGGCCTCCTCCCCCAGCGAAAGCAGGAGTCGTGCGACCTCTCCGACGACCGATCGCCGCCGTCGCGGCCGCAGCAGCCACCGTGATGCTCAGTGGATGCAGCGACACCAACTTTGGCGCCCAGACCAACCAGCAGTACCAGGCCGCGGTCGGCGCCAACGTGACCGGTGACGTCGATGTCCTGAACACGCTGCTGGTCGCGAACTCCGACGGCACGGCCACGCTCTCGGCCGGTCTGGTCAATCACGAGGAGGCCGACGACACCGTCACCGGCGTCAGCGCCCAGAGCCTGTCGGGATCGAATCTGCCGGTCACGGCTGCCGAGGAGGACGTCACGCTGCCGTTCGACCGCCTGGTCCCCCTGGGCCGCGCGGGCGAGCCGGGCATCTACACCGTCAGCAGTGCGCCGCTCGGCCAGTACGTGCGCCTGGTCGTGTCGTTCGAGAACGCGCCCGACTCCACGATCGAGGCCCCGGTCGTGGATCGCACGGAGATGTACTCCGAGGTCGCATCAGGCTGAACCTGGTGGATGCCTGGCGCCCCAGGCATGTCGAAGGCCCCCGAGATGATCTCGGGGGCCTTTCGCGTGCGGGTGGGTCAGCCGGACAGCTGACCGGTGACGAGGTAGACCACCCGGCGTGCCATCGAGACGGCGTGGTCGCCGATGCGCTCGTAGTACCGACCCAGCAACGCGATGTCGACGGCCGGTTCGATGCCGTGGTCCCAGTCCGAGCCCAACAGGCTGCGGAACAGGTCCTTGCGGAGGCGGTCCATCTCGTCGTCCTCCTCCTCCAGTCGCAGCGCGGCGGGCACGTCGCGGTTGGCCACGATGCTGGAGGCGGAGTCGATCATGGAGTCGGCCGTCTCGGCCATCGCCCGGATGGTCGGGTGGAGGCTCGCGGGCACCGCGATCTCGGGAATCCGCCGGCGCGCGATCTTGGCGACGTGCACGGACAGGTCACCCATCCGCTGCAGGTCGGCCACCATCCTCAGCGTGGCGACCAGCTGGCGCAGGTCGGTGGCGACCGGCTGCTGGGTCGCCAGCAGCAGCAGCGCCCGCTCCTCGATGGTCTCGGTGGTCTCATCGATGATCCGGTCGCCGGCGATGACCGCTTCGGCCACCGAGGCGTCGGCCTCGAGCAGAGCCTGGGTGGCTTGGGACACGGCTCGACGGACGGTGTTGGTGAGCTGAACCAGCTCATCGACGATGTGGTCGAGCTCTTCGTAGTACTGATCACGCATGTCGCCATGTTAGGCCCGTGTGGTGAACGGACGGCGACCTGCGGTGAACGGGTCGTGAACGGCGACCGAAAGCCCGCCCGGTGAGCGGCTTCTCGTGCACCTCCCGGAGCACCATCAGCCTACGATGAGTCCGTGGACAGCATCTTCGGCGTCGCCCTGATCGCCGGTGGTGTCGGCGCACTGGCCGGCATCGTCGCGACGCTGCTGTGGTGGCCGCGGGCCGACACGACGCCCTCGCCGTCCGAGACCCCGCCGCCCCTGCTCCCGGTGGGCGCCGCATCGGTGCTGTCGGTGCTGTCCTCATCCGCGGTGCTCATCGACTCCTCCGACACCGTGGTCAAGGCATCGGCGCCCGCGGTGGCGATGGGGATCGTGACCGACGACCGCCTCGCGCCGGCCGAGTTGATGGCTCTGGTGCGGCAGGTCCGCCGCGACGGCCAGGTCCGTGAGGCCGATCTCGCGATCCAGCCCGCTCGGGGCGCCACCCTGCACGTGCACGCCCGGGTGGCTCCGTTGTCGTCGCGACTCGTCCTGGTGCTGGCCGATGACCGCACCCGCGAGGAGCGCCTCGAGTCGATCCGGCGCGACTTCGTGGCGAACGTGAGCCACGAGCTCAAGACCCCCATCGGAGCCCTGAACCTGCTGGCCGAAGCAGTCGGTGAGGCCAAGGACGATCCGGAGGCCGTCGTCCGCTTCTCCTCACGGATGCACGTCGAGGCCGAGCGGCTGACCCGACTCGTGCAGCAGATCATCGACCTGTCCCGCCTGCAGGCCAACGTGTTCAGCGAGGACGCCACCGCCGTCAAGGTCGGCGAGCTCCTCGCCGAGGCCTGCGAGCACTCCTCGACCGAGGCCGAGCGCAAGGGCATCGAGGTCGTGCAGACCATCGAGGCCGACCTGGTCGTCCTGGGTGACCGGGCGCAGCTGCATGCCGCCGTCAGCAACCTGGTCGAGAACGCCGTCACCTACAGTCCCGACGGCTCGCGGGTCTCGGTCAGCGCCACGCGCGGTGGCGACGACGTGCGCGTCGTGGTCACCGACAACGGCATCGGCATCCCCGGATCCGATCTCGGTCGCATCTTCGAGCGGTTCTACCGTGTCGACCCGGCCCGTGCACGATCCACCGGCGGTACCGGGCTGGGCCTGTCGATCGTCAAGCACGTCGTGGCCAGCAACGGTGGCACCGTCGAGGTGTGGAGCGAGCCGGGACTCGGCTCGTCGTTCACCCTGGTGCTGCCGGCCCACGAACCGGATCTGCAGGACCCGGATCTGAACAACCCGGATCTGAACAACCCGGATCTGAACAACACTGGTAACGCCATCTCGGCGATTCCAGACATCAATCATGAGGAGATCCCGTGACACGGGTGTTGGTCGTCGAGGACGAGAGCAGCTACAGCGAGGCCCTGTCCTACGTGTTGCGCAAGGAGGGCTTCGACGTCGCCATCGCCGAGACCGGCCCCGACGCCCTCACCGAGTTCGAGCGGGCGGGAGCGGACATCGTCCTGCTGGACCTGATGCTTCCGGGCCTGTCGGGAACCGAGGTGTGCCGCACGATCCGGCAGACCTCGTCCGTCCCGATCATCATGGTCAGCGCGAAGGACAGCGAGGTCGACAAGGTGGTCGGACTCGAGCTCGGCGCGGACGACTACGTGACCAAGCCGTACTCGCCCCGCGAGCTGGTGGCCCGCATCCGCGCGGTGCTACGCCGCGGCATGACCGACGACATCGACGACGACGCATCGCTTGAGGCCGGCCGGGTGCGCATGGACGTGGATCGCCACCTCGTCACGATCGACGGCGCGGAGATCAAGTTCCCGCTCAAGGAGTTCGAGCTGCTGGAGTACTTCCTGCGCAATCCCGGCCGGGTGCTCACACGGGGGCAGCTGATCGATCGGGTGTGGGGCGCGGACTACGTCGGCGACACCAAGACGCTCGACGTCCACGTCAAGCGCCTGCGCGCCAAGATCGAGTCCGAGCCGGCGGCGCCGGTGACCCTGACCACCGTGCGGGGCCTGGGGTACAAGTACGACGTGTGACGTCGGTCAGCGACCCTGACTGGCGACCGCGGCGACTGCGGCGGCCGCTGCGTCCGGGTCGAGGTAGGTGCCGCCGGTGACGGTGGGCCGCAGGTCGTCGTCGAGCTCGTAGACCAGCGGGATCCCGGTGGGGATGTTCAGGCTGACGATCGACTCCTCGTCGATGCCGTCGAGGTGCTTGACCAGCCCACGCAACGAGTTGCCGTGCGCCGTGACCAGCACCGTCCTGCCGGCGCGGAGGTCCGGAACGATCGCGTCGTACCAGTACGGCAGCATGCGGTCGATGACCGTCGACAGCGCCTCGGTGCGCGGCAACAGCTCGTCGGGCAGCTCGTCGTACCGCACGTCGTGCGCCTGGCTGAACTCCGAGTCGTCGTCCAGGGGCGGGGGCGGCGTCGAGAAGGATCGGCGCCACTGCATGAACTGCTCCTCGCCGAACTCCTCGAGGGTCGCCTTCTTGTCCTTGCCCTGCAGCGCACCGTAGTGCCGCTCGTTGAGTCGCCAGGAACGCCTGACTGGGATCCAGTGGCGGTCGATGCCGTCGAGGACGATCTGCGACGTGCGGATCGCGCGACGCAGCAGCGAGGTGTGAGCGGTGTCGGGCGCCAGTCCGGCGGCTGTGAGCAGCTCGGCGCCGCGGTGGGCCTCGGTCACTCCCTGCTCGTTGAGGTCGACGTCGACCCATCCGGTGAACAGGTTCTTGGCATTCCACTCGCTGTGGCCGTGCCGCAGCAGGATCAGGGTGCTCATGAATCGAGCCTACTGGTCGTCGCGGGCCCGATACAGCCCACCGAGCACCTGCACGTAGTCGTCCTGCGACATCAGGCCCGACAGCGTCCGGTCGCCGTCGATCACCACGAACGGCAGCGTCGCGGCGCCCAGACCGTCTGCCGTCTCGCGCTGACGCTGCACCTGCTCGCCCAGCTCGGTGCTGGCGAGCAGCGCCTCGGCGGTCTGCAGGTCCAGTCCCACCAGCGCGGCCCGGCTGGCCAGGACGAGATGATCGGCGATGTCGGCACCCTCGAGGAAGTGCGCCCGCCACAGCTGGTGCATCAGGTCGCGCTGGGTCGCGTCGCCGGACTCGGCGGCCCAGGTGACCAGCCGCCACGCGTCGGCGGTGTCCGCCGGCACCCGGTCCTCGAGGTTGAGCTCGATGCCGCTGATGCGTGCCGCCGCGACCGCCTCGGCGTCGTCGACCGACTGCGCCGTGACAGCTGCGCGGTACGTGATCTCGAGCTGTTCGCCGGTCAGGATCGTGTAGGTGGCCGCGGCACGCTCGAAGCGGGTGGCTCCCAGGTAGGACCACGGGTCGGTGATGTCGCAGAAGACCACAGCCTTCATGAGCTCGTCTCCTCCTCGGACTTCGGCCTCAGGTGCTTGAAGGCGTCGAGGTTGCGGGTGGACTCGCCCCTGGACTCACGCCACTGCCACTCCTTGCGGATCGACGAGGCGAAGCCCAGCTCGAGAATCGTGTTGAACGACTCGTCGGAGTAGGTCAGCACAGCGCCCAGCACCCGGTCGATCTCATCGGGCGTGACCGCATGCAGGGGCAACCGGCCGTCGAGGTAGATGTCGCCGGCGGAGTCGACGGCGAACGCGACACCGATCATCTTCAGGTTGCGTTCGAGCAGCCAGCGGTAGACGACCTCGTGGTTCTCGTCGGGCTTGCGCGCGACGAAGGCGTGGATGCCCAGCGCGTGCCGACCGATCTCGAGGCGGCACGTCGTCTGCAGCTTGCGCTCGCCGGGCAGGACCACGTCGAACGCACCGGAGTGGTGCTCGGTGTGCTCGAGGTCGTTGGCCCGGAGAGTGTCGAGAATGATGCCGCGCAGGTCGGCTGTGCTGGCCCGGGGGGCGCTGTCGTTCATGAGGAGATCCTGTCGTGGTCGGCGACGGCGGCGGCATACACCTCGAGGGTGCGCTCGGCGGTCACGTCCCAGCCGAACGACTCGGCATGATCGACCGCCTTGTCCCCCATGCTGCGTCGCAGGTCCTCATCGGCCAGCAGCCGGTGCAGTGCCGCCGCGTAGTCGGCCGGATCGTGACCCTCGACGAGCAGCCCGGAGACTCCGTCGGCCACGGCGGTGCGCAGCCCGCCGACACTGGCCGCCACCACGGGAGTGCCGCACGCCTGCGCCTCCAGCGCCACCAGCCCGAACGACTCGTTGTACGACGGGACGCACACCACCGATGCGGCGGCGTACCAGTCGGCCAGCACCTTCTGCTCGACCGGAGGCACGAACCGCACGACGTCGTCGAGACCGAGACGCGTGCTCAGGTCGGTCAGCGCCGACGGATGGTCCAGCCCGCTGCCCGACGCACCTCCCACCACGACCACGGACAGGCGCCCTCGCAGGGATGGGTCGTTGTCCAGCAGGTGGGCCGCGGCGTCGATGACGACATCGGGGGCCTTCAGCGGCTGGATGCGACCGACGAACAGCACCACGTGCTCCTCGGGGCGCAGGCCCAGGGCCGCACGGGCCTCGGCGCGCCGACCGGCGCGGAACACGTCGAGGTCGACCCCGGGGTGCACGACGCTGACGCGAGCGGGGTCGGCCTCGTACATCTCGATCAGGTCCCGGCGCTCCTCGTCGGTGTTGGCGATGAGGCGATCGGCCAGACGGACGATCTCGTCCTCGCCGACCACACGTCCGATCGGTTCGGCCGCATCGCCGTCGGCCAGACGCGAGTTCTTGACCTTCGCCATGGTGTGCATCGTGTGCACGAGCGGGACGTCCCAGCGTTCGCGCGCCACCGTGCCGACCTGGCCGGAGAGCCAGTAGTGCGAGTGCACGAGATCGAAGTGTCCGGGATCGCGCTCGACCTCCACGCGCAGCACGTCGCGGACGAACGAGCACAGCTGGGACGGCAGGTCGTTCTTCTGCAGTCCCTCGAAGGGGCCTGCCGTGACGTGGTGCACGACGATCCCGGGCTCGGGGCGCACGACGTCCGGCTGGTGGCGGCTCGTGGCTCGGGTGAAGATCTCGACCTCGACACCGCGGCGGGCCAGCTGGCGCGACAGCTCCAGCACGTAGACGTTCATGCCGCCCGCGTCGCCTCCGCCGGGCTGCTCCAGCGGCGACGTGTGTGCTGACAGCATGGCCACGCGCCGAAGAGCACGCGGCAGACCGTTGGATTGATCCGTCACCCCGTCATTCTCCCCCACTGGGGGTTGCCGCACCTGCCTGCGTCGCGGTTACGCTGCCGCCATGACACGACGCACCTGTGATCCGCGCCCCGGCGACCCCATCGCCACGCACGGGCAGGCCGGGCGATGACAGCGCCCACGGCGGTCGTGACCGGAGCCAGCAGCGGCATCGGGGCCGCCACGGCCCGCCGCCTCGCAGGGGCCGGGTTCCACGTGTTCTGCGCCGCCCGACGCGTCGACCGCCTCGAGTCCCTGGTGGCCGAGATCGGCGGCACGGCGGTGGCCTGCGACGTCACCGACGAGGCCCAGGTCGCAGCCCTGGCCGACGTGGTCGGCCCGCGGCTGGACGTCCTGGTCAACAACGCCGGCGGCGCCATCGGGAGCGATCCCGTGGCCGAGAGCACGCCTGCTGACTGGCGCTCGATGTACGAGGTCAACGTCATCGGCACCCTGCAGGTGACGCGCGCCCTGCTGCCCGCCCTGGAGGCGAGTAGAGCCGGAACCCTGGTCAACGTCGGTTCGACGGCCGGCCGCATCGCGTACGAGGGCGGCGGTGGCTACACCGCGGCCAAGCACGGCGTGGCGGTGATGACCGAGACGCTGCGCCTGGAGCTGTCCGGCCGGCCGGTGCGGGTCACCGAGATCGCGCCCGGCATGGTGCAGACCGACGAGTTCAGCCTCAACCGGTTCGACGGCGACCAGGCCAAGGCGGATGCCGTGTACGCCGGTGTCGCCGAACCCCTGACGGCCGACGACATCGCCGACACGATCAGCTGGGTCGTCACGCGTCCACAGCACGTCAACGTCGACCTGCTGGTAGTCAAGCCTCTGGCACAGGCGGCCCAGCACAAGGTGGATCGCCGCTAGTTTCAACGAGCGGGTTTGACCCTGGTGGTCAAGGGCGGAAGAGTCGTTATGCCCCTTCGACTCCCACTGGAAGGCCCCCCGATGGCCACCACACAGGCCCCACCGCCCTCGTCGGCATCAGCTCCAGAGCCTCGACGCCGCCGACTGGCATTCCTCGACTCCGTGCACGGCCCGGTCTTCTACCCGGCCGTCGCGATCCTGCTCACCGTGGTTCTCTCCGCCGTGATCTTTCCCACCTTCACCAGCGACGTCATCAACGGAGCGCAGAGCAGCGTCATCAGCGGCGTCGGCTGGTACTACACCCTGACCGTCAGCGGATTCGTGATCTTCGCGCTCTGGATGGGCATCGGCCGATTCGGTGACATCAAGCTCGGCAAGGACGACGACGAAGCCGAGTTCAGCCTGATGGCCTGGTTCGCGATGCTGTTCGCAGCCGGCATGGGCATCGGCCTCGTCTTCTGGGGCGCCGCCGAGCCGCTGACCTTCTTCACCAGCCCCAAGCCGGGGACCACCGGCAGCGACGCCGACCTCGCGAACGCCGCGATGTCGCAGGTCTTCCTGCACTGGGGCTTCCACGCCTGGGCCATCTACGTGGTCGTGGGCCTCGCCATGGCGTACGCCATCCACCGCAAGGGCCGTTCGGTCTCCCTGCGCTGGACGCTCGAGCCGATCTTCGGCGACCGCGTCAAGGGACGCCTCGGTGACGTCGTGGACGTCATCGCCGTCGTCGGAACCGTGGCCGGTGTCGCCACCTCGCTGGGCCTCGGCGTCCAGCAGATCACCGCCGGCCTGGCGAGCCTCGGCATCGTGGACGAGCCCACCAACACGCTGCGCGTCATCGTGATCGTCGTGATCACGCTCGCCGCCACGGTCTCGGTCGTCAGTGGAGTGGGCAAGGGCATCAAGTGGCTCTCGAACGCCAACCTCATCCTGGCCGGCATCTTCCTCGTCGCCATCATCGCGCTGGGCCCGACGCTGTTCCTCTTCCGCGACACGGTCCAGAACCTCGGCAACTACCTGGCCGGCATCGTCCCGATGAGCTTTGACACCAGCGCGCTGACCGGCGACGCCGGCATCGAGTGGCAGGGCGCCTGGACCACCTTCTACTGGGGCTGGTGGATGAGCTGGGCACCGTTCGTCGGTGTCTTCATCGCCCGCATCTCGCGGGGACGCACCATCCGCGAGTTCGTCGCCGGCGTCATGCTGGTGCCGACCCTCGTCACGGCGATCTGGTTCACCGCACTCGGTGGAACCGCGATCATGCGCCAGATGTCCGAGGGCGACCTCGTCGGCCCCGACGGCGTGCAGAACAGCGAGGCGGTGCTGTTCAACCTGCTCGACACCCTGCCCGCCAGCGGACTGCTCGCCGGCATCGCGATCGTGCTGGTCACGATCTTCTTCATCACCTCCTCGGACTCCGGCTCGCTGGTGGTCGACATGTTGGCCTCCGGGGGCGAGCAGGACCCGCCGCGCTGGAGCCGCATCATGTGGACGTTCCTGGAGGGCGGCGTGGCCATCAGCCTGCTGCTCGCCGGCGGTCTGGCGGCCCTGCAGACCGGGGCGATACTCACCGCGGTGCCCTTCAGCGTGGTGATGATCCTCATGGCCTACGCGACCTACAAGGCGCTCAAGGGCGAGCAGCGCGAGATCACGCGTCTGGCCCGCCGCGCCCGGGTGCGCGAGCTCGAGCAGGAGATGAGCGTGCACATCACCGGCAACCTCGTCGAGAACTTCGACGAGCACTTCGCCGAGCCGGTCGACGACCGGATCGAGTCTGCGATGTCGCGCGACGGCAACGGCAACGGCACGAAGGGGAAGGGTCCTTCGAAGACCTGATCCTTCGCACCAGGCGATGGACGACCCGTCGCCCAGCAACGCGCTCCCGGCTCTCGAGCCGGGAGCGCGTTGCTCTTCCTGGGGCCCTGGCAGGGCCGCACCCGCTAAGCGTTCCGCGGCCCGTACATGATGACCGCGACGCCGACCAGGCAGATCAGTGCGCCCGCGATGTCCCACTGGTCGGGCTTGAACCCGTCCGCGACCATGCCCCAGGCCAGGGAGCCGGCAACGAAGACGCCACCGTAGGCGGCGAGAATGCGACCAAAGTTCGCGTCAGGCTGGAGCGTGGCGATGAACCCGTAGATGCCCAGGGCGATGACGCCCGCCCCCATCCACATCCAGCCCTTGTGTTCACGCACGCCTTGCCAGACCAGCCAGGCACCGCCGATCTCGGCCATGGCGGCTGCGATGAACAAGATGATCGAGCGGATGGTGTCCATCCCGCGAGTCTTCCCGATCGAGCTGCGTGCGGCGGCATCGTGTCGCACACGACGAACCGGCCCCCGTGAGCCTGACGAAGGACGTCAGACCACAGGGAGCCGGTTCGTGGGTCGTGCTGGTGGGCTAGTGCATCATGATCGGCGCGTCGCCAGTGGCGGCTGCGTTCTTCGCCTTGATCTTCTTGCGGGGCAGGAAGGCCACCGGGATGAACGCCAGCAGCACCAGGCCGAAGGCGACCATGAACGTGGTGGCGAATCCACTGGCTGCGAAGTCCAGCGGAGCGGTCCCGGGCTCGGGGGTCGACATGAGCTGCTGCGTCAGCACGACCGACAGCACGGCGGTACCGATGGAGCCACCGATCTGCTGCACGATGTTGACCATCGTCGAGCCGCGCGCCACCTCGTGGTTGCGCAACGTCCGCAGCGCCGACGTCATGATCGGCATCATCGTGCCGCCCATGCCGAGGCCCATCACGAACAGCGAACCGCACAGGACCCAGTACGACGTGTCGGCCTCGACCTGCGTGAAGCCGAAGAAGCCCACCGCCATCAGTCCCAGCGCGAACGGAACCGTGCGCCCCACCGGCACCTTGTCGGCCAGCACGCCCGCGAGCGGCATCGTCAACATGGCGCCCAGGCCCTGCGGGGCGATCAGCAGACCGGCCATCAGGGTGGTCTCGCCGCGCACGGTCAGGAAGTAGTTCGGGAACAGCAGTCCCGCCCCCATGAAGGCGATGACGAACACGAACATCGAGATCACGGCGACCGTCAGGTTGCGATTGCGGAACAGGCGCAGATCGATCAGCGGGTGCTCGGTGCGCAGCGCGTGAGAGACGAACGCAGCGATCAGCAGCACGCCGATCGTGGCCGACACCCACACGCGGGGACCGAATGAGGCGCCCTCGCCACCCTCGGCGATCGAGGAGACGCCGAACAGGAACGCCGCCAGACCGGGCGAGAGCAGCAGCATGCCCATGAAGTCGAACGACTCGGCCGTGCTCGGCTCGTCGGACGGCAGGATGCGCATCGAGTAGGCCAGGGCGGCCAGACCGATCGGCAGGTTGATCAGGAAGATCCAGTGCCAGGAGGCGACGTCGATCAGGTAGCCACCGAGGATCGGGCCCATGATCGGGCCGAGCAGCATCGGGACACCGAGGATCGCCATGAGGCGACCGATGCGCTCGGGCCCGGCGGCCCGGGTCAGGATCGTCATGCCCAGCGGCATGAGCATGCCGCCGCCGAGGCCCTGCAGGACACGGAACGCCACGAGCATCTCGATCGAGGTGGCCGCAGCACACAGGACCGATCCGGCGGTGAACAGTGCGAGCGCGGTCAGATACAGGCGCTTGGTGCCGAACCGGTCGGCCGCCCAGCCAGTCAGCGGGATGACGGTGGCCAGGGCCAGCGTGTAGCCGGTCATGGTCCAGGCGACGGCTGCGTAGGTGGAGTCGAACACCTCGGGCGAGGCGAAGGTCGGCAGCGCGACGCTGACGACGGTGATGTCGAGGATCGACATGATGGCGCCGAGCACGACCACGCCGGCGATCTTGATCACGGGTCCGTCGATCTTCTCGGGGTACTCGATGTCCGGCCCATGACTAGGCACTGAGGACGCGTTGCTCATGCAGGGATCTCCTGTTCGGTACGGGTGGATGAGGTGAGTGGGCGCAACGACTCGGCGAGGCGAGCGGCCTCGTCGGGTGTCAGGCGTTGGATCTGGGCCCGCATGGCGGCCTGCTTGGCATCGATCTCCGAGGCCGTCACCTCGCGGCCGGCTGCGGTGATCGTGACCAGCTTGACCCGGCGGTCCTCCGGGTTCTCGCGACGTTCGACCAGGCCGGAGGTGACCAGGCCGTCGACGATGCGACCGGCGGCCGCGAACGACAGTCGGATGCGCTCGGCGAGCGCGTTGATCGCCATGGCCTCGTCGGCATGCCCCAGGACGAACAGCGCCTTGACCTGGCTCAACGACAGCTCCAGATCGACGAAGCGGTCCACGGTGTCGGAGTCGCCCGAGGAGGTGCAGGCCGACAAGAAGTCGTGCAGTGCGTTGAAGACGTTGTCGTGGCTGGTCACCGGAAAATACTAACGCGCACGCAACTGTTGCACGAACGCGATGGTTGCGACCTTCCTCACATCGGTCCGGAAGCCCCACACGATGAGGGATATCGGGCACGGACGCCGTAGAATCGAGGAGGCCCACTCTCGGGCCGATTCCTTTTCTCCAACACCTGGCAGGTTCTCACCTCATGGCCCTTCGCTCCGACTTGCGCAATGTCGCGATCGTCGCCCACGTCGACCACGGCAAGACGACTCTGGTCGACGCCATGCTCCAGCAGCAGGGTCACTTCGACGAGCACCACCAGCTCACCGAACGAGCCATGGACTCCGGCGACCTCGAGCGCGAGAAGGGCATCACGATCCTCGCGAAGAACACCGCGGTCCGCTACGCGGGTCCGGGTGCACCCGAGGGCGGCGTCACCATCAACATCATCGACACCCCCGGCCACGCCGACTTCGGTGGCGAGGTCGAGCGCGGTCTGTCCATGGTCGACGCCGTCGTCCTGCTGGTCGATGCCTCCGAGGGGCCGCTGCCCCAGACGCGATTCGTGCTGCGCAAGGCGCTCGCGGCCAAGATGCCGGTCATCCTGGTCGTCAACAAGGTCGACCGTCCCGACTCGCGCATCGCCGAGGTCGTCGACGAGACCTACGAGCTGTTCCTCGACCTGCTGCCCGACGACGTCGGCGACGACGCACTCGACTTCCCCGTCGTCTACGCCTCGGCCCGCGCCGGTCGCGCCTCGCTGGAGCAGCCCGAGGACGGCGGAATGCCGGACAGCGAGAACCTCATTCCGCTGTTCCAGACGATCCTGGACACCGTCCCGGCGCCGGAGTACACCGAGGGCGCGCCGCTGCAGGCGCACGTGACCAACCTGGACTCCTCACCGTTCCTCGGCCGCCTCGCACTGGTGCGCATCAAGGAGGGCGAGCTCCGCAAGGGACAGCAGGTTGCCTGGTGCAAGCGCGACGGGTCGATCGACCGCGTCAAGATCACCGAGCTGCTGATCACCGAGGAGCTGGAGCGCAAGCCCGGCGAGAAGGCCGGCCCCGGCGACATCGTGGCCGTGGCCGGGTTCAGCACGATCAACATCGGCGAGACGCTGGCTGATCCGGAAAACCCGGTGCCGCTGCCGCTCATCCACGTCGACGAGCCGGCGATCTCGATGACCATCGGTACCAACACCTCACCGATGGCCGGACGCGAGAAGAACACCAAGGTCACCGCCCGCCTGGTCAAGGACCGCCTCGACGCCGAGCTCATCGGCAACGTGTCGATCAAGGTGCTGCCCACCGAGCGTCCCGATGCGTGGGAGGTCCAGGGCCGCGGCGAGCTGGCGCTGGCGATCCTGGTCGAGCAGATGCGCCGCGAGGGCTACGAGCTGACCGTCGGCAAGCCGCAGGTGGTCACCCGCGAGATCAACGGCAAGGTGCACGAGCCGCTTGAGCGCCTGACGATCGACGCGCCCGAGGAGTACCTCGGCACCATCACGCAGCTGCTGGCGGTGCGCAAGGGCCGCATGGAGCAGATGATCAACCACGGCACCGGCTGGGTCCGCATGGAGTTCCTGGTGCCGGCGCGCGGCCTGATCGGCTTCCGTACCGAGTTCCTGACCGACACCCGCGGCACCGGAATCGCGCACCACATCTCCGAGGGCCACGAGCCATGGTTCGGCGACATCTCGACCCGCCCGTCGGGCTCGCTGGTCTCCGACCGCGCGGGAGCGGTCACCTCGTTCGCGATGACCAACCTGCAGGAGCGCGGCACGCTGTTCGTCACTCCGGCCACCGAGGTCTACGAGGGCATGATCATCGGCGAGAACTCCCGTGATGACGACATGGACGTCAACATCACCAAGGAGAAGAAGCAGTCCAACGTGCGCTCGTCGAGCGCGGACAACTTCGAGAAGGTCATCCCTCCCAAGAACCTGTCGCTCGAGCAGTGCCTGGAGTTCTGCCGCGAGGACGAGTGCGTCGAGGTCACCCCCGGCAACGTGCGCATCCGCAAGGTCATCCTCGACGCGTCCGCCCGCGCCCGCGCCACCCGCGGCCGCAGCAAGTAGCCCCCGCCCCGCCTGGGGCGGTGACTTAGCGTCCTATCAGCTCCCGGAGCGGTGGGATAGCGTCGCATCAGTACCCCTGATGCGACGCTGTCCCACCGCTCTTGGGCTCGGCAGCGCGATGGGTTCGAACAACGAGTCCCATCGAGGGCCGAAGGTCGGAGCCGGTCCTTCATAGCCGCGTTGCACGAGCGCCCGGTAGATCACGAGGATCAGCGCCTTCGGCTGGTCGAGCATCGCGCTCGTCACCTGCAGGTACTCGTAGCTGGCTTCACGCAGGCCGGCGTACCGCGTGATGTCGATCTGGAACTGCCGTGGGTCGAGGGCGTGCTGACGGCCTTCGTACTCCAGCACCAGCCGCCAGTACCGAAAGAGGAAGTCGACGACCGCGATCCGCTTGCCCCCGTCCTCGACGTCGGCGTTGATCTCGGGCTCGGGAAGGCCCGAGAACACGATGAGGGGCCGCACCTCGGACTCCTTGGGTGATCTCGACCGACCGTCGAGATGTCGCAGCACGCTGCGCGCCTGACGCGCGCCCGGACGCCAACGATCCCTCGCCGCCAGCTCGGAGACCTCGAGCACCGTCATGTGCCGGTGATGCAGCAACCAGTCGCCCACGATGATGGCGTCGATCAGCCGGGCCGTGGCGCAGAGCTGCACGAACGCCGCGGCCGGAGTGACACCGACGTCGTCCAGAGGCGGGAGGACCTCGGTCCGGTGCAGGAAGATGCCGTCGAGGGCGAGGTGAAGGTCGCCGCTCACGGTGAAGTGGATCGGCGCGTGGTCGCCGATGTCGAGGCCGAGGGCCTGGATGCGGCTGACGTGGCTGAGCTGCGCGCGGCCGGGCATGGCCAGTGTCGCGGCAGTGATCTCGTCCAGGCGTGTCATCGTGTGGTCGCGGTGCACCCAGACTCGCGCATGGAGGCGGATCCACGACGCACCGCGCAGCATCTGCTCGCTGACGCCGGCGGCTCGGGCGGTGCGGTGGTCAAAGGGTCCGTGTCGCAGGATCTCGGGGACGAAGGGAACGGGAGGCATGAGCAGACACTCGGCCCGCCCGTCGCCCAGTTCCATGGCGCGCACCGTGGCTGTGGACGGCGCCCTCCGCTCACGTCCCCTGTGGAGAGGTGGGTTTGCGTCCCATCACCACCCCTGATGGGACGCAAACCCACCGCACACCGAGGCGAAAGGACGCTAAGTCACCGCCTCAGGCGGGGCGAGGTCAGAGGACGCCGGCGGGGCGGAACTGGACGCTGATGCGGGGGCCGGTGGGCCGGGTCGTCTTCAAGATCGCGTGGTCCCAGGTGCGCTGGCAGGAGCCGCCCATGACGAGCAGGTCGCCGTGGCCGACCACGAAACCGATCGACTCTCCGCCGGCGCGCGGTCGCAGCGACAGCCGGCGAGGCGCGCCGAGCGAGAGGATCGCGACCATGGTGTCGTCGCTGCGGCCGCGACCGATGCGATCGCCGTGCCAGGCGACGCTGTCGCGGCCATCGCGGTAGTAGCAGAGCCCGGCGGTGACGAACGGTTCGCCGAGCTCGTCGGCGTAGTGCCTGCTGAGCTGCTCCCGCGCCTCGACGAGCGACAGGTCCGGCAGGTCGTCACGGGCGCCGTAGTGCGACAGCAGGCGCGGGACATCGACCACCGAGTCGTACATCTCGCGCTTCTCGGCTCGCCAGCGCACGTCGGTCTGCAGCCGTAGGAACAACGCGTCGGCCCCGCGCATCCACCCCGGCCGCACGTCGACCCAGGCGCCGTCAGACAACTCGCGTCGCTGCGTGCAGCCCGCCAGCACACCGACCTGCGCCACCTCGTCGGTGTCGAGCAGCGATGCCTGGAAGTACACGAGACCAGACTAGGCCTGATCGAACAGATGTTCTACCAGGCGCGCCCCTACGCTGGGGCCATGACCACTGCCGATCAGGTCCTCACGGACGGCGCACCCGAGGCGCCCTACGAGCAGCTGCTCGACCTGGTCGACCGCCTCGCATCCGATCCGGCCCTGCCGGTCAACCACGATGCCGAACGGACGCTGGAGACGATCGTGATCGCGGCCATCGCCGACGACAGCATCGACCGCGAGCTCCACCTGGCCGACACCGTGCGCTGGCTGACGGCGATGGTGCACGGTCATCGCGCCCTGCGCGCCAGCCACCCCGATGTCGACGCCGACACCGAGCTGGCGCTCATGCGGGCCCTGATCACGCGCTGGTTGCATCCGGCGCGGCCCGACGCCTGATCACTGCTTTCGGCGCGTTCCCTCACGACCTACGGCCGATGCCACCGCACGCGCGGTGACACCCGGGACCAGGACGAGCAGCCCTAGAGGTTGGAGCCGCGGAGCTGAGCGAGATACACCAGGGCCGCGACGGTGCCGATCAGGTTGAACACGCTCAGCGGTGCCGGGAAGATCAGGTGCGCCACCAGCGCGAGCACGAGCAGAATCAGCCAGGTCTTCTTGGGCAACGTGTCGTGCAGGGCGAACGAGCTCTCCGAGCGCCCGAGGCAGTCGAAGAGGGCGAACCCCTTGGCCGCGAGCAGGATGACAGTCAGGACGAGGGAGATGCCGCCCTGGACACCGGCGAAGTCGAGCACCCCGCGAGCCTAGCCAGACGCGACGAACCCCCGGGCAGGGCCCGGGGGTTCGTCGAGGATCGCGTGGCGATCAGGACTGGTCGGCGGCAGTCTTCTGTGCGGTAGACGCCGTGTCGGACGCGGCCTTGGTGGCGGTCGAGGCCGTGTCAGCCGCGGCCTTCGTGGCCGTCGAAGCGGTGGTCGAGGCGCTCTTCGTGGCGGTCGACGCGTTCTTCTTGGCCGTCGAGGCGGTGTTCGACGCGCTCTTCTTCACGTTGCCCTTGGTGGCCGAAGCGCTCCTCTTGGCCGTAGACGCGTTCTTCTTGGCGGTCGACGCGGTGGTCGAGGCACCCTTCTTGGCGGTCGACGCCGTGGCGGAGGCCGTCTTCCTGGCCGGAGCGGTCTTCTTGGCCGCCGTCTTCTTGGCGGTGGTGGCCTTCTTGGTGGCCGTCTTCTTGGCGGCGGTGGCCTGGTTGACGACCTTGGTCGCGGGCGCCTTCTTGGCGGTGTTGCGCTTGGCCGGCTCCGGCGTCTTCTTGACGGTGGCGTCGACCTTCTCGGCAGCCTGACGCGCCGTGGTCGGAGCCTTCGAGGTGACCTTGGTGACCTGGTTCTTGGCGTCGGTCACGAGCTGCTCGGCGCGCTTCTGGGCGTCGTCGGCGGCCTGGTCGACGGTCTTGCGGATGTCATCGACCGTCTTGGTCGCGGTGCCGACGGCAACCTGGACGAACTCCTCGGCCTGCTTCTGCAGGTCAGCGATGTCGATCTTCTTGATCGTCTGGGGCAGGCCCCGCACATCGTCGACGATGGCCTTGACCTGAGCGGTGACGGTATCGGTGATGGTCATGCTTCCTCCTGAGTGGTGTTTGCTTCGGTGACGGTGGCGGCCAGCTCGCTGTCCGGTGTGTCGTCGACTCCGACGAACGACCGGTAAATATCGAGCAGAGCGGTCTTTTGCCGCTCGGTCAGACGCTGATCAAGTGCGATCGCGTCCTCGACCATCCGCGCTCCCGTCGCGTCGGCATCGAGGATGCCGGCCCGTACGTACAGCGACTCGGCCGAGATGCGCAGCGCCTTGGCGATCTGCTGCAGCACCTCGGCCGATGGACGGCGAAGCCCTCGCTCGATCTGGCTGAGGTACGGATTGGACACATCCGCGAGCTCGGCCAGCTGGCGCAGGGACATCTGGGCCTGGCCTCGCTGATCGCGCAGGTAGTCGCCGAGTCCCTCGACGGTCTTCTGCACGTTCAGTGATGCCATGCGTTTCACTATGCTTGCAATAGTTAGCAGATGCAAGCTGGACAGTTTGCGGCGTTGGTCACACTGCCTGTTTCCGCAGGTCAGAAGGTCGTGCGGACCTCGCCGACGGTAGCGGCGCCCCCGAGAACGGCCGGTCGCTCCTGCACGATCGGCGCATCGATGCCGGCCAGCTCGAGCACGCGGCCCATCACCGCGTGCAGCGGTCGCTCGGCCCCGTCCTCGATCTTGAGCGCGACGGCCGATCCGTCGGGCAGGCCGGCGACGTAGACGCTCTCGGCCCCGGACTTGGCCACCAGGCCGGGCACCGCACGCATCAGGTCGCGCTCGGCCCGGCCGGTGCCGCTGACGTGCTCGGGATGGGCGAGCCAGGCCGCCAGCAGACGGTCGCTGCCGACGCCGGCCGCCTCACCCCGCACCGTCGCGATCGCGCGAGCCAGTCCTGTCAGCGACGTCCCGAGCAGTGGGGCACCGCACCCGTCGATGGAGATCGGCCAGGGCGCTGCGTCGGTCAGCTCGACGAAGGTCTCGGTGATCAGCTGCTGCAGCGGGTGGTCGGGCGCCAGGTAGGTCGTCACCGGCCAGTCGTTGCGCACGCAGGTCAGGAGCATCGCGGCGTGCTTGCCCGAGCAGTCCATGCGGATCGGAGCCCGACCTCCGCCGGCGCGCAGCAGATCGGCGTGCACGTGCGGATCGAGCGGGTAGGACGGCGGGGTCTGGAGGGCCGACTCGTCGAGGCCGGCCTCGGCGAGGATCGCCCGCACGCCCTCCAGGTGGAATTCCTCGGCCGAGTGACTGGCCATGGCCAGCGCGAGCAGCTCTCCGTCCAGCGGCAGACCGGCGCGCAGCATCCCCAGCGCTTGGATCGGCTTGTTGCACGATCTCGGAAAGATCAGCGTGGACGGGTCTCCCAGCGCCCAGACGACCTCGCCACCGGGGTCCACGTGCACGGCGGCACCACGGTGCCGGCTCTCGACGAATCCTGACCTGACGACCTCGGCAACCACGTCCACGGACCCAGCCAATCATGTCTGGCTGCCGCCCGGGGCCTGCCACGTCGCGCCGATACAGTGACGCCGTGACGACGCCCCACGCCGATCCGCCCCCTCGTGATCCGCTCGAGTCCTTCCACGCCATCATCCCGGCCGGCGGGGCCGGTACTCGCCTGTGGCCGCTGTCGCGACGCGACCGGCCCAAGTTCCTGATCGACCTGGACGGGTCGGGGCGCTCCCTCGTGCAGCAGACCTGGGACCGGCTGCTGCGGCTCATCCCCGCCGAGCGCATCCACGTCGTCACCGGAGCGGCGCACGCGGCCGCGATCAGCGAACAGCTGCCGGACCTGCAGCACCTGCTGGTCGAGCCGTCCGCGCGCGACTCCATGCCGGCCATCGGCTGGGCCGCCGCGGTCATCCACGCCACCGATCCCGACGCCGTCGTCGGATCCTTCGCGGCCGATCACGTGATCGGCGACGACGAGGCGTTCGCCGCCGCCGTCCGGGAGGCAGCCGCGCTGGCCGCAGCCGGTCTGGTGGCGACCGTCGGCATCACCCCCACCACCGCATCCACCGCGTTCGGGTACATCGAGAGCGGCGACCCGCTCGACATCGCCGGGGCACCCCACGCCCGCGCCATCACCACCTTCGTGGAGAAGCCCGACTCCGCCACCGCCGAGCACTACGTGCAGACCGGCCGGTTCAGCTGGAATGCGGGCATGTTCGTCACCCGCACCGCTGTGCTGCTGGACCACCTCGCCCGGCTGCAGCCGACCTTGCACGCCGGCCTGGTCGAGATCGCCGGGGACGCCGATGCCCTCGCCCGGGTCTGGCCGACCCTGACCCCCATCGCGATCGACCACGCGATCGCCGAACCCGTCTCGCGCGAGGGCGCCATGACCGTCGTGCCGGGCACCTTCTCGTGGAACGACATCGGGGACTTCGCTGCCCTCGCGACCCTGCGCGACTCCGACGCAGGTGCGGTGTGGATCGACGCCGACGGTCTCGCGATCAGCGACGACGACACTGTCATCGCCGTGGTCGGACTCCACGACGTCGTCGTGGTTCGCACCCGCGACGCCGTGCTGGTGACCACGCGCGAGCACGCCCAGCAGGTCAAGCAGGTCCCGGCTGCGCTCAAGGCCGCAGGCCGGGAAAACCTGGTCTAGCCTCCAAATTTTGTGACACAGATCGTCAGCGACAACACATCGACTGCCGAACTACGTCACAGAATTTGGTCCAGCTACACCAGGTCGACCAGAGACGTGCCGGTCGCGCCGTCCGGCGGCGGCAGGTAGGCCTGAGCCACCTCACCCAGGCCTGCGACACGCACGGCCCCGTCCCGCGGTCCGGCATACAACGACTCACCGCGCGCCAGAGCGATGCGCTCGTCGGCGTCGTTGACGATCTCGACGGCGCCGCCCGTGCACACGATGACCCGGTGCTCCGACATCGGCAGCTCGATGCCACCCCGATCACCCGCCGAGCACTGGCCGACCGCGAGAGCGAACTCCTGCACGTCGGGCGCGAACACGTCGGTCGACGTGCCGAACAGCGTGGGGGTCACGCGAGCCAGCCGCGACATGCCGACGTCGAGACACTCGATGAGTCCGGTCGGGTCCAGCGGCTTGCTGGTCAGACCCGCACGCAGGACGTTGTCGGAGCTGGCCATGATCTCCAAGCACATGCCGCTGAGGTGGGCGTGGATGATGCCGGCGCCCAGGAAGGCGGCCTCGCCCGGTTGCAGCGTCAGGCGGTTCAGCATCAGCGCGATGACCAGACCGGGATCACCCGGATGGTGCTCGGAGACCTCGAGGACCGTGGCGTAGGCCCGTTTGACGTCGAGGCCCCGACGCACCTGCGCCGCGCAGGCGTCGACCACCGCCTCGATGTCCTCGGCCTTGGCCGAGCCGCTGAGGACCTGCTCCACCAGACGCACGATGCCGGCGAATCCCGGGTCCTCGGTGAGCTCGGCGGCCAGCCGAGCGGCCAGGGGGGCGTCGAGCCCGTGCAGGATGCGCAGGATCTCGGCCGTGGGGCGAAAGCCCACCAGGGTGTCGAACGTGGTCAGCGCATACGCCATCTCGGGCTTGTGGTTCGGATCCTTGTAGCTGCGGTGCGGATCGTCCAGCGCGATGCCGGCGGACTGCTCAGCGTCAAAGCCGGCGCGGGCGATGTCCGCGGACGGATGCACCTGCACCGACAGAGGACGGTCAGCCGCGAGGATCTTGAGCATGAACGGCAGCGGTCCATTGACCTGCGACAGGGGCACGAGGTCGCCGTTGTCGAGTGCCGCCGTCGACTCGCCGAGCGGGTGGGTGCCCATCCACTCCTCGGCGACGGGCGTGCCGTCACCACGTTCGCCGGAGAACCGCGGGATGAACGTGGGTGATCCCCACGCATAGCCGCGGCGCGGATTCTGCAGCCGGTGCACGTCAGTCCTTGCCGTGCCGCGGCTTGCGCGGCTTGTCACCCTTGTACGGCTTGTCGCTCTGGTAGGGCTTGCGGTCCTCGCGGGTGCGCTTGATGGGCGGACCGTCGTCGGGCCGGATGTCGATCAGACGCCCCGAGATGCGGGTGCGCGACAACGCCTCGAACACCTCGGGAGGCAGGTCCTCGGGCAGCTCGACGAGGGTGTGGTCCTGGCCGATCGTGATGCGCCCGAAGTCCGACCGCTTGAGCCCACCCTCGTTGGCCAGTGCTCCGACGACCGACGACGGACCGATCTTGTGCCGCTTGCCGACCGCGAGGCGGTAGGCGATCCGGCCGTCTCGGGGCTCGGGGCGCTCACCCCGGTCGCGACCCGGACGATCCTGCCGGTCACGACGTTCGGGCCGATCAGGACGATCCGGGCGCTCGCGCCGTTCTGACCTGGGCGGATCGGGGCTGAGGAAGAAGTCCTTGTCGTCCTGGCTCATGACCGCCAGCGCCGCCGCGACGTCGGCCATCGCGACCTCGTGCGTCTGCGAGTACTGCTCGACGAGGGCACGGAAGGCGTTGAACTGCGGCGAACCCAGACTGTTGGTGATGGTCTCGGAGAAGCGCGACGTGCGGCTCTCGTTGACCTCCTCCGCCGTGGGCACCGTCATCTGCTCGACGGGTCGGCCCGACACCTTCTCGATGGCCTGCAGCATGCGGCGCTCTCGCGGGGTGACGAACAGGATCGCGTCACCGGAGCGGCCGGCCCGACCGGTGCGTCCGATGCGGTGCACGTAGGCCTCGGTGTCGTGCGGGATGTCGTAGTTGACGACGTGAGTGATGCGCTCGACGTCGAGGCCGCGCGCCGCGACGTCGGTGGCGACGATGATGTCGATGGCACCGGACTTGAGCTGTCCCACGGTGCGTTCGCGCTGCGCCTGCACGAGGTCGCCGTTGAGCGGCGCCGCGTTGTGACCGCGGGCCCGCAGTCGTTCGGCGAGCTCCTCGGTGGCGGACTTGGTGCGCACGAACACGAGCATGCCGTCGCCGGTCTCGACCTCCAGCAGACGCGTCAGGGCGTCGACCTTGTGGTGCTGGGAGACCTGGATCCACCGCTGACGCACCGTCGTGGTCGACGTGGTGGCCTTGGGCGTGGAGATGTCGGCAGGGTCGTGCAGGTGGCGCTTGGCGATCGCGCGGATCTGCTTGGGCATGGTGGCCGAGAACAGCGCCACCTGCTTGTACTCCGGGGTGCCGCTCAGGATCCGGTCGACGTCCTCGGCGAAGCCCATGTTGAGCATCTCGTCGGCCTCGTCGAGCACCATGACCTCCAGCGCCGACAGGTCGAGGCTGCCTCGCTCCAGGTGGTCGATGACGCGGCCGGGCGTGCCGACCACGATGTGCGCGCCGCGGCGCAGACCGGACAGCTGCTGGTTGTAGCCCTGACCGCCGTAGACGGGCAGCACCCGGACGCCGGGCTTGCTCTGGGCGTAGGAGCCGATCGCCTCGGAGACCTGCAGGGCGAGCTCACGGGTGGGCGCCAGCACCAGTGCCTGCACGACCGACGACGACGGGTCGACACGATCGAGCATCGGCAGCGCGAACGCCGCGGTCTTGCCGGTGCCGGTCTGCGCCAGTCCGACGACGTCGCGACCCGAGAGCAGCGTCGGGATGGCCTGGGCCTGGATCGGCGTGGGTGTCTCGTAGCCCAGCTTGGTCAACGTCTCGACGATCGCGGGCGACAGCCCGAGATCGGAGAAGGAGACGGGCTCGGCAGCCTCGTCGGTCACTGAGTACGCCCTAACTGAAGACACCACGACTCACCAATTCTTCCACAGAATGACCCGCTTTCTGACCATCGAGTCGTTCTCTTCCTCACACCGCATAGGGTTTCGCCTTGACGGGCCCCTGCACCGACGCCGAGGAGAGCACCGATGAACAGCGAGCGCACCTCTCGAGTGCTGTCAAGGTCGTGGCGCAGCGCAGTCGCCGTGGCCGTGGTCGGCGCCCTGGTGGCCCTGGCTGCGTCCTTCATCGCTCCCCAGCGCTACGAGGCGACCGCCGACGTCCTGCTGACCCCGGTGGCCGACGTCTCGGCCGATGATGCGGTCGACGCCCGGTTGCTGCAGTCCTACGCCCTGGTGCTCGGTGGCCGAACGATCGCCGAGTCGGTCGACGCCGACGACGCCGACCTCGAGGGCTCCGTCGTCGAGGGCACCTCGGTGCTTCGTGCCACGGCCAGCAGTGGCGACGCCGACCGCGCCGCCGAGATCAGTCAGGGCGCCGCCGAGAACCTGGTCGCCCTGCTGGTGGAACGCGGCGTGGCCGTCGAGTCTCCCGCGCCCGACGACGCAGGTGACGACGAGCCGCCCAATTCGGTCGTCGTCGCGGCCTCCGTCGTGGAGAGTGCAGCAGTGCCGGCCACGCCGGTCTCCCCCTCGATCCCTTGGTGGGTCGCCATCGGTGCCCTGGTCGGCGCGCTGCTCGGCCTGCTCGTCTCGGCCGTGCGGCAGCTCACCGATCGGTACGTGCGCACCACCGACGATCTCACCGAGGCCGCGTCGGCTCCTCTGCTGGCGGCGGTCGCCTACGACCGCCAGATCGATCGCTCGCCCCTGGTCACCGACCTCGATCCCCAGGACCCGCGCTTCGAGGCCACCCGCATCCTGCGCACCAACCTGCAGTTCCTCGACGTCGACAGCTCGGACACCGTGCTGACCGTCACCAGCTGCATGTCCGGGGACGGCAAGTCCACGACGGCGGCCAACCTCGCCATCGCCCTCGCCCACGGCGGAGAGCAGGTCGTGCTGATCGACGCCGACCTGCGCCGGCCACGCCTGGCCGAGCTGTTCGGCCTCGACGGGCTGGACGGACTCACCACGACCCTGGTCGGTTCGGTCGATCCGGCCGATGCGGTGCAGCAGACGCGCGTGCCGGGCCTCGACGTCCTCACGACGGGCAAGCTGCCACCCAACCCGTCCGAGCTCTTGGCGACCAACGCCATGTCCGACCTGGTCCACGTGCTGCGCGCCGAGTACGACGTGGTGCTGTTCGACGCACCTCCCCTGCTGCCCGTCGCGGATGCGGCGGTGCTCGCCACTCTCTCCGACGGTGCGGTGCTGCTGGTCCGGCACGGCCGCACGACTCGCGAGCAGGTCCGCGCGGCCGTCGGTCGTCTCGAGGCGGTCGGGGCGCCCCTGCTCGGAACGGTGCTCACGATGGTTCCGGCGCGCGTCATCGCTCCCTATGGCTACGGATACGGGTACAAGGGTTCAGCGCCTCTGCCCGCGCCCGTGGAGCTGGGTCGCCGGGCTCGCCGGTAGATGTGGGGCCTCACCCTCAACCGTCGCCCTCGGCCAGCTGATCGAGGTAGCGCTCAAATCCAGGGATGGTGAACCTCAGCCGGCCATGCCCAGCCGATTCCAGGAGGCCCTTGTCAACGAGCGACTGCCGGGCGCGACTGAGCGACCTTGGGTCAACACCCAGATACGAGGCAGCGGCAGACCGCGCAGAGTCGCCCCGGTCATCGGCGACCGCAGCCAACGCGCCCAGCAGTCGGCGCTCCTCTTCGCTGGCTTTCGCAAGGCGCGCGGCGAACATGGTTTGCATCCGTCGCTCCACCGTCTCGATCGCGCGGTGGACGTGCGGCAACATGACTTCCTCGCCAGCAGCTCGCGGTGCCAGTGCAGTCCACGCGGCCGATCCCAGCAGTTGCACCTTGTATGCGTACCCGCGAGCCTCCTCTAGCGCCGCATCGATCGCCGCGTCACTCCACCTGACTCCCAGCTCGGCCGCCGGCACGCGCAGGGCCTCGGCAACGGCTACCGGGGACAGAGCGCCAAGCGCTACGAAATTGGACCGCTCTCCGAAGGTGGCAGCTGCAGTGACGGCCCCGGGGAGAGAGGGCAGACCCGCTGCCACCACGGCAATCGGGGAGCCGGCCCCGTCGAAGTGCTGCAGCGCGATGAGCATCGACGTGCGATCACCCAAGGGCGCGTCCTGGAGCTCATCGACAAAGACAACGAGACCGTGCAGGCCGTGGGCACGGACCAATCTGGCGGTGTCGTCGAGCAGCTCCTCCAGACCGGGCACGGACCGAGACGCCGGCTTGACGTCTGCGGCGATCTTCGCACCAGGGACCCCGAACTCCACCCGGACCTGATCAATCCGGCCCAGCAAGGACTTCGCTCGCGCCTCGAGCTTGGCATCTCGCAGCTGGTGGGCCAGCGCACTGGCGAGTCCGCTGACAAGGGACTCATCAGACCGACCCGTCGCCCACACAGTGAGAAAGTCGCCAACATCGGCCTCGCGCTGCAACGCTCGCAACAGCGAGGTCTTACCCACTCCTCGCGCTCCATAGAAAGCCAGCAGTGGCCCGGCGGCCCGCCCCAAGGCCACAGGACCCAGGACACCGCGAGCGATACCGAGTTCATCGGCTCGGCCAGCCAGGTAATCCGGCAACGCGCCAGGTGAGTATGGATCATTCAGCATCGGCCACTCCCCGTATCAATTCGTATACTTCGCCAAAGTATACGGAAGTGTTCGGCAAGGTAGTGGGGCGTGACAGCCATGGCGGAGTTTCATCCCACTTGCCCGCCGCGCCCATCGGCCCAGAGTGGATCCGTGAAGCACATGATCGAATCGGACTCGCGAGGACGTCTGACTCTCGGCAGTCCGCATGCGCGATACTTGGTCGAGGTCGAGGACGACGGCACCACGATCCTGACCCCGGCCGTCGTCGTCGCGAAGACCGAGGGCGCCCTTCTCGAGCGGCCTGACCTCCTTGACCTGATCGAGACGAATCGACGCGTTCGACTGACCGGCCGACCCGGAAGGCCCCCCGCCCGTGATCACCTGCTCCGACGCGGCGAGAGACGCCACCGCGTACAGCACGGCCCGGCACTGTTTGGGTTCTCCGGGGGCGTCCGCTTCGTGGGCACCGGGCTCGCCTGACGAGGGCAGGCTCGCACCGAACCTCACCCGCCCCATGATTCCCAGGAGAACCCTTGAAGCTGACGCCTCACCCCTGTCGCAACGAGGGCGAGGTGCCAACTATCGGGGTTCTCCTGGGGATCTTGAGCTCTCCGAACGGGCGAAAGGTGCGCGCGCCACTCGGCTCGCACGATGCTCCCGCTTCGATCAGCTGCACCGGCTGAGCCGGTCGGCGATCGTCTCGACGGCTGCGAGGATCTGGTCCGCGGTCTCACGATGCACCTTGGGGCTGCGCCGGTGTGGATCGGCCACGTCGGGATCGCCGCGAAAGTCCTGCCGCCTCGCGGCGACGGCCTTGACCAGGTCCGGAGCCGTCAGGTCCTCGGTGACCGACTCGCTGAGGGCGGCGAACTCCAGCAAGGTGAACGACCAGCGAAGCGCCCGCGGTTCCTCCTCGAGCACGCGGGCGCGGTGCGCCCGCGTGGCCGTCAGGACCAGGTCAGCGGAGTGAACCAGGTGCTCGGTGACCGGCTGGGAGCGGAAGGTTCCGGCGGACTGGCCGAGGCGCATCAGCTCCATCTCCGACATCGCGTCCATCGCGTGACCGGTGCGACCTTGCACGCCTGCACTGGCCAGCTCGAACCGAGCCTCACCCAGACGGTCGCGCAGCAGCAGCTCCATCATCGGGGACCGACAGATGTTGGCGGTGCAGACCGCGAGGATGGCGAACCGGCGTTCGCTCATCACTTCACGATGGGTCGCACGTGCAGCCCGACCTCGGGATCGACGATCAGCTCCTGGGCGGCTGCGACGCCGTCGGCGAGCAGCGTCGCTGCCGGGTCCACCGACCGCTTGACCACGGCCAGCGCGATCGGACCGAGCTCGTGGTGGCGAGCTGCCGAACCGACGGTGCCGACCTGCTTGTCCCCGAGCATGACGGCGCTGCCGGTGGACGGCAGGTGATCGACCGAGCCGTCGAGCAGCAGACGCACCAGTCGGCGTGGGGGGCGCCCGAGCGTGTGCACCCGGGCGACCGTCTCCTGACCGCGGTAGCACCCCTTCTCGAGGTGCACCGCGATGCCCAGCAGTCCGACCTCGTTGGGAATGGCGCGCTCGTCGGTGTCGATGCCGATGCGGGGCACGCCAGCCTCGATCCGCAGTGCCTCCCAGGCCCAGATGCCACGCGGCGCACCCAGCTCGGCCGGCAGGTCCAGCAGGGTGTCGCGCGCGCGGATCTCCCAGGCGAGCGCACCGTCGCGCACCAGCCCGATCACGGCATGCTCGTCGGACACGACGGCCAGCTCGACCCGCGTCATGAACTTCATCCGCTCGAGGAACGCGACGAGCGGCTCGGCGGCACCGGCCTCGGTGTGGCCCCAGAAGGTCTCGCCGTCGTCGACGCCGTTGAATCCGTGCTCGATGCGGCCCTGCGGCGACAGGAGCAGGACCTCGGTGCGCACGCCGGGCTGCAGCTGCTCGAGGTGCTGGGTGCTCAGCGCGTGCAACCAGGTGAGGCGGTCGGGCCCGGTGATCGTGAAGACATCGCGGTGCGACAGGTCGACAAAGCCGTCACCGGCCAGCAGCGCGGTCTGCTCGGCCGAGATGGCGCCGTAGTGGGCCGCCACTGCGCCATCGGGGGCGTCGGCAGGGACCGCGCCGTGCAGGTCCAGCAGCGGGCTGAGGCGAACAGGAGTCGCGTCGGGTGTCACGTCGGGTTCAGTCACGCTTGAGCTGTCCCCACAGGTGCGACTGCATCTCCTGGCCCTCGGCGGCCATGTCGATGGCGTACATCAGGTCACCGTCGACCAGCCCGTACATGCGCTGCCCGGCGGTGTACTCCTTGGCGGTGGACGTGCGCGCCACGAGGTCGGTCGCGAGGGTCACTCGGGCGCCTTCGATCTGTCCGTACCAGATCTCGGCGTACCCGGTCGCGTGGGAGAGCACGAGCTCGATCTGCCCATCGACGCCCGGGCGCAGGAAGCCGGTCTCCAACGCACCGGGCCGCACCCGCTCTCCGTCGTCGTCGGTGATCCAGGTGCGGCTGAAGTAGTGCATGAAGGGACGCGTGTCGTGCGCGAAGATGACTTCCTGGTCGTACGCGAACGCGTCGATGGTCGGATAGTCGCCCTTGCCGGAGCCGCGCCAGGTGCCCAGCAACCACGACATGGGCATGAGATCGGCGTGGAGGTCCTCGGGAATCACGAACGGCATGCATCCATCGTATCGGCCGGATGTTCGCTAACCTCTGCGCGTGAGGAACCGGAGCGCATGAAGGCCGTCGTCCAGCGGGTCAGCGAAGCCTCGGTGCTCGTCGAGGGGCGTCGTGTCGGCACGATCGGCCCCGGCCTGCTGGTGCTGTTGGGCGTCACCCACGACGACACCGACGAGGTCGCGGCCCGACTCGCCCACAAGATCTGGACCCTGCGGATCATGCGCGACGAGCAGTCGGCAGCCGACGTGGGCGCGCCCGTGCTGGTCGTCAGCCAGTTCACGCTCTACGGCGACACCCGCAAGGGACGACGACCGTCCTGGACCGCTGCGGCGCCCGGAGCCGTCGCCGAGCCGCTGTACGAACGGTTCTGCACTGCCCTACGCGACGCTGATGCGGTGGTGGAGCAGGGGGTGTTCGGCGCCGACATGCAGGTGAGTCTCATCAATGACGGCCCCACCACGGTGCTGCTCGAGATGGGCCCCTGAGCCACCGCACCACGCACCTGCGCGCGGGCACCGAGATCATCTCGGGTCTGGCCTCGTTCTGAGGTATCGTTCCGACGTCGCCAGACCCGGCGACAAGCAACCACCTTTCGCCACCCCTCCCGGGAGTCACCTTGGCACGCCACGCCGACGCCGACGCCGATCCGGATGCCACCGAGGCCAAGCGCCCCGGCTTCATCCGCCGCCATCGTGGTCTGTTCATCACGCTCATGGCGTTCATTCTCATTCCGGTGCTGGCTGCCGGCGTGTTCGCCGTCGTGCTCAACAGCTCGCTGGGCGACGTGCAGCGGGTGCCGGTGACCGTCACCGAGGACAAGCGCCCCGCCGTCGATGACAACGAGAACGTCAACATCTTGCTGCTCGGCGCCGACACGGGCAGCGACCGCGATCCCGGCGGCACGTCGATCCTCGACGACGCTGCGTCCGGCGACTGGCCCACGGGCAAGTACCGCAGCGACGCGACCATGCTGGTGCACATCGACGCGGACCGGGAGGCGGCTTACGTCGTGTCGATCCCCCGCGACAGCTACGTGCCGGTGTTCGACGAGCAGGGCGACCAGCAGGAGACCACCAAGATCAACGCGGCCCTGTCCATGTACGGACCATCCGGCGCGATCTCGACGGTCGAGAATCTCGCCGACCAGCGCATCGACCACTTGGCGATGGTCGACTGGGACGGCTTCAAGGACATCACCGACTCGCTGGGCGGCGTCGAGATCACCACGGACCAGGACGGCACCCGCACCCTCGACGGCGACGGCGCGCTCGAGTACGTGCGCGAGCGCTACAACCTCCCGGGCGGCGACTTCGACCGCGCCAAGCGTCAGCAGAACTTCTTGCGCTCGATGATGAGCGCGGTCCTCGACCGCGGCACGCTGACCAATCCGCTCAGGCTGCGCAGCACGGTCAGCTCCATCGCCAACAACATGGCCGTCGACGACGGCTGGTCCAACGGCGACATCCGGTCCCTGGCCGTCTCGATGCGTGGCATCCGTCCCGCCGATGTCACGTTCATGACCATCCCCACCAACGGGACGTCGGACGATCCCGTGGCCGGCAGCATCGTCAACGTCGACAGCGATCTCAGCGAACGGCTGTTCAGTTCGATGACCGACGACACGGTCGACAGCTTCGTGGCCGATCACCCCGAGCTGCTGCTGGGCAGCGCCGACCAGGTCGACTAGAGACACACCCTCACCAGTGGCGCCGCTCACGTTCGTTACGGTGAGCCCACCCCATCACCATCGGAACGGCAGAGCATGGAACTCTCGGACTACACGCGCATCCTGCGGCAAAGATGGCTGCTGATCGCCCTCACGACGGCGATCGCCGTCGGCCTCGCCTTGGCCTTCACCCTGGCCTCGACGCCGCAGTACCAGTCGACGGCGCGGCTGTTCATCTCCACGTCGCAGACCGACGATGCCACCACGTTCCAAGGTGGGACGTTCTCGCAGGGGCGGGTCGCGTCCTACGCCGACCTGCTGACCGGTGAGGAGATCTCGCGCCGCGTCGTCGAGGACCTCGGCATCGACGTGAACCCCCGCACTCTGTCCAACCGGATCACCGCCATGTCCCAGCCCGACACCGTCGTGCTGTCGATCGCGGTGACCGACCCCTCGGCTGAGATGGCGCAGAAGCTGACCCAGTCCGCCTCCGAGGTGTTCGTGGACTACGTGGCCGAGCTCGAGACTGCTCCGGGCAAGTCGACCGCCCCGGTCAAGGCCACGATCGTCGACCGCGCCACGGTGCCGGCCAGCCCCATCTCCCCGCAGCCGGTCCGCAACCTGGGCCTGGCCCTGATCCTCGGCCTGCTCGCCGGCGGCGGGCTCGCGGTGCTGCGCGACACCTCCGACCATCGCATCCGCAACGACGTCGACCTGGCCGGCGCCAGTGGCGACGCACCCATCCTCGGCACCATCCACTTCGACAAGAGCGCCTCCAAGAAGCGCCTCATCACCGCGCTCGACAGCCACGCTCCGCGCGTCGAGGCGTTTCGAGTGCTGCGCACCAACCTGCAGTTCGTCAACGTCGACGGCAACAGCAAGGTGTTCGTGATGACCAGCGCTGTCCCTGGTGAGGGCAAGTCCACCACCACGTGCAACCTGGCCCTGTCGATGGCTCAGGCCGGTCAACGCGTGCTGATGATCGAGGGCGATCTGCGTCGCCCCAAGGCCACGGAGTACCTGGGCCTGGAGAACTCAGTCGGCGTCACCACGGTGCTGGTCGGACGTGTCTCGGTCGAGGAGGCCGTGCAGTCGGTGACCCCCACCTTCGACCTCCTCGCGTCGGGCGCCACTCCGCCCAATCCGGCCGAGCTACTGCAGAGCGAGAGCATGAAGACGTTGCTCGCCGACGCCCGCAACGCCTACGACGTGGTGCTGATCGATGCTCCTCCGCTGTTGCCCGTCACCGACGCCGCGATCTTGTCGGCCGACTCCGATGGAGCGATCATGGTCGTGAACCATGGATCGACCACCCGCGAGCAGATCGAGGCCTCCGTCGACCGACTCCAGTCGGTCGATGCCCGACTGGTCGGCACCATCGTCAACATGGCGCCGCAGCCCAAGCGCGGCAGCTCGACCTACGGGTACGGATACGGCTACGGGTACGCGCCGGTGGCCGAGCCAACCGACATACCCGCTGGCCGCGGTCGTCGCGGCACCCGCGCCAAGACTGGCTGACACTGACCACCGTGGTGGTCAGGCGCCCGGCGAGTCCCAGGTCTGCCCCTGGTCGGTGCTGACCAGCACGTCGCCATCGATCAGAGCGGACAGCCGACCTTCGGTGCCGACCAGACCCTGCACGCTGCCCTGGTCCGCGACGCATCCCACGGATTCCCACTCCAGCCCGGTGCTGGCCGTGACGAACGCCGCGGCCTCGCAGTCGTCGCTCGGGGCGATGGCGTAGCCATCGCTCAGGGCCGTGAACGTCATGGCCGACACCCCATCGAGTGTGCCCAGCAGCACCCACTCGTCGCCGTTGCTGTCCGTGCCACGAATCGTGCCGTCGGCGCACGCGACCTTGGCATTGCGATCACTCACCGCTCCTAGTGCCACCACGTCGCAGCCCAGGTCAGACCCGCCGGTCGGTGACACCACGCCGGTCCCGGACGCGTCGACGTACCAGCCCCTCGCCGTGCTCGGTGGGCTCAGGGAGTCGGACTCCGTCCAGGAGGCTCCGCCGTCGTCGGTCGAGAACTGGCGCTCTTCGCACTGCTGGTTGCTGCCCACGAGAGTCAGGTCGGTGGCCGATGACGCGCGCACCTGCAGCACAGATCGGATCGCGAGGTTCTCGGTATCGTCCAACAGCGGCAGCGCGACCTCGTTGAACGTGGCGCCCTGGTCGGCCGAGACCTCCAGCAGTGGTGCCGACTGGCCCGTGCAACGGCCCCGCGAGATGCGCGCGAGCAGCCCGTCATCGATCTGCTCGAGGGCTGCCGGGCCGGCTGCCTCGGGGTCAGGAGTATCCGAAGCGGTCGGCGTGCTGGCCGAGACCGGCTGGTCGCCGTTCTGCGAGACCCGGGCGTCGCCCATCTGTTGGAACAGCACCACCAGAAGGACGGCGTCGATCACGAGGAACACGACCAGAGCCATCACCGCGATAGTCCGCTTCACTTACAGGTCCTTTCTCCGTTGCCTCGGACACCACACATCGTATCGACTGTGACCGGCACTCTGAACCGAATCCGCGTCCGTCTACGCTGAGAGACAGAACGGGCGGATATTCGTTACGTGCGCCGATCTCGCGGTAGAGTCGTCGCGGGCGGTATAGATAGTCTGTTGGTTTTTTTCTCTGCCTCAGGCCCTCGGGGGGTTTCATGCGCAATCAGGCGGTGCGGCTCTCTCGCCATCTGCGTATCCCGGTCCTCGTCAGTCTCGACGTCACCGCGTGGCTGTTCGCGATGTACCTAGCCGTGGCTTTTCGGCTCGAGACCGTGATGGTCGCCCCCGAGGTCACCGTCGGCAGCGCGAACGGTCACGTCCCGCTGTACGGCGTGCTCATCGTTGGCGGCGTGGCCGCGCTGACCCACGTGCTGATCGCGTGGGCTGTTCGTCTGCACCAGGGCCGGTCCGCTCTGGCCAGCTTCGAAGAGACCTTTGTGCTGTTCAGCGTGCTGGTCGGCTCGAGCGTCGTGGCGTCCGCCGTCAACTTTCTCGCCGACGGGCCCCTTCTTCCTCGCACCACACCGATCACGGCGTTGTTCATCGCGCTGCTGCTGTGCGTGTGGCCGCGCGGCCTGTGGCGGGTGCTGGTGCTGCAGTCGCGGCCCGTGCGACCCGACGCCGTCCAGACGCCGGTGGTCATCGCCGGAGCGGGCGAGGGTGGGCGCCAGCTCGTGCAGTCCATGCACCGCGATGCGCACCAGCAGTGGCGCCCGGTCGGCTTCGTGGACGACGACCGCCAGAAGAAGCACTTTCGCTTTCGCGGTCTCAGTGTCTTGGGCGCTATCGATCAGCTTGGAAAGGTGGCCCAGCGCACCGGCGCCACCACGGTGATCGCAGCCATCCCCAGTGCCAGCGCAGAGTTGATCGGGCGCATCAACGAGATCGCGCTCGAGCACGATCTGGACATCAAGGTGCTGCCCAGCGTCAACGAGATGTTCTCGGCGATCAGTGCCAGCTCGGTGCGCGACCTGGCCCCCGAGGACCTGCTGGGCCGTCACCAGATCAAGACCGACCTGCAGGCGATCTCGCACACCCTCACTGGCAAGCGGGTGCTGGTCACCGGAGCTGGTGGCTCCATCGGCTCCGAGCTGTGCCGGCAGATCTCTCGGTTCGATCCGGCCGCCCTGGTGATGGTCGACCGGGACGAATCGGCCCTGCACTCACTCATGCTGTCGATCCACGGCCGGGCCGATCTTGAGTCGCAGGACGTGGTGCTGGCCAACATCCGCGAGGCCGATCGCATGCGCGAGGTGTTCGAGACCCACCGGCCCGAGGTCGTCTTCCACGCGGCCGCGCTCAAGCACGTCAACATGCTCGAGGGGCATGCCGCCGAGGCGGTCAAGACCAACGTGCTCGGCACCCTCAACGTGCTGCAGGCCGCTGAGGAGGTCGGTGTCGAACGCTTCGTCAACATCTCGACGGACAAGGCAGCCGACCCCATCAATGTCCTCGGCTACACCAAGCGCATCGCCGAAGGCCTCACGGCTGCATTCGCCGAATCGCCCACCGGAACATTCTTGAGCGTGCGCTTCGGCAACGTGCTGGGAACCAACGGCTCGGTGCTGCGCACGTTCGCGGCGCAGATCGCCGCGGGCGGCCCGGTCACCGTCACGCACCCCGATGTCACGCGCTACTTCATGACCGTCGACGAGGCCGTCCAGCTGGTCATCCAGGCTGCCGCCATCGGCCGCGACGGCGAGGCGCTGGTGCTCGACATGGGCGAAGCGGTCAACATCGCCGACGTCGCCCGCCAGATGATCGAGCAGTCACGCGACACCATCGACATCGCGTACACCGGTCTCAAACCTGGAGAGAAGATGCACGAGGTGCTGTTCGCCACCGGCGAGTCCGACGTGCGGTCCGTGCACCCGCTGGTCTCGCACGTGTCTGTACCTGCCATCTCTCACCGTGACGCCCTCCACCTCGCTGTGGGCGACTCGAATGTCTCCGTGGTCAGTGCCGTTACCGCCCTGTCAGATCGCATGTCTGTTGCCAACCATGAGAACGTCGATCTGTGAGTCGTATCTTCTTGTCCAGTCCGGACGTCACCGACCTGGAGGAGCAGTACCTGGTCGACTCCATCCGTTCAGGCTGGGTCGCACCACTCGGCCCGCAGGTCGACGCCTTCGAGCAGGAGATGGCCGACCGTGTCGGCGCGCACCACGCCGTCGCTCTCAACTCCGGGACCGCCGCCCTGCATCTGGTGCTGGTGTCGTGGGGTGTGGGGCCGGGCGACTTCGTGCCCACATCCACGCTGACCTTCGCGGCGACCGCCAATGCCATCACCTACACCGGCGCAACCCCCGTGTTCGTCGACTCCGACCTGAGCACGGGCAACATCGACCCTGTTCTGCTCGACGAGATCATCGGCAAGCTGAAGGCCGAGGGCAAGAGTGTGCCGGCGATCGTGCCGGTCGACTTGCTCGGCAGGTGCGCCGACTACACGGCCATCGCCGCCGTCGCGGCGAAGCACGGGGTGAAGGTGTTGTCCGACTCCGCCGAGTCGCTCGGCGCGCGGTCTGGAGACGTACTGGCTGGGAGCTTCGGTGACGCGGCGATCTTGTCGTTCAACGGCAACAAGATCATGACCACCTCGGGTGGCGGCATGGTGCTGACCGCAGACAAGGACCTCGCCGACCATGTGCGCTTCCTGTCGACCCAGGCTCGCGAGCCCGCCGTGCACTACGAGCACAAGGAGATCGGCTACAACTACCGGCTCTCCAACCTGCTGGCCGGGCTCGGTCGGGCGCAGCTCGCTCGTCTCGACGACATGATCGCCAAGCGACGAGCACACCGGCAGATGTATGACGATCTGTTCGCCGGAGTGCCTGGGGTCGAGATCTTTCAGCGTCAGGGCGACGAGCACGATAATTGCTGGCTCACTGCCATTGTGGTCGACTCCGCAACGGCAGAATGGACCACTTCTGAGCTGTCCGCGGCTCTGGCCGAAGACAACATCGAGAGCCGCCCGCTGTGGAAGCCCATGCACCTGCAGCCGGTATTTGTTGATCATCCGCGCTCAGTGACAGGAACGGCTGAGGCCTTGTTCGGAACTGGCTTGTCCCTGCCGAGCGGATCTGCGCTCGGCCCCGTCGAGACCACACGAATAACTTCAGCCATCCAGGCTTTCTTCGAACGTTGGTCATGAGCGGGCGCGCGTACGACCCACTCAAGCGGGTGATCGACCTGATCGGTGCCACCACACTCTTCATCGTGACCTTGCCCATCCAGGCTGTGGTCGCCGCATTGATCTGGATGAGTCTCGGGGCACCTGTCCTGTTTCGTCAGGAACGACCGGGCAGGAACGGGGAGATTTTCACCCTGATCAAGTTCCGCACCATGAAGAATGGTGATGCCATCGACGCTGACCGCATGACACGCCTCGGCCACCGGCTCCGGTCGCTCAGCCTGGACGAGTTGCCCACCCTGATCAACGTCATCAAGGGCGACATGTCGCTGGTGGGCCCGCGTCCCCTGCTCGTGTCTTACCTCGACCGCTACTCCCGCGACCAGGCACGTCGCCACGAGGTGCGACCAGGGATCACGGGCCTCGCACAGGTTTCCGGACGCAACGACCTCCCCTGGGAAGAGCGCCTCGCGCTTGACGTGCGGTACGTCGACTCGCGCGACCTGCGCGGCGACATCTCGATCCTTGTTAGGACGGTGGCGCCCGTGCTCGGTCGGCGCGGCATCTCTGAGGACGGCATGCCCACGATGACCGAGTTCAGAGGGCATCCAAAGTGATCAAGGATCTCGTCATCATCGGCTACGGCGGTTTCGGGCGCGAAGTCGCCGACGTCGTTGATGCCATCAATGCCGTCGAGCCGACCTGGAACCTGCTCGGCTTCGTCGATGACGCACCCAGTCCCGAGAACGTCGCCCGCGTCGAGCGACGCGGCAGCAAGGTGATCGGCACCATCGACAACGCACCTCTCGGTTCCCGGCCTCACTACGTCGTGGGAGTCGGAAATGCCAGCGCTCGCGCGCGATTGGCTGCTCGCGCCGAGCGCCAAGGTTGGATCCCGGCGACGCTCGTGCATCCAACAGCACAATTGGGAGCCAGTCTTGCGCTCGGCCCTGGGTCCATCGTGTGTGCAAATGTTGGAGTTGGCTCCGATGTGTCGATCGGACTTCATGTTCACCTGGATCGCGGTGTCCAGGTTGGCCACGACTCCACGCTCGCGGACTTCGTCACCGTCCACCCCGCGGCTGTTATCTCCGGCACCTGCGACATCCAGACCCGCGCCGAGCTCGGCACCAACTGCACCTTGCTACCCGGCATTGAGATCGGGGTCGGGGCAACAGTGGGAGCTGCTGCATGTGTGGTGGGAAGGGTGGCGCCCGGCACAACGGTGAAAGGAGTACCCGCCAAATGACCAGAGTGACTGTCGTACTCAAGACGAACGAAGGCGGCTTGTGGGTACTGCCTCAGGTTGCGGAGTTCGTGCGGCGGGGAGCGGTGGTGACACTCGTCATTCCTGCGGGAGATGGCAAGCTGCGTCGAGCAGCTGATGCCGCGGGCTACACGGTGGCAGAATCTAGTTTCGACTTCTCGTTTCGACCCTCTTTCGGGTTGGTACGAGGCCTATTGCGCTTCAGGAGACTGTTACGCGAAACCGAGCCAGACGTCATCTTTTACCACTTGTACGCCTCAGCGCTTTCATGCCGGATATCGTCCGTCGGGCTGGGCGCTCGCAAGGTTCACATGGTCGCCGGCCCCTTGTACCTGGAGAACCCTGCGATCAAGGTCTTCGAACGACTCATGTGGCGATTCGACGATCACCTCATCGCCGGATCAGATTTCACCGCCCGCGCGTACCAACGGCTAGGAGTCCCAGATGGGCGGATGTCTACGATTCCTTACGGCGTGGACCTGAACCGGTATCACCCCGGACTCGACGAGCGAGTCGATTTGTGGGGTGCGAAGCGCGCCACGTTCGTCGTCATCATGGTCGCCTACGTCTACGCTCCCAAGAGTTCGGTCTTCCCCGGCGTCGGCATCAAAGGACACGACATCCTTCTCGACGCCTGGGATGAGTTCATCAGTCAGTTTCCTGAATCGCTGCTGGTGATCGTGGGCAGCGGCTTTGACGAAGCTGGGGAACGTCATCGTCAGCAACTAATGCAGACACACGCGATGATCGGAGACGCAGTGCACTGGGCTGACTCCGTCAGTGATGTCAGACCGCTGTACAGCAGCGCCGACGTGTCGGTTTCTCCCTCGCTATCTGAGAACCACGGCGCAGCGCTCGAGGCGTCCGCCATGGGTCTGCCGTCGATAGTCAGCACCGCAGGAGGCTTGCCCGAAGCCGTCACTTCTCAGTCGGGGTGGGTCACCGCAGCCGGCCAAAGTGATCCGCTACTCGCAGCGCTTATCCAGGCCCGCAGCAAGTTTGACGACGGATCGCTGGAAACCATGGGCATGAACGCCCGCACGTTCATGGAGGTGGAGTTCGGCATAGATGCGAGTACCGAACGTATCGCAGAGATCGTGCTTGCCGACTGAGTGCTGGCGTACTTGGGGTAGGTCAGCCTCTGGCTGACTGGCGATTCCATTCATGCATACAACCCGCCAGGTGCTCGTACAAGGAGCTTCTGCGCTTGTTGAGGATATCCAAAGCGTAATCGTCTGCCCGATCGCGACAGACCTGGGCCAATTCAGCGCGATTCTCGCTCGAAGCGAATCGATTCAGCAGGTCGGTGAGCGCTTGCTCGTCGTCTGCCGGGCACATCGCCCACGACGGCAGCAGATCAGGCGTTCCTCCGACAGTTGTTCCGATGCACGGCAATCTACGCGCCATCGCCTCGATCATCGCCCTCGGAAGACCCTCGGATCGAGATCCCGACACAAAGAGGTCAGAGTGGTCGAACTCCTCACGAACCTGCACCGAGGTTGGCAGCAGACCGGCAAAGCTCACCGACTGATCTACCCCGAGCTCCATCGCCAGACTTTCGTACTTGGCGCGATACTTGCCATCACCGAGAATGCGCAAGCTGCCAAATTGTGCCCGGTCGAGCGCAGCGAACGATCGCAGGACCACGTCGATCCCTTTGTACTCCTGCTCCATGCTCCCTACGACGATCAGTCGAGCGGCAGAGACGTCAGCACGCGTGGCCTCCCTGTCTGCATACGCTTCAGGAGGAAGCGTGACACTGGAGTACGAGGTGACATGCGCCCGGCGGTCGGGTGGGTAGCGCTCCGGCAAGATCGTCTCGCTCACGTACGAGACAGCTGTTGCCCCTCCGACCACTGTTCTCATTCGTCGGGCAGCAAGCCGGCGGAGGATGCGCCCCACAGGCCAGCCCAACGTCGTCAGGACTTCATAGGGATCGCCCACCACCTCTACGGCGTACGGCCGAGCCCTCCGACGCTGCGACTGGAACATCGCACTGATCGGGCCTGGCGCTCGCAGCAGCAGTGCATCGTCAGATAGAAGTGCCTTCTTGATGTCACGTCGAAGTCCTCGGTAGTTACGCAGCAGACCGAGGAGTCCCACGTAGTACCTCAGCGGTACGACCGAGATGCCGTCAGCCTCGACCGCGACCCCATCATTCCGCGTTTCTCGCTCATCGACTCTGGCGGCCACGACCACTTCGTCGAAGACTTCCAGATAACGAGCCCAGAAGTCGCTACCGAACACCCCGTCAGTATGGATACGACCGTCTGACGTGCGGTGAAAGCGGAACTCGCCCGCTACGAGCAGTCTCATCGGCTTAGTCCTGTCTGACGATTGCGCGCTCTCAACTCGGCAGATCATCCGAAGTCTGGACCGATCCGTTGCGTGCACCCGATGCTAGTAGGTCGCTAGTCCTCGCTCGGCACGACCGGGCGCGCCAACGCGACAGGATCCGACACGTTCGACTACTCGGTGCGCCGCCGCGTCGTTGTCGACGCGGAGCACGCGTCGCGACTAAAATTGGACGGGTGAAGATCTTTCTCGACATCGGCGCCCACCTCGGTGAAACGTTGCAATCAGTTTCGTCTTCAGAATGGGAGTTCGACCGCATCTACTGCTTCGAGCCGGCGCCGAGTTGTTGGCCCGTACTCGACGAGCTTGCCGACGAGCGCACGACAGTTTGCCGCTTCGGCCTCTGGAGTTCTGACGCCCAGCTACCGCTGCACAATGCCGGGTCGGTCGGCGCGTCCTTTTCCGCCGACAAGGATGGCGACCAGGGCATCGTGGCTTGCGAACTTCGTGACGCAGCCACGTGGTTCGCAGAGAATTTGCGAAGCGACGATGAGATCTTTGCGAAGATCAACATCGAGGGAGCCGAGTTCGCAGTCATCGACCGACTGGCGACCGGTGGAGAACTGCGAAAGCTCAACCACCTTCTGATCCACTTCGATACACGCAAGGTCCCCAGCCTTCGCGGTATGGAAGCCGACACCAAGCGTCTGCTCGAGACCGCGGGCGTCGAGTTCAATGCAGCCGAAGACATCCTCTTCGGCGGAGTGGCTCGAGGAACCCGAAACTGGCTCAGGTGGTGCCACAGCAGTCGACGCAGTCGGGACTTCCGTTTCAAGAAAGTCGCACGCTGGGAAGGTCGACTCCGACGTGCGCTCTATCCCACCAAGGTCCGGTACCTGAAGCTCGTGTCCCGCTAGCTGAGAAATTTCGGCGGCCCACGGTAGATGACGGGCTCTAGTTAACCTGCGACAACCGAGCCCGATACTTGCACACCATCCACACCGCAAGCATCGACATAGCTGCGTAAGCGGCAATGCTCGCGCCGGCGGCACCCGCGGCGCCGTAGCTGGGCACCAAAAGTATGCAGCCCACACATAGAACGGGCACACCGCACGTTCCGCACGTACTCGCCGCACGCGGGAGCCCCAGGCCTGCCAACACCCGCGCAATGATCAGGAACGGTACAAGCGCAAGTTCGGCCAGCAGGAGCAGCCGGAACACCACGACAGAGTCGGCGTAGGCGGATCCGAAGACAGTGGTGACGAGCGGCTCAGCAACAATCAGACCGGCCACCACCATCGCCGACAGCGAGACCATGACTACGGCAAGTTCTCTCCTAAGGCGTCTGAGGGTCAGGACGCCGGACGACGCACGATAGAAATTCACCTGTCCGAGAGCGTTTGCAGGCACACGTGCCAGGCTCGCCGGTGTGACCGCAACCGCGTAGATCCCCACCTCCCGGGACCCAGCGATCGCGGCCAGAATAACGGGACCGGAGGAGTAGGCCAGCGATTGCCCCAAATTGAACCCCATCAGCCTCACACCCGTACGAAGCAGGCTCCTGGCCGCGGGGGGGCTCTCGTCGGCGGCCAAGGCATCTGCCGACCACGCGAGGCCAACCAGACCCTGCACCAGCGGTCCTGCGACGTACGCAGCGATAACAGCTACCAAGCCCAGCCCGATGAAAAGAGCGGCCAGCACCAGGAGCATCGTGAGGATAGACCCAAGGGCGTTGAGCATCGCCGACCGCTGCACCATTCCTCGCGCATTCAGCAGATCCAGGGCTTGGTTGGAGACGAAGCTCGCAATCCCGAACACCACGAATCCAAGCGCAATCGACCAGGAGCCGAACGCGGGATCGATCCATCTATACGCGCACAGCACCAAGCCGACCAAGGTGATCGCCACGGCCAAGAGGAGCCTGACGCTAACGACCAGGAAGGACCTGATCCCCACGTCATCGGACTTGGGTAGGTGCACCCGAATGGCGACATTTGTCCCCATGGCACCGACGAGCACACAGATTCCGGCCAACGACAAAATGAGGGCCAGCAAACCTCGACCTGATGGTTCCAGCGCTCGGGCCGCGGCGACGCCAGTTACAGCCGAAACGGCGACCGACAGGAGAGACCACTTCATGACACCTGCCACCGCACTGCTGGCCAGGCGCCGAATCACGTGACAACAGCCCGGTTCAGTCGCCCCCGGTTCTGGAGTATTGAAAGAATTCCCAGCAGGATGAGCGCCCCCACGACGGCCGGAATGACAGGAACGAAGGAGTTCCTCACGTGGTTGAACAACGGAACCGCGACGCACACGAACAGGGCCATGCGGAGGTACGAACTCTGACGTCCGAAAACGCCCATCAGTACTCCGAGAAGTAGCGGGATGACCAGTACTCCGGCCACGCCGAAGTTGTGATACGCCTCTCCCACCGTAGAACCGCCAATATTGCCCGCCCGCGAGGCGATCTCGCTGTTGAACAAGCGGAAATCCGACGCGGCGTCTGGCCGAGTCGCGGGAGAGGCCACTCCTTCGATCAGCCTGGCCACTGCAACCGTGTAGGTGTCACCTTCTCGATAAGGCTCGCCCGCATCGTGCCAGGCGAGCGTGTAGACGACGACTCGAATGGTCGATCCGAGCTCAGCTACTGCGGCGGCCGGATTGAAATCTGAAAGACGTGGCTCGTAGGCGGCTACACCGGCCGCGCGCACGCTTTGAGCACCGCTGATCACAGCGAGAGCCACCACAAGTACCAGCGCAATGGCTTTTAGCTTCGGCATCTGAACTCGGGTCGCTCGAACACAGGAGGCCACCGCTATCGGAAACAGAACCTCTCCACGGAGGCCTACAAAGAATGCGATGACAGCAAAGCCACAAAAGGCCACCACCCCGATTCGGACGTCCTTCAACTTGGTGGCCAACATGCTGAATCCAAGCCCGATACCAATCAGGGGGTAGGCCAGCGAAAGGCCGCCTAGCGCAGTGCCCGAAAGGAAGCTTTCGTAGGAACCAACGAGAAGTCCTAACCCGCCCGAAGAAACGACTCGGTAGAGCCACAAGGCGACTCCAACGACCAAGAGGATCTCGCCCAGCTTTGCCAAACGCTCAGAACGACCACTGGCGTCCTTAACAACTCTGGGCGAGCTCACGCGAGGAATACTCGCCAAAAATGCCCCTACCAAGTAGGCGCACATCGCATAGATCACCAGCCAGAGCGCCGCGAGTCCCAGCGGCCCCGCAAACCACGCATAGTCCTCGACGCGCGTCAGCTGTGGGTCCCCACCGAAAATCCAGTACGGCGCGAGCCCCACATGGAAGACCCCAAAAACCACGAAATACACCGACGCCGGCGACCAGAATCCAGAAGATTGAGTCCACGACAGCGTGACGGTTCCAAGAACAAGGACAGCCAGTGCAATTGTCGCGGTTACTTGAATGCTTGGCGAGTATGCGCTCCTGACAAGCACAAGACACGGCAGAACAAATCCCCACAGAACCAGAAAGCGACTTGCTGGCCTGCCAGCAACAGCTTGCTGCAGCCCGGGCGCAGATGGCGACCTCGAGGTCTCATGCATCAACAGACCCGCTCCACAGCTTCGTAAACTCCTCCGCCGTGCGCTCCATCACGAAGGGGCTGAGGTCGAAGGACCGTCTGACGTCGCTCCGCCGAAGGCCGCGGACCTGATCGATTGCATCCAGCCACAAGGAATTGAGATCCTCCAGCTCGCGCAAGACGATCCCTTCCGACTCACTGGCAATCCACTCGGTACCGGGAAGTCGCGACGCGACCACGGGCACTCCCAACGCCAACGATTCGAGCACAGCACCCGGCAGACCCTCGCGCTTGGACGGTAAGAGGAGCACGTCCGCCTCCGCGATCAGACGGGGAACGTCATCTGACTCTCCGACGGCTTCGACCAACGAGTTACCCGCGCCGGGGCTGAGCTGCGCAAGAACAGACCGTTCCGCGTCATCTAGCTGACCGACGAGCGTGAGGAGGGTCGGTTGACGCTTGGAGCTCTCTCGCCAGATCTCGATCACCCGGCAGCGATTCTTGGCGGGATCGCTCCTGCCGACGTGAATCAGACGAAGACGTTCATCTTCAGGCCGTGGAACGCCCGCCCCGGCACGAATTCTCGACGTATCAATTCCGTTCGCGATGACACGACACCGGGGATCAGACCGCCAGTTCTCGTTCCAGGCACCGCTCAGGGCTCCGGGCGACACTCCCACGATGTCCGTCGCGACGAGCTTGATGAGGATCCGCGACATCGCCAGAAGAACTGACTTCGCGAGCCTCTGCTCCCCGCCGACAGCGTCGCTACGGAAGTGCGCGATGCGACGGTGCACACCAGCCAACGCTGCTAGGGCGAGAATTGGTCCTGCTGCCGGCCCGGCGTGACAGTGCACCACCTTGCGGTTGTTCTCCCGAAAATATCTCCACAGCCTGGGCGAGTTCCGGATCTTGAAGCTGATCTTGGTCAGCGAATGCCCCCCACCGACCACCCGCCGGTCCATGGATCCGGGTCGTTCGGACAAGCAAAGAAACTCAAACCGCCTGCCCAGAAACTCCGCCAACTCGACGGTCCGCACTTCGGCGCCACCGCGGTCGAGTGAATAGAGGACATGGACCACTCCGCTGTTCACTTACGCCACCCCCATTTCCGACATCGTACAGGTGGGCCGTCGGTTGATGGCCGAACCAAGCGAGGTCTCCGAGCTCGGTGATGCGGCCTTCAGTGGCGGCCGGATGGCGACCGAGCCGCCGACGACAGGCGAACCCTGCGCGTCAGAGATGGGGCCGACGCCGTTTCGACCGAGAGACTGTGTCCTGTATTTCAACCTGCTCCACGGCTATGCTCACAGCGGTGGATGCTTATCAGCGCGCCATCAGCGCCTACATGCCCGCTCCGGACCGCTACGTCAGGTACTTGGATCTCGTCTTCGAAGGCGTGCCGCTCGCTGGCCAGTCCATGCTCGACGTGGGCGGAGGCGATGGGCGCTTGAGTTTCTACGCCGCGGCTCGCGGCGCTGGAAAAGTTGTCTGTTTGGACCCAGCAGCTGATGGCTCCAGCCCCGGAATCGACGAACAGTTCACCACGCTGGCCACTCACGTCGGAGGCAACGTCAACCGGCTGACGGAGCGGTTCCAAGAGCACGATCCCGGCCATGAACTGTACGACGTCGTGCTCGTTCACAATGCGATCAACCACCTCGACGAATCAGCCTGCGCTGCGCTCCCCGACGACAGCGGGGCGATCAGTTCCTATCGTGAAATCTTTGCGTCACTGCGGAGCCTGCTTCGCACCGGCGGGCACATCATCGTCGCGGACTGTGCCAAGCGAAATATGTGGGGAGACTTACGGATCGGCAATGTGTTCGCCCCGACTATCGAGTGGCACATTCATCAGCAACCGGAAGTCTGGGACCGCCTGATGACGCAGGCTGGGTTTGCGCCAGGGCGAACCCGTTGGGATGCACCGAGCAAACTTCGACGACCCGGACAAATGGTGCTGGGCAACAAGATCGGCGCCTACGTCACCAACAGCCACTTCATCCTGACCGCTCAGGGCTGAGCCAAATGAACCATCGCGGCCGCTCTCCCGGGTACCGTTCTCAGCTGTGAGATCAAGCGCAGCGAGCGACAGCGCTGCCACGCTCGCTCCCACCCGGCGCGTATATCGGTCACCGATTCTGCAACGATGGTTCTTCCAGGTCGATGGCCAGGTAGACAGGTAGACAGGTAGACAGGTAGACAGGTAAAGGAAAGTGCAGGGCATTGGGCCAATCACTGTTGATCACCGGCGGCGCCGGCTTCGTCGGCTCGAACCTCGCTCGAGCGGCGACAAGAGATCCACGCGTCAGCAGAATCGTGGTGCTTGATGACCTCTCGACGACCAACAGTGGTCACCTCGACGGTGTGGACGTCGATTTCCGAGAGGGTTCGATCCTTGACGAGTCGGCGCTGGAATCTGCCCTGGAGGGCATCGACGCCGTCGTGCATCTAGCCGCGATACCGAGCGTGCCGAGATCGTTGGTGAACCCCGTAGCCAGTCATCACGCCAACGCCACCGGGACTTTGATGCTGCTCGAAGGCTGCAGAGCGGCGGGCGTCAACCAGGTGATCTGCTCATCATCCAGCTCTGTGTATGGGATGAATCCTGCACTTCCGAAGCATGAGCGCGAGTGGGTCCGACCGATGAGCCCGTACGCCGTGAGCAAATTGGCTACAGAGCAGTACCTGCTTGCCTACCAGTCGTCGTTTGGGCTCTCGACCCTCCCGTTCAGATTCTTTAACGTCTACGGCCCGGGCCAGGCGCCCGGGCACGCTTACGCGGCCGTGATTCCTGCATTCGTCGACGCGCTGATGAACGACCGCCCCGTGCCGATCAACGGCGACGGCTCACAGTCACGAGACTTCACCTTCGTCGGCACCGTCTGCGAGATCCTGCTCAACGCTTCAGTCAATGCGGTTAGCAGCCCCGAGCCTGTGAACCTGGCCTTTGGCGTGCGCACCGATCTCATGAAGCTCATTGAAAAGCTTGAGGACATCACAGGCAAGACCGCGAAGATCGAGTACCGCGACCCGAGACCGGGCGACGTGCCGCACTCCGAGGCCGACAACACCTCGCTCCGCCAGCTATTTCCCGAGATCCAGCCGGTCGGCCTGGATGAGGGCCTGAAGCAGACCGTCGACTGGTTCGCATCCAAGTACTGAAGTCGAATTGCTCTCATCCCGATCCTGCCGGTACAACGCCGTGGACTCGATCGATTCAGCGATTACAAGCGAAGTTCAGATTCGTCTTTCGCAAGAACGCTCTTGAGGTCAAACAGGACGTGACCGTCCTCCTTGCCCAGCCTCCGCAGGTCTTGCGCGCCTAGATCGCGGAACTCGCGGTGACCGACTGCGAGCAACACTCCGTCATAGGCGCCGTGTGCGGGCTGTTCGACCAAGTCGATGCCGTACTCCCTGGCCGCCTCTTTTGGATCGGCCCACGGATCACAGATGTCGACCGTCAACCCGTACGATTCGAGCTCGGCGATCACGTCCACGACTCGCGTGTTACGCAGGTCTGGGGTGTTCTCTTTGAAGGTCAGGCCCATGATCAGAACGCGCCCCGCGCGAAGGTCGAGCCGCTGTTTGAGCATGGCCTGCACCAGTCGCGAAGCGATGTACTCACCCATCGAGTCGTTGAGGCGACGTCCGGCCAGAATGATTTCCGGGCTGTGCCCAACCTCTTGCGCCTTGTATGTCAGGTAGTACGGATCGACTCCGATGCAGTGTCCGCCAACCAGGCCGGGCTGAAACCTCAAAAAGTTCCATTTTGTACCAGCTGCTTCCAGCACGTCCTGAGTGTCGATACCGAGCTTGTTGAAGAGCACGGCTAGTTCGTTCACCAGGGCGATGTTCACGTCGCGCTGCGTGTTCTCAATGACCTTGGCTGCCTCGGCCACCTTGATGGACGGCGCCCGATGGGTTCCGGCGGTCACCACGGAGGCGTAGAGATCGTCGATGAATGCTGCTGCATCAGGGGTCGAGCCAGACGTCACCTTGATGATCGTCTCGAAGCGGTGTGTCTTGTCTCCTGGGTTGATGCGCTCAGGGCTGTACCCCACCCAGAAGTCCACATTCATCTTCAGACCGGATAGCTCTTCGAGCAGCGGGACACACCGCTCCTCGGTCGCCCCTGGATACACCGTCGACTCGTAGATGACCGTGTCGCCAACCCTGAGTGTTGCCGCCACCGAGCGGGTCGCCGACAGCACCGGACCAAGATCGGGAGTCTTGTGCTCGTCAATCGGCGTCGGAGTAGTGACGATGTAGACGTTGACTGGCTCAAGTACGGACGGATCGGTGCTGAACGACAGCCGATCGGCCGCACCAAGCTCTACCTCGCTCATCTCGAGAGTTCGGTCGTATCCCCCGCGCAGTTCGCTCACTCGTGACTCGTTGATGTCGAGCCCAATGACGTCGAACTTCTTGGCAAACGATGCAGCTAGCGGCAGACCTACGTATCCGAGACCTATCACGCCGATGGTGGTCGCTTCAGGGGCACCAACCGTCATCAAATCTGTTCCTAGTCCTCGCGGAAATCACCGATCCCGGCGAGTGTATCGACGCAGTACCCTCCCCTAGCGCCGCACCTGCGCGGAAGGATCAACGCTGGCCCCACAACCAGTTGCCAATCTCCGGGGGCCTGCTGCGGTGATCCCGGACTGCGGGCCCTTCCAAAGTGAGGGATCTACCGGAATGAGAATCAGCAGTGACTGCATCACGTACACGGGTTAGCCAGAAGTTCAAGGACGAGTTCTATCAGGAGGTCATCACGACTTCCAAGACAATCAAGGACGTTGCCGTTGCTTACGGTGTCGGGCCGGACACCTTGCGCAACTGGCTGAATAGGTATCGCGAATCGCACTGGGTCTGATGGAAAATATGGTTACTGGATTCCGACCAGGGGTAGGTCGGTCCGTTTGGTAGCAATAGAGCGTCTGCTCGGCGGGGACTCGGATGAGTTCGGCCTTGCCATAGCCGTTCACGGTCTCGGCCAGAGCGTTGTCATAGCTGTCGCTGACGGTTCCGATCGAGGGGACCGCGCCGATCTCTCGGCGAGTCGTTCGCCATAGCGGATGGACGTGAATTGCGAGCCGACATCGGAATGTCACCGCAGCCCGGTCAGGTTCGTGCCGCGGGACCAGCGGGCCATCTCGATCGCGTCCAGGACCATCGTGGTCCGCAAATGTGACGCGACACGCCAGCCCACGGTCATCCGCGAGCAGGCGTCGATGATGAAACACACGTAGGCGATACCGGCCCAGGTCGGCGGGAAGGCCAGGTCCGTGACCCATAACTGGTTCGGCGTCGTCGCTGTGAAGTCACGACCCACCAGATCAGGGCGTCGAAGCGCGCCGATTTCGGGCCGGGTTGCCTTGACGCGTTTGGTGCGCCGGACGCCCTTAACCCCAGCGCCCGCATCAGCCGGGTGTGTGACCTGGTCGCGGCCGATGTCGTGACCGGTTCGCTGGGCTGCTTTCCAGATCTTCCTGGCCCCAAAGACCCGGTAGTTGTCCTCCCATAGTTGCCGCATGACCGGCACCATCTGCTCGTCCCGGATAGCGCGGGCTGACGGCTTGCGGGACTTGGCTTCGTAGTAGTTGCTCGGGCTCCTGCAGCACGCTGCAGATGAGCACGATCCCCAGACGCCAGCCCGCGAAGACGTCGTCGCGGTTGGCGTCGATGAACGCGACTACTGCTGGTTCTGGCGGTCTAACTCCGCCCCGAAGAAAGACGCAGCCCGTTTTTCAGGATCGCGTTGGCCCCGTTTGAGTTCGCGGTTCTCCTGCTCGAACCGCTTCATCTTCGCGACGTCCCGGTGCTGACACCTGGCTCGTGGCCCTCGTCGATGTCGATCTCACGGCCCCATAGGCGCACCGACTCGGTGCCATAGCCCAGCTGGGACGCGACACTCCGGACCGTCCCGTGAACGGTGCCGAGCTCGGCACGCAGCGTCCTGGCCATCCGCACTGCAGCGGCCTTCTCCTCGGGGCTATAACGAGGCGTCGTCGCCGTCCCGGGCGTGGTTTCCTTCGGCATGAGTCCATCCTCGTTTCCCAAACGGAGGAGACTCCGACCAACACGGTGCGATTCAGGCCGACGACACATCCGGCGACTACCAAAGCGATGGCCATGGACCGACATCATCTTGACCGGCCACCACCCCACTCGCCCTGATCACCTGAAACCTGGCACCAGCAACCACGACCCAAGGACACACAGCACCGGCGAAAAGCAGCGCCGGAGATACGACCCTGCCCCGATACCCAAGCCCAGCCCGAAGCCGAGCAAGAACTCGCTCACCGGCGCAACCAAAGATCGAGGCAGCGCGCGTTCCGACGACGGTCGCCACGGACCCACGGGTGTACCCAAGCACGTGGGTTGCTACTCGCAATGGCGCGAATATCATCACCAGCCGCGCAGCCAGCAGAGGGGCTCTCGCTGTCGACTGGTCTGCCACTTTCCCGCCTACCTAGTGCAGCTCGATGACGCCGAGGTGGCCCGAGAGCGCGACGCTGCCTGCGACGCGGGGGTCAGCGGCGAGGCCCCGCCAGCACTCGCGCATGTCGTCGGAAAAGTCGATGTCGTCAAGAAGGATAAGCGCGCCGGGCTTGCATCGCTCGACGACCAGCTCGAACTGAGGCTCGACCCAGTCGCTCGTGTGCACGGCGTCGACGAACGCGACGTCCACCTTGGAGACCGTGTCGACACCGTCCTCAAAAGCGCCGACTGTGAGGTCGTAGCGGCTCCCCATAGCGGCCATGTTCGCGTCAGCCACGGCAGCCCATTCGGGATTAATCTCGAAGCTGTAGAGCCGCCCGTTGTCCACGGACTCGAGCGCAGCGACCCAGTACATGCCCGAGACACCGAACGCGGCGCCGAACTCAAGCACGACGTCGGGGCGCCTGCGCTGCACAAGGTCGGCGTAGAACTGCCCGAACACTCGCGCCGTGCGGACCTGATGTGGAGTGCGGGTGCCGGAATAGAAGTGCCACGGCTTTGTGGCTCCGACTTCATTGTTGGTCGCGGCGGCTCGCTCCTCGATCGCGTCCTGTCGGGGTGCGGTGCCGGGCATCACGAGGGGCCTGGAGTAGGTATCCGCGATCCAGCCTCCGCGTCGGGTCCAGGTGGGTCTGAGCACTCCGGCTCGTCGAGTAGCGAGATCTATTTTCTTCATGGCTAGGCATCGTAGGTCACGCCCAACCGACGCCGGCGCCGTTTCCACTACGCGACCCAACTTTTCTGCCGCCTAACCGCACCACCACGATTGTCCCCGTTCAGCTTCGGCCGATCGGGGGCGTTCTTCCATTGCGGCCTACCGGGCGCAGACTGATTGGCTCAGAACGGGCGGAACCGCTCGGAATAGCAATCCCGAACGGCTCCTGACGCTTCTTGATCGCTCCAGTTGCGCTGGCCAGGCAGGTTGTTCAGGCTGCTGATAGGTGTTCCGGCGGTGGCGGATTCGGTCAGTCGTGGCGGTCCAGCAGTTCACGTTGGTCAACCCGAACTATTCCGTCAGCGCGTTGTCGACGCGACCCCTCTACCCCGGGTCCCGTACCTGATCGGCAAGGGCTCAGAAGCTGGAACAGTACCAATGCCAGTGGTCCTGCCACGGTCGGTTGATCGCGACATCGGTGACCGCACCCACGGCGACCTCCTGGTCCGCGACTGGCACGACAGGCCGATCTCGGCGCACTCGGCACGGGTCGTGGTCACCTGTAGTGCCCACCGAGTGGGCCTCGACAACATGCAGGCCGTTCGCGCCGCCATCTGAACCGCCGAGACAATGCCCACAAGTGCTGGGCACCGCTACCGTTGGAGTCCGCCGCCTCACGTCTACGATGAACATGCCTGATCAGATGGACCCCAGCCACCTCGAGATCAAATCCCCAGGCTGGACACGGTTTTCAACGACAGCCTCGCCTACCTCTACCAGAACCCGGCGACGGCCTCGACGAAGCGGCCGCCAGGTCGATTCTCTCCACCGACGTCACCGCGCCGGGGTCGGACATCGCGACCGCACCTTCTGCCAAGAAGGCCGCGAAGATAGTCCCCGCCCTCGTGCCGAGGCTCAGACCGCGACGGCAACCTCAGCCACGACGCCCTTCGCAGCCTTCACCGAACGATCGACCGACTCCGCTCGCGGGGCCAGCGTGCGCAGGGTCCAGTCGCCGTCGGCGGCGAAGAAGCGGAACTGTCCGGTGGCCGAGGTGGGCACCTCGGCGGTGAACTCCCCGGTGCGGTCGAGCAGGCGCACGTAGGCGTTGCCCACGGGCTCGCCGTCACGGGTGACGACACCCTGGATGACGGCCTGGTTGGCCACGTCGACACCCTCGAGCGAGGGGCCGCCCTTGATCGCGCCGCACATCAGGCGGCACCCGGCTCGTCGCCGAGGGCGACCGGCACGCCGCGCAGCGAGCCGTACTCACTCCACGAACCGTCGTAGTTCTTGACGTTGTCGTGCCCCAGGATCTCCTTGAGCACGAACCACGTGTGCGAGCTGCGCTCGCCGATGCGGCAGTAGGCGATGGTGTCCTTCGAGTCGTCGAGGCCGGCGTCGGCGTACAGCACCTTGAGCTCCTCGTCGGACTTGAAGGTGCCGTCGTCGTTGGCGGCCTTGCTCCACGGCACGTTGCCGGCGGTGGGGATGTGGCCACCGATCTGCGCGGCCTCCTGGGGCAGGTGCGCCGGGGCGAGCAGGCGGCCGGCGTACTCATCGGGGCTGCGCACGTCGATCAGGTTCTTGGTGCCGATGGCCGCGACGACCTCGTCGCGGTAGGCGCGAATCGAGGTGTCGGGCTCCTTGGCGACATACGTCGTGGCCGGACGGTCGGTGACGTCGGTGGTGAGCTCTCGGCTGTCCAGCTCCCACTTCTTGCGGCCGCCGTCGAGCAGGCGCAGGTTGGTGTGGCCGTAGTAGGCCAGGTACCAGTAGGCGTAGGCGGCGAACCAGTTGTTGTTGCCGCCGTAGAACACGATCGTGTCGTCGGTGCCGATGCCCTTGGCCGACAAGAGCTCCTCGAGCTTGTCCTTGGTGACGAAGTCGTGGACCACGCCGTCCTGCAGATCGGCCTTCCAGTCCAGCTTGACTGCGCCGGGGATGTGGCCCTTGTCGTAGGCCTCGGTGTCCTCGTCGACCTCGACGAGAACGATGGTGGGGTCGGCAAGGTTCTGCTCGACCCAGTCTGCGGTGACGAGTGCGGTGTCGCGGCTCATGGTGACCTCCGTGGTCGGGTTGGTAACGGGTTGAAAAGGAAAGAACTCAGGCGGCGCGCGCCGGGGTGAACCGGCGCAGCGCCAGGTACATCTCGCATCCCAGGCACAGGCCGATGGATGCGTTGAGCAGGGCGGCGACGAGCGCGAACGCGACGAGCACGTAGCCGACAAGAGTGGCGCCGAGCAGCAGGGCGATCAGGCCGCCGGCGGTGAAGACCAGACCGACGACCTGGGCGAACCGCGGCGGACGGGCGTCCTCGGTGTGCTCCGGCGGACCGATGCGCGGGCGCACCACCCGGGCGAAGAACTGGGCGTACGGCGAGTGACCGAGCCCGATGAACACCGACACGGCGCACACCACGACCTGCACGGCCAGCAGCACCGTCGCCGCCTCGCGCGGCAGCACGAGCACCAGGGCCAGAACAACAGCCGTGAGGGTCGCGCTGACCCGCAGACCGCGAGGGTCCACCTGGGCGGGTGTCGTCATGGGTGCTCCTGCGCTGGGCGCACCCATCGAGGGTGCGCGGGGACGGTTCGACGGTCAGATCAGCGCTGACGACACAACGAGGAACCGGTGCGGCAGTGGTCCACCGCGCGGCGCCTCGTGAGGTGTGTCGTCTCGAACATGGTCACCACCGTACGGACCCGCGAGGCTCGATGGCCGTTCGTCTCAGATAATGGACGAACGTTTCAGATGGTGGAATGATCGGGTGCGGTCGACCCGATCGCGGCCATGACCTGCTCCCGCCGAGGCTGCCCCGAGGCCCGTGTCGTGACGACACCATCAGCATCGAGCACCAACACCGTCGGGGTACGCATGATGTTCAGCTCACGCACGAGGTCGAGGTGCGACTCAGCGTCGATCTCGACCGTCCTGACCCCATCGGTGCGGCCCGCGATGTCGGTCAGCAGGGCGCGGGTGGCCCGGCACGGGGTGCAGAAGGCGCTGGAGAACTGCACCAGGGTGGCCACGTCACCGAGGGGCGCGCCGATGGTCTCCGCGGTGAGCCGCTCGGACGGCTCGGACGCCGAGGACCCGGGCGCTGCGGGGGCCGGCGTGAACCGACCGTTGCGCCTCGAGATCCAGGCGGCGGCGACGACAGTGACCAGCAACGCGACGACGAGCACGACGATTCCGATCATGATTTCAGCCTACGTCGCGGGTGGCGATGGGTGCCTGATCCATTTTTCGGAGACTCTTGCCCGCAGAGATGGGACCAACAGCGGTATCAAGATGAGCCGGCGCAACTGAGCACAAAATGACCCACATGGGCACGATATTTCCCACATGGGCAACATGCTTCCCACTAGAGGAGGATCGCCATGCACGTGAACTAGCCCATCACATCGGTGGTGCCCGGCGCGCGCGGAGTCATCTTGCAGCTCCTCGCGCAGACCAAGAAGCCTCTCACCGCCAGACAGGTTGCGCTCCTGTCAGAAGGAGGAACCACCAAGCGGCGCGCCAACGATGTACTTCAAGAACTCACTGAGGCAGGCATCGTGCGACGCCAGGACAGCGCCCCTTCATACCTGTACTCGCTCAACCACGACCATGTCGCCGCCGACAGCATCGTGGAGTTGTCCAGGCTGCGAGACCGCCTCATCGACCGTATCGAGAATCAGGTCGCCAGTTGGACCATCAAGCCAGTCGCGGTCTTCTTGTTCGGGTCCACCGCACAGGGAACAGCGACGACACGAAGCGACGTCGATCTCCTGGTCGTGCGCCCGCCAGAGCTTGTAGAGGTGGAGACCGGGTGGGCCGACCAGCTGTCGGGACTCAGCGAAGACGTGCACAGATGGTCCGGCAACTACTGCGAAATCCTGGAGCTCACGCCCCAGGAGCTGAACCTCGACGTCGTGTCGAGTGGGCGACTAACTACAGATCTCAAGCAGCATGGTCGAGTCTTGTACGGCAAGAAACTGTCGCCAAACCTGCTGAGTCGCCGTCACACGTGGCCTAGCAAGTGACCGCCCGCACCGAGGCGGAGGCGCACCTCACCAAAGCTCAGACTTTTCTTGAGGCCGCACGGACCAACCTGGCCTTTGAGCTCTACGACCCTGCCACGTCAGATGCTGTCGTGTCGGGCATCAACGCCAAGGACGTCATCTGCTTGATGCAGAACGGCGAGACGAAGAATACTGACAATCACGCGGCTGCCATCGGGGAGCTCAAAGACGCCGGCCCGGTCGGCTCCAATGCCGCACGTGAGCATTATGCGTAACTGCCCTGGCCCGGGTGGACGCGACGGGAGCGAGGAGATCTTCCCAGCCGAATGCGGACTTGCTCCCAGCACATGCGGCCCGACCTCAGGCAAACGTCGAGCTGGTGAGGAACTCAGAAGGGTCCGATCCTGCCGGAGTTGGCCATCTGCTGAACCAGCCTGACTGCCTCTATCCGCTCGGTGACCTCTTCGGGGAACACCGCCATCGTGGCTTCGGTCGGATACTGCAGGTCGTTCCGACGGGTTCTCATCTCATGGAAGAGGTCCACGTACTCCTCTTTCCCGCCGGTCTGATGCCCGAAGACCTCGCCATAGGCAACGTGGCCACCCTCCCTGGTCACGGCGAGCCCTTGCCGGGCGAGAAGACCATTGATCGACTGTCGGTACGCCTCGTACAACGACTCGTACGCTCGGGTGGGATTGGTCTGGGCCAACTGCCTCGCCGTGTCGAGATCCAGGTTTGCTTGTTCCATCAGGGCGTTTGCGTGCACGTCGTTGGGGCTGACTTGCTCGAGGTCACCCCTCGACAGGAGACGTTCGACCTCGGCCTCCCCCACGGTCCATCGCGGGGACAGGTTGGTGACCGAAGGTTCGGACTTGGCCCGCTCGGCGTACCTGCCATCTGCGTCGTGATGACGGCCGTCTCCGTCGTTGACCACTCAGACCTCTCTTCCCATCAGATGCACCCTTGGCCGAGACATCACAGTCTCGCGAAAGCCGGTGTTGCGCTCGCTCGCCCAAGAATCGGCCGACATCCGCCGGATGCTCACCTCGCGACCCAGCGAGCGTGAAGACGACTTCGCGATGTCCCGCGCCCGGTCGGGGTCGGTATCGCCGAGGACGAGGACGTCGATGTCACCGGGAACCGGTCCCGGCTGCTGCGAGTAGCGGGCCGCCCAGGAACCGTAGATGAACGCGGCATCGACACCGTCTAGTTGGCTCATCAGGTCTCGAAGGACGGGGAGAGCGCCGAAGGTCACGGACAGCAGTTCAGCCATCGGGGCGAACACCGGATTGTCAGTGTTGACGGACACGAGTCGCCTGTTCCCACGCTTGACCGTCGAGACCAAGCCCGCCTCCTCGAGACGCCGGACCTCGCGCAATGCCTGCTGGCCGGACACGCCTGCTGCGTCAGCCAGGTCGAAGATGCTGTACTCCCTGTCCGTATCCAGGAAGAGGCGGGCATAGATGTCACCCTGCGCTCGCGAGCGCAGGAGTGGAAGGAGGCTGGGGGTCGTAGTTCGCATAAATGTCACCTAGGAATCATTTTAGAGAAGTAGTTCTCTGATGACAAGGACGCACCAGCGACTCAGCAGACCTCAGACGACTGCTGCCGCAACCAGCTGGCCGGCGACGTACACGACCGGCGCCGCCAGCGCGACCGACATCGCACCGGGGAACGCCCACCCGATCGACGCGTGGGTGCGGGTGCTGATCCAGGCGCGACCGAACACCTGGCCGAGGACCGCGAACAGCGCGACGGCCGATCCCACCGCGACGCCAAAGATCCACGTCACGATCGAGTCGACGAGCAAGGCAGCGACCGCGCCGGCGACTGCTCCCGCGAGCACGGCACCGGCGCCCACGTAGATGCGATCGGCCGGCAGGGCCCAGACCAGCAGCCCGACCGCGAGGCCAGCAGCGGCGATCACCACGATCGGTGCCCCACCGAGCGACTCGCTCCCGCCGATCCACCCCGTCGTCAGAGCAGCCGCCACCCCCAGCGAGACCGCGTAGGCCGTCGAGGTGGTCAGCTCACGACGGCCGTCGCGGCGCAACATCTGGGTCACCAGCGCGACGAACACCGTGGCGGCGACGGCCGGCACGATCCCGGCGATGACCCCCGTGTCGACGAACCCGAGGACGTCACTGGTGGTGTCGTCGCGCTGCAGGATCTGCGGGTACACCGCGAGGACGGTCGCGATCAGTCCACCGGTCATCACCGGGATGAATCGCGGCGTGGGGACACTGCGTCCCCGCGCATCGGCGAGGCTGGGCGCCGAGGCGATCAGCAGCTGCACCACCACGACCGCGGCAGCGACCAGCAGGACATCGGCGTAGGCGGCCAACGCCATGACTGCAACCAGGGCGATCGAGAGCGCAGCGGATCCGAGGCGGGACATGCCCTGCATGATGCCAGCCACGCGCCGCTCAGCCACCAGCGAAGGGGGGCAGGAACTCGATCGAGTCCCCTGCGGACAGCACCACGGCGGACGGCTCCCGACTCCCGACCGGGACCTCGCCGTGCAGGATCGAGCAGGTGGCGATCACGTCGGCGAACCGGTCACGATCGCGGTGCCGGCGCGTGATCTCGGCCAGCACGTCGGCCAGGGTTGAGGCCGCGACCTGCTCGCTCTCCACCCCCGCAGCAGCGCGCGCCGCAGCCCAGTACCGGACTGTGACGTCGTTCGCATTCTGGACATCGGGAGTCAACTGATCAGACACATCGCCTAGTATCGGTCATGCAGGACGTCCCGGCCGCCTGGCATCGCGCCTGGTGGCAACTCGTCGAGAGACGGGCCGAATGGCAGGGGTCCTGCACCCTGACCGGGAGGAATCGACCGTGTCCCACCTGCTGCTGTTGACCAAGAGCACGCAATCGTCGGTGGAGGTGCTTCCTGCCCTGGCGCTGCTGCCGCACCACGTGCGGATCCTTCCGGCCGAGGTCAGCGGCCTGCTCGACGCCCCGCCCTGCGACGCCGTCTTCGTCGACGGCCGACACGACCTCGCCCAGGTGCGCAGCCTGACCCGGCTGATCCGCACCACCGGCATCGACTGCCCGCTCATCCTGATCCTGACCGAGGGCGGCCTCGCCGTCGCAGCCGCCGACTGGGGCATGGACGACGTCATCCTCACCACAGCCGGTCCGGCCGAGCTCGAAGCACGGCTGCGCCTCTCGATCGGTCGCATCGCCGAAGCGTCGGACGTCGACTCCGACGCCCACGTCATCAGCTCCAGCGGCCTGGTGATCGACGAGGCCAGCTACACGGCCAAGCTCGAGAAGCGCACGCTCGACCTGACGTTCAAGGAGTTCGAGCTGCTGAAGTTCCTCGCGCAGCATCCCGGTCGCGTCTTCACCCGCCAGCAGCTGCTGCAGGAGGTCTGGGGCTACGACTACTTCGGCGGCACCCGCACGGTCGACGTGCACGTGCGGCGCCTGCGCGCCAAGCTCGGCACCGACCACGAGACGTTGATCGGCACCGTGCGCAACGTCGGCTACCGGTTCGTGGCCACCAAGAAGAGCGAATCGGACGCGTCACTGAGCTCCAGCGGTCGGTAGGCCGGAGCAAGCGTGACCTACGGCAACGCCCGCCGGATCTCGCGAGTGAGGGTGGGGTACGGATCATCGAGCGGCTTCCGGTCTGTGCGCAGTTGTTCCCGAATCGTCCGCAGCGGTCCGCCAGCGACGTAGTGTCGACCGCGCCGCTCGCCGCGTGCCTCCAGGAGACCAAGTTCTGCCAGCTTGACGAGGTCTCGGGTGGCGGTACGTTCGTCGAGTTCCGTGAGTTTGACGTACGACGGTCGCGTCACCCTGAGACCGAGGAGCGCGTCGAAGAGTGCGGCGCCAACTCGGTCGTTCAACGACTGTGCCCCGAGCAGCGCGTCGATCTCGCGCCACTGGGTCTCAGCTTCGTTGAAACGGCGGCGCATCGTCTGGGCCTGCATGTGATGGGCCCGGAGGTTGAACTTCACCCAGAGTGTGGCGTCGTTGGTCGGCTGCCACGATCCTCGACCAGTCGCGGCAAGTACGTCGTAGTACTCCTGCGTATTGTTACCCAGCCATTCCTCGATGCTGGAAAACGTTGGTTCCACGACGTGGTCCTGTGCGAGCACCATCGTTTGCAGCGCTCGGGCCATCCGTCCGTTGCCGTCGCGGAATGGATGGATCATGACGAGATTGAGATGCGCCATCGCTCCTCGTACAAGCGGGTCGTCGGAACATGGCGCGGCGAGCGATTCGGACAGAGCGCGCATGAGTCCCGGCACTCCCTCTGCGTCGGGACCTTCATAGACGTTGGCACCTCGCCTGTCGTCACGAATGAAGATCTCCTTCGTGCGATAGCGTCCGGGGGTCTTCGGCAGGTCGTGATCAAGCAACATGAAATGCATCGATCGCAGCACGACCTCGTCGATCACGAACCCGGGCTCGGTCGCGACATTGAGGACGTACGTCAAGACTCGGCGATACGCCACAATCTCCATCCAGGTGGCTTCGTCAGCCGTCAGAGGCGGCTCGTCGTCGACTGCAGCGACCGCGTCCTCGTCACTGACCGTGTAACCCTCAATGGTGTTGGAACCCTGGATAGCGCGGGCCGTCGAGGTTCGTCGTAACAGGCCATTCCACCGCTTGGGGACGCGAAGGAAATTTGCGAGCGACGCGCGAACCTCATGAGTCTCGGCGATGACCTGCTGGTCTTCGAGGTCCGGGTCTGGAGTTGCGAAAAGCACGGCCATTGTCCTTTTGTCTTTTATTAAGCGCCAAGACTAGCCGACCATTGTCTCTATGTCACTTGCCAAACGACAGTCGCGGGTCCAGCGGATGACTGCACGGTCACCGCCGCACTGCCTTCAGACCGATAGCCTTGCGCTCATGGCCGCCCTCACCGTTCAGGCACTCCTCGAGCTCGTGATCGACGAGGGCACGTTCACGTCGTGGGACGAGCCGGTCGACATCTCCGGGCACGACAAGGCCTACCGCACCGAGCTCCTCGCGGCCGCCGAACGTGCCGGGACCGACGAGTCCGTCGTGACCGGCCACGGCCTGATGCGCGGGCGCCCCGTGGCGGTCATCGCCAGCGAGTTCCGCTTCCTGGCCGGATCGATCGGACAGGCGGCCGCGAAGCGCATCGCCAGTGCCGTCCGCCGTGCCACGGCCGAAGGCATCCCGGTGCTCGCCACGACCGCATCCGGCGGGACCCGCATGCAGGAGGGCACCCCCGCCTTCGTGCACATGATCGAGATCTCCCGTGCCCTGATGGCCCATCGCGCTGCCGGCCTGCCCTACCTGATCTACCTGCGACACCCCACGACCGGCGGCGTGTTCGCGTCGTGGGGATCACTGGGCCACATCACGCTCGGCGAGCCCGGTGCCCTGATCGGCTTCCTCGGCCCCAAGGTGTACGAGCTGCTGGAGGGCAAGCCGTTCCCACCCAACGTGCAGACTGCCGAGAACCTCGCCCACCGCGGCATCATCGACGCGGTCGCACTTCCCGAGGAACTACCCCTGCTGGTGGACCGGGCGCTGAGCATCCTGGTCGACCCGCCGTCGCAGCAGACCCGCCCACGGCGCGCCGGCACGACCGACCGCGTGCGGACGGCCTGGGAGTCCATCCAGCTCACCCGCGCGCCTCAGCGGGTGGGTGTGCGCGAGGTCCTGCGGTACGGCAGCGACACGATCGTGCGCCTCCAGGGCACCGAGAAGGGCGAGCGTGACAGCGCCATGCTGGTGGCGCTGGCCCGGCTCGACGGCCAGCCATGCGTCGTCATCGGGCAGGACCGCACCAAGCAGTCACCCCTCACCCCCATGGGACCGGGCGCCCTGCGCGAGGCGCGGCGTGGCATGCGGCTCGCCAACGAGCTGCGACTGCCGCTCGTGTCGTTCATCGACACACCCGGTGCCGAGCTCTCCCCCGAGGCCGAACAGGGCGCGATCGCCGGCGAGATCGCCCGCTGCATCAGCTGGATGTCGACCATGCGCGTCCCCACCGTCTCGGTGCTGCTGGGACAGGGCTGCGGCGGCGGTGCGCTCGCCCTGCTGCCCGCCGACATCGTGGTGGCAGCCGAGAACGCCTGGCTGTCGCCCCTGCCCCTGGAGGGTGCGAGCGCGATCATGTACGGCGATCTCGAGCACACCGACGAGCTCGCGCGCTCTCAACGGGTGGGTGCTGTCGACCTGCTCGAGTCCGGCACGGTGCACCACGTCGTGCCCGAGCACGACGACGACACCGCCGAGTCCTTCGCCCAAGCCATGGCGGCCACCGTGGCCGAGCAGCTGGTCACACTTCGCACGCGAGGGAGCAACTCATGACCGATCTGACCCGTCTGGCCGAGCTGGTCGAGGCGGCCGACGGCGTCGCTCCGTTCAACGAGGCGACCCTGAGCGCCGATGCCGCTGACGCCGCTCCCCGCACACTGGTGCAGGGCGAGCCGCTCGACGGCGCCGTGGTGCAGTTCCTCGCACGCGGCGACGCCGACGCGCCGGTCGAGCTGGCCGTGCACCCGCAGGCTCGCGGAGCAGGACTGGGGCGTCAGGTGCTGACCGACCTGATCGACCGCGGCGAGAACCAGTTCTGGGCCCACGGCGATCTGCCGGCCGCTCAGCGACTTGCCGCATCGGTCGGCCTGGAGGCTGTGCGCACGCTCCTGGTGCTGCGCCTGACGTTCGACGGCGCACCTTCTGCCGAGCGGTCGCTCGACGGCATCACGATCCGTGCCTTCTCCCCCGACGACGGCGACGCGGTCATCGCCGTCAACGGGCGCGCCTTCGCCTCGCACCCCGAGCAGGGCGCCATGGACCGGGCAGACTTCGACCGGCGGACGGCTCTGCCGTGGTTCGATCCGGCCGGTCTGTTCGTGGCTGAGCGCGATGGCGCGATCGTGGGATTCCACTGGACCAAGATCGAGGACGGCATCGGCGAGGTCTACGTCGTCGGTGTGGATCCGTCCGAGCAGGGCTCCGGCCTCGGCACGGCGCTCACCGCCCGCGGCCTGCGCCACCTGCACGACGTCGGCGTCCCCGTCGTCGACCTGTACGTCGAGGGCGACAACGCTGCGGCACTTGCGGTCTACCGGCGCCTCGGCTTCGTCGACCACGCGCGCGACACGCTCTACCGTCGCCGCGACCCACTGTCGGGCCTGCCCGATCTTCGGGTCGACCAGTCGGCAATCATCAACGACATCGAGCGGGATCGCGCCAGTCGGTGATTCGATGCGACATCGGCTCGGATGCAGAAGTGCTCAAGCTCCAACCTCTGTTCTGATCCCGAGCCTGACCTGGACACGGCATAACGCGTCGCGTTATGCTCGGTCGGGTGATCAGGTCGTTCCGGGGTTCGATGACGGAACAAATCTGGCTACGACGGCCGGCCAAGACCATGGACCCCCGCATCCAGCAGGGCGCCTTGCGCAAGCTGGTCATGTTGGATGCTGCAGAGACCTTGACCGATCTCACTGTGCCGCCGGGCAACCGGCTGGAGGCACTCAAAGGCTCTAGGTCAGGGCAGCACAGCATCCGGATCAATCAACAATGGCGCGTGTGCTTCGTGTGGACCACAGCTGGCCCGCAGGACGTGGAGATCGTTGACTACCACTGAGGAGATGATGAGCATGACCAAGATGGCGCCCGTCCACCCCGGCGAGATCTTGATCGAAGAGTTCTTGCGGCCCCTCGAGATCACTCCACACCGTCTCGCGGTGTCAATCGGCGTTCCTCCCCGGCGCATCAACGAGATCGTGCACGGCAAGCGTCGGATCAGCGCAGACACGGCGTTGCGTCTGGGCCGATTCTTCTCCACATCTGATCGCTTCTGGCTGAACCTGCAGACTCGCTTCGATCTGGAGGTCGAACGCGACAACCTCGGGCCACGACTGGACGAGATCCAGCCACTGCGCTCAGCCTGAGACCCACGACCGCTGTCGCTCAGCGGCCCAGGCCGCGCTGCAGCGCCTGGGCAATCCGGTCGACCGCCTGCGGGGCCGACGTGCCCATGGCCACCATGTTCACGAAGCCGTGGATCATGGCGTCCTCGCGGCGATGCGTGACCGGGACCCCCGCAGCCGACAGCGCGGCCGCGTAGGCATCGCCCTCGTCGCACAAGGGGTCGAAACCGGCCGTCACGACGTGTGCCGGAGCGACCCCCTTCAGTGGGGCGCGCAACGGGGACAGCCGCGGATCGGCCCGGTCCTCGTGGCCCACCAGGTAGTTCTCCTCCGCCAGGTCCATGAACGCCTTGGTCAAGAAGAAGCCGGAGGCGAACGTCAATCGACTCTGCGCGACCTCGGCGAAGTCGGTCGTCGGGTAGATCAGCAGCTGGAACGCCGGAGCCACCACCTCGCCGGCCGCACCCTGCAGGGCGATGACGGTCGCCAGGTTTCCGCCCGCACTGTCACCGCCGATCGCGATGCCGCCCGGATCGATCCCCAGGGCCTCGGCGTGCGCGTTGACCCAGGTCCAGGCGGCTGCGACGTCGTCGGGGGCTGCCGGGAACGGCGCCTCGGGGGCCAACCGGTAGTCCACGGCGACCACTCGCACCTGGGCGCGCTCGGCCAGGACCCGGCACAGGGCGTCGTGACTGTCCAGCCCGCCGTAGATCCACCCGCCACCGTGCACGAACATCAGCGCCGGCGACTGACCCGTGAGGCCGCGCGGCGTGTAGAACCGCAGGTTCAGGGGCCCGGCCGGGCCGTCGATGGCGCGCTCGGTGACGGCGCCGATGGGCTGCGTGCCACCTGCGACGCGCGACGACGAGTCGATGATCCGCCGCCCCCGGCTGATCGCGACCGTCTCCGCCGCCGGCCCCTCCAGGGCCATCAGCCTCAGCAGCAGCTGTACCTGTGGGTCGAGCGTGCGTCCCTGGATCACGACCGGCTCGCCGGCCAGTCGGCGCACCACCGGGGCGGGAAGCCGCAGCAGCGACCGCCCCGCGAAGCCTCGTACGGTCTCGGTGGCCTGATCCAGCAGCGTCATGGCAGCACGCTACCGGCACGATCGACGAACCGGCACTGTTTAGGCAGCGTTCACCCGAACCTGACACCATGCCAACCATGGAGTCGACAGATCTCGCCGTGCCGACCACGAACGAAGCACCGGACTCACCCGATGAGTTCGACGTCGATCCACCCTTCGATCCCGAGGCCGGATCGCTGCCCGCCGACCGATTTCTCGACCGCGAGCTGTCGTGGACCGCGTTCAATGCGCGGGTGCTGGAGCTCGCCCGCGACGAGTCGCAGCCGCTGCTGGAGCGCGTGCGCTTCATGGCCATCTTCGCCAGCAATCTCGACGAGTTCTTCATGGTCCGGATCGCCGGCCTCAAGCGCCGCATCGCCGCCGGCGTCGCCGTCCCCTCGGCGAGCGGCCTGGGTCCCCGCGACACCCTCGCCCGCAGCCTCACCGAGAGCCGCGAGCTCATGGAGGAGCACGCGGCCCTGTTCCACGACTCCATCGGGCCGGCTCTGGCAGGCGAGGGCATCGACCTGCTGCACTGGGACGACCTGACCAGTGGTGAGCAGGAGCGCATCACGGTGTTCTACCGGAATCGGGTGTTTCCCGTCCTGACCCCGCTGGCGGTCGATCCGGCACACCCCTTCCCGTACATCTCGGGGCTGTCGCTGAACCTGGCCCTGGTGATGCGCAATCCCACCACCACCAAGGAGCACTTCGCCCGCGTCAAGGTGCCACCCATCATCAACCGGTGGGTGTATGCCGATCCGGGCCGGTACGTCCCCCTCGAGGAGGTCATCGCCGCGCACCTCGACCTGCTGTTCCCCGGCATGGAGCTGGTGGCTCACCACGCCTTCCGCGTCACCCGCAACGAGGACCTGGAGGTCGAGGAGGACGACGCCGAGAACCTGCTCAAGGCGCTGGAGCAGGAGTTGTTGCGCCGCCGGTTCGGGCCTCCGGTCCGCCTCGAGGTCGAGGAGTCGATCGATCCGGAGGTGCTCGACACCCTGGCGTCCGAGCTGGGGGTCAAGCCCGAGGAGATCGTGCGTCTGCGGGGTCCGCTGGACCTGCGCAGCCTCAACGAGGTCGCCGACATCGAGCGACCGGACCTGCACTTCGACCCCTTCGTCCCCGGCACCCACCAGCACCTGGCCGAGGTGGAGACCGCGGCTCCGGCCGATCTGTTCAGCGCACTCAGCAAGCGCGACGTCCTGGTGCACCACCCGTACGACTCCTTCGCCACCAGCGTGCAGCGATTCATCGAGCAGGCAGCCGCCGATCCGCACGTGCTCGCCATCAAACAGACGCTGTACCGCACCTCGGGCGACTCCCCCATCATCGATTCACTGGTCGACGCCGCCCGCAGCGGCAAGCAGGTCCTCGTGCTGGTGGAGATCAAGGCCCGGTTCGACGAGCAGGCCAACATCCGCTGGGCGCGCAAGCTCGAGCGAGCCGGTTGTCACGTCGTGTACGGACTGGTGGGCCTCAAGACGCACTGCAAGCTGGCGCTCGTGGTGCGCGACGAGCCGGACGGCCTGCGCCGCTACGCCCACATCGGGACCGGCAACTACAACCCCAAGACCGCGCGCCTGTACGAGGACTTCGGCCTGCTGACCTCCAACAGGTCGATCACCACCGACCTGACCGACCTGTTCAACAACCTCTCGGGATTCGGACAGGACTTCGACTACGACCGACTGATGGTCGCGCCGGCCGGCCTGCGTCCCAGCCTGATGGCGCACATCGACGCCGAGATCGCGCACCACCGCGCGGGACGGCCGTCGGGCATCCGGATCAAGGTCAACTCGATCGTCGACGAGATCATCATCGACAAGCTCTACGAGGCCTCGCGCGCCGGAGTCCAGGTCGACCTCATCGTCCGCGGCATCTGCACCCTGCGGCCCGGTCTGCCCGGGCTGAGCGAGAACATCCGGGTGTCCAGCGTGCTGGGCCGCTTCCTCGAACACAGCCGGGTGTTCTGGTTCGCCGGCGGAGGCGAGCCGGAGGCCTGGATCGGATCGGCGGACATGATGCACCGCAATCTCGACCGCCGCGTCGAGGTGCTGGTGCGCATCCCCGAACCCGATCACATCGATCAGCTCGGGTCGCTGCTGGAGAAGATGTCCGACGACACGATCATCTCGTGGCGCCTGTTCGACGACGGGACCTGGCGTCGCAACGACGGCACCGTCGACATCCAGTTAGCGCTCATCAAGCGCGCGAAGAGTCGCCGGTCTCGCTGATATGACTGCTGAACGGGTCACGATCGCCGCGGGGGGGATCATCTGGCGCACCAGCACCGACACGAGCACGACCTCGAGCATCGAGGTCCTGATGATCCACCGGCCCACCTACGACGACTGGACCTTCCCCAAGGGAAAGATCGATCCGGGCGAGACCCTGCAGCAGACCGCCGTGCGCGAGATCGCCGAGGAGACCGGCCTGCGCGTTCGCCTGGGGCACCCTCTGCAACGTGTCACCTACCAGGTGTCGGCCGGGACCAAGCACGTCAGCTACTGGTGTGCCCGACAGCTGCCCGGCGACGAGGCGACCTTCACCCCCAACCGGGAGGTCGACGCGATTCGATGGGTCGGCGTCGTGGAGGCCGCCGAGCAGCTCAGCTACGGCTACGACCGCGACCTCCTCGGCGAGTTCGTCGAGCTCGCCGTGCGCGGCGCGCACCGCACCCGCACGTTGGTCGTGCTGCGTCACGGCAAGGCGCTGGCACGAGGCGCCTTCGACGGGCCGGACCTCGAACGTCCCCTCGCCGCGGCCGGAACGGTGCGAGCCCACGACCTGGTCCCGCTGCTGAGCGCCTACGGTGTGCGCCGTGTGGTCAGCAGCCCCGCCGTACGCTGCGTCGGGACTCTCGCCCCCTACGTCGACCTGCTCGAGTCCGACGTCCAGCTCCTCGATGCGCTGTCCGAGGACACGGGGCGGCGACGCGCCGGCGACGTGGTCCACGACCTGATGGGCCGCAAGAAGCCGGCCGCACTGTGCAGCCATGGACCGACCCTGCCGTGGGTGCTCGAGGCGGCCGGGACCGCAGCAGTGGATCTGGCGCCCGGTGAGGGCGTCGTGGTGCACCACCGCAAGGGTCTGGTGCTGCACACCGAGTCGCTGCGGCTCAACACGAGGACGTGAGACCGTGGTCACGTCACGACAGGGCAACGTTGGACTCGCGTTCACCGTGCGTTCATCTTCCGCCGAACACCCATACACCTCACAGACCTACGTTCACTGAGTCATCAATGAACATCCACGAGAGGTACCCCCGTGAACCGCACGTCTTTGCGCACCACCGCCCCCGCGGTGACCGCCTTCGCCCTCGCCCTCTCGCTGAGCGCGTGTGGCGCCGGCAACGAGGAGCCGAGCTCTTCAGGCTCCGACTCCTCGCTGACCGGGACCCTGGCTGGTGCCGGCGCAAGCTCGCAGGAGGCCGCAGTCTCCGCGTGGCAGGCCGGCTTCCAGACCAACAACCCCGAGGTCACCGTCAACTACGACCCCGCCGGATCCGGCGCTGGTCGTGAACAGTTCCTCGCCGGCGGCGTGGCCTTCGCCGGCTCCGACGCCTACCTCGACGACGAGGAGCTGACCACCGCCGCCGAGCGTTGCGGCAGCGACGTCGTCGAAGTCCCGGTCTACGTCAGCCCGATCGCCGTCATCTACCAGCTCGAGGGAGTCGACGAGCTCAACCTCGACGCCCAGACCATCGGCGCCATCTTCCAGGGCGACATCACCAGCTGGGACGACCCGGCGATCGCCGAGACGAACCCCGACGCCGACCTGCCGTCGACCAACATCACGCCGGTCCACCGTTCGGACGACTCGGGCACCACCGAGAACTTCACCGCCTACCTCGACGAGGCCTCCGACGGCGGCTGGTCCGAGGGTGCGATCGAGACCTGGCCCATCGACGGCGGCGAGGCAGCCCAGGGCACCTCGGGAGTCGTGGCCGCGGTCGGCAACGGCGACGGCACGATCGGCTACGCCGACGCGAGCCAGGCCGGCGAGCTCGGCACGGTCAAGGTGCAGGTCGGTGAGGAGTTCACCGAGCCCACGCCGGAGGCTGCAGCGCTGTCGCTGGACGCTGCCAACCCGGTCGAGGGACGCGGCGAGACCGACCTCGCGCTCGACCTGAACCGCACCTCCACCGAGGCCGGCGTCTACCCGATCGTCCTGGTCTCCTACCAGTTGGCCTGCCAGACCTACGAGGATGCGGCCGAGGCCGAGCTCGTCAAGGGTTGGCTGACCTACGTCGCCAGCGAAGAGGGCCAGCAGGCCTCCGCCGACACGGCCGGTTCGGCCCCGCTGTCGCCGGACTTCTCCGAGCAGGTCAACGCCGCTATCGAGACGATCGCCGGCGCCTGATCACGGCTGCGGGTCGTCCGGTCATCACCGGGCGGCCCGCACTCACGTTCCCACCCCTACGATTCCATCATGCGAAAGGCAGCCCCTGTGAGCAGCACGACCTCGCAGAAACCGTCCACCAAGCCGCCCACGCGGCCCGGTGACCGCATCTTCGCGGGCCTCTCGACTGGCGCTGGTCTGCTGATCCTCGCCACCCTCGCTGGTGTGGCCATCTTCCTCACCGTCGAGGGCATCCCCGGCATGACGGCCGCCCCCGACGAGGTCAAGAGCGGCCAGAGCTTCCTTCCCTACGTGGGCCCCCTGCTGCTCGGCACCCTGATCGCCGCCGTGGTCGCCCTGATCATCGCGACACCGGTCGCCATCGGCGTCGCTCTGTTCATCTCGCACTACGCGCCGCGCAAGCTCGGCCAGTCGCTCGGCTACCTGGTCGACCTGCTGGCCGCCGTTCCCAGCGTCGTCTACGGCCTCTGGGGCATCTTCGTCCTCGCGCCCACGATGGGGCCGGTCTACACCTGGCTTGCCGACAACCTCGGATTCATCCCGATCTTCGCCGGCCCCGCCTCCACCACCGGACGCACCCTGCTGACCGCCTGCATCGTCCTGGCCGTCATGATCCTGCCGATCATGACCGCCATCTGCCGCGAGATCTTCCTGCAGACGCCGCGCCTGCACGAGGAGGCCGCGTTGGCCCTCGGCGCCACCCGCTGGGAGATGGTGCGCATGACCGTCTTCCCGTACGCCCGCTCTGGCATGGTGTCAGCGGCGATGCTCGGACTCGGTCGGGCGCTCGGCGAGACCCTCGCCGTGGCCATGGTGCTGTCGGCCACGGCCGGCGTCGTCACCGCAAACCTGATCAGCAGCACCAATCCCAGCACGATCGCCGCCAACATCGCGCTGAGCTTCGCAGAGGCCAGTGGCAAGACGGTCAACGTGCTGATCGCGACCGGCCTGGTGCTGTTCGTGATCACCTTCCTCGTCAACTTCGCGGCACGGGCCATCGTGGACCGCCGCAAGGACTTCTCCGGAGCCAACTGATGACGACACTGACGCAATCTCGCCCCTCGCCCCGGCCGCCGGCTCCTGAGCACCAGCTCAAGGGGCGCCAGCTCCCGCGATTCGGCCCTCGCCTGGTGCTCGCCGTCGCACTGCTGGCCGGCGTCGGCGTCTACCTGCTGACCGACAGCGCCTTCCGGGGCGCGTTGGTCGCGTGGGTGCTGTGCTTCGCCATCCCGGCCTGGTCGGTGCTGGTCGAAGGCAGCCGCAAGGCCACCGACCGCCTGGTGACCCTGCTGGTCGGTACTGCCTTCGCGCTGGCCATGGTGCCGCTGGTCAGCATCTTGTTCACGGTGCTGAACCGCGGCCTGAACGCCATGGGCATCGACTTCCTGACCTTCTCCATGCGCAACGTCGTCGGGGAGGGAGGCGGCGTCTACCACACCATGATCGGCACCCTGCTGATCACCGGCGCCGCGGCCGTCATCTCGATCCCGATCGGCCTGTTCGCGGCGATCTACCTGGTCGAGTACGCCGAGGACGGTCGGCTGTCGAAGTGGCTGCGCTTCCTGGTCGACGTGATGACCGGCATCCCCTCGATCGTCGCCGGCCTGTTCGCCTACGCCCTGTTCGTGATCTTCTTCGGTCCCGGCGTCCGCATGGGCATCGGCGGTTCGGTGGCCCTGTCGGTCCTGATGATCCCGATCGTGGTCCGGTCCAGCGAGGAGATGCTCAAGCTGGTGCCCAACGAGCTGCGCGAGGCCTCCTACGCGCTGGGCGTGCCCAAGTGGCGCACGATCGCCAAGGTCGTGCTGCCGACCTCGCTGGCCGGCATCGTCACCGGAATCACGCTGTCGGTGGCCCGTGTTATCGGGGAGACCGCGCCGTTGCTGATCATCGCCGGCGCCACCGACTCGGTGAACTTCAATCTGTTCGACGGCCGCATGGCCACGCTGCCGGTCTTCGCCTATGCCCAGCAGCGCAACCCCGGCATCCCGCCCGAGTTCGGCATCGACCGGGCCTGGGGGGCGGCCTTCGTGCTGCTGCTCATCGTGATGGTGCTCAACCTCGTGGCACGTCTCGTCTCGTACTACTTCTCCCCCAAGGGTGAGCGCTGACCGCGCTCAGGACAGGATCAAGCACATGGCCAAGAGCATCGACGTCTCAGACCTCGACATCTACTACAGCGACTTCCTCGCCGTCGAGGGTGTCACCATCCCGATCCCCGCGCGATCAGTCACCGCGTTCATCGGCCCCTCCGGCTGCGGAAAGTCCACATTCCTGCGGTCCCTGAACCGCATGCACGAGGTCATCCGCGGTGCTCGGGTCGAGGGCAAGGTTCTCATCGACGGCGAGGACCTCTACGCACCCGAGATGGATCCGGTGAACGTGCGCCGCATGGTCGGCATGGTCTTCCAGCGGCCCAATCCCTTCCCCACCATGTCGATCTACGACAACGTGCTGGCCGGGCAGAAGCTCAACAGCAAGCGGATGAAGAAGTCCGAGTCCGACGGCATCGTGGAGAACTCGCTGCGCGCTGCCGGTCTCTGGGGCGAGGTCAAGGATCGTCTCGCCCAGCCCGGCTCGAGCCTGTCCGGTGGTCAGCAGCAGCGCCTGTGCATCGCCCGAGCGATCTCGGTCGAGCCCGAGGTCCTGCTGATGGACGAGCCGTGCTCGGCCCTCGACCCGATCTCGACCAGTGTCATCGAGGACCTGATCCACGAGCTCAAGGAGCAGTACACGATCGTGATCGTGACGCACAACATGCAGCAGGCGTCACGTGTCTCGGACGAGACGGCGTTCTTCAACCTGTCGGCGGTCGGCAAGCCGGGGCGCCTCATCGAGGTCGGCCCCACCCAGCAGATCTTCTCCAACCCCAAGGAAGAGGCCACCGAGGCCTACATCCAGGGACGGTTCGGCTAGACCGTCACCCGCCGCGGCATGGGCGGTGACTTAGCGTCCGATCCGAGCCGTGGGCGGTGGGTTTGCGTCCCATCAGGGGTGGTGAAGGAACGCAGACCCACCTCTCCACGCCCGAGCCGCCATGGGTGGGCCCCGACCTCCTTCCAGACCCTGCGAGCTCGGTTCAGTTGCCGGGGATGATGTTGCGCAGCAGCAGGTAGGACAGGGCCGCGACAGAAGCCGCGGCCGGGATGGTGATGATCCAGGCGGTGATGATGCTGCGGGCCACACCCCAGCGCACGGCGCTGAACCGCTTGGTCGCACCGGCTCCCATCACTGCGGACGTCATGGTGTGGGTCGTCGAGACCGGGGCCTGGGCGTAGATGGCCATGCCGTAGAGCACGACGGCTGCGGTGGACTCGGCCGCGAACCCGCGCGGCGGGTCGAGGGCGATGATGCGCCGACCCATGGTGCGCATGATGCGCATGCCGCCGGAGAACGTGCCGAGGCTGATCGCGGTGGCAGCCGACAAGATGACCCACAACGGGATGTCGTCGTTGGCGGTCGTGTGCTCGCCGGCAGCGATCAGGGCGAGCACGATGACGCCCATGGTCTTCTGCGCATCCTGCAGCCCGTGCCCCAGAGACAACGCAGCAGCCGAGAACACCTGCGAACGGCGGAATCCGCGATTCACCGAATGCGGGTTGCAGCGACGCATGGCCCACATGATCGAGGTCATCACGATGAACGCCCCGGTGAAACCGATCAGCGGGCTGAGCACCATCGGGATCGCGACCTTGTCGATGACCTTGTCCCAGTCGACCGTGACACCGGCCACGACACCGACGCCGATCAGGCCGCCGATCAACGCATGTGACGACGATGACGGGATGCCGAAGTACCAGGTGATGAGGTTCCAGGTGATGGCACCGACGAGCGCCGACAGCACCACGGTGAGGGCGTGCTCGGGCGAGCTGATGCCGTCGAAGCCCGACAGGATCTCCGCGATCGTCTTGGCCACCTCGACCCCGAGGAGGGCACCGACGAAGTTGAGGACCGCAGCCATCGTGAGCGCCAGGCGCGGGGTCAGCGCCCGCGTCGACACCGAGGTGGCGATGGCGTTCGCGGCGTCGTGGAAGCCGTTGGTGTAGTCGAAGAACAGTGCGATGCCAACGGTGATCACGAGCACCGTGAAGACGAGGTCCACCCTCAGGACTCCTTGACCGCGATCTGTTCCACCGTGTTGGCGACGGACTCCAGGGCGTCGATCGCGTGCTCGAGCGAGTCGACGACGTCCTTGAGCTTCATGACCTCGAGCGTCTTGTACGTGCCGCTGAACAGGCTGGCCACGATCCGACGATAGGAGCGGTCCCCCTGGTTCTCGAGGCGATTGATCTCGATCCAGTACTCGTCGAGGTCCTTCATGGTGCGCAACCGGGGCATGGCCTCGGCGGTGACCACCGTCGCTCGCTGCAAGACCTCGACCTGCTCGGCGATCTCGGCCGGGAGCTGCTCCAGCTCGTAGAGGCCCACGAGGTCGACAGTCTCCTCCATGAAGTCCATGACGTCGTCCAGCGAGCTGGCGAGCTTGTAGATGTCCTCACGGTCGAACGGGGTGATGAAGGTGGAGTTCGCCCGTCGCACGATCTCGTGGGTGGTCTCGTCGGCAGCGTGCTCGGCCTCTCGCATCTTCTCGCCGAGCTCGCCACGATCTGCCTGCGGGTCGAGCAGCACGGCGAGGAGATCCGCTCCGCTGACCAGCTGATTCGCCATCTGGGTGAACAGGTCGTAGAACGAGGTTTCCACCGGTCGAATGCGAAATCGCACCAGGTGCTCCTGTCAGTGCTGGAAAGGCCAAGCCAATGCTAGAGCCAACCGTCGCGCTCGCGTCAGCGGTCAGTCACCTGCCGTTCATCTGACGGTGGTGACACCCAGGATCCGGTCGACCTCGCACTGGGTCAGATGATCGACACAGTCGGTCGCGGCGATCATCAGCTGGCTGGTCAGCTCGATCTCGTCGAGCGCCGCACCGTCGAGGAACGAAGCCTCGTGGGGGTTCTGCATGCACTGCTCCCAGCACGTCGAAGGGCCGACGATGGACGACCGGACACCACCATATGCGCCGTCACCACACGTCACGGCCGGGCCAGCCGATATGACCCGGAAGGACTAGGGACAGCGTGGGGGCCGGCGTCACGTGGGGCGCGCGGTCCTGCCGCGAGCCCGTCGGACGGTGTCGATCAGGCCCATGACCAGTGCCACGACGATGAACCCGATCGTGACGTGCAGGCTGGAGGACAGTGCATCGGCGTAGTCACCGTCCGAGCTCGCCACCCGCTGGAAGAACAGCGCGAGGACGATCGCGACGCCCAGGGCCGAACCCACCCGCTGGGCCGTCTGCAGCAGCCCGCCACCGGCGCCGGCGCGAATCGGGTCGACCTCCTCGAGGGCCAGTGTGATGTTCGGCGAGATCACCATGCCGCCGCCCACTCCGGCGACGAACAGGGGGACGGCCAGCCACAGGGCCACGTTGCTGTCCAGCATCGGCACCGCGACGTCGACTGCGACAAGAGCTCCGATGATCAGCACCAGCCCGGTCACCACCATCGCGCGGCCGAAGCGTTGGGTGAAGCGGCCCGCCTGCCACGCGGCGATGGCGGACCCGATGGCGAAGGGCATCTGCGCGAGCCCCGCCTGGAGCGCCGTGTACTCCAGACCCTGCTGCAGGTACAGCGTCAGGACGATGAAGATCGAGGTGAATCCAGCGAAGTAGGCCGTGCCGAGCCCGAGCCCCAACATGAAGGAGCCGACCTTCAACAACGCGAGGTCGAGCAGGCCGTCGCGGCCGCCTGCGGTCCACCACCGCTCCCACAGGCCGAAGGCCACCAGCAGAGCGGCTGCGATGCCCAGCAGCCACCACGGCCGCTCCGACAGCGTCCCGCTCTGCCCGGTCTCGACCAGCGGGAGCAGGATGAACAACATCGCAGCTCCGAACAACGCGACCCCGATCGGATCGAGCGACTGCTTGCGCCCTTCCTCCGCCGCTGGCAGATAGCGATGGGCGAGGATCATCAGCGCGATCCCGATCGGGACGTTGACGTAGAAGACCAGGCGCCAGCCGAGCTCCGGTCCGCCCAGCTGGACCAGCAGTCCGCCGAGGAGGGGGCCGATGGCCGTCGAGATCCCGATCGTGGTGCCGAACAGGCCGAAGGCCCGGCCCCGCTCGGGGCCCTTGAACAGATTCTGGATGAACCCGGAGACCTGCGGTGCGATCATGCCGCCGCCGATGCCCTGCAGCACGCGGGCCGCGCCGAGCCAGACCGCGCTCGGCGCGGCGCCGCACAACGCACTCGCCAGGGTGAACACACCGACTCCGGCGATGAACACGGTGCGCCGACTGCGTGCATCACCCAGGCGTCCCGCCGGCACGAGCACGATGCCGAACGCCAGGGCGTAGCCGGCCACGACCCACTGGATCGTGCCATTGCCGGCGTCGAGACCTTCGCGCATCGAGGGCAGGGCGACGTTGACGATGCTGACGTCGAGCAACGTCATGGAACCGGCCCCCAGGCAGATGGCGAGGGCCTTCCAGCGACGGGATCGTTCCTCTGACGTCAGCTCGGGTGTCGGGGAGGTGGCCACCCCAGACACGCTAGGCCGTGACACCACATCGGGCAGATGGCCCGCCCCCGCCCCCCGCCGACGAGTCACGTAGACCCGCCGACGAGTCACGTACGCCCGCTGACGAGTCACGGAGGGCGAGCTCAGCAGACCTCGAGTGACTCCTCACCCGGTCTACGTGACTCCTCAGCGGGTCTCCGTGACTCCTCAGCGATCACTCGGTGTCGATGTCGTCCGCGTAGACGCGGAACTCCTTGCGGTCGGTGTGCATCGCCCAGAGGGTGTCGGCCAGCACCTTGGGGTCCTTCTTGGCGTGACCCTCCTCGATCGCACCGGGGATGATCAGCTGCGCGACGTGGATGCCCTGCTCGCCCAGCTCGTCGTGCAGCAGCTGCGCATAGGCGGCCTGCCCGGCGAAGGCGATCGAGGTGCCGGTGAACTTCACACCCGGCTTGACCGCCGAGCCGCCGTTGATGAACAGGATCGAGCCGCCGCCCTCGGGCAGGAAGCGCATGCCCGGCACCACCTGGTGCACTGCGGCGATCGGTCCGTAGATCGAGAACTCGATCGGTCCCTTCATGTCCTCGGGCCGTGTCTCCATGACCGGACGCATGAAGTCCTTCTGCGGCAACGGGCTGTACTGCAGCACCTGGATCGCGCCCAGGGTCTCGGTGATCTGCTCGAGCGCGGCCGACAGCGAGGCCGGGTCACGCACGTCAGCGGCAACACCGAGCGCCTGCACGCCGTCCGCGGTGAGATCGGCGGCCAGCGCGTCCAGACGGCTCTGGTTGCGTGAGATCAGCCCGACGCTGTAACCCTGCGCACCGAACGTGCGCGCGACGGCCGCACCCAGTCCGCGGCCGGCTCCGACGATGGCGATGGTGGTCATGTGGTTCCTCCAGAGAATCGATGTACATCAAGTCTGTCGACCGGAGCCGAGCGTCCCGCCGTTGCAGGTCAAACAGGTGCCGCGGCGCGTCGGCCCGCCAGCCGGGCGGCAGCCGCAGCGACCACCACGAGAACGATCGCCACCAGGGCCAGCACCGTCACGGCGGTGGTGCCGTCCGAACGTCCCGTCACGGCGATGCCGACCAATGCCCAGGCACCAGCGGCCGCATACGTGAGGATCCCGCGCGTCCGAACCGTGATCGCCACCAACGCGACGACCGCGAGAACCAGCACCACGATCTGCCACGCCAGCTCGTCGACCTCGACGGGGCCGAAGTCGACGAGCGCGGTCGAGACGTTCAGGAAGAACGCTGCAGTGACCCAGCCTGCGTAGAGCCCGACCGCCGCGCGCGTGAGGACAGAGAGCCAGCGGGGCGCGATCGACTCATCGGCGACCGTGAGCACGGCGTCGACGGCCGCGATGAGCATCACCAGCAGAGCCGCGGCCGTGGCCAGGCTGTTGCCCGTCTCGGACATACCGATCCACAACGTGCCACCGAGATACAGGACGATCAGGCCGATCTGCTGACGACGCGAGACCTCGTGCGCCCCACGGACCAGCACGGCGATCGCCTGCGCGATCGCCAGCGTGTAAATGACGCCCCAGATCGCGAACGCCCAGCCCACGGGACTGATCAGCAGGTCAGCCCCCGAGTCGGTGCCCGGTGTGCCACCGGTCGCGCCGAAGGTCACCAGGGGGGCAACCACCTGCAGGACGGCCGCCGCCAGCACGGCCCAGGCCAGCACCGGCACACCAGGGGGCCGCTGCAGTGGACGGGGCACATTCGTCGTCGCCATATCTCAGATGTACCCCGCGGGGGTGGACGGAAACTCTGGACCTGGCGTCGCCATCGACCACGAAGTGGCCTGACTGCCCCCGCGTGGGCGACTCCACCCTCCAGCTGCTGGTGGCCGATGAGGGCGCGCGGCCGGCTCGCCGAGTCGATGGACGGCTACCTCGGAGTGTTCGACACGCCGCTCAACGTTCGTCCTAGCGCTGCCCCTGGGGTCTGCCCCTCTCGTGGGCAGCTCGGACTGAGACCCAGCCGCGCCCACGTTGCGACACCAGCGCGACGATGCTTCACTGGAATCTCTTGAGCTGCCCCGGACCCCGGCGGTGATCCACCCTCCACGACGGGCATGCTCATGACGATTTCTGCCGATCAGGCACGCACGGACACCATCGATCAGTCGCTTGACGTCTTCCGGGTCTCCAGCGGCGCCGCTCAGCGGCGCATCCTCGCCACCATGCACCGCATCGACCGGTCAGGGGTCGCGGTGTCGGCCGAGAGGCTGGACGACGCGCACCTGATCGTCGTGGCGAGCGACCGACTCATCGACACGGTGCGCGCCCAACGGGTCGTCACCTCGCTCGACCGCGGTGCCCGCAGGACCCATTCTGTCTGGCGCACGCGAGGGTGGCAGGCGGCGTGAACGCCCCTGCGGGCTGAGCTCCCCAGCTGGCGGCCGCCTCTCCGTCCCTCCTTTCGGATCGAGGCGGCTGCCTTCACTTCTTGCCGCGATGAAGATGGTGTTCTAGATTCAGTCATGTACGTCGTCCCAGACCTCGACGACCATCACCCGTCATTGGGAGGTCCGAGGATGAGTACGTGCGACGACCAACAGGTCGAGCTGTTCGGCCAACTGGCGCAGACACTGAGCGCCGAGACCGGGTGGCTCCCCGTCATGCGCCATGCCACACAAGCCGCCGTCGAGCTGCTGGAGTCCTGTGACTTCGCCAGCATCTGCGAGATCGACGGCGCGCACCAGATCACGACCCACGCCTGCTCGGACGATCTGGCTCTGCGGGCGGACTTCCTGCAGAGCAAGTTCAACGAGGGTCCGATCCGCGCCGCTGCGGCCACCGGGCGTCCCGTCCACGCGACCGACCTGCACGGACCGACGCCGTGGCCGGACTGGTCCGCCGCTGCAGTGGGCGAGCTCGACATCAGGAGCGCCTTGGTGCTGCCCCTCCGCCTCGGGCGCGTCGTCCTGGGAAACCTCAACATCTACGGAAATCGCTCGTCCGAACTGGTCGAGGATCCGATCACCGCCGCGGCGGCGCTGGCCGCGCACGTCAGTGTCGCCATGGCGGCTGACCGTGCCCTCGAGCACCGGGACCTCGCCCTGCAGCACCGGTCGGAGATCGGTCAAGCGCAGGGGATGATCATGCAGCGGTACGGGGTCAGTGCGGCCGAGGCCTTCGCGGTCCTGGTCCGCATCTCCCAGGGCCAGAACATCAAGCTGTTCATGATCGCCGAGCGCGTGGTCACCAACGGGGTCGACAGCATCAGCATGGACTCGGCCTCGGCCGCGCACCCATGATCACGGGTGCGACAAGTTGATCGATCCGGTGACGACATCGGCCGCGAGATCGACCATCGGGCGACGTTCTCCGCGAGCGCGCGACCTGATCATGGTGAACGCCTCCTCGACCCCGATGTCGAACTGACGCGCCACCACGCCCTTGGCCTGCTCGATCACGACGCGGCTGTTCAGCGCACCCTGGAGCTGCTCGGTGAGGACCTCTGCGTTGGACAGGGCGCGCTCCTGGAGGATCGCGATGGAGGCGACGTCTGCCATCGCCTGCACGATCTTGACGTCCCCTTCCTCCAACGGCAGGCGGGTCTCACCGAAGACGTTGAGCGCACCCAGCACGGTGCCGCGCAGACGCATGGGGAACGCGTGAACTGACCGCACTCCCAGCTCCTGTGCCTTTGCCGCGAAGGACGGCCATCTGCTCCCGTGGCCCTGCACCTCGTCGACGATGACGGGCGCGCCGGTCTGGTAGCACTCCAGGCACGGCCCCTGATCGTGCTGGAGCTGGATCAGCTCCAGGTGCCTGGCCGAGTTCGACGAGGACGCCATGTAGTGCAGGCCGCCGTTGTGATCGGCCAGAGTGAGTCCCACCGACGATGCTCCGGTGATGTCCGCCACGCGATCAGCCAGATCGTGGAGGAAGTCCACCAGATCGAACTCATCAACCAGCGTGTCAGCCACCTCGACGAACATCGTCGCAAGTCGTTCGGTCGAAACCATCGTCACCACGCTCCTCTCTCGGTCAAGTCTAGGCACTCACGAGAGCGTGGCGCCTTCGATGATGTCGCGCGCCAGCTCGATGAGCGGACGGTCGTGGGCAAAGGCGTGGCCGCGCAGACTGGCCATCGCATCGGCGGCGGGCAACCCGAGGTCGACCATGAGCATGCCCTGCGCCTGGTAGATCTCAGAGCGGTAGCTCAGGGCGGTCTCAAGGCTGGTGCCAGGCTCACCATCGGACCTGATCAGACCCCCGTCCACCAGCGTCTCGGTGGCGATCTGCGCGAACGTCAACGCGGTCGCCTGCTGGCCATCGCTCAACGATCCTGGCTGGGCGCTGTACACGTCCATCACCCCGAATCCGGCGGCACCGACGAACAGCGGGAAGGCGAAGACGGCTTGAACCCCCGCCGCGAGAGCAGACTCGGCGTACCCGGGCCAGGGGTTGCCCGGCACGTGATGCAGATCGGGAGTCAGGACCGGACGTCTGAGCCGGAACGCGTCGTGGCACGGACCCTCGCCGACCGTGAACTGCAGATCGTCCACATCGCGGATCCAGCCCTGCGATGCCGCCGCCACCCCGTGCGAGCCCTCGGTGGACATCAGGCTGACCGCGACGCCGGCGATGTCGAGATCCTCGGTCAGACCGCTGCAGATCCAATCGAGAACATCAGGTGTGGCGAGGTCGTCGGCCGGCTTCTCGTCGGCGATCAGCATGCGCGCCCGGGCGTAGCGCTGGCGCGCACGACCTGCCTCATCCTCGGGACCGGACACCAGAATCACCCATCACATATCGTGCACGATCGACACGGTGCCGACGGACGCTCACTGTGCGGGCCGCAACGCCCTCCTCGGCGTTCACAGTCCCGGCTTGAACAGGACCTTGACCGTCTCGTCGGTCTTGCCCTGGAAGGTGCGATAGGCCTCGGGCGCCTCCGCCAGAGGCACCCGGTGCGTGGCGAAGTCCGCCAGTCCCAACGGGTCGCCGGTCTCGTGCGCCAGGGGAAGGATCTGGTCGACCCAGTGCTTGACGTTGGCCTGGCCCATCCGCAGCTGCACCTGCTTGTCGAACATGGTCTGCAGGGGCATGGGGTCCGACGTGCCGGCGTACAGGCCACTCAGGGAGATGGTTCCGCCGCGGCGCACAGCGTCGATGGCCAGGTAGATCGCGCCCATCCGATCGACGCTCGCGTTCATCAACGCCCTGCGGGCGATGAAGTCCGGCAGGAAGCCGACCAAGGTCTGGGCAGCCTTGGCCGCGCCGGCACCGTGCGCCTCGAGCCCCACCGCATCGATGACGCCGTCGGCGCCGCGCCCGCCCGTCAGCTCTCGCACGGTCTCGCCCACATCGACCTCGGTGACGTCCAGCACCTCGACGCCGCGCGCCTGCGACCGGGCCAGACGGGCGGCCACCAGGTCGGTGCCGATCACCCGGATACCGCGATGCTGGGCGAGTCGGGCCGCCATGTCGCCGATCGGGCCGAGCCCGATGACGAGCAGGGTGTCGCCCTCCTGGACGTTCGCGTACTCGAGTGCCTGGAAGGCTGTCGGGAGCACGTCGGACAGGTAGATGAAGTGATCGTCGCTGAGGTCGGACTCGATCTTGATCGGCCCGTAGTCCCCGTGGGGCACGCGCAGGAACTCCGCCTGCGCACCGGGAACCGCGCCGTAGAGGTTGCTGTAGCCGAACAGCGGCGCTCCCATGCCCGTCTTCCTCATCTGGGTCGTCTCGCACTGGGTCTGCAGTCCCCGGTCGCACATCCAGCACGATCCGCAGGCGATCTGGAACGGGATCACCACGCGGTCACCCGCGGCCACGTCGGTGACCGCGGCACCCGTCGCGACGACGTTGCCCATCGGCTCGTGCCCCAGCACGTCGCCGGCGTTCATGAACGGACCCAGCACCTCGTACAGATGTAGGTCCGAACCGCACAGTCCTGAGCTGGTGACCTCGATGATCACGTCCGTGTCCTGCTCGATCGTCGGATCGGGGACGTCCTCGACCCTCACATCGCGCTTGCCCTGCCACGTCACTGCCTTCATCGCGCCTCCTCGATAGGACCGTGGTGTACCCCCGGAGCGAGGTGCAAAACCGAGAGCAGAGCGCGGTCGTGCGTCAGCGGTCGTGGCGCACCAGATGCGCCACGACTCCTCGTCCCTCCTCCATCAGCAGCTCGCGCAGCTCGAAAGAGGTTCCGACACACAGTGCCTCGGCCTGCTGGGCGGACCCGAGCTGGATGAGCACGCCTGCTCCGTCGAGCAGATGGGACTCGGCAACCTCGAGACAGGTGCGAGCCACGCCGAGGCCGTCGACGCCCCCGTCGATCGCGAGCAGCGGGTCGTCGGGGAACGTCTGCGTGGCATCGCTGTGCACCCACGGGGGGTCAGCGATGACCAGCGAGAACCGTTCGGTCGGTCGGAGGGCGGTCTCCAGAGCCGCCTCCCGCACCTCGACTCGCCCTGCCGTTCCGGCAGCGGTGGCGTTGCGGCGGGCGTACGAGCACGCCACGGGGTCGACGTCGACCATCACGAGGCGTCGGTCGGTGCCCGCCACAGCGCGCAACCCGATGTGCCCGGCGCCCGAGCACAGCTCGAGCACGTCTCCCGCCGGCGCGTCGACCAGCAGCTCCTCGGCCCACCGGGACTGTCGCGCCGTCCACACACGGGGTTCGAGGACTCGTCGGTCGTAGAGGATCTCGAGGCCGTCGAAGGTCATGGACCGCTCGACCGCCTCGGCCTGGGGCTCGCTTCTGGTGTCTGAGTTCACACCTGGTACTTACCCCTCGGCCCCGGCCTCAACCGTTTCCGACCCGCCCGGCGCGGGTACACGTGCACCAGCAGGAGATGTTCTCCGCGTCAGGATCGGAGCACCATGCCCACCACCCCCGCCACCCCGTCCCCGCACTCGTGCTGACACCCAAGGCGCGAGGCGCTTTCAGCGAGACACTGTTCGAGGCCATGCGCACCGACTCCCCCGCCCCAGCAGGCACGGACCTGCTCGAGTCGGCCGACGACGCCGACATCTCGCTGTGGGCCCTGTACGAGCTGCACTACGGGGGCTTCGAGGACGTGGAAGACTCGTTGGAGTGGAGTCCGGCGCTCCTGGCCCTTCGTGCCCACCTCGAGCGCGACCTCGAGACCGAGCTGCGCAGCCGCTTCACGTCCCCCGCGGACGCCGACACCGACATCGGCGAGGAGCTCTTCACCCTCGCCGCCGACCATGACGGTCCCTCCTTGGCGGCGTTCGTGCGCCGCCAGGCGACCCGCGACGACACCCTGGAGCTCCTGCGTCACCGGTCGATCTACCACCTCAAGGAATCGGACTCCACGATGTGGGTGATGCCTCGGCTGGGGCGCCGCTCCCAGACCGCCCTGATGGAGCTGGAGTACGACGAGTACGGACACGGGGACGCGACCCGGCACCACTCGCGGTTGTTCGCCGAGGGCATGGACGACGTGGGCCTCAGCTCGGAGTACGGGGCCTACATCAACGACGCGCCGCGCGAGATCCTCCGCCAGAACAACGCCATGTCGCTGTTCGGTCTGCACCGTCGACTTCGAGGTGCGGCGCTCGGACACCTGGCCGCGTTCGAGGTGACGAGCTCGGTCCCGTCGCGGATGCTCTCCCAGGGACTCCAGCGTCTCGAGCTCGACGGACCGATGTCGGCGTACTACGACGAGCACGTCGAGGCCGACGCCGTGCACGAGCAGCTCGCGACACGGTCCATCTGCGGCGCCCTGCTCGACGACGAGCCCCACCTGCGTGAGGACGTGCTGTTCGGGGCGTTCACCTGCCTGGACCTCGAGGCCCAGTACGCCACCGTCGTTCTCGACCGGTGGCAGCCGTGACCGACAGCACGGGCTGCGGCCTTCCCGACGGCGTCGTGTGTCCGGGTGGCCCGTTGCTGCTGCGCGGCGACCACGTCGTCGAGGACAAGGACGGCGTCGAGCACGCCACGACCCGTCCGGTGACTGCGGTGTGCCGGTGCGGGTCGTCAGCGATCAGCCCGTGGTGCGACGGCACCCACAAGCTGCTTCCCGCGAGGATGCGACCGGAGTGATCGCATGTGCACCAGGATCAGCACCGAGCTGGCGGCTGCGAACAGGCACCACAGCGACGCGAAGGCAGACAGGTACAGCAGGCCCACGACCACCAGCCCGACCAGGTTGAGGGTCCCGAACCAGACGATCGAGGGGGACCCCGAGAGCAGCGAGGGTCCGATCACCGCCACGACGTAGAGGAGCGACCACAGCACCCGGTCGTCCATGCTCACGCCGTACACGAGAGCGTGAGCCTCGGCGCGCACCGTGATGGGCCCGTCGAGCACGGCCCACCCCATGTACATCGAGACCACGGCTCCGAGCGCCACGAAGGGAGCCACCCTGAGGCGTGCTCCCGGCGGCTCGATGAGCACCACGGCGAGGGGCACGAGGAGCGGCAGGACCGGGAGCGCGAACAGCACGTAGGCCGTCGTCGCCGCCTGCGCCGTGCAGGTCGACACGTCACCGGACTCGCCGAACCACACCAGCGACTCGACCAGCTGGTGCAGCGCGAACAGCAGCGGCAGGGCCGCGAACGGCACCTCGCGCACGTGCCGCACCTCGCGCAAAGCCGCCACGCCCACCGGCAGCAGCACGACGCCGGCCACGAGGTCGGCCTCCGGGGAGAAGCACACCGTCCGGTCCCCCTTCTGTCGATCCTGACGCCGAGGCTGGAACACCAGACCGGATCATCAGGGTAGGGACGGCCGACGTCCTGACCGCCATCAGGGCACTCGAGGCTCGTGGCGCGCGGGCGGCTTGCAGGGCCGACGCGCACCTGCCAGTATCGTCAGATGACGATGACAGTGTCCCGAGGCGATGCCAGTGAGAGTGCTGAGCTGACTGCGCTGAGCGCCGCCGCATGTCTGTTCAACGGGTTCAGCGACCGCTCCAGGTTGTCGATCGTCCAGCACCTGCTCTCCGGCGAGCACCGGGTGGTCGACCTCGTCGGACACCTCGGGCTGGCGCAGTCGACGGTCTCGAAGCACCTTGCCTGCCTCTTGGACTGCGGCATCGTCGACGTGCGCACCCAGGGTCGCGCCTCCGTCTACTCCCTGGCTCATCCGGACGCGACCCTGACGCTGCTGGCAGCCACGGAGCAGATGCTTGCGCTGACCGGCGATGCCGTCACCCTGTGCGCGACCTACGGCACCGACGCGGCGGCTGTCCGATGAGCACCTCCACCACGGCCCTGCCCGAGTCCGACCGGGCGCGGCTCGGTCGTCGAGCCAAGCTGCTGGCTGGCACGTCCGTGGCGTACAACGTCGTCGAGGCCGTCATCGCCGTCTCGGCCGGCCTGGCTGCTGGCTCAGTGGCACTCGTGGGGTTCGGTCTGGACTCGGTCGTCGAGGTCTCCAGCGGCCTGATCATCCTGTGGCAGTTCAGCCACCGCCTCCCCGAGTCGCGCGAGCAGCAGGCCCTCAAGCTCATGGCCGTGTCGTTCTTCGCGCTCGCCGCCTACGTCTCGTTCGAGTCCGTCCGGGCCTTGGCCAGCGGGCACGAGCCGGAGCCCTCGACGATCGGGATCGTCCTGGCCGCCGTGTCGCTGGCCGTCATGCCGTTCCTGTCGTGGGCCCAACGCCGCACCGGCCGAGCGCTGGGCTCGAATGCAGTCGTCGCCGACTCCACCCAGACGCTGCTGTGCACCTACCTGTCGGCGGTGCTGCTGGTCGGACTCGTCGCGAACGCGTCGTTGGGCTGGTCCTGGGCCGATCCCATCGCCGGTCTCGTGATCGCCGCGGTGGCGGCGCGCGAGGGGTTCGAGGCCTGGCAGGGCCGGGGTTGTTGCGCTCCGTCGAGCGCTCCCGCGACGTGCGACTGCTGCTAGATGCAGTCGGGTCGCCGGCCGGTCAGGGACCGTGGGGCTCCGGACGCACCAGCGTCCTGGCTGACCGCCCGGCTCCGATCAGGGTCGCGGAGGCGTCGCCGGTCCAGTCGCCGTAGCCGACCAGGTACACCCCAGGAGCGTCCACGCTCTCGGTGCCGCGCACGACCGGATGGCCGTCGCGTCGGGTGAGGCCGAGGGGCGCGAGGTGGGTCAGCTCCGGGCGGAAACCGGTGCACCAGACGATGGCATCGGCCCGAGCCGTCGTACCGTCACACCACACCACACCACCGGTGGTCAGACGCTCGAACGGTGGGACCGCGTGCAGCACGCCTCGCGCCCGCGCCTGCAGGACCGAAGGCACCATCACGATGTCGCCCAGGCTCGCGACTCCTCCGTCGTCGCGCTCGCCACGAGCCAGGGCCGCAGACCTGTCGCTCGCGACCGCGAACAGGACCCGGCCGTCGACGTCGTCGGGCAGGAAGCGCGGAGGCCGCGGGGTGACCCACGTCGTCTCGGCGACGGTCGAGATCTCGGCCAGCAGCTGGGCCGCCGAATTACCACCTCCCACCACGATGACGCGTTGACCAGCGAACCTGTCAGGCGACCGGTAGTCCGCGGTGTGGATCTGCGTGCCGCCGAACTCGCGCTGCCCCGGGTAGGTGGGCCAGAACGGTCGGTTCCAGGTGCCGGTTGCAGAGACGACGACGTCGGCGTGCACGATGCCGGCGGTCGTGTGCACCGCGTACCGGCGCCGCTTCCCGTGGCTGCGGCGCACCCCGACCACCCGGACCGGTCGGACGACACCCAGGTCGTACCGGCTCTCGTAGCGCTCGAGGTAGCTGCGGACGTGGGACGCCGGCGGGAACCCGTCCGTCCATGGGGGCATCATCGCGCCGGGCAACGAGGAGTAGCCGGACGGAGAGAAGAGAGTCAACGAGGACCACGCGTGCTGCCACGCTCCCCCCGGGTGCTGCTCGGCATCCAGGATGAGGAAGTCACGTCCGGGCCGCTGGCCCGACCGCTGCAGGTAGTAGCCGCAGGCGAGTCCTGCCTGGCCTCCCCCGATGACGAGGATGGACACGTCGTCCTGCTTCACGCGACCTCCCGGCGCCGCGTGCCGGTCAGCAGCGCCGGGCCCACCGCCATCAGGGCGATCACGGCCAGGACGACAAAGGCCTGCTGCTGTCCTGCCGAGTCGGCCAACGCGGCCCCGGCGAACGGCGCGACGGCCGATGCCAGGAGCACGGGAGCCGAGAGGATGCCGTTGAGGTGACCGAACCGGGCGGTGCCCCAGCGGTCGCTGACAGCCGTGGCCTGGATCAGGGTGAAGATCCCTCGAGCAACTCCGACGACCACCGACGCGGCCAGGAGCACCGCGACGGTGGGCGGGGCCGTGGCCACGAGGACGGTGGTGAGTGCGACGGCGACCGTCGTCACGACCAACCGCGACGTCGGGGTCGTCACCGCAGCGAACCGTGCGTAGCCGAGACGGCCCGCCACCTGGCCAACTCCCCCGACGGCCAGCCCGAACGCAGCCTCCGCCGGACTCAGACCACGCTCGATGAGCAGGGGCACGAGGTTGAGGACGACCGCGTACACCACGAAAGCCGCGACGGTGGCCGCCAGCACGAGAGCCACGAACGGGCGCGACCCGGTCTCGCCTCCGGGCGCCGCGCCGTCTGGCGAGGTCTCGGGGCCTGCTTCCCACGTCCGAGCGAGGCCCCACCAGTGCAAGGGGACCGTCACGACCGCGAGCACCACCGCGAGGATCAGGTAGGTCGCGCGCCAGTCCGTCAGAGCCTGCAGTCCGGCGGCCATCGGGGCGAAGACCGTGCTGGCGAGCCCCGCCACGAGCGTCAACGTGGTCAGAGCAGCCACCCGGCGGTCTCCGGCCCAGCGCGTGAGCGCTGCGAACGCGGGGGCGTACAGGACGCCGGCCATGGCGATGCCGGCCACCATCCAGGCCGCGAGGAACGCCGGGTAGGACGGTGCGAGGGCGATCGCCACCACCGCCACGACGGCCAGCAACGAGCAGGCCGTCATGAGTCGCCTCGGGCCGAACACGTCGAGGCGCCGACCGAGCACGATGCCGACCAGGCCCGAGATGACGAGGCTGGCGGAGAAGGCGCCCGTCACGGACCTGGCACTCCACCCGGTGTCGGCGACGATGCTCGACGACAGCACCGCGAACGCGTAGTACAGGACTCCCCAGCTCGTGATCTCGGTGATGGACAGCACCACCACGACACGACGAAGCCCGGCGGCGTCGAGCGCCCCGGGCTGCGCCGTCGCCGTCACAGGATGGAGGAACGACCGAGCGAGATCAGCTCGGGCTCTGCAGGACCAGAGGCGGGAGCGCCACAGCATCCGCCGCCCTCGGCCGACTCGTCATCGAACAGGCCCGCCCCGCCACACACGCCGGTGTCGGGCAGCGTCAGCTCGACCCGGGCCGCGGCCTCGTGGTCGCCGACCAGGGCAGCCGCGACCGAGCGCGTCTGCTCGAAGCCGGTGAGCGCGAGGAACGAGGTGGCTCGGCCGTAGGACTTCATGCCGACGAGGTAGAAGTCGGTCTCGGGCTGGGCGAGCTCCTGGGCGCCGTGCGGGTAGACCGTGCCGCAGGAGTGCTCGTTGGGATCGATGAGCGGAGCCAGCTCGCGGGGGGCCTGCAGCACCGGGTCGAGGTCGAGCCGCACCTCGGACAGCATCTGCAGATCGGGGCGGAATCCCGTGAGCACGACGACCTCGTCCACGTCGTCGACGACCTGGCCGTCGAAGGACTCGATGCTCAAGCGCCTCTTGTCACCGACCATGACCCTCGACGTCCTGAACCCGTTGAGCGTCACGACCGGGCCGGCCTCGACCGCCGCCTGCGCCTGCTGACCCAGTGCGCCGCGCTCGGGCAGCTCGTCCTGGCCGCTTCCGGCGAAGGCCTCGCCCACGCTGGCGCGACGCACCAGCCAGCTGATCCGGGTGGTCGGTTCGTCGGCGGCGAGCGCGGTCAGGCCGATGAGCGCACCCTTGGCCGAGGCCCCGGTCCCGGCCACGACGACGTGCTTGCCGGCGAACCGCTCGCGCGTGGCGGGGTCGCGCAGGTCGGGGATGCTGTGGCTGATGCGTGCGGCGGCCTCGACCTCGCCGATCGCCAGGACGCCGTCGCCTCCCAGCGGATTGGGGCCACTCCAGGTGCCGGAGGCATCGATGACGGCCCGGGCCACGACGTGCTCGGCACCCTCGGCCGTGGCGACGTGGAGCACGAAGGGGGCGTCGTCACGACCCGAGCTCACCAGGCGGTCGCGAGCCTGACGCGCCACCGAAGTGACGGTCGTTCCGTACTGCACCGAGTCGCCCAGCACGTCGGCCAGTGGTTGCAGGTAGCCGGCGACCCACTCTGCACCGGTCGGATAGCGCTCCGGGTCCGGAGCGACCCAGCCGACGTCGGTCAACAGATCGGCGGCGACCGGATCGATCAGCTCCGACCACGGGGAGAACAGCCGCACGTGGCCCCACTCGCTCACGGCGGCGCCGGCGCGGGCGCCGGACTCGAGCACCGCCACCTCGGCTCCACGCGAGCGAAGATGAGCGGCCGCGGCGAGGCCCGCGGGGCCCGCACCGATGACGGCGACGGGCAGGGCGGCGGGGTGGGACTGGTCCATGGGGTTCTCCTGGTGATCCGGGTTCATCGGCGCTCAGGCCTGCGGGAGTGAGGCGATCAGTGCCTCGATGCGGGTCTTGATCTCGTCACGGATGGGACGGACCGCATCGATGCCCTGCCCGGCCGGGTCGTCGAGCTCCCAGTCCTCGTAGCGCTTGCCGGGGACGTAGGGGCACTCGTCCCCGCAGCCCATGGTGATCACGACGTCAGAGGCCACGACGGCCTCCTCGGTGAGCTTCTTCGGCTGCTCGCCGGCGATGTCGATGCCGACCTCGGCCATCGCCGCGACGGCGGTCGGGTTGATCTGGTCGCCGGGCATGGAGCCCGCTGACAGCACGTCGATGCGGTCACCGGCCAGTGCGGTCAGGAACCCTGCAGCCATCTGGGAGCGACCGGCGTTGTGGACGCAGACGAACAGGACGGAGTGCTTGGTGTCGATCATGGTGGACTCCTCGAGTCAGAGGTTGAGGTCGCGCAGCAGGGCGGTCATGCGTGCCTGGATGTCGTCACGGATGTCGCGGACCTGATCGAGGGTCTTGCCGTCGGGGTCGGCGACGCCCCAGTCCTCGTATCGCTTGCCCGGGAAGTAGGGGCACTCGTCGCCGCAACCCATCGTGATGATGACGTCAGCTGCGTGCAGCACACTGTTGGACAGGGGCTTGGGGTAGGCGTTGGTCAACGCGATGCCGCGTTCGGCGAGGACGTCGACGGCCATCTGGTTGATCGTGCCGCTGGGCGCTGATCCGGCGGATCGCACGTGCACCTTGCCCGGGGCGAGGTGTTCGGCCAGGGCGGCCGCGATCTGCGACCGGCCGGCGTTCTGGACGCAGACGAACAACAGCTCCGGAACTGTCTTGGCGATCCGGCCGTCAGCCTGGGCGCTCGCGCTCAGGAGCTCGGCTGCGTACCTCCTGACGAGCACGGGCAGGAAGGTGTGCACCGTGGCCTGAGGTTCGAGGGCCCGTCGGGCGTTGGCGACGGCCTCCTCGATCTCCGAACGGGTGAACACGCCGTCGAAGGAGTACGTCAGCTCCTCGATGATGACGTCCGCGTCGAACGGTTGCCGGTTGTCAGTACTCATGACCGGACTCCTTCGGTGAGAGGGAAGAACTTGCGGGCCCACAGCGACACGTAGACGAGACCGACCAGCACGGGCACCTCGATGAGGGGTCCGACGACTCCAGCCAGCGCCTGCCCGGAGGTGACACCGAAGGTGCCGATGGCCACGGCGATGGCCAGCTCGAAGTTGTTGCCGGCGGCGGTGAAGGCCAGCGTGGCGGTCTTGGCGTACCCGAGGTCGAGCATCTTGCCCAGCACCATGCCGAGGGCGAACGTGATCGCGAAGTAGATCAGCAACGGCACCGCGATGCGCACGACGTCCAGCGGCTGGCTCGTGATGGCCTCACCTTGCAGGGCGAACAGGACGACGATCGTGAACAGCAGCCCGTACAGGGCCCAGGGTCCGAGACGCGGCAGGAAGACGCCCTCGTACCAGTCGCGCCCCTTGGCCTTCTCGCCGATGGTGCGGGTCAGGTAGCCGGCCAGCAGGGGGATGCCGAGGAACACCAGCACGCTGACGGTGATGGACCAGATGGAGAACTCGGCGGACGTCGTCTCGAGTCCGAGCCAGCCGGGCAGGGTCTGGAGGTAGAACCAGCCGAGGGCGGCGAACGCGAACACCTGGAAGACCGAGTTGATGGCCACCAGGACGGCTGCGGCCTCGCGGTCACCGCAGGCCAGGTCGTTCCAGATCAGCACCATGGCGATGCAGCGCGCCAGACCCACGATGATGAGTCCGGTCCGAAACTCCGGCAGGTCGGGCAGGAGCAGCCAGGCCAGCGCGAACATCAGGGCCGGTCCGATGATCCAGTTCATGAACAGCGAGGCGCCCAGCAGCTTGCGGTCGCCGGTGACGCGGCCGGTCTCGCTGTAGCGGACCTTGGCCAGCACCGGGTACATCATCACGAGCAGTCCGATCGCGATGGGCAGGGAGACCGAGCCGATCGTGACCGAGTCGAGGGCGTCGTCGAGGCCGTCGACGGTCCGCCCGAGGACGAGGCCGACGACCATCGCGACGATGATCCACACGGGCAGGAAGCGGTCGAGGCGCGACAGCCCGCCCACGACGTCCGAGTTGGCCAGCTGGCCGGTGGTGGGTGGTGCGGAGTTCACGAGGTGCTCCTCTGCCGGGACCAGCCCGATACATTGATGTCTGTCTATCTAATGAGGAGCATAGCGACCTCCCGCGCGGATTTCACCCCCGGCCCGACCGGGGCTCGATGAACGATCGATGAACGCATCGATCGTCGACGGCGAGGCAGGAGTCGCTGATCATCTGATCGGTTCGACATCCATCGATACGTCATACTGACCACATGGCCGACTCCGCCGCGCAGGCAACCGTGTGCTGCGTTCCCCTGACCGCCGCGCCGATCGACAAGCCCGATGCCACCGGGCTGGCCCGCAAGTTCAAGGCCCTGGCCGACCCCACGCGCATCCGGTTGTTGTCGCTGGTGGCAGCGCACGATGGCGGGGAGGCATGCGTCTGCGACATCACCGAGCCCATCGGGCTCAGCCAGCCGACGATCTCCCACCACCTGAAGATCCTGGTCGAGGCCGGACTGCTCGCCCGCGACCAGCGCGGCACGTGGGCCTTCTACTCCGTGGTGCCCGGCTCGCTGGGCCACCTGGCGGACGTGCTGCGCGACCCCGTCGCCCAGGCGAGCGACCTCGTCGCCACTGCCTGAGCGACGGCGGACACTCCTCGATCAGGCGGCGTCTGCTGCGAGGGACTCCAGCTGGAGCGTGGGATGGTCGCTCAGGATGCGCCGCACACGCCAGCGGTCGACGAACACGGCCAGCAACGTGCCATCGGACCGGGTGAGCACCTCGGCGCCGGACTGGGAGTTGACGATGTCGATGCCTGCGGCGTCGACCCCGAGCGCCAGGTGATAGTCGAGCTGGTCGAGGCTGACCTCGGTGGAGAACTCCCGCCGCAGGCGGTCCACCACGACCTCGAACTGCATGGGGCCGACGGCGGCGAGCACCGGCGCCTGGTCGCCCCTCAGGTCAGAGCGCAGCACCTGCACCACACCTTCACGATCGAGCTGGTCGATGCCTCGTCGGAACTGCTTGTGCCGACCGGCGTCGCGGGCTCGGATGACGGCGAAGTGCTCCGGGGCGAAGCTCGGGATCGGAGGGAACTGCACGGCCGACCCGGCGAAGAGGGTGTCGCCGATGGCGAGCTGGGAGGCGTTGACGAGTCCGATGACATCGCCGGGGTAGGCGATCTCGGCGGTCTCGCGCTGACGTCCGAACATGCTCTGCGCGTACTTGGTCGCGAACGGGCGTCCGCTCTGAGCATGGGTCAGGACGTCCCCCCGGTGGAACACGCCCGAGCAGACGCGGGCGAACGCCACGTGATCGCGGTGCGCCAGGTTCATCCCGGCCTGGATCTTGAACACGAAGGCGCTGAACTCGGCGTCGACCGGGCGAGGCTGCCCGTCCACCCCCGGTCGCGCGCCTGGCCGGGGCGCCAGCGAGAGCATGACGTCGAGCAGCTGGTCGACGCCGAAGTTGAGGGCCGCGGCCGCAAACAGGACCGGGGTCGAGCGACCGGCCAGGAAGGACTCGTCGTCATGGGTGCCACCTGAGGCATCGAGCAGCTCGACCTCCTCCTGCGCGGAGGCCCACGCATCGCCGAACCGCTCCTCCGCCTCGGCAGGTGAGCGGACCACCTGGGGGGCGATCGTCGCGCCACCCGCGGTGCGCAGGTACTCGATGCAGCTGCCGTCCCGCCGGTCGAGGACCCCGTGGAACTCACCGGCGATGCCGACCGGCCACGTCAGGGGGGTCGGACGCAGCGAGATGCGCTGCTCGATCTGGTCCATCAGCTCGAGGGCGTCGAGGCCGGGACGATCCCACTTGTTGACCACCGTGATGACCGGGATGCCGCTGCGCCGACAGACGTCGAAGAGCTTGAGGGTCTGCGGCTCCAGCCCCTTGCCTCCGTCGAGGAGCATCACGGCGAAGTCGACGGCCGAGAGCACCCGGTAGGTGTCCTCGGAGAAGTCTGCGTGGCCCGGGGTGTCGACCAGGTTGAAGACCACGTCCTCGTACTCCAGCTGCAGTGCCGTCGATGAGATGGAGATGCCTCGCGCCTGCTCCATCTCCATCCAGTCCGAGACGGTGGCCTTGCGTCCAGCCTTGCCGTGCGTGGCGCCAGCCTCGGAGATCGCGTGGGCATGGAGTGCCAGCGCTTCGGTCAGGGTCGACTTGCCCGCGTCCGGGTGCGAGATGACCGCGAAGGTGCGCCGACGGGCAGCCTGCGCGACGATCTCGGCCGGCCGGGCTGAGCCGGACGGCGGTGCGGCGGTCACGACGGGTCCGCCCGTTCACCGTCGATGAAGATCATGGGTCGACCGTAACGAAGGGGCAGAGCAGGACCGGACGGCGCCGCCACCCACCCCGGGCGATCTGGACACGATCGCGCCGAGATCGGTGGCGAGGTGAGGAGCGCGGGAGACCTTTCTGCGACAATGGCGGGCGAAGCGTGATTCGCCGGAGATTCCTTCGACCGAGCCCCACGTCTCGGGCCTCTAGCTCAATTGGCAGAGCAGCGGACTTTTAATCCGCGGGTTGTGGGTTCAAGTCCCACGGGGCCCACCTCGACCCACGCGTGGCGCATGGCACATGCTGGTTCTCGCTGTTTCCCAGCCTCATTTCAGGTTCATCGCAGAGACTGGGAGTTCTGTCCACCACCTGGAGATGATCTGTGACCTCGCCCGAACGCAAGCCCGGCTGGCGCCGCACACCGCGCCGCCGGCTGCGACGCGTGCTGATGGGGTCCGGCGTCCTGGTCGCGATCCTCGGCATCGTGGCCGGCGCGGCGGTCTGGAAGCTGCAGGGCAACATCGACACGGTCACGTTGTCGGACTCGACCGTCGCTCAGAAGACGCCCGAGGGAGCGATGAACGTGCTGTTCATCGGCTCGGACTCACGCGACCTCGACACCGAGGAGTACGGCAGCTCCACGACTGAGGACGACCAGCGCAGCGATGCGCTCATGCTCGTGCACTTCTCCGCCGACAACTCCCGCATCGACGCCGTGCAGATTCCGCGCGACACGTTGGTCGATCTCAAACCGTGCGCCGAAAGCGGCAAGGGCAGCTTCGAGGGCGGCCCGGACACCATGATCAACGAGGCGCTCGAGGGCGGTCCCGCGTGTTCGGTCAGCGCGGTCGAACAGCTCAGCGACGTGCGCATCGACCACTTCGTCCAGCTCGACTTCGACGGCTTCGCCTCCATGGTCAACGCGCTCGGCGGCGTCGACGTGTGCATCGACGAACCCCTGGTCGACGCCGACGCCAAGCTCGACCTTGCCGCCGGCGACCAGAGACTCGACGGCAAGGACGCGCTCGCGCTGGCCCGCTCCCGCAAGGCCATCGGTGACGGCAGCGACATCGGCCGCCTCGGGCATCAACAGGCCGTCATGTCGTCCATCATCGGGCGCGCGCGCAGCATCGAGGTGCTGAGCCGACCCGATCGTCTGTTCTCGTTCCTCAACGCCGTCACCTCCTCGATCACCGTCGACGAGGGGATCTCCTCGATCCGCAGCCTGGCCGGGCTGGCCAACCGGGCCCGCGTGGTGCCGGACAAGGCGATCACCTTCGTCACGATGCCCACGGGCGCAGCCCCCACGGACCCCAACCGCGTGGTCGCCACGCCCGACGCCGAGATCATCTTCGACGAGATGGCGAAAGATCAGGAGCTGACCGTCACGTCCGACGATCCGACCACGACCCCGGACCAGTCGTCCGACGACAGCAAGTCCACCCCCGTGACGATCCTCAACGGTGCAGGCGTCTCCGACGTCGCGACCCCGGCGCAGACGGCGCTGCAGAGCAATGACTTCGTGGTGGCCGGCCTCGGTACCGCCCCCACGTCGACCGACACCACGATCACGGTCGACGGCACCCCCGAGGCTGCCGCCACGGCCAAGGCGCTCAAGAAGAAGTTCGACCTCTCGGCCGAGATCGTCGAGGGTGACATCGCTGGCGTCCAGCTGGTGATCGGATCCGACCAGGCCGCCACCGGGCTCGAGACGTCAGAGCCACCCCCGGTCACGGCGACCACCCGCAACGCGACGCAGAATCTGTGTTCCTAGCGCCGCCTCCGGCAGCGTGCTCCTGAGCGGCAGGCTCCCATCCGTGTGACCGTTGAGGGTGCCCTCCTCCCGACTCGCCCTGGTCACCGGCGCCACCGGTTACGTCGGCGCCGCGCTGACACCCCTGCTGCTCGATGCCGGATGGACCGTACGCGTCCTGACGCGTGATCCGGCCAGCCTCGCCCGACACCCCTGGGCCGGCGACGTCGAGGTCGTGATCGGCGCGGCCGAGGATGCGGGCGTGCTGGACAAGGCCACCGCGGACGTCGACGTCGCGTGGTTCCTGATGCACTCGATGAACGGCAGCTACGACTACGCGGAGACCGAACGCACCATCGCCGAGAAGTTCGGCGCCGCTTGCGTCGACAGCGGCGTGTCCCGGATCGTCTACCTCGGCGGTCTCGGCCCCGACGGCGAGACCTCGGTGCACCTGGACTCGCGCAACGTCGTCGGTCAGACCCTGATCGAATCCGGCGTACCGGTGGCCGCCCTGCGCGCGGGCATGGTCGTCGGCCAGGGATCGGCGTCCTACGACCTCATGCGCACCGCGGCTCGTCTGCCCGTGATCGTCGGACCCGACTGGTTGAACAACCGCGTGCAACCGATCGCGATCGCCGACACCCTGCACTACCTGATCGCCTCGGCCGATCTCGCGCCGGACGTTTCCCGCTGGTTCGACATCGGGGGCCCGGACGTCCTGCGGTACCGCGACCTGTTGCAGACCTACGCCGCGGCGGCCGGCCGACGACCCCGCCCCATCCTGACCGTTCCCATCCTCCTGCCCAGGTTCACCGCACTGTGGGCCGGCATCGTCGCACCGCGGCCCGCGCCCCTGGTCTCGGCGCTCCTGGAGTCGCTGCAGCACGACATGATCGCGAAGGAGACCGACCTGGAGGACCTGGTCGGCGCTCCTCCGCGCGGAGCCACCTCGTTCCGCGACGCGGTCGCCGACGCCCTCGAGGGGTAGCCCGGCCGCGAAGGAAATCCTCCTGACCTGTGGTCTGCCTCTTGATTCTGTCAGCCCGTCGCGATAGACTCGAACACACGTTCGAACGATGGGAAAGACGATGGCAGCAGAGGTCGTGGAGCCGCACCTGGTGGTGGCGTGCACGGATTCGCTGCATCGGGTGCTCGACGACATGGGCACCGCCTCGTGGGACGACCTCGACGACACCACCGTCCGCTCGCTGGTCGCCGACCTGTCGCGCGTGCAGGCGCGGGTGCAGGCCCAGCAGCTGCGCGGGGCAGCCAAGCTGGAGTCCTCAGGCGCGGCACGCAAGGCCGGCAAGACGTCCACCGGCGACCTGCTGGCCGGCGACTTCGGTGGCGACCGAGCCAGCGCCGATGCGTTCGTGCGGGCCAGCCGGCAGGTTGCACCGGAGTCCGCCACGCAGGCCGCCCTGGCCGCCGGTGACATCTCGTTCCCCCAGGCCCAAATCATCGGCCGCACCCTGGCGGGCGTCCCCGAGCAGCACCGCCAGCTCGCCGAAGCCAGGTTGTTGGGTGAGGCACGCACCCTGTCACTGAAGGACCTACGACGCCGAGCCGATCGGGTCCGCGACACCTATGCCCCGAAGGACGAGGCCGACGCCGCCGAGAACGAGACCATCCAGGAGCGCGAGCGCCGCGCGCGGGCGTCGGCGAGGTTCCGCATGTGGGACAACCGTGACGGCACCTGCTCGGGAGACTTCAAGATCCCCGAGGCGCAGGCCGACCGCCTCAAGGCCGCCGTCGACGCGATCGCCGCTCCCCGCCGGGCCCACCTCGCTGACGAAGACGCCAGGCCTACCGACACCGCCCACCGGATGGGCATGGCCTTCGCCGACCTGTGCGACCACCTCCCCACCGACGGGCTCCCATCGGCCGGTGGGGCCGGCGCCACGGTGACTGTGACGCTTGACCTCGCGGCGCTGCGCGGGAAGCTGCGGGCCGCGACCCTCAGCACGGGCACGAGAGTCAGCGCCTCCCAGGCTCGCCAGCTCGCCTGCCGCGCCCGCATCCTGCCCGCAGTTCTCGGCGGCGCGTCACTCCCGCTCGACCTCGGTCGCACCCAACGCCTGTTCAGCCCCGCACAACGCACAGCGCTGGCGATGCGAGACGGCGGCTGCGTGTTTCCTGGCTGCGACCGACCCCCACCATGGACTGAAGCGCACCACATCACCGCGTGGTCCGACGGCGGACCCACTGACCTCTCGGATGGGGCGCTGCTGTGCCCGTTCCACCACCACGTCGTCCACGACCACGGCTGGCAGCTACGAACCTCACCCCACGACGGCCACGTCGAGATGCGACTCCCCGGCCACCAACACTGGCAACGCAACCACCGATACCGACCCGGCGAGTCCCCGCCTCGAGCGTGATCACCGCCTCCGGGCACCGAATGACTCATGTGGCTGCGGCCAACGTCTCACCGAGCCGAACCATCACCGGACAGATCGAGGTGCATGACGTGCAGGCCGACCAGCTCCCCGGAAGGGAGGCGGAAGGCGCGCGGGACAGTGCCGACGACGGCGAAGCCCAGCGATCGCCACAGATCGACTGCGACCGTGTTCGACTCGACCACCGCGTTGAACTGCACCGCGGCGAATCCGTGCTCGCTCAGCCAGCCCACCGCGTGCTCGCCGAGCGCCCGACCCACCCCGCGGCCGCGGGCCGCGGTGCCGACCATGAACGAGGCCGTGCCCACGTGCGCGCCCTGGGCCGGGCGGTTGGGCCCCATCCGGGCCGAACCCACCACCACGCCGTCGACCACCGCCACCAGCACGTGGCCCGGGGTGCCGAGCCAGAAGCCACGGGCCTCGGCGTCGTCGAGCACCGGCATCGCGTAGGTCTCGCCGGCGGCGACGACCTCGTCGACGATCGCCCGCACGGCTGGCCAGTCGTCCGACTCAAAGCTGCGGACCAGAACACTCATGATGCGTCGCCCGTCATGCGTCGGGCTGGGCCAGCAGGTCGGCCAGCGACGTGGCGCGGATGCCGGTCAGGCGCTCGACGTGATCGGTGACCGCAGCGACCTCCCCGGCCCGGATCGCGGTGTAGGTGCTGACCCACGCCTCCATCTGCCAGTCCGGCACGCCGTAGGAGGCGCGCGACGCCCACGCCTCCTCGACGGTCTCGTCGTGGAAGGTCACGTCGGCGTCGCGTGCACGGGCGATGGTCGCGGCCACCTCGGTGAGCGTCAGCGCCTCGGGCCCGGTGATGTCGTAGGTGGCGCCGCGATGTGCTGCCACGTCCTGCAGCACCGCGACCGCACTCCGAGCCACGTCGAGCTGGGTGACCACCGAGACACGACCGTCACCGGCCGGTCCGCGAATCACACCCTCGTCGTCGGCGAACATCTCCATGATGTCGGCGTAGAAGGAGTCACGCAGGAACGTCCAGTCCATGCCCGATGCCTTGAGGCGCTCCTCGGTCGCCCAGTGATCGCGGCCCAGGGTGAACTCGGCGTCCTCGGCAGCACCGAGGAACGACGTGTAGACCACGTGCCTGACGCCGGCCTCGCGCGCCGCATCGATGAAGGTGCGGTGCTCGTCCAACCGGTGCTCGTTCTCCGCCGCCGACACCATGAACAGGGTGTCCACGCCCTCGAGAGCCGCGACGGAAGCGTCCCGGTCGGCATAGGAGCACGGGTACGCCACGGCCCCAACCAGGTCGGGTGCACGGGTGACGTCGCGTGCGAGGAGCCGCTGACCGAGACCGGCCTCGGCCAGCTGAAGGGCCACGTGGCCACCGACGGCCCCACTCGATCCGGTCACGGCGATCATCGATTCGGTCATGACAGGTGCAACGTGACGCCCCTCACTGCAATTCCCGGTTGGCATTCCCGCTACCGTCGCCCCCATGCGAGCCGTGACCGTGCACCAGGGACAGCTGACCGTCGAGGACGTGGCAAACCCGTCCCCCGATCACGGACAGGTGCTGATCGACGTCACCCGGTGCGGCATCTGCGGATCGGACCTGCACGCGCGCACGCACGGCGACGCCACGGCCGACAGCGCCGCGGAGATCGGCTACGACGCCTTCATGCGCTCCGGGCAGCGCGTCGTGATGGGGCACGAGTTCACCGGCACCATCGCCGGCTACGGGCCCGGGACCAGACGTCGCTGGGACATCGGCGCACCGGTCGTGGCGATGCCGATCCTGCAGACGCCCACCGGCATCCACCTGACGGGACTGTCCGTGCAGGCGCCGGGCGGATACGCCGAGCAGGTGCTGGCCAGCGAGTCGCTCACCTTCGAGGTGCCCGAGGGCGTCACTCCCGACCACGCAGCCACCACCGAACCGCTGGCCGTCGCCCTGCACGCGGTCAACCGCGGCGACGTCAAGGCCAAGGACACCTGTGTCGTCATCGGCTGCGGACCCATCGGACTGGCCGTCATCGCGATGCTCAAGGCCTCGGGCGTGCGCACCGTCGTGGCCAGCGACTACTCCGCCGGCCGACGCGCGATGGCCGAGCAGGTCGGCGCCGACGTGGTCGTCGATCCGGCCACCGACTCGCCGTGGTCGACGTTCGAGGACTCCCGCTATCTCACCACCGCACCAGCCCTGTTCGACTTGGCGCTGGGATCGATGAAGCAGCTGCGCGCCGTGCCGTTCCTGCCATGGCGTCCCCTGCTGGAGACCGCCCAGAAGCTCGGCGCCGGGCCACGCGGCCCGGTCGTGTTCGAGTGCGTGGGCGTGCCCGGCATCCTCGAGCAGATCATCACCGCCGCGCCGCTGCTGTCGCGGATCGTCGTGGTGGGCGTGTGCATGGAGCCGGACACGTTCCGCCCCGCGATGGCGATCAACAAGGAGGTCGAGCTGCGGTTCGCCTTCGGGTACGACCCGGCCGAGTTCCATCGCAGCCTCACGATGATCGCCAGCGGCGCTGTCGACCCGTCCCCCCTGCTGACTGGAACCGTCGGCCTCGATGGGGTCGCCACCGCCTTCGAGCAGCTGGCCGATCCCGGCCAGCACGCCAAGATCCTCGTCGATCCACAAAGCGCCTCGGTCACGGCCTGACGCACCTCGGGAATGGGCCCACGTCGGCGAGGGTTGAGGCCGATATGGAAATCGGTATCGACAGCTTCGTGTCCGAGGTCACCGACCCGAACACCGGAACCAAGTACTCCTCCGCCGATCGGATGAGCCAGTTCCTGGCCGAGGTGGTCGCGGCGGACCGAGCCGGCGTCGACACCTTCGGCGTGGGCGAGCACCATCGCGAGAACTACCTGGACTCGGCCCCGGTGGTGATCCTGTCGGCCGCCGCTGCCCTAACCGAGCGCATCCGCCTGCGCAGCGCCGTCACCGTGCTGAGCGCCGACGACCCCGTCCGCGTGTTCGAGGCCTTCTCCACGCTCGACCTCATCTCCGGCGGCCGCGCGGAGATGGTCGTGGGCCGCGGATCCTTCGTCGAGGCGTTCCCGCTGTTCGGGCTCGACCTCGCCGACTACGACTCCCTGTTCACCAGCAAGCTCGACCTGCTGCTGCAGCTGCGCGACGAGGCCCATCCCCACTGGTCGGGGCGCCACCGCGCACCCCTGTCCGGGCAGGGGGTCTACCCGCGACCGGTGCAGCAGAGGCTGCCGATGTGGCTGGGCGTCGGCGGCACGCCCGAGTCGTTCGTGCGCGCCGGCCGTCTGGGCATGCCCCTGATGGTCGCCATCATCGGCGGCGAGCCCCGCCAGTTCAAGCCGCTCATCGACCTCTACCGCCAGGCCGGTGCCGAGGCCGGCCACTCCCCCGAGACGCTCCAGGTCGGGATCCACTGCTTCGGTTTCGTCGCCGACGACGACACGACTGCTGCCGACACCTTCTGGCCGGGTTATGAGCAGGCCTTCACGCAGATGGGTCGCGAGCGTGGCTTCCCTCCGCCGCGGCGGCGTGACTACCAGGCGACCCTCGGCGAGCACGGCGCCTACTTCATCGGCAGCCCGGAGACGGTGGCACGCAAGATCGCTGCCGTCTCGCCCGAGCTCGGCGGGATCTCGCGCTTCACGATGCAGATGACCAACGCGATCATGTCGCCGGACGCCATGCTGCGCAGCATCGAGCTGCTCGGCACCGAGGTGAAGCCGCGGGTCGCGGAGGCCGTCACCGACATGTGATGCACCCCGGCGGGGCCCGGCTCGCGGCGCGGTCCGGGCGAGGCCGCCGATCTGCGGGCGACCGCCGATGTGGTTGTCTCATGACAAGCAGCCGTCTTGAGGAGGACACCCATGCCCCAGACCGTCCGAGGAGTGATCGCGCGCAGCAAGGGCGCGCCCGTCACCGTCGAGAACATCGTGATCCCCGACCCGGGGCCCGGCGAGGCCGTGGTCGACATCCAGGCGTGCGGTGTCTGCCACACCGACCTGCACTACCGCGAGGGCGGCATCAACGACGAGTTCCCGTTCCTGCTCGGTCACGAGGCCGCCGGCATCGTCGAGTCCGTCGGTGAGGGTGTCACCGACGTCGCACCCGGCGACTTCGTGGTGCTGAACTGGCGTGCGGTGTGCGGCAACTGCCGCGCCTGCGACCGCGGCCGCCCGTGGTACTGCTTCGACACGCACAACGCCGAGCAGAAGATGACCCTCGAGGACGGCACCGAGCTGTCGCCCGCGCTGGGCATCGGGGCGTTCGCCGACAAGACCCTGGTCGCCGCCGGTCAGTGCACCAAGGTCGACCCGTCGGCCTCCCCCGCCGCCGTCGGCCTGCTGGGTTGCGGCGTGATGGCGGGCCTCGGCGCAGCGATCAACACCGGCAACGTGCAGCGTGGCGACTCCGTGGCCGTCATCGGCTGCGGCGGGGTCGGCGCAGCGGCAGTCGCCGGCGCGCGTCTGGCCGGCGCAGCGAAGATCATCGCGATCGATCTCGATCCCCAGAAGCTCGAGTGGGCGACCAACCAGGGCGCCACGCACACCATCAATGCGAGTGGCGGCGACGTGGTCGAGGCCGTGCAGGCTCTGACCGACGGGTTCGGCGCCGACGTCGTGATCGACGCGGTCGGCCGCCCGGAGACGTGGAAGCAGGCCTTCTACGCCCGCGATCTGGCCGGCACCGTCGTGCTGGTCGGCGTGCCCACGCCCGACCTGATGCTCGAGCTGCCGCTGATCGACGTGTTCGGACGCGGCGGATCGCTCAAGTCCAGCTGGTACGGCGACTGCCTGCCCAGCCGCGACTTCCCGATGTTGACCGACCTGTACCAGCAGGGCCGCCTCGACCTCGACGCCTTCGTCACCGAGAAGATCGGCATCGACGACGTCGAGGCCGCCTTCGGCAAGATGCACGACGGCACGGTCCTGCGCTCCGTCGTGGAGCTCTGACATGAGCGAGCGCCAGCGAGTGAGCCATCAGATCATCACAGCAGGAGCCCCGTACTCTTCGCTCTCCACGAGGGTTCTGCTGTGAGCGCCCGCATCGAAAAGGTCGTCACGTCGGGCACGTTCGCCCTCGACGGCGGCGAGTGGGACGTGGACAACAACGTCTGGATCGTCGGCGACGACGCCGAGGTCATCGTCATCGACGCCCCGCACGACGCACCTGCCATCGCGGCGGCCATCGGCGACCGCGCCGTGTCGGCCATCGTGCTGACCCACGGGCACAACGACCACGTGAACGCCGCCGTCGAGCTGGCAGCGAGCACGGGTGCCGCCATCTGGTTCCCCTCGGCCGATCGCATGTTGTGGGACGTCGAGCACACGAGTCCCCCAGACCACGACCTGGTCGGCGGCAGCACGTTCGAGATCGCAGGCAGCACGCTGCGCGCGATCTCGACTCCCGGGCACTCCCCGGGCAGCACCTGCCTGTATTCGGAGGACCTGGGCGTGGTCTTCAGCGGCGACACGCTCTTCAACGGCGGCCCCGGCGCCACGGGTCGGTCCTACTCGGACTTCGACACCATCATCGAGTCGATCGCCACAGCGCTGTTCACCCTGCCCGACGACACCACGGTGCACACCGGGCACGGGGACGACACCCGCATCGGTGATGAGAAGCCGTCGCTCGATGAGTGGATCACCCGCGGAAGCTGAGGACGCCCGTCCGGGACGCGACCACGGCAGGGTGCGCGGCGCGGCCATCTGCTCCACAATGAGCAGGTGGCCGCCGATCTCTCCAAGTTCGGCTCCGACCACTTCTCCGAATCGGCCCAGCGGGTCATCGAGTACCTGAAGACGCACACGCCGCTGACCGACTGGTCCGTCAGCCGGGTCTCGGGCCACGAGCAGGTTCATGTGCACGTGCGCGAGGAGAAGGTGCTCGAGCCCGGCCTCCTGGCGAGCCATCCCGACAACTTCTGCATGCGCATGATCAACGGCGCGGCACCGGTGGTGGTGGTCGACACCCTGGCCGATCCGGCCTACGCCGACGTCGAGCATTCCGAGACGATCCGCTCCTGCGCCGGGATCCGACTCACCGACGACCAGGGGGAGCTGTTCGGTGCGCTGTGCGGATTCGGCACCGATCCGCTCGACAGCGTCGACGACGTCGACGCCGATCTCCTGGTGCTGCTGGGTGCTCTGCTGTCGACCCATCTGGCCACGGCGCGCACTGCCGACCGCAATCGACACGAGGTCAGGATCGCCGCAGCGCTCGCCCAGACCGATGCCCTCACCGGGCTGACCAATCGGCGCGGCTGGAACGCGCTCACCCAGGACGCCCAGCAGCGCCTCGACGCCTACGGCGACCAGGTGGCCGTGGCCGTGATCGATCTCGACCAGGTCAAGCCGATCAACGACACCCTCGGCCACGCCGCCGGGGACGAGCTCATCGTCCGCACGGCCGCCACTCTGCTCGCGTGCGCGGGAGAGGGAGATCAGGTGGCACGCTACGGCGGCGACGAGTTCGTCATCTTGAGCAACAACGTCGCAGCCGATGATCTCCCCCGTCACTTCGCAACGTTCGCCCGAGCCCTCGAGAAGGCCAACATCTCGGCGTCCTGCGGCTTCGCAGCCTCCCGACCCGGCGCCGTCAGCGTCGCCGACGCCTTCGTGGAGGCCGACCGGGCGATGTATGCCGCCAAGGCTCAACGGCACAGCCTCGACCTGTGACGCATCGACTGCCCACAGCACCTCGCCCGTCCCCCCGACAGACTGGAGAGCACCACCCATGACCTGGTTCACCGCCGAGCGCGAGTCCACTGCCGTCGTGGCGGCCGATCGGGCCGCCATCTGGGCGATCCTGACCGATCCCGATGTGTTGGCCCGGCTGACACCGCTGCTCGAGCGCATCGAGGCCTCCGGGGATCACTGGGTGTGGCACCTCAAGACCATCGAGGTGCTCAGCGAGCGCCTCGTCCCCACCTTCACCGAGAAGATGACCTTCGATGAGGGCTCGCGCATCGAGTTCACCCACGATCCGCCGGCCGGCAGCAGCGAGCGCGCCGGGGTGGAGGGCCGCTACGACCTCGTCGACGTCGACGGCGGCACCCAGGTGAGCATCCGCCTGGAGATCTCGGTCGATCTCCCCCTTCCGAAGATGACCTCTCCGGCCGTCACCACCGCCATGAAGGCCGTCATCGCATCCATGGGCAACGGATTCGCCAAGCGCCTCAACGCAGAGCTGGGCGTGTAGACGTACCCGTGGCCGACCTAGGATGACCCCATGAGCAGGATCGACGTGTTGTCCACGCGCGAGGTTCCACTCGGTGGTCTGCGGGCCATGACCGTGCGGCGCACCCTGCCGCAGCGCAGCCGGTCCTTCGTGGGGGCCTGGTGCTTCGCCGATCACTACGGTCCCGACGACGTCGCCGCGACCGGTGGCATGGACGTCGCCCCGCACCCGCACACGGGACTGCAGACCGTCAGCTGGCTGTTCGCCGGTCAGATCGAGCACCGCGACAGTGCCGGCAACGTGGCCACCGTGCGCCCCGGCGAGATGAACCTGATGACGGGCGGATCGGGCATCTGTCACTCGGAGGTGTCCACGCTCGACACCTCGATCCTGCACGGCGTGCAGCTGTGGGTCGTCCTGCCCGAGGAGCACCGCCATGCCGATCGCGCGTTCCAGCATCACGAGCCGTCGCCGGTGCAGGTCGACGGAGCCATCGTGCGGGTCTTCCTGGGCTCCCTGGTCGGAGCCACGTCCCCGGTGCAGACCTTCACCCCGTTGCTGGGTGCCGAGATCGTGCTCGATCCGCAGGCGACGCTGGACCTGGACGTCGATCCGGAGTTCGAGCACGGCGTTCTGGTCGACACCTCGGTCGCCCGCGTGGGTGGCTGGGCGGTCGAGCGCGGCGAGATGGGCTACCAGGGCCACGGGTCGAGCACGCTGACGGTCCACAACCCCACCGATCAGCCTGCACGCCTCATCGTGCTGGGCGGTCCCCCGTTCACCGAGGAGATCGTCATGTGGTGGAACTTCGTGGGCCGCACCCACCACGAGATCGTGCAGATGCGTGAGCAGTGGCAGGACGCCAGCGACCGTTTCGGCACGGTCGAGGGGTACCTCGGCGAGACCGACCGCATTCCGGCCCCGACGATGCCGAACGCGATCCTGTCACCACGCAGCAATCCCCCCGTCGGAACTGCTGAGGCCTGAGGCCAGCACCGCCGGCTCCGGCCGCTCACCACTACGGTGAGGACATGCCCGCGAACCGGCCACGTCCCGCTGGGCGCAACGGCATCTATCGCTTCGCCGTGGCCACCTTCGGCGTGCTGTTCGCATCGATGGGGTATCGCTTCGACGTCCGTGGTGCCGAGCACCTGCCGGCCGAGGGACCCGGCGTGCTGGCGGGCAATCACATCGGCTTCCTCGACTTCACCTTCGTCGGGTACGCCGCACGGGAGCGGGGGCGCCTGGTCCGCTTCGCCTCCAAGGCGTCGGTCTTCGAGATCCCGGTCGTCGGATGGCTGATGCGCGCCATGCGGCACATCCCGGTCGAGCGCCGCTCTGGCGCCCGCGCCTACCGACGGTGTCTCGACCTGGTCGACGAGGGCGAGCTGGTCGGCCTCTTCCCCGAGGCCACCATCAGCCGGTCCTGGCGGCTCAAGCCGTTCAAGCGTGGTGCTGCCGGGATCGCCGTCAATCGCCGTGTGCCGCTGATCCCCGTCATCGTGTGGGGTGGGCATCGGGTGCTCACCGTCGACGGTCGACGGTCCTTGCGACGCCGCATCCCCATCACGATCATGGTCGGGCCACCACTCGAGGCCGGGCCGCACGAGACCGTCGACGCCCTCAACGTACGGCTGCGCGCTGCGATGGACGTGCTGCTCGACGACGCCATCGACACCTATCCCGATGCACCCCGCAGCGACGATGATCGGTGGTGGCTGCCGCACGACCGCGGCGGCACCGCGCCGGATGTCGCGACCGCAGCAGAGCTCGATCGTGCGGCCGTCGCCCGCATCGGCGACATCTTCGAATGAGAATCCACCACGAGAGGAACCCTCATGACCCATCCCGCGAGCTGGGGACGACAGATCTCCGCCACCATCGGCGTCGGCAGCCTGGACGTTCGTGTCGACGGCCCCGAGGACGGACCGCCGATCATCATGCTGCACGGCTTTCCGCAGACCTCGTTGAGCTGGGCTGCGGTCGTGCCCCCGCTCGTGGAGGCGGGATATCGGGTCATCGCCCCCGACCAGCGCGGCTACTCCCCCGGTGCCCGCCCCGTCGGGGTCGAGCACTACGGCTACGACCTGCTGGCCGATGACGTCGTCGAGCTCGCCGACGCCCTCGGCCTGGACACCTTCCACCTCGTCGGCCACGACTGGGGCGCCGTGATCGCGTGGATCGCCGCCGGCCGCCACGCGGACCGGCTGCGCAGCCTCACCGCCGTGTCGGTGCCGCACCTGGCGGCGTTCGGTCGCGCGCTGAAGGGATCGGAGGATCAACGCGCCATGAGCCGTTACATGCAGCTGTTCCGGATCGAGGGCAAGGCCGAGGACGTGCTGCTCGCCGACGAGGGCAGCCGGATCACCGAGTTCTACGAGGACAAGGTGCCGGCCGACGCCCTGGCCGAGTACGAGCGCCTGTTCACCGACCGCCCCACGCTCACCGCGGCGCTGAGCTACTACCGGGCGATGGACAAGCGGCTGAACGACTTGCCCGCCGTGACGGTGCCGACGACCTACGTGTGGAGCACCGGCGACCGGGCGCTGGGGCGCGAGGGGGCCGAGATGTGTGGTGACTTCGTCGACGCCGACTACCGCTTCGTCCAGCTGCAGGACGTGACCCACTGGATACCTGACGAGGCACCCGACGCGCTCGCCGAGGCCATCTCGGACCGGGCCGCACGCGGGCGCTGAGACGGCCTCAGGCGGTGGCGGTGACCGCGGGCGCCGGGGCCGCCACCAGCGGCCAGCCGGTGGGGTCGTCGAGCTCGCGTCCGACCCGCGCCGCGTAGGCGTTCCAGTCGGCGGCCCGCTCGGAGTGCCACAGGTGCTGGCGCAGCGTGAGCTCGACCAGCGTGCACGCGCCCGCTTCATGGTGTCGGGCGCCCATCTCGATCGCGATGTCGCGGGCGGCTCGGGCGTCCGCGGTGGCGTCGTGCGCCTGGTCCAGCAGCACCCCGTAGTAGGACGCGACGTCGGCGAGCCGGCGCGGACCCAGACCGCCGCGTTCGAGGCCCCAGTCGATGACGTGCGGGTCCACGACCATGAGTCGGTCCCACGCCGGCTGCCGGACGCCGTGCCGTGCGGCCTCGGCGCGCACCATGGTGAGGTCGTAGGCGGCGTTGAACACGACCAGACCGATGCGTCGATCAATGAGTGACTGGATCCAGTCGGTGATCATCGCCACGGCGATACGTGGCGGCGGCGCACCGATCAACGACTGCTCGCTGATGCCGTGCACTGCCTGCGACGCGGCCGGGATTGGGACCCCTGCCGCCACCAGTCCAGCGCGTTCGCCGTCCGTGTCGAGGAGGGCGTAGCTGAGGATCCGGTCGGTGTGCGGGTCGACTCCGGTGGTCTCCAGGTCCAGCGAGGCGAGGGTTTGCTCGAACCATCCGCGGTGCAGACCGCGGGACGGCGGTAGCGGCGTGCAGGTCAGGCACAGCACCCGCCAGCGACCCGGATGACCGATCAGCCGGCCGCTACCGGCCACCACGTGGGTGTAGCAGGTGTCGCAGGCGCCCTCGAGCTGGTTGGTTCTCACGGACCCTCACTTCGTCGTCGCTGGTCAGGACCACGGTAGGCGTCGACACCGACAACGAGCGGGACAACACTCGGGTGCCGAGGTGTCGCGGCCTCAGGCACGTGGGTGCAAGGCTTCTTGGGCGCGGGGTGATGGTTCCCCAGGTTACGTAGGGAACGCATCACTCCTCATGGCAAATTTGCCCGGTGAAGTGAGGGGAAACCTACGTAACCTGGGGAACCATCACCCCGGAAAGCCGACCTATGACAGCGGGGGCTCGGGATCTGCACCGTGTCCGGGGCAGCGCCCTGGCGCAGGTCGGCGATCGGCTAGATTCGTCGGATGCGTATCGCGACCTGGAACGTCAACTCCGTCCGCAGCCGGATCGACCGGGTCACCGGCTTTCTGGAGCGCCACGACGTCGACGTCCTCGCGATTCAGGAGACCAAGTGTCGCGAGGATCAGTTCCCCACGATGGAGCTCGACGCGATGGGCTACGAGGTGGCCCACTTCGGCGTCAACCAGTGGAACGGCGTGGCCCTCGTCTCGCGCGTGGGCCTGGCCGACGTCGCCACCTCGTTCGCCGAGGACCAGCCGTTGTTCGGCGATCCGGAGATCCTCGAGCCGCGAGCCATCGGCGCCACGTGTGGCGGGGTCCGGGTGTGGAGTCTCTACGTGCCCAACGGGCGTGAGGTCGGCGACCCGCACTACGACTACAAGCTGGCCTGGCTGGAGTCGCTGCGTCGCTCAGCACGTCAGTGGCTGGCCGACGATCCCGACGCCCAGATCACCCTCACCGGCGACTGGAACGTGGCACCCACCGACGACGACGTGTGGGACATGGCTGCCTTCGAGGGTCACACCCACGTGTCCGAGCCGGAGCGCACCGCCTTCCACGCCATCGTCGAGGAGGGCTACGCCGACGTCGTGCGCCCACACACACCGGGCCCCGGAACCTACACGTACTGGGACTACCAGCGCCTGCGCTTCCCGAAGAAGGAAGGCATGCGCATCGACTTCGCGCTGTCCTCCCCCGCGCTCGCGCGGCGGGTCGACGGGGCCTGGATCGACCGCGAAGAACGCAAGGGCAAGGGCGCCAGCGACCACGCGCCCGTCGTCCTCGACCTCAGCTGAGCCAGGTCGGGCGCAGGGGCCACGCGGCGTCGCCGCCGGCGCCGGGCTTGACGGCCAGCACGTGGTGCAGCTCGATCTCGTTGCGCTCGAAGGCCAGCCGCGATCCGGCCATGTAGATGCCCCACACCTTGGCGCGTCCCTCGGTGACCTCCTCGAGACACGCGTCCCAGTTCTCGACGAGGTTGCGGCACCAGCCGGCCAAGGTCATCGCGTAGTGCTCCCGCAGGTTCTCGACGTGGCGCACCTCCAGGCCAGTCTCCTGCGCCGCGACCGTGATGCGGCCGACTCCGGTGAGCTCGCCGTCGGGGAACACGTAGCGGTCGATGAAGGCACCGGTCGTGGTGGTCTTGTTGTTGGGCCGGGTGATGCAGTGGTTCAGCATCCGGCCGCCGGGCTTCAGCTTGGACTCGATGAAGGCGAAGTACGACGGGTAGCTGCGCACTCCGATGTGCTCGGTCAGACCGATCGAGCTGACCGCGTCGAAACCGGTCTCCAGGACGTCGCGGTAGTCGCCGTGGCGAGCCTCGGCCAGGTGCTCGAGGCCCTGACGCTTGATCTCCTCGGCGGCCCACGCGGCCTGCTCGCGGGAGAGCGTGACGCCGATGACCTTGACGCCGTAGTGCTTGGCGGCGTGACGGACCATGCCACCCCAGCCGCAGCCGATGTCGAGCAGACGCTGCCCCGGCTTGAGGTCGAGCTTGCGGCAGATCAGGTCGTACTTCTCGAACTGCGCCTCCTCCAGGCTGGCCTCGAGGCTGGGGTAGACCGCGCAGGTGTAGGTCATGGACTCACCCAGGACCAGCTCGTAGAAGCGATTCGAGACGTCGTAGTGGTGCTGGATGGCCTCGGCGTCACGCTTCTTGTTGTGTCGCAGGCCTTCGAAGGCGCGGCGCCAGCGTGGCAGGTGCTCCTCGACCGGCGGGGTCGGCGGCTTGAGGTTGCCGAAGCCGAGGCTGCGGACGATCTGCAGCATCTCGGCGGCCGAGGGCACCTTGAAGCGCAGCTGGCTCATGATCAGGACCATGGCGTCGTAGGGGTCGCCGGGGTGGATGCCCTCGACCTCGAGGTCGCCCGAGACGTAGGCGCGAGCGAAGCCCAGATCGCCCGGAGCGGTCATCAGGTAGGCCAGGCCGCGCTCGTTCTTGAGGCGCAGGGTCAGCGGCGCACCTTCGGGCCCGGCCGTGCTGCCGTCGAACGCCTCGAAGCGGAACGGCAAGCCGTCCTTCATCAGACGCTCGAGCGCTTGAGCGATGTTCAACTTGGTCGCGACATCGGTGGTCATGAGTTCCTCACAGCTTTCTCGTACAGGGTGCTCAGTCGAGCATCGGGGTCGTAGCGGCGACGCACGTCCTCGAGCGCCTTGCCGCCGTACATGGTCTCGAAGGTCTCGTGGTCGTAGAAGGCTTCGGAGTACAGGGACTTGTGCCCGCCGAGGCCCGAGACGACCTGCTCGACCTTGCGGTTGACGAGCCCGGGCGGGGCGTCGGCCGGAACCACGACGGTGCCCCAGAATCCGACGTTGATGTACGTCTCGCCGGTGGCCAACGGATAGGCCGGCCACGAGCCCGTGGTGCGCAGCGGGCACAGCCACACCGGCCGCATGCCGATCTCCGCGTCGAACCACTCCAGGAACTCCGGCAGGCGGTCAGCCGGGACCTCGATGTCCTGGATGACGCGCTCGCGGCCGGGCACCTTCTTGAGCCGGTCGAGCGTGGCGATGATGCCGAAGCGCTCGTCGAGCCCGACGATCTGGTGGAAGACGTCGCTGCGTCGCCAGCGCCTCGGCCACAGGCGGCGGATCAGCGGCTGCTGGGCTCCGAAGGCACCCGAGCACCAGAACCAGTCGGTGTCCCAGCGCCACAGGTAGTCGTACATCGTGAGGGCGTCGGTCTCGCGCTGCGCGATCGAGCGGTAGTAGACCTGCTGACCCGTGTAGTCGCTGACGTGCTGCGGCTCGTCGGTGAAGTGCGCGAGCGTCAGGTAGATCTCGTCGGGGGTGAAGGCCGTGCCGTCGAGACCGTCGACGCGCTGCCCCAGGTACTCGCCGGTCTCGCAGATCTGCTCGATCGCCGCGACGGCGGCAGCGGCGTCGGCCATCTGGACATGGCGGAGCGTGACCAGCTGCGGCACGTGCTCCAGCTTGATGCGCAGGCGTGTCGCGTACCCGAGGCTGCCGTAGGAGTTGGGGAAGGCCTCGAACAGGTCCGCGTGGGGGCCGTCCGGCGTCGCGGTCACGATCTGGCCGTCGCCGGTGAGGATGTCCATCTCGAGGACCGACTCGTGGGGCAGGCCGTTGCGGAACGACGTCGACTCGATGCCCAGACCCGTGACCGCGCCCCCGAGGGTGATGGTGCGCAGCTGCGGCACCACGTACGGGATGAGATCGTGCGGGAGGACCGCGTCGACCAGGTCCTCGTACGTGCAGACGCCCTGCACGTCAGCGGTGCGCGCGTCGATGTCGATGGCGATCACGCCGTCGAGACCGGTGACGTCGAGCCCCGGTCCGGTCGATGCAGCTCGTGGACGGAACAGGTTGGAGGTCTTCTTCGCCAATCGGACCCGATCACCTCGCGGGATCGCCCGATACGACTGCACCAACGTGTCGACCGCCGCGCGGTGTGCTTCCCAACCTGTAAACATCGAATTCAGGTTAGCCCTGTATCGGCGGTCACAACGCCACGGGCTCGGTTGCAATTCGCAACCGTTCGCAGCGTCCAGTCGCGACATGAGGGAAAATGCCGCCGCCGGAGAGCACCTGTCGCCTCCACCAGCAGAGGGGACGAGTCAGGACCGGGCGATGAAACGAAGCGCGGCGGCGTAGCCCTCCAGGCCCATGCCGACCACGACCGCCGCGGCGATGTCACTCAGGTACGACGTGTGCCGAAACGGCTCACGCGCGTGCACGTTGGACAGGTGCACTTCGACCAGGGGCCCTGCCAGCTGGGTGGCGGCATCGCGCACCGCCACCGAGGTGTGGGTCCACGCGCCGGCGTTGAGCACGACCGACGAGCCGGCATCGGCCGCCTCGTGCAGCCACCGGATCATCTCGGCCTCGTCGTCGCTCTGGCGCACCTCGACCTCGAGTCCCACCTCGGCTGCCACGTCCTCGCACCGCGCCACGAGGTCGGCGTAGGTGGCGGTGCCGTAGACATCGGGCTCGCGCACACCGAGGCGGCCGAGGTTGGGTCCGTTCAGGACGAGGACGGTCATCAGGTCTCCAGCTGCCAGACGAGTGCTTCGCCCCCGACACTGGCACTGCCGGAGACGGCACTCAGATCGTACGGGCCGACGGAGCCCAGTCGCGCCTCATCGCCGGCCAGCAGGACGGTGTCGTCGAGCCGAACGACGCCTCGCGTCACGTGGACCAGGCTGCGCGGCGCGGACGGCACCGTGACGACATCGCCCGGTTCGAGCCTCGTCACGTACAGTCGCGCGCCCGCACGAACCGTGACCGTCTCGAGCAGGCGGCCGGCCTCATCCGCGACCTCGACCTGCTCGTACTCCGGCGCCGCGTCGTGCGTGCTGGCCAGCATCATCTGCACGAACTCCAACGGCGACTCGGTCGATTCGTTGACCTCGGTGTGCTCGACGCCGGTTCCCGCGCTCAGCCGCTGGGCGGTACCGGGCCGGATCACTCCGCCACCACCAGCCGAGTCGGCGTGACGCAGTGCGCCCTCGACGACCCAGGTGACGATCTCGACATCGCTGTGCCGGTGCGTGCCGTACCCGGCACCAGGGGCGAGACGTTCGGTGTTGATCGCGAGGATCGGGCCGAAGCCGACGTTCGCGGGGTCGTAGTGGGCGCCGTAGGAAAAGCTGTGCCGGGTGGTGAGGTCGTCGCCGTCGGTCAGGTACCGGTCGGCAAAGCGGACGATCACCCGGTCGTCTCCCTGCTCAGGCATAGCCGAGCTCGTGCAGTCGGTCGTCGTCGATGCCGAAGTGGTGGGCGATCTCGTGCACCACGGTGATGGCGATCTCCTCGGTCACCTCGGCCTCCGACTCGCACATGGCCAGGATCGGGTTGCGAAACACCATGATCCGGTCGGGCATCGCGCCGCCATACATGGAGTCGCGCTCGGTGAGAGGGATGCCGTCATACAGACCGAGCAGATCAGGCTCCTCCGGCGGCGCGTCGTCCTCGATGAACAGGACCACGTTGTCGAGCAGGGCGACCAGCTCGTCGGGCACTGCGTCGAAGGCATTCTCGACCAGCTCGGCGAAGCGATCCTCGCTGACCTCGACCATGCCGCCATCCTCCCTCATGGGCCTCCGCCCGGGCCTCCCCCATGGCACCCCGTATGATGATCGGGTTCCCGGCCCCCATCGTCTAGCGGCCTAGGACGCCGCCCTTTCACGGCGGTAGCACGGGTTCGAATCCCGTTGGGGGTACTCCTACACTTCGCGCGTCATGTCCCGCCGAACGTTCTCTCCAGTTGCGATCCCGCGCGAGTCGGTGTGCCATGCACTCATGGCTGACACACCCCCGACCGAGGACGACCACTGGATGGTCATCGGTGGGCGCCGCTGGCGCAAGACCGACCCATGTCTTCCGACCGAGCTGGTCGAAGCGCTGACCTCTCACCTCGGTCGTGGCCGCTCGGGTGTGGGCTCGGCGAAGCGCCGCGAGGACGAGGAAGCGGTCACACGAGCGAGACGGCGCGTCGATCTCGCGAAGCACGGCCTGGGAGAACGCGGGATCCGATGGTGGGACGACGAGCAGAATGCGCGCCTGAGCCGGGCGCGCGATGCGCTGCGCGACCTCGAGCGCCTCGACGAGCACGACTGACCCGGTTTGCCGCACCGCGGCTCGGGTACACCAAGGTTTTCACCACCTCGCACTGGGAGCTCACATGATCAAGAAGGCCACCTACCTCGCCGCCGCAGCCGCAGGCTACGTGCTCGGAGCACGCGCTGGCCGCGAACGGTACGAGGAGATCAAGACGCAGGCCACCAAGGTGTGGCGCGACCCCCGCGTCCAGCAGGCCGCCGGGGACGCGCAGGACTACGCGGCCCAGCAGGCGCCGGTGGTCAAGGACAAGGCCCGCTCAGCGGCCGACTCGGCCTCCGAGAAGGCCAGCACCGCCGCCCACAGGGTCGGGGAGAAGGCCGGCACCGCGGCCGGCAAGGTCACCGGCTCCACGAACGACGCCGACGACCTCGAGGGTGTGGATCTCGTGGCGTCAGCCTCCGACGTCCCCGATCCCAAGGACGACTGATCCGCCCATCGCCTGAGTGAGACACTGGAGCCTCCTTCCCCTGAGGTTCCGGAGCCATCGTGAACGCGTCATCTGCTGGTCCGACCACGTCGACCGATTCAACGACGAAGCTCCTCGCTCTCAACCGGGTGCAACGACGTGTCGCGGCCATCGGGTTCTTCGCGGTGGCCGAGCACGGCATCATCGGCCTGATCGTGGCCGCCTCGATCATCGTCGACGAGCCCGGGCGCCGCGGCGACGCGATCGGCCTGCTGGTGATGGCCACCATCGTCTCGGCCATCACCTATGTCGTCATGCGCCTCATCCTGGGTGGCCGGCTCGTGTCGCCCTGGATCGCGATCGCAGCCATCGCACCCGTCGTCGGCTTCATCTGGGTGGTGTGACGTGGACGCGCCATGACCGCCGGCCGGTACGCCCCGTCCCCGTCCGGTGACCTGCACATCGGAAATCTGCGCACGGCCGCGCTGGCGTGGCTGTTCGCCCGCAGCACGGGCCGCCGGTTCCTGATGCGCATCGAGGATCTCGACCGCGTCAAGGTCGGCTCCGAGGAGCGACAGCTGGCCGACCTGGCCGCGATCGGCCTCGACTGGGACGGTCCGGTCGTGCGGCAGTCCCAGCGGTCCGACCTGTATGCCGACGCCCTGGCCGACCTGCGGGCGCTCGGGCTCGTCTACGAGTGCTTCTGCACGCGCCGGGAGATCCGAGAGGCGACCTCGGCGCCGCACCAGACCCCCGGGCTGTACCCCGGCACGTGCCGAGACCTCTCGGCGGTCCAGCGCTCTGAACGCCGGGGAGGCCGTCCGGCCGCGCTGCGTCTGCGCGCCGACGTCGGCGACTTCACCATCGACGACCAGCTGCACGGTGCCTTCACCGGGCCTGTCGACGACGTGGTGCTGCGCCGTGGCGACGGCATCATCGCCTACAACCTGGCCGTCGTCGTCGACGACGCCGACCTGGGCGTGGACCAGGTGGTGCGCGGTGACGACCTGCTGGGCTCCTCTCCCAGACAGGCGTATCTGGCGACCCTGCTGGACCTCGCACCGCCGGTCTACGCGCACGTGCCGCTGGTGCTGAACACCGACGGACAGAGGCTCGCCAAGCGCGACGGCGCGGTGACGCTGCGCGACCTGGCCGACACCGGGCAGGACGCGATGACTGCCATCACGTCCTCGCTCGGTCTCCCGGGCGACACCCTGGCCGAGATGCTCGCAGCCTTCGATCCTTCTGACGTGCCGCGAGCTCCATGGGTATTCACCCCGCCGACCACCTGAGCGTCTAGTTCGCGCTCACGAAGCCCTCGATCAGGTCTGACAGGACCTCGGGTTGCTCGATGGTGCTGGAGTGGCCCGCGTCCGACACGATCTCCAACCTCGCCCCGGCGATTCCAGCCACGATGGCCTCGGACTTCGCGACGGGGGTGGCGGCGTCGTCGGCACCCACGACCACGAGTGTCGGGGTGCCGATCTGCGGCAGCAGATCGACGACGGCCACACGGTCGGCCACGCCGTAGATGGCGTTCTTCATCCCGGCGCGGTCGACCTGCTTGAGCCGCGCGAGGAAGGCGTCGATGGCCGGCTTGCCCGTCGGGTCGGCGAGAAACGTGGGGCCGAACATGATCGGCAGCACCTGCGAACGCACCGGACCCATGCCCACCACCCGGTAGACCTTGGCCAGCAGCCGGTACTTCGCGACCTTGTCGGGGTCCTCCGGGCCGGCACTGGTGTCCAGCAGGGTCAGCGAGCGGAGCAGCTCGCCGTGGCGGGCACCCAGCCGCATGCCGACGAAGCCACCCATCGAGAGGCCGACGTAGTGCACCGGCCCCACCCCCAAGCCGGTGATGACAGCAACCGCATCGCGGGTCAGGGTGTCCATGTCGTAGCCGTCCGCGGCGGCCGGGGAGCGACCCTGGCCGCGCCAGTCGATCGTCACGCACCGGTACCGCGACCGCAGGCGAGCGACCTGGGCGGCGAACATCTCGCCGCTGAACAGCAGCCCGTGTCCGAACACGATCGTCGTCGCGTCGGGGACGTCGGGCGGGGGCCCGGTGTCCTCCACGTGGATGGACGCGCCGTCGACCGCGACCAGGGACATTAGATCAGGCCCTTCTCGGTCAGCCACTCCTCGGCCAGCACCGCCGGATCGGTCTTGTCATCGCCCTGGTTCTTGCCGTTGAGCTCCAGGAGGTCCTCGGTGGTCAGCTCCGCAGCGATCGCGTCGAGCACGTCCTCGACCTCGTCGGTGGCCTTCGCCTCGTTGATGAGGGGCACCACCTGCTGGGCCGCGATCATGTTCTCGGGGTCCTCGAGGGTGACCAGGTCGTTCTCGACGATCGACGGGGTCGTGGAGTAGATGTCGGCCACGTCGACGTCGCCGTCGAGCAGCGCCTTGAGCGTCGCCGGTCCGCCACCGTCGCTGATCGCGGTGAACTCGATGCCGTCGATGCCGTAGACCTCCTCCATGCCGGGGACGCCGTAGGCGCGGCTCTCGAACTCGGGGTTGGCGCCGAGCTTGACGGTGTCGAGGTCGGCCAGGTCACCGATCGTGGTCAGGTCGTTGGCCTCCGCGAAATCGCTCGTGACGTTCAGCGAGTCCTTGTCCTCGGCCGCAGCGGCGTCCAGCACCTCCAGTCCCTCGGGCAGGGCGTCGTCGAGGGCGTCCTCGACCTCCTCGGCCGACGTGGCGGTGGCCTCGGCGTCGAAGTAGGTCAGCAGGTTGCCCGTGTACTCCGGCACGAGGTCGATCTCGCCGTTCTGCAGCGCCTTGACGTAGACCTCACGGGCACCGATGTTGAGCTTCTTCTCGACCGTGACGCCCGTGGCCTCGAGGGCCTGGGCGTAGATCTCGGCGAGGATCTGGTTCTCGGGGAAGGCCGCCGATCCGACCGTGATGGTGCCGTCGCCGGACTGGCTGTCGGGGGCGCCGGTCGTCTCGGTGGGGTCTCCGCCGCAGGCGGCGAGGCCGAGCCCGAGCGTCGTGGCGGCGGCGATCGCCGCGAGCTTCTTGCCGGTACGTGTGGGGGTCATGGTTGGTCCTTTGTCAGGTGATCGGTTCAGGCGGTGGACGGTTGGGGGGCGGGGCGGCGTCCGGTGGCCAACTGCTGCAGGCCGGCGAAGATGCCATCGAGGACGAGGGCCAGCACGACGACGAGCACGGAGCCCGCTGCCATCTGGGCGTAGTCGCTGATGGCCTGGCCGTTGATGATGAACCGGCCGAGTCCACCCAGGCCGACGAACGCGGCGACGGTGGCCGTGGCCACGACCTGCAGGACGCCGGAGCGGATGCCGCCCACGATGATCGGCAGGGCGAGCGGGATCTCGACCTTGCGCAGGATCTGCATCTCGGTCATGCCCATGGCACGGGCCGCGTCGACGGTCTGGCGATCGACGGACTCGACTCCGGAGTACGCGCCGGCGAGCAGCGGCGGGACGGCCAGGATGACCAGCGAGATCAGCGGCGCGGTGAGTCCGATGCCCACCACCAGGGCGAGCGCGGTCAGCAGACCGAGCGTGGGCAGCGCGCGCAGCGCTCCGGTGAGGGCCACCGCGACGCTGCGGAAGCGTCCGGTGTGGCCGATCCACAGGCCCAGCGGGATGGCGATGACCCCGGCGATCGCGATCGTCTCGGCGGTGTAGGTGACGTGCTCGAGCATGCGGGTGGGGATGGCGCCGCTGCCGGAGTAGTTGTCGGCGGCGGTCAGGAAGTCGTAGGTGTCCGAGACGACGCTCATCGGCGCGCTCCTGACGTCGCTCTGGTGCTCATGCCGCGACCTTCCGCCCGGTGCGCCGCGGTGCCTGCTGGGCTCTCGACCACGGCATCAACAGTCGGCCCGCCAGCACCAGCAGCAGGTCCAGCAGCAGGGCGAGCACCACGATGGCGAGGATGCCGACGATGATCTCGGTCTGGAAGTCGCGGCGGAAGCCATCGGTGAACAGCGACCCGAGGTTGCTGACGCCCACGAGCGTCGCGACGCTCAACATGCTGACGGTGCTGACCGACACGACGCGCAGGCCCGCCAGGAGCACGGGCCCGGCCAGCGGGAGCTCGACGCGAAAGACCCGCTGGCCTCGCGAGAAGCCGGCCGCCGATGCCGCGTCCAGCACGGCGGGCGACACCGATCCGAACGCGTCGGCCGTGGTGCGCACCATGACTGCGGCCGCGTAGGTCGACAGCGCGATCACCACGTTGATGACACTGAGGAAACCGGTGCCGAGGAGGCCGGGCAGCAGCACGAAGATGGCCAGCGAGGGAACTGTGTAGAGCACACCGACCGCAGTCACCGCGATCCCGCGCAGGCGCGGGTGCTCGTTGGCGTACCAACCGATCGGCAGGGAGACGACGAAGCCGATGAGGATCGAGACCACACTGATCCACGCGTGCCGCCAGAACAGCTCACCGACCGTGTCGAGGTTGTCGAGGAACCAGGTCATGACTCGAGGACTCCAGCGGCCTTGCCGGTGCCGTCGATGACGACCTGGACTCCGTCACGATCTTCGACGTGCAGGGACCGGGCCCCCTTCTCGAGCCCGACGAAGCTGCGCACGAAGTCGTCGGCGGGAGCTGACATGATCTCGGCCGGGGACCCCACCTGAGCGACCTCGCCGCCGGTCTTGAGGATCACGACCTGGTCGCCGAGCAGGAAGGCCTCGTCGATGTCGTGGGTGACGAACACGATGGTCTTGTCGAGCTCGCGCTGCAGGCGCAGCAGCTCCTGCTGCAGCTCGTCGCGCACGATCGGGTCGACGGCGCCGAACGGCTCGTCCATCAGCAAGATGTTGGGGTCGGTCACCAGACCACGGGCCACCCCGACGCGCTGCTGCTGTCCGCCCGACAGCTGGGCGGGGAAGCGGTCGGCCTGGCTCTCGGTCAGCCCGACCGTCGGGAGGATGGCGAGCGATCGCTCGCGCGCCTCGCTCTTGGACAGGCCGTTGAGGCGCAGCACCGTGCCGATGTTCTCCAGCACGGTGCGGTGCGGGAGCAGACCGGCGTGCTGCATGACGTAGCCGATGCTGCGGCGCAGCTCGACCCTGTTCTTGGTGGCGATGTCGACATCGTCGATCAGCACCTGCCCGCCGGTGGGGTCGACCATGCGGTTGACCATGCGCAGCAGCGTCGTCTTGCCGCAGCCCGACGAGCCCACGAACACGGTGGTGGACCGTGACGGAAGCAGCAGGGAAAAGTCTTCGACGGCCTGGGTGCCGTCGGGAAAAGTCTTGGCGATGGAGCGGTACTCGATCATGCGGTCCTCGTGGATCGTGGAGACAGGCGTGAGGTAGGCAGTCAGTTCGGGTCGCCCCAAGGGCTTCGGACATTCTGCCCCGCCCCTACGACATCGGCAACGTGTCCGGGTGCGGCGGGCGCGTCTTCCGGGAGCCGTTTTGTCGCCGGCGGCAGGCGTGCGCTAGAGTTGCACAGCGGTTCGCCGCAGCACATCTGGCCTCGTGGCGCAGTTGGTTAGCGCGCCGCCCTGTCACGGCGGAGGTCGCGGGTTCGAGTCCCGTCGAGGTCGCCAGTGTGCACCGAGACCCACATGCCCACCGGGTATGTGGGTCTCGTCGTGTGCGGCGATGATGAGGTCATGGAGCCGACGCCACTGCAGCCTCTGTCCGAGAACTTCGAGCGTGTCCTGTGCGTCGTGGCGCACCCCGACGACCTGGAGTTCGGCGCCGCGGCAGCGGTGGCCCGATGGACCGGCCAGGGCAAGACCGTCGGCTACGTCATGGTCACCAGCGGCGAGGCCGGCATCGACGGCATCCCGCCCGAGGAGTGCCGGCCCTTGCGTGAGGCCGAGCAGATCACCTCGGCCCACCTCGTGGGGGTGGATCACGTGGAGTTCCTCGGCGAGCGCGACGGGGTCCTGGAGTACGGCGTACCGCTGCGGGCCGTCATCGCCGAGGCGGTGCGCCGCTTCCGACCCGATGTCGTCGTCACCGGCAACTTCCGCGACACCTGGGACGGCGAGAACCTGAACCAGGCCGATCACATCGCCACAGGTCGGGCCGTGCTCGATGCAGTTCGCGACGCCGGAAATCGCTGGGTCTTCCCCGAGCAGCTGAGCTCTGATCCTGAGCAGGGCCTCCAGCCATGGGGAGGCGTCGGCGCGGTGCTGGCCTTCGCCTCACCGCACTCCACTCACGGCGTCGACGTCACTGAGACCTTTGATCAGGGCGTGGCGTCACTGACCGCACACGCGGCCTACATCAAGGGGCTGGGCTGGGACGACTTCGATCCCCGCCGGTTCCTCGAAGGTGGGGCGAGGCGGACCGGTGATCGGCTCGGCTGGTCGTCGCCTGACCGCTGACGAGTCACGGAGGTTCGCTGACGAGTCACGGAGACCCGGCGAGGAGTCACTTCGACGACTCGTCACCGGTTCTCCGTGACTCGTCGATGGTCCTCCGTGACTCGTCACCGGGCCTACGTGACTCCTCAGCGGGCTCGGGGCTGGGGCACAGTGGGGCCATGGCTGAATCGACCCGCTCCGACGACCTCGCTGCTCGTGTTCGTGCCCTGATGCCCGCGCTGCTGGACGATCTCGAGCAGCTGGTGCGGATCCCGTCGGTGTGGGCGCAGCCCGAGCACCACGACGACGTGCACCACAGCGCACGCGAGGTCGAGCGGTTGCTCCGCGAAGCAGGTTTCGCGCAGACGTCGATCGTGGAAGCCGGCGGCGCTCCCGCCGTGATTGCCCACCACCCGGCACCGCCCGGCGCGCCGACCGTGCTGCTGTACGCCCACCACGACGTGCAGCCGACGGGTGACCCGAACCTGTGGACCTCTCCCCCGTTCGAGCCGACCCGCCGTGGCGACCGTCTCTACGCGCGCGGCGCAGCCGATGACAAGGCCGGCCTGGCCGCTCACCTGGCCGCATTTCGTGCCCATGACGCGAATCCGCCGGTCGGCGTCACGGTGTTCGTCGAGGGCGAAGAGGAGTCCGGGTCCCCCTCGCTGGTGTCCCTGCTGGAGGCCCATCGCGACGAGCTGGCGGCCGACGCCATCGTCATCGCCGACTCCGCCAACTGGGACATCGGCGTTCCGGCCCTCACGGTCACCCTGCGCGGGCTCGTCGACTGCGAGGTCACGGTGCGCACGCTCGACCATGCCGTGCACTCCGGCATCTGGGGCGGCGTCGTGCCCGATGCACTGACCACGTTGTGCCAGCTGCTGGCGACCTTGCACGCACCCGACGGCTCGGTCGCGGTCGCTGATCTGCATCACGGGATCGCCGCAGACCTGGAGTACCCCGAGGACCGCCTGCGCGCGGAGTCATCCGTGCTCGACGGTGTGCAGCAGATCGGCATCGGCTCTGCGGTTCAGCGACTGTGGGCCGAACCGGCCATCAGCGTCATCGGGATCGATGCGCCGGCGGTCGACACGGCGTCCAACACCCTCGCCCCCAGCGCCCGAGCCAAGATCAGCATGCGCGTCGCCCCTGGCGGCGATGCCGCGGCACACCTCGATGCGCTCGAACGTCACCTGCAGGACAACGCTCCCTTCGGCGCCCACGTCGAGGTCGAGCGGGGCGAGATCGGCGATCCGTTCGAGGTCGACGCCGTCGGCCCGGCCTACGACGCCGCCCGGACGGCCTTCCGCGAGGCGTGGAACGGCACCGACCCGGTCGACATGGGCATGGGCGGTTCGATCCCGTTCATCGCCGAGTTCGCTCGCATCTTCCCCGACGCTGCCGTGCTGGTGACCGGTGTGGAGGATCCCGACACCCGCGCCCACGGGATCGACGAGGGACTGCACCTCGCCGAGTTCGAGCGTGTCTGCATCGCCGAGGCGCTCCTGCTGCAGCGACTCGCCGAGGTGGAGTGACGCCACGAACTGTCGAAGCGATTGGTGGGGCGGACGGACCATCCGGTAAAGTCTCCCCGCGTACGGCCAGGTAGCTCAGTTGGTACGAGCGACCGCCTGAAAAGCGGTAGGTCGCCGGTTCGATCCCGGCCCTGGCCACCCCGTCACCCGTCACCGATTTCTCGGCTTCGCCGTCCCGCCTGGGAGGACGATGAGAGATTCCGAAGAATCTTTCTCCTTTCAGTGAACGCGAGTGTTCAGTCGCGCGTATCCCGTTGCGCCCGCACCCACTGAACCCGAAACGCCATGGGCGTTTCTCGGAAGGCCCCTCATGTCTCCTCGCCATCGCACCGGAACTCCCCACGGTCTCAGGACCACCCGCACCCGCTCCAAGCACCACCCCATTGCCGCTCTCGGTGTGGCCGTGGTGCTCGCCATGGCGCCCAGCGCCGCCTTCGCCGAAGACTTCCCCGGCACCACCGGTGACGACATCATCATCGGCACCGGCCAGGCCGACACGGCCAATGGCGGAATCGGCGAGGACATCATCAACGGCCGCGGCGGCGACGACGTCATCGATGGCGGGAACGACGACGACATCCTCAGCGGTGGAGGTGGCAACGACACCATCAACGGCGGTAACGGCATCGACGACATCACGGGTGGCGACGGCAACGACACCATCAACGGCGGCAATGACGGCGACCTCATCAACGGCGGCAACGGAGCCGACATCATCGACGGCGGCTCCGGCGACGATCTGGTCGACGGTGGCGCCGGCAACGACGACATCAACGGTGGTGCCGGCAACGACACCGTCAGCGGTGGCCTTGGCGACGACGAGCTCGACGGCGGCAACGGCGACGACACCCTCAACGGCGATGACGGTAACGACATCCTCAACGGCGGCAACAACAACGACACCCTCAACGGCGGCGCCGGCGCCGACACGCTCAACGGGGGCAACGGCAACGACCTGCTGTGCGGCCAGGCCGGCCTGGACACCCTCATCGGCGGCATCGGCGACGACCTGGCCTGCACCGTGGCCGACTCGTTCGAGGGCACGCAGGGCGAGGCGGGAAGCTTCGACCTGTCCGCCAACGACGAGCAGCTCTCCGACGAGGCCCGCGAGACGCTCCCCATCGTCTACGGCTTCATCGGCTCGATCCCGGCCAGCTTCATCGGCGCCATGCTCGACGCGGAGACTGGCGTCTTCAGCTACTCGGCCGCCTGCGAGGCCGGCGACTTCGAGTTCCAGTACTCGGCCACGCGCGGCGAGACGGGGCCGACCTCGATCGCTGCGTTCAACCTGATGATCAACGCCGTCGACAGCCCCGTGTGTGTCGATCCGGTCGATCCCACCGATCCGGTCGATCCTCCGGTCGACCCGACCAACCCCGTTGACCCCCCGGTCGACAACGACAACGACGTCGACCCGGTCGGCAACGAGGTCGATGACGACGACATCGCCGACAACAACCTCGTCGCTGCGCAGCCCGTTGCCGGCGGCACCAACGGCAACGCCGTGCTGCCGAACGCCGGAGCCGGCGACACGCTCGGCGCGCTCGTGCCGGCCGGCCTCGCTGCCATGGTCGTCGGCGGCGCGCTCGTGGCCGCGGGACGTCACCGCAAGTCGATGGTCTGACACACCCCGCACGACGAACGGGCACCTCCTCGCGGAGGTGCCCGTTCTGTGTGTCCGGACCGGTGCCGGTGGTCAGTCCACCGGGAGGTCGCCGGCCGCGTAACGACGGCGCAGGACCTTCTTGTCGAACTTGCCGACCGACGTCTTGGGCACCTCGTCGATGAACGCCCAGGCGTCGGGCAGCTGCCACTTCGCGAAGCTCGAGCTCAGGAACTCGCGCAGCTCCTCGCGCGTCACCGAGGCGCCGTCGCGCACCACGACCGAGGCCAGGGGTCGCTCGTCCCACTTCTCGTCCGGGATGCCCACCACGGCCGCCTCGACCACGGCATCGTGCGCCATCAGGGCGTTCTCCAGCTCGACCGAGGAGATCCACTCCCCGCCGGACTTGATGACGTCCTTGGCCCGGTCAGTCAGGGTCAGGTACCCCAGAGCGTCCAGGTGTCCGACGTCACCGGTGCGCAACCAGCCCTGGTCGAACTTCTCCACGGCTTCCGGGTCCTCCGACTCGTAGTACGACCCCGTGACCCAGGGACCGCGCACCTCGACCTCGCCGACGCTCTGCCCATCGCGCGGCATCACGGCGCCGTCGTCGGCCACGATGCGAGCCTCGACGCCGACCACGAAGCGTCCCTGACCGGCCCGGTAGGGCCACTCGTCGTCGCCCTCGACGCCCAGCGGAATTCCGGCGGCCGTGGCGACCGGTGACGTCTCGGTCATGCCCCAGGCCTGCTTGACGTGCAGTCCGTGTCGCTCCTGCAGACCCTTCTGCAACGCCAGCGGCACGGCCGAGCCGCCCGCCAGGATCTCGCGGATCGTGCCCAACGAGATGTCGGGATGGGCGTCGAGGTGACCCAGGATGTCGTTCCACACCGTGGGGACCGCGCCGGACAACGTGGGCGACTCGTCGAGGATGAATCGCACCAACGGCTCGGCCTGCAACCACCGGTCCGGCATCGTCAATGACGCGCCGCTCATCATCGCGGCGTAGGCCAGGCCCCAGGCGTTGGCGTGGAACATCGGCACGATGGGCAGCACGCGGTCGTGCGCGGTCAGCCCCGCCACGGCGCCGGTGCACACCGACTGCGAGTGCAGCCAGGTCGACCGGTGGCTGTAGACGACGCCCTTGGGATTGCCTGTGGTGCCGCTGGTGTAACACATCGCGGCGGCGTCGCGCTCGTCGATCTCAGGCCAGTCGAACGTGTCGGGCTGGTCGGCGAGCAGGTCGTCGAACAGCACGACCTCCTTGCCCGAGGCGCGCAGCTCGCTCACGTCGGTCGTCGCCGCATCGGGGCCGGCGACGATCACGTGGGTGACGGTCTCGAGCTGCGGAACGTGGGGTGCCAGCAGCGGCACGAGTGAGTCGTCGACGATGACCACCGTGTCCTCGGCGTGGTTGGCCACGTAGACCAGCTGCTCGGGGAAGAGGCGGATGTTCAGCGTGTGCAGCACCGCGCCCATCGACGGGACCGCCAGGTAGGCGATGAGGTGCTCGGTGTTGTTCCACTGGAACGTCGCGACCCGCTGATCACCGGTGAGCCCCAGGGATCGCAGACCGTTGGCCAGTCTGGCGGCCTGTCGTCCCACCTCGGCGTAGGAGGTGCGGCGCGATCCGTTCGGCGTGGCCGTCACCACCTCGGAGTCGCCGTGGACCTGCGTGCCGTGCCGCAGGATCGAACCGATGGTCAGCGGAAAGTCCTGCATGGTGCTGCGCACGAGTGCCTCCTGAAGAGTGTCCTGTCTCACATCCTAGGCTGGCGGGCATGGACCTGGACCTTCGCGACCGCACGTACATCGTCACCGGCGGCACCGGCGGTCTCGGGCTCGCCACCGCGCGCGCACTGGTGGCCGACGGCGCCCACGTCGTCGTCTCCTCGCGCAGCCAGGAGTCGGTCGACGCAGCGGTCGCCGAGCTGGGCGACCACGCGGTCGGGGTCGCGGCGGACAACGCCGATCCGGAAACGCCCGACCGCCTGATCGCCTCCGCACGCGATGCCTTCGGCTCTCTCGACGGTGCGCTGATCAGTGTCGGCGGTCCACCGGGCGGGTCGATGACCGACATCACGGACGAGCAGTGGACCACGGCCTTCCAGTCGGTGTTCCTCGGAGCCGTGCGCCTGGCACGCACGGTGGCAGGTGAGCTCGACGAGGGCGGCTCGATCGCCTTCGTGCTGTCCACCTCGGTCAAGGCACCCGTCGGTGGGCTGGCGATCTCCAACGGCCTGCGGCCCGGGCTCGCCATGGCGGCCAAGACCATGGCCGACGAGCTCGGCCCACGGGGCATTCGCGTCAACGGGCTCCTGCCGGGCCGGATCGACACCGCACGGGTCGGGTACCTCGACTCGTTGGCCAACGACCCGGCCGCGGCCCGAGCCGCGCACGAGGCCACGGTCCCGCTGCGCCGCTACGGCCAGCCCGACGAGTTCGGCCGCGTGGCAGCGTTCGTGCTCTCCCCTGCCGCAGGGTTCGTCAGCGGCACCATGATCGCTGTCGACGGTGGTCTGGGCCGCGCCCTCTGACGCCCTTCCCCGTGAGACGAACGTTGCGATTGGGTGACGTGTCCACATGCGACGCCGATCCACTCTAGGGTTCATGGTGCCCCAGAAGCGGCCGTCCTGATCACGATCCGGCACGCGCGGGCGCCCGACATTGCAATCAACCAAAGGAAAATGTAGATGCGCAAGAGTGTGAAGATCGCGGCCATGTCCGCGGGTCTGGCCATGACTCTGGGCCTCGCGGCCTGCGGCGGAGACAGCGGAGGCGGCGACGCCGCATCCGATCGCCTCGACGGTGTGTCCGTGTCCGTTGGCTCCAAGGACTTCACCGAGAACATCCTGCTCGGTGAGATGTACGCCCAGGCGCTGGAGAACGAGGGCGCCGACGTCGACAAGCAGATCAACCTCGGCGGCACCTCGGTCAACCGCGACGCGCTGACCAGCGGCGACATCGACGTGTACCCCGACTACAACGGCACCGGCTGGACTGTCTTCCTCGGCAACGAGGATCCCAGCTCCGACCCGACCGAGCTGTACGAAGTGACCGCCGAGGCCGACCTCGCGGAGAACAACATCAAGTGGATCGGCACCTCGGAGTTCAACAACACCTACGGCTTCGCTGCCAACGGCGACCTGGCCGAGGCCGAGGGCGGATTCGACTTCGACTCCATGGCTGCCTACCTCGAGGCCAACCCCGACGCCACGGTCTGCATGGAGACCGAGTTCCCCGACCGTCCCGACGGTCTGGTGCTGTGGGAAGAGTCCACCGGTTACGAGCTGCCGCGCAGCCAGTCGCAGATCCTCGACACCGGCCTGATCTACACCGAGACGGCGGACAACAACTGTGACTTCGGCGAGGTCTTCACGACCGACGGTCGCATCACCGCACTGAACCTCGAGCTCGTCGAGGATCCGGGCGCGATGATCATCTACAACGCCTCGTTCACCATGGACAACGAGCTCTACGACGCCAACGCTGACGTCTACGACGAGCTCGGCACGGCCATCTTCGATGGTCTGGACAACGACAAGATGGCTGAGCTCAACGCCATGGTCGACGTCGACGGCATGCCGGCCGAGCGGGTCGCGCAGACCTACCTCGAGGACATCGGAGTCCTCTGATCAGCAGCTGATCGACCCGCCCTCGGGCGACGTCAGGCCACGCCGCCGAATCCCTTCCGGGGTTCGGCGGCGTTGTCGTGTGAGCGGCCTCCTGCGAGATCGCCGACGAGTCACGCAGGCCCGGCCACGAGTCACGCAGACCCGCCGACGAGTCACGGCAGGAGGCACTGAGTGACTCGTGGGTGAGTCTCCGTGACTCGTCAGCGGTCAGGGCGGCGCGCGCGACGACGCCGCCAGCCCCACGTGGGGACTGGCGGCGTCGTGGTCTCAGCCGTGCGTCAGAGGCCGCGCGGCTTCAGCGTGCGCTCGGCGACCGCACCGACCCAGTCGAAGGTCAGGGCGACGATGGCCACCAGGACCGCCCCGACGATCAGCACGGGGTTCTGGTTCAGCTTCAGGCCGGAGCTGATCGTGATGCCGAGAGCGCCACCGCCGATCAGGAACGCCAGCGTGGTCATGCCGATGTTGATGATCATGGCGATGCGGACACCGGCCACGATGATCGGCACGGCCAGGGGCAGCTCGATCCGCGCCAGCACCCCCATGCGCGTCATGCCCATGCCACGGCCCGCTTCGATGACGTTGCTGTCGACGGCCTCAAGGCCGACCATCGTGTTGCGCAGCACGGGCAGCAGGGCGTACAGCGTCAGCGCGTAGACCACGGTCAGCTGCCCTTGGCCAGCGATCACGAGTCCGAGCACCAGCAGGCCGTAGGCGGGCAGCGCCTGACCCGCGTTCGCGATCGTCAGGACCGGCGGACCGATCCGGCGCAGTGCCGGACGGGTCAGCAGGATGCCGAGTGGCACCGCGATCAAGATCACCAGCGCCGTCGAGGCCGCAGCGATCTCGATGTGCTCGATCATCTGCGGGCGCAGCTTGGTCGACCAGTCGAGCGCCGAGGACTGCTGACGCGGGGCGTTCGCGAGGTCGAGGCTGTGGTGGTACCAGGCCAGCAGCCCCGCGAGGCCAGCGATCAGGAACGGAGCGACGACCAGTCCCACACGTTCGAGCACTCCGGCGGCACCGGGCGGTCCCTTCTTGACGGCCGTGGGCTCGTCGATGCCTTCGGACCGCGGATCGGCGTCGGTGGCGCCGTCGGCCGTAGAGGAGTCAAGGGTGGACTGACTCATGCGTTGGCCTCCAGCTCCTCGTAGTGCAGCTGCGCCTCACGCTGGGCGCGACGGATGGCCTGGTTGAGGTGCGTGGTGTCCACCACTCCCGCGTAGGCGCCCTGCGCATCGACCACGACCGTCTGACCGGCCGCGGACTGCACCATCAGCTCCAGCGCGTGGAACAGCGTGTCGTCGGTGCGCAGCGTCTCCCCGACCGGCTCGCCGATCTCACCGTCACGCGGGATGGGTCCGGACAGGTCCTCGCGCCGGATCCAGCGCAGTGGGCGACGCTGCTCGTCGGTCAGGACCAACCACTCCTGATAGGCCTGGTCGAGCCGAGCAATACCGACGTCTGCGGGCTCGTTGCTCGTGATCGACGGGTACTCGACCTGCTTCAGCGACCCGACCTGCAAGAAGTTCAGACCCTTGATGGTCGAACCGGCGCCGATGAAGTCATCCACGAACTCATCGACCGGGTAGGCGAGGATGCGCTCGGGGGTGTCGATCTGGCGGATGGTGCTGCGGTCGCCGAGGATCGCGATGCGGTCGCCCATCTTGATCGCCTCATCGATGTCGTGGGTGACGAACACGATGGTCTTGTGCAGCTCGGCCTGCAGACGCAGGAACTCGTTCTGCAGGCGGTCGCGGGTGATGGGGTCGATCGCACCGAACGGCTCATCCATCAACATGATGTCCGGATCGGCACCCAGGGCGCGGGCCACGCCCACACGCTGCGCCTGGCCGCCGGACAGCTCCTTGGGGAAGCGGTCGCGGTAGACGTCGGGGTCGAGGCCGACCGTGGACAGAAGGTTCTCCACCTGTTCGGTGATGCGTGCCTTGTCCCAGCCGAGCATCTTGGGCACCGTCGCGATGTTCTGCGAGATGGTCTGGTGCGGGAACAGACCGATCTGCTGGATGACGTAACCGATGCGTCGTCGCAGCTTGTCGGGGTTCGCGTCGGTGACGTCCTCACCGTCGAGCAGGATCTTGCCGGTGCTCGGCTCGATCATGCGGTTGATGAGGCGCAGCGTCGTGCTCTTGCCGCAGCCCGAGGGACCCACGAGGACGAGGATCTCGCCCTCCTGCACCTCAAGGGTCAGTTCTTCGACTGCAGGCGTCTTGGTTCCCGGGTAGGTCTTGCCCACTCGGTCCAGACGAATCTTCGGCTCTTTGCTCGTGGTCGCCGTCGGCTCTGTGCTCATGAGTTCCTCTCGATGCGGCCGCGTTCAGGCCGCAGGGGTTTCAGGCCTTGAGGCCGCGGGGGGTGGTCAGACGTTGGATGAGGGCGAAGATGACGTCGAGGACGAGTCCGAGCAGGACCGTGAACACGACACCGACCCACACCGAGTTCGCCGCGTTCGGCAGGCCGAGGCGCGTCAGACCGGCCTGGATGTAGGTACCGAGACCGTCACCACCCACCAGGACCGCGATCGCGGCGATCGACACGACCAACAGGGTCGAGATGCGAATGCCGGTCATGATCACCGGCCACGCCAAGGGCAGCTTCACCCGGAACAGCTGCTGGACCGAGCTCATGCCCATGCCCTTGGCCGACTCCACCACTGCGGGGGGGACCGCATCGAGACCGGTCACCGTGTTGCGCAGGATCGGCAGGATCGCGTACAGGAACAGCGCCACCATCGCGGGGCGGTTGCCGATGCCGAAGATCGGGATGAACAGGGCGAACATGGCCAGCGACGGGATGGTCAGCATGATGCCCGAGATCGTCAGGGCCAGAACCCGTGCGACCGGACGTTGCTGGATGAGCACGCCCAGCAGGACCGAAAAGACGGTCGCGAAGGCGATCACCGTCAAGGAGATCCGGGCGTGCGCCAGAATCGCTTCCAGGATGAATTCGAAGTTGTCGTTGACGTACGTGAACCAGTTTCCGAGCGCTTCCACAGCTGCCTTCCCGATGGCGATGGACCAGCCCACCATACGCACCTGAGGGCTCGCGCACCGTGGGAAATGCTTCTTCGTCACTGCATCGTCACCTCAACGGGGCAGGAACACTCACCTTCTGGGAAGAGACTGGGTCTCCTGAGTGGAGCTGAGATCCTCGACGCCCGGCGTCCAGCCCGGTGGTCCCCAGACGTAGCCGAGTCTGTCGCGCCACGTCCGGGCGTGCCGCACGTCGCGAACCATCTGCACGTAGTCGCCGTACTGCAGGCGCAACAGGTTGTAGGTGTCGACCTGGTGGGTCAACCCGTAGGTGGGGCGATGCTCCTCGCGGGTGAAGGTCCCGAACATCCGATCCCAGATGATCAGGATCCCGCCGTAGTTCTTGTCCAGGTACTCCGGATCGCTGCCGTGGTGCACCCGGTGGTGCGACGGCGTGTTGAAGATGTACTCGATCGGTCGCCACATGCGGTCGACCAGCTCGGTGTGCACGTAGAACTGGTAGATCAGGTTGACCCCGAAGGCCACGTAGATCGTCCAGGGCGCGAAGCCGAGCAGGGGCAGCGGCAGCCAGAAGAAGAACTCGAACCACGGGTTCCACTTCTGTCGCAGCGCAGTGCCGAAGTTCATGAACTCACTCGAGTGATGTGCCTGGTGGCCCGCCCACCCGACCCGCACCCGGTGGCAGAACCGGTGGTGGCCGTAGTACGCGAGATCGAGGCCGAGCACCACCAGCACCCAGTACCACCAGGTGTCCGTGGGCAGCTGGAACGGCGCCACGTAGGTGTAGATCGCGATGAACGCGAAGAACGTGAGCACCTTGAAGGCGGTCAGGAACACCAGCGACCCCACACCCATCGAGATCGAGGCTCGCGCGTCCTTGAGGGCGTAGCCGGTCACCGAGTCGTCGTGGTCCAGCCAGCGCAGGGCGCCCATCTCGAACAGGATCGTGAGCACGAAGAACGGAGCCGCCCAGGTGACCGGGTTCTTCAGCGGATCGAGCACGTCGTCCATGACCACTCCTTATATGACTCTGGAGTAAGTTACCACGAAGTCAGGCGCTCGGGTAGGGTGTCGGCATGGTTCGCTCCACAGCCGGCACCAAGGGTGTTCCGCGCGTCGACCGCGAGAGCCAGATCCTCGACGTCGCGGCCCGGGCCTTCGGCACCCACGGTTACGCCGCCACGTCGATCGCCGACATCGCCGACCAGGCGGGAATCTCCAAGCCCTTGGTCTACAACTACTTCGGGTCCAAGGAGGGTCTGTTCCTGGCCTGCATCCAGCAGGCCGGGACGTTGTTGGCCGAGGAGATCGAGCGGGTGGCCCGCCACGACGTCATGGGCCTCCAACGAGGCGTCAACACCTTGGCAGCGATGTTCGAGCTGCTCGAGGACCGCCGGCACCTCTGGCGCATCGTGGTCGACCCCACGGCTCCGACCACCGGCCCCATCGCCGACGCCACCGGGGCGTTCACCGCGCGCACCCACCGGCTGGCCCGTGAGGGTGTCGCCGAGATGCTGGCGGCGGCCGGCGTGACCGACGAGCTCGACGTCGACGCCATGACACGGGTGTGGCTGGGCATCGTCGACTCCCTGATGGCCTGGTGGATCGAGCACCCCCACGAGTCGGCCGACCAGATGTTGCTTCGCTGCGAGCGACTCATCGCAAGCCTGTTCGCAGAGGCGGGGTCATGACCCTGGCCGGCCGCACCGTCGTGATCACTGGCGCCTCCAGTGGCATCGGCGCCCAAGCGGCACGCCAGCTGGCCGACCGCGGCGCCACGGTGTGTCTCGTGGCCCGTCGCGCCGCCGAGCTCGAGCTGGTGGGCGGCGACATTCGAGCCGCCGGCGGCGTGGCGCACCTCTACCCGACCGACCTGACCGATTCCGACTCCTGCGACGCGCTCTCTCGCCAGCTGCTGGCCGATCACCCGGTCATCGACGTCCTCGTCAACAACGCCGCCCGCTCGATCCGCAGACCCATCAACGAGTCCACCGATCGCGCCCACGACCACGAGCGCACCATGGCCATCAACTACCTCGCTGCGGTGCGCCTGACGCTCGCCCTCGTGCCCCGATTCGTCGAGCAGGGCCACGGCCACGTGGTGGTCTCCTCGACCCTGTCCACCCAGATCCCCATCCCGCTGTTCTCGGCCTATCTGGCCAGCAAGTCAGCACTCGAGTCGTTCGCGCGTTCGCTGGCCGCCGAGCTGGGCGGCAGCTCTGGATCGGGCGGAGGCGTGACGTCGACCATCGTGTACTTCCCGATGGTGCGGACCGAGATGTCCGGCGCCACCTCGATCTACTCAGCCATGCCGATGATGTCGCCGGCCGATGCAGCCGGGTGGCTGGTGCGGGCCGTCGAGAAGCGGCCGGCCCGCATCTCGCGCCGCAGCGGCGTCCTCGGCGAGATCGCGATGGCCACGGTGCCCGGACTCACCGTTGGACTGACCCGGCCGCTGTTCCGCCGCATGGACGCCTCGTTGAAGCGCGCGTCATCGCGACACTGACCAGCGGAGATGTCGAACGGCCTCCAGGACCAGGCCGAGCTCTCGCACGGCGTACCATCGGCCGTGAGCCACATCACCCCGTGGCAACCGATGATGCGGCCCACCAACGCCGCGTCGACACCGATCAAAGAGAGCACCACCGTGAACACTCCAAGCAACCCGTCCGCGTTCGGCACCCACCACGAGCAGGTCGTCTTCTGCCACGACGAGGCCTCGGGCCTCAAGGCGATCATCGCGATCTACTCCACGGCCCTCGGCCCGGCGCTCGGCGGCACCCGATTCCACCCCTATGCGTCGGAGGCCGAGGCCCTCACCGATGTCCTCAATCTCTCGCAGGGCATGGCCTACAAGAACGCGCTGGCCGGCCTGGACCTCGGTGGCGGCAAGGCCGTCATCATCGGTGACCCTCTGGCGATCAAGACCGAGGCGCTGCTGCGCGCCTACGGCCGGTTCGTGCAGACCCTCAACGGTCGCTACTTCACCGCGTGCGACGTCGGCACCTTCAGCCCCGACATGGACCTCATCGCCCGCGAGTGCGACTACGTCACGGGACGCACCGTCGAGCACGGCGGCGCCGGAGACTCCTCGGTGCTCACTGCCTTCGGCGTCTACCAGGGCATGCGGGCGTCTGCCCAGCACGTGTGGGGTGACGCCTCGCTCGGCGGACGCACCGTCGGCGTCGCGGGCGTCGGCAAGGTCGGCAAGCACCTGGTCCGCCACCTGCTCGACGAGGGTGCGCACGTCGTCATCACCGATCCCTGGGCTCCGGCGCTCGAGGCGATGACCGCCGAGCACCCCGAGCTGCGGGTCGTCGACAGCGTCGACGCCCTGGTCCGAGAGCCTCTCGACATCTACGCGCCCTGTGCCCTGGGTGGCGCGCTCGACGATCAGGTCGTCGAGCTGCTGCAGGCCAAGATCGTGTGCGGCGCGGCCAACAACCAGCTGGCCCACGACGGTGTCGAGAAGCGACTCGTCGAGCGAGGCATCGTGTACGCGCCCGACTACTGCGTCAACTCTGGCGGCGTCATGCAGGTGGCCGACGAGCTGGACCCGTCCGGATTCGACTTCGACCGCGCCAAGGCGCAAGCCACCAAGATCTACGACACCACGCTCGAGGTGCTCACCCACGCCGCCGAGCAGGGCGTGTCACCGTCGCATGCAGCGGACCGGGTCGCCGAGCAGCGCATGCGTGACGTCGGGCGTCTGCGCTCGATCTACCTGGGCTGACCGCTCCCGCGAGTGGCGCAGATGGGCATCCGAAACCACCCGATCTGCGTCACTCGCGGGACGGGCTCAGCCCAGTCATGCGTCGTGACCAGCTCAACTGGCAGCTGGGTCTTCTCGATCGACGTCTCGATACTGCTCCGGAATCGGATCGCCCGACTCCCCATGGAGCTCGCGCTGCAGCGTGTTGAAGTCGGTATCAGGTGTCCGATACTTCAAATCGCGCGCGACTTTGGTCTGTTTGGCTTTCGCACGGCCGCGACCCATAAGGTTCGACCCCCTCGCAGAAAAATAGTCTCGATGTCGTGTCGTCAGCCTACCTGCCGTCCCCGAAAAGGCGCGCACCGACCCCACCGCGACGCGTGTCGCTCACGCGTTCGAGGGAGGAGGCGGCCCGAGGACGGGTCCGAAGTGCCTCGCGAGCCTCAGGCGGGGTGATCGCCGACCATCGTGACGGTGCCGCCGGGACCGTGCTGGTCAGCAGCGCCGACCTCACCGGCGATCCAGGCATCCACCTTGTGCTCGGACAGCAGCGCGAGGGCTGCCTCGGCGGCGTCCGGCGCGACCAGCGCGATCATGCCGACCCCCATGTTGAGAGCCTGCTCGAGCGCCGGCCGCTCGATCGAGCCAAGGTCACCGACCAGCCCGAAGATCGGCTGGGGTGACCAGGTGGAGCGATCGACCCGGACCGACACCGTCTCGGGTATGACCCGAGCCAGGTTGGCAGCGAGCCCGCCGCCGGTGATGTGGGACATCGCATGCACGGCGACCTGGTCTGCGAGGGCGAGACACGGCTTGGTGTACAGGCGCGTGGGGATCAGCAGCTGCTCGCCGAGGGTCGAGCCGAACTCGGGCACGTGCCGGTCCAGGTCCCAGGCAGCACCGTCGCGATTCTGGCCACCGAAGAACACGTGCCGCACCAGCGAGTAGCCGTTGGAGTGCAGGCCACTGGCCGCCATGGCGACGACGACATCGCCGGGCTGCACGAGCTCGGGCCCGAGCAGACGGTCCGCCTCGACGACGCCGGTGGTCGATCCAGCCATGTCGTACTCGTCGATGCCGAGGAGCCCGGGGTGCTCGGCGGTCTCGCCACCGAGCAGGGCCGTGCCGGTCTCGGCGCAGGCTTGCGCGATCCCCTTGACGATGGCGGCGATGCGCTCGGGCACCACCTTGCCGCACGCGATGTAGTCGGTCATGAACAGCGGTTCGGCGCCGCACACCACCAGGTCGTCGACAAGCATGCCCACCAGGTCGAATCCGATGGTGTCGTGCACGTCCATGCGTTGCGCGATCTGGACCTTGGTCCCGACGCCGTCGGCCGACGTGGCCAGCAGCGGTCGGGCGTAGTTCTTCAGAGCCGAGGCGTCGAACAGGCCAGCGAAGCCGCCGATGCCCCCCACGACCTCGGGGCGCCGCGCCTTGTCCACCCATTCCTTCATGAGCTCGACTGCCCGGTCACCCTCCTCGACCGACACACCGGCCGCGGCGTAGTCGGTAGACCCGCTCATGCGGACACGTCCTGTGAAAACCCACCATAGGAGCGTCCCCGCATGAGGTGATCCATCATCGCTCGCTGACGCTCGCTCATGCGGACACGTCCTGTGAAAACCCACCGTAGGAGCGTCCCCGTGCGAGGTGACCCATCATCGCTCGCTGACGCCCGCTCATGAAATGACCTTGAGGGTCGTGGTGGCGGCGGGCGCCTCCAGGAAGTGCTTGCCGATGAGCTCGTCGTCGGGCAGCGGAACCGGGTAGATGCCGTCGAAGCACGCACGGCACAGGTTGTCCTTCGGCACCTGGGTGGCCTCGATCAGCTCGTCGAGATCGACGTAGCGCAGGGAGTCCGCCCCCACCGACCGGCAGATCTCGTCGACACTGATGCCGTTGGCGATCAGCTCGGCGCGCGAGGCGAAGTCGATGCCGTAGAAGCACGGCCACTTGACCGGCGGGCTGGAGATCCGCACGTGCACCTCGGCCGCCCCGAACTCGCGCAGCATGCGCACCAGGGCCCGCTGGGTGTTGCCCCGCACGATCGAGTCGTCGACCACGACGAGCCGCTTGCCCTCGATGACGTCGCGCAGCGGGTTGAGCTTGAGCCGGATACCCAGCTGGCGGATGGTCTGCGACGGCTGGATGAAGGTGCGGCCGACGTACGAGTTCTTGACGAGGCCGTGCCCGAACGGGATGCCGCTCTCCTCGGCGTACCCGATGGCTGCAGGCGTGCCGGACTCCGGCACCGGGATGACGAGGTCGGCCTCGACCGGGTGGGTGCGAGCCAACCGGCGGCCGATCTCGGCGCGCACGCTGAAGATCCGCTGATCGGAGATGGTGGTGTCCGGACGGGCGAGGTACACGTACTCGAACAGGCAGCCCTTGGGTGCCGGCTCGGCGAAGCTCTCGGTCCGCAGACCGTCCTCGTCGATCGCGATGAACTCACCGGGCTGGACCTCACGGATGAACGAGGCGCCGACGATGTCCAGCGCTGCGGTCTCGCTCGCCACGACCCAGCCTCGCTCGAGCCGCCCCAGCACCAGAGGACGGATACCCTGCGGATCGCGTGCGGCATACAGGGTGTTCTCGTCCATGAAGACCAACGAGAAGGCGCCCCGGAGCATGGGGAGCACCTCGAGCGCCGCCTCCTCGACCGACCGGTCGGGGTAGGAGCCCAGCAGCGAGGCCATCACGGACGTGTCCGAGGTGGCCCCCTCGCCCCGGCCCAGGGTCTCGCCCTGCTCGGCGAGACGCGCGTTCAGGATGTCGACGAGCTCATGGGTGTTGGTCAGGTTGCCGTTGTGCCCGAGCGCCACCGATCCGGTCGCGGTGGGACGGAAGGTCGGCTGGGCGTTGTGCCACACGCTGGCGCCCGTCGTGGAGTAGCGCGAGTGGCCCACCGCGATCTCGCCCTTGAGTGACTCCAACGTGGACTCGTCGAACACCTGCGAGACGAGACCCATGTCCTTGTACACCAAGATCTGGCGGCGATTGCTGACCGCGATGCCCGCTGACTCCTGGCCGCGGTGCTGCAAGGCGTACAGCCCGAAGTAGGTGAGCTTGGCGACCTCTTCACCGGGCGCCCAGACACCGAAGACGCCACAGGCATCTTGCGGTCCGGCGTCCTGGGGGTCGAGCTCATGGGTGAGTCGTCCGTCTCCGCGGGGCACCCTTCCAGTGTAGGGGGACAAGCCGAGAGCCCGCGCACGTGATCGAATGAAGCCATGAAGAGCGACTCGATCACCGTCCAGCGCACCATCGCCGCCACGCCGGAGGTGATCTTCGCCTACCTGTCCGACGCAGCCAAGCACCAGCAGATCGATGGGTCGGGGTCGCTGCGCGGACCCAAGGGCGACTCCGTGCCACTCACGATGGGCACGACCTTCGGCATGTCCATGCACATGGGCGCCAACTACTCCACCGTCAACGAGATCGTGGAGTTCGAGCAGGGCCGCCGCATCGCCTGGAAGACCACCGGGTTCAAGGGTCTGATCGGTGGCCGCATCTGGCGCTACGAGCTGGAACCCACCACCGAGGGCACTGTCGTCAAGGAGACCTGGGACATCAGCGACGAGCGCGGAGCCTTCCTGGTCAAGCGCACCTCGATGCCGGCCGCCACCGAGAAGGCCATGCGCAAGACCCTGGAGCGGATCTCCGAGCTGGTCGAGACGACCTAGCTCTCCGACGGGCCTCGCTCACTCGTCTAGGGTGGCGTGACTGTCGTCACACCGAGGAGCCACCATCCCATGCCCGAATCCGCGATGGACATCCCCGCCGCCACGTTCCTTCCCGACTTCCTGGAACATCGCGCCGATCAGGTTCCCGACCAGACGTGCTGGGTCTTCGGCGACCGGACCTGGTCCTGGAGCCAGGCCTGGGAATCTGTGGGACGGGCTGCTGGCGCGCTGAACGCCGCCGGCGTGGGACGCGGCGACAACGTCGCGGTCCTGGAGAAGAACAATCCCGCCGTTCTACAGGTGCTCCTCGGGGGCTGCCAGATCGGCGCATCGACCACGGTCGTGAACTGGCGCCTCGCCGGGGACGAGCTCGACTACGTGCTCAACGACTGCCGCGCCGAGGTCGTCCTGGTCGGCCACCAGCTCCTGCCGCAGCTGGATCTCGTGCGCGATCGGCTCGAGCACGCTCGCACGATCATCGTGATCGGCGGACCCGACGACACCTATGAGCAGTGGCTCGCCGACGCTGAAGCGCTCCCTCGGGACGCAGCGGTCGAGCCGGACGACGTGTGCGTCGTGATATACAGCTCCGGCACCACGGGACGACCCAAGGGCGTGCAGCTGACCCAGGCTGCGATGGCTGAGCACTGCGTCAACGGCCTGGGCGACCAGGTGTACGACAGCTCGACCGACATGATGCTCATTGCCATGCCGATGTTCCATGTCGGCGGCACGTCGTACGCACTGCTCGGCCCCACGGTCGGTGTTGCCGGCTACATCGTTCCCGAGGTCGATCCCCAGCTGCTCGCCGGCGCCATGCTGGCCGGCTGCACCCATGCCTTCCTGGTACCGGCCGTGGTGGCAGCGCTGGAGGCCGCCGGTCCCGAGGCGATGGGCCTGTTCTCCCGCCTCAAGGGCTTCGGCTACGGCGCCGCCCCCATGCCGCTGCCGGTGCTGCGCGAAGCCTTGGCGGCCTGGCCCGACACCAACTTCCAGCAGGTCTACGGCATGACCGAGATGTGCGGCGTCGTCACGGTGCTCGACGATGCGGCGCACCGCGACGAGTCCCACCCCGAGCGACTCGTGTCGGCCGGTCGACCGGTGCGGCACGCCGAGGTTCGCATCGTCGACCCCGGCACGCTGATCGACGTGCCGACGGGATCGTCGGGGGAGATCTGGTTCCGCACCCCGCAGGCCACCGTGGGCTACCTCGGCAAGCCCGAGGCCACCGAGGAGCTGTTCTCCGAGGGTTGGCTGCGCACCGGTGATGTCGGCCGCCTCGACGAGGACGGCTTCATGTTCGTCGAGGACCGGATCAAGGACATGATCATCAGCGGTGGAGAGAACGTGTACTCCCCCGAGGTCGAGCGCGTGCTGGCCGAGCACCCTGCCGTCAGCGAGGTCGCGATCATCGGCGTCCCCGACGACCGGTGGGGCGAGACGGTCAAGGCAGTGGTCGTGTTCACCCCCGGAGCATCGGCCACGGCCGACGAGCTCATCGCGTTCTGCCGCGAACGCATGGCCCCGTACAAGACGCCACGGTCGATCGACGTGATCGACGCCCTGCCGCGCAATCCGTCGGGCAAGATCCTCAAGCGGGACCTGCGCAAGACCTACTGGGGAGACGGAGCCCGTCAGGTGTGAACGAGCCGGGTCGATCCGGTGAGATGAAGTACGGCCCCGGTCATCCAGGGGTGGGACCGGGGCCGCATCTGGCAGTCTACCGGCAAAATATTTCAGACACCGAGTGGCGAAACGCTCTTCAGCACACAAAATGTTCAGCGGATCGGTGCCGTCAGGTGGGCTCGTCGATCAACGGGAGCAGTGCCGAGAGGTCCGACCTCTCCCCCGACGCCCTCACGACCGCATCGGTCCACGGGGTCCGACCGAGCGCCAGGTTGATCCAGGTGGGGGCGTCCATCTCCACCACGGCCGGTGGGGTGCCCCGCGTGTGGCGTGCGCCCTCGATGCACTGCACCACGGCGAACGGCGGGACCCGCACCTCGACCGACGCTCCCGGAAACCGTTCGGTCAGCACGGTCAGCAGATGCCACGTCAAGGCCTTCAGATCGGCCCGATCGGCCCCGCCCGCGTCGATCCGATCGACGATCTCGCGGACCTGATCGGCGGGCAGGGAGCGATCACGCCGGCTCACGAATCAGGCGAGTGCCGAAGGAATGGTCGCGGCCCATGCAGCCCGCAGCTCGGCCACGTCGAGCACGAACTGGTCCTGGACCTCCAACGTGCTGCCCCCGGTGCGGCCGATCGACGCGAGGGGGACGCCGTGCGCCTGTGCCAGGTCGACGAGCTGCTCGTGCAGGTGTGGAGCGACCACGACCACCGCGCGGGCGGACGACTCGCTGAACAGGTCGACGAACGCGTCGTCGAGCACCACGGCGGCTCCGATGCCGTGGGCGAAGGTCGCCTCGGCCAGCGCCATGACGAGTCCGCCGTCGGACAGGTCGTGCGCGGACTCCAGCAGCTCGGACCGCGTGGCCTCGGCCATCAGCTCGGCCAGCGCACGTTCAGCCGCCAGGTCCACCCGCGGGGGCAGTCCACCCAGATGACCGTGCACGACATCGGCCCAGGTCGAGCCCGACAGCTCCTCGCGGGTCTCCCCCAGCAGCACGATGTGAGCGCCACCTGCGGTGAAGCCCTGCGCGAGTCGGCGGCGCACATCGGGCACCACGCCGAGCACTCCCACGACAGGAGTCGGCAGGATCGGTGTGTCGCCGGTCTGGTTGTAGAACGAGACGTTGCCACCCGTGACCGGGATGCCCAGCTCGGCACACCCATCCTTCAATCCATGCGTGGCCCGCTCGAACTGCCACATCACGTCGGGGTTCTCGGGCGAACCGAAGTTGAGGCAGTCGCTGACCGCCAGGGGAATCCCACCCGCGACAGCGACGTTGCGGTAGGACTCGGCGAGCGCGAGCTGCGCACCCGCGTAGGGATCGAGGCGTGCGAACCGGCCGTTGCAGTCGGTGGACACGGCGACGCCCAGATGGGTGTCGGGGTCGATGCGCACGATGCCGGCGTCCTCGGGCTGGGCCAGCACGGTGTTGCCCTGCACGTAGCGGTCGTACTGATCGGTGATCCAGCTCTTGTCGGCCATGTTCGGCGACGTGACCACAGCCACCACCTGGTCGCGCAGCGCATCAGCACTCTGCGGGCGGTCCAGTCGCTCAGCGACGTCGGCCTGCAGCGCGTCCTGGTCGGCCGGCCGCGCGAAGGGTCGCTGGTAGGTCGGCCCGTCGTGGGCGACGGACCGCGGCGGCACGTCCACCACGGTCTCACCGTGCCAGTCGATGACCAGGTGATCACCATCGGTGACCTCTCCGACCACCACGGCCTCGACGTCCCACTTCGCGCAGATCTCCATGAATGCGTCGAGGTGGTGCGGCTCGACGACCGCCATCATGCGTTCCTGGCTCTCGCTCATGAGAATCTCCTCGGGCGACAGCGTCGAGTCGCGCAACGGCACCGTGTCGAGCTCGACGTGCATGCCTCCGTCGCCGGCGGACGCGAGCTCGGAGGTGGCGCACGACAGGCCAGCCCCGCCCAGATCCTGGATGCCGTTGACGACACGGGCCGCGAACAGCTCCAGCGTGCACTCGATCAGCAGCTTCTCCATGAACGGATCGCCGACCTGGACGCTGGGCCGCTTGGCGGGTCCACCCTCGTCGAAGGTCTCCGACGCCAGGACCGACACGCCGCCGATGCCATCGCCACCGGTGCGAGCGCCGTACAGCACAACCTTGTTGCCGACCCCGGAAGCGAAGGCCAGGTGGAGGTCCTCGTGGCGCAGCACGCCGACGCACAACGCGTTGACCAGTGGGTTGCCGACGTAGCTGTCGTCGAACACGACCTCGCCGCCGATGTTCGGCAACCCCAGGCAGTTTCCGTAGCTGCCGACTCCCGAGACGATCCCCGGCAGGACCCGACGTGTGTCGGGGGCATCCAGGGCACCGAATCGCAGCGGGTCCATGACGGCGACGGGGCGGGCTCCCATGGCCAGGATGTCGCGGACGATGCCACCGACTCCCGTGGCGGCTCCCTGGTGGGGCTCGACGTAGGACGGGTGGTTGTGCGACTCGACCTTGAAGGTGACCGCATAGCCCTGACCGATGTCGATGACGCCGGCGTTCTCGCCGATGCCGGCCAAGGTCTTGCCCAGCGGCGTCTCCTGCGGAAGGTCGCCGAACTTCTTCAGGTGCACCTTGGAGGACTTGTAGGAGCAGTGCTCGCTCCACATGACCGAGTACATGGCGAGCTCGGCACCCGTGGGGCGGCGCCCGAGGATCTCGCGGATCTGGTCGTACTCGTCGGCCTTGAGACCGAGCTCGGCCCACGGCTGCGCGCGATCGGGGGTCGTGGAGGCGAGATGGACGGTGTCGAGCTGGCGGCCTGCGGTCACCGATCGATCCTATCGCTGCGCCCTACTGGCTCGTGCGGTCGACCGACCCGGGCTCCAGCGCGGCCGCTCCGCGACGCCGACCGCCGGGCAGGCGCCCCGCGAGGGCGCCCAGAGGCTCGACGGCCCCGCTGAGCGTCGCGACGGCGTCGTTCAACTCAGGAATCGCGTCGCTCAGCTCTTGCAGGCGCGGCGCGAGCGCGTCGAAGGTGGCGCCCAGCGCGAGCAGCTGGTCGAGAGTGCCGCCGGGGGCGAGCAACGTCTCGATGATGCCGTCCTCGGCGACCATCTGGTCGACCAGACCGCCCTCGACCAGGAGCCGATCGACTGCGCCGTCGTCCGCCAGGAGACGATCGAGCGGACCTCCGGCCAACAACAGCCGATGAAGCGGTCCGGTCTCGGCGAGCAGCCGGTCCAGTGGGCCGTCGGGCTCGAGGAAGCGGAACAACGATCCGCCCTCACCGAGCTGGCGGTCCAGGGGCCCACCGGTGGTCAGCAGGCGAAAGAAGGGACCCTTCTCGTCGGCCATGCGGTCCAGCAGACCGCCTCGCGCCAGCGCCTTGCCCAGGGGCCGGTCCGGGGACGTCAGGTCGGCGATCGTGTTGGCCAGTGCGATCGGTCCGCGCTCGTCATCGAGGATGCGACCGAGCTGATCGGCCAACCCACCTTCGGCCAGCACGCCGCGCAGCCGTTCGTTGTAGCCACCGGGCCGCAGCAGCGGGCCTTGTGGCGAGGCGAGCTGCCCGACCCCCAGCGTGGCGCGCGTGGCGGCGACGGACAGTCGAAGCGGAAGCAGTGCGGCGTCGCGCAGGTTCATGGGGTCACGATAGGACCAACTGCCCCCGGTCGACACACCTCGCTCGGCACACGCCGCCATCTGACCTGACTAGGGTGGAGCGGACCACGGAGGCAGGAGAGCAGCACATGCGTGAGGCTGACATCGAGCTGACCCCGTGGCCCGCCGCGTTCTCGGAGTCCTTCGTCGAAGGTGCCCGTCGACTGTTCGACGACCACAACCACGTGATGATCGTCGGTCCACTCGGGAGCAACCGTGGATCGCTGGCCGAGAGACTCGCTGGCCGGTCCGCCCCAGTCGCTTGGGGGCGGGACGCACCGAGTGTCGGCTCCACGGCCGTGCGCTACTCAACCATCAGCCAGCTGTTGCCCACCGTTCGGGCGCAGCCGGAGGACTCCACCGCGCAGGTCACCGCCGAGGCGCTGACCGCGATCGGCCAGACCTTCGGCCGCCCCACGCTGTGCGTGCGCGAGGCGGAGCTCTGCGACCAGGGCTCGAACGATGTCCTGGCCACCCTCGCCGAGGAGGGCCACATCCGCCTGGTCTCGACCGTGACGCCCTCCGCGGCCCTGACCCATCGATTCGCTCGCAGCGCCGAACGGATCGACATCCCGCCCCTGGACGAGGCGACCGTCACCCAGCTGCTCGCGATTCGCTTCTCCGTCCGGCCGCACCCCATGACCGTCGCGCTGCTGATGGAACGGTCGCAGGGCGCGTACGCCGTGCTCAAGCAGTTCGCCGACGCCAGCTTCAGTGCCGGCCAGATCCGAGTCCTGGCCGGCACGCTGGTCACCGATGAGTCGGTTCTCAATGCTGAGGTCGACGAGAGGTTCGTCGCCACGACGCAGCGCTTCTCGCCTCGTTTTCCCGCCACCCATGTTGCCCGGGACCTGCTCGACCTGACGGCTGTGACGATGCATCTCGACCACGGGGAGGCCACGGAGATCTTCGGGGACCAGGTCGTGAGCGAGACCGTCTCCGCCGGTGTCCTCGCGGTGGTCGGTGAGGTGCTGCAGTTCAGGTCGACCGTCGAGGGTCTGAGCATCCTGCACGAGCTCGACACCGCTCGCCGTCGAGAGCTCTTCGACACGTACCGAGCTCGGCTGCAACGCAGCGAGCGACTCCCGATCACCGCCCTGCGATCAGCTCGCTGGCACGTGGACGTGGGGGCACCTCTCTCCCCTGATCTCGCACTGCTGGCCGTCCGACACGCCAATCCATCCTGTCGATACGGCCTCGTCCAGTCCGTCGTGGATGCGGTCCCGATCGCCGAACGCCTCCCTGAGCTGGTCATCGAGCACTGTCACGCCCTGGCCGAGATCGGCGCCGCCGACGAGCTTCTCACCCAGCTGCGGTCGATCGATCCGGCGACCATCGGCGATGACGACCTGTTCGCTTATCTGCGCTGGGCGAAGCGCTACCTGCCTCCCGACGAGGCGAGCCAACTGGTCGACACCGTGCGCGCTCACACCGCACCGCACGACGCTGCGCGAGGTGCTGCCCTCGAGCTCTGCCACGTGTACGGGGAGGTCTTCCAGTCCGCGGGCGCACAGATCCAGAAGGCGCTGCTGTCCCTGACCATGTCGGGTCAGCTGTCGCCCACGAACCAGGCTCTGGCCCGCATGACGATGTCAGCGACCCTTCGTCACTCCAGTCGCGCCGACCAGGCGGTCGAGATGGCGGCCACGGCGGTCCGCGACCTGGAGGCTGTCGGGCCGGTCGGCAGCTTCTACATGGATCTGGTGCGCGAGCAACAGATTCTGGCCCACATCTCGGCGGCCGACCTGGAGGGCGCCCGCGAGGCCCTGGTCAGCTACTCGGCGCCGGGGGTCGCCTATGGCAATCTCGGTCGTCTCGGCGCTGCGCTGTGGAGCATGCTGGCCTTCTACTCCGGCGACATCGGCGCTGCCCTGGCTCAGGCCCAGATGTGCCTGACTCGTATCCCAGCCGGCGACCCGCACCAGATGCGCGGATGGGCCGAGGCCATGGCCGCCCAGATCCTCACCCAGGTCGGCGACATCGACGGCGTCTACGAGCTGCTCGAGGCCTCGCACCAACGACCATCCCCACCCCACCGGCAGCCGCGGCTCACGCTGATGATCTGCCAGGCCTGCGTGCACGACGCCATCGGTGAACCTGAAGAAGCGCTGGACCTCCTGCAGGCGGTCATCGACGAGGCTCGCGAGCACGACCTGCTGCTCTGCGAGGTGGACGCGGCGGTGCTGTCGGTCCAGATCGGCGGGCCGATGCACCTGAAGCCGCTGCTGAGTGCGGTCGAGTCCGTCGACGCGTCCAGCGGCACCTCGGCGATCTGGAAGACGTTCGCGCACGCGGTCCGGGACAACGACATGCACCGCCTCGTGGATCTGGCCGAGGAGCTCGACCGGCAGGATCGATTCCTGTTCGCCGCCGAGGTCGCGCAGTTCACGCTCGACATCGCTCGGCGCGCCTCCGACATGACACCCGAGCAGCGCCTGCGACTGTCGCAGATCGCCGATCCCATGCAGCACCGCAAGGTCACCCGCTCGCCCTGACCCACTGCTGTCGAGGGCGTGTCGGGCCCGCAATGTCCGACCCCGGTCCTAGCGTGGCGTCATGGGTGTTTCATCGCGTCAACCGACCGGCCACGACCTCGAGCTTCTGCTGCTGTGCGAGACCTGCGAGTCGCCGATCGATCTGCTCGATGACATCGACGAGCGGGGCGTGTGTCGGCACTGCGGACTGGCCTTCGACTTCGGCCCACCCGCTGTGCGCTCGGTCGCGGG